>NZ_FORD01000066.1 GCF_900113925.1 Nitrosomonas sp. Nm34
ATTGACGCTCTGATCGGAAAGACGCTGCTGACCATAAGTCTGTTCATCGCCAATATCACCGCTGACATTTTCTATGCGTGGATAACGCAGGACCTTTTGCTAAACTTCTGCCCGCTTGCGTGATTGTCATGGACAACGCAACGTTCCATAAACGGCAGGATATCCAAACCGCCATTGCCAATGCCGGGCATACACTTGAATACCCGCCGCCTTATTCCCCGGACTTAAATGACATTGAACCCAAATGGGCTCAGGCCAAAGCCATCAGAAAAAAGGAAGGTTGTTCCATCGAGCAGCTCTTTGCCGCTTATGAAATTTAAATCATTTTATATGAGATCTGCTATAAAGGAAGTCTGCAAGATCATCTCAGCAAATTGACCACTGGACCGGCGGTATGGGCAGGCGATACGCCGGTCTGGTTTGTGATGATCAAGGACACAAAAGGCCGTTTCAAAGACAATGCCAACTGGGGAGAAGGTTGGGTATGGGCGTTGTTTGAAGCCCCAAACCGGAACTTCAATACATCCAAAGGTTATCTGGAAAGCTGCCTTCCCTGCCATGTGCCGGCAAAACAAACCGACTGGGATATATCGAAGGCTATCCTACTCTAAGAGCATAATAGATATCCTGGAGAACCATTCCATTCAGAATAATACGAGCGACAACGCAAGGACAATCAACATAAAAGGAGCGAAAATTGGGGGGTATTGGAGCTTTACTATGAGGGCCATATTTTGCCAAGAGAACCTGGGCTCGGTAGGCGAGGGTTACAGCCCCTGTGAAGGGGTGCGCAGGCCGGGCAGTGAACTAACAGTGGTGTTCATCAGTCCATGATTTGTCGAAGAATACGTATTCCGATCCGCGATTAGATTGATGGGACTGAGGACATTGTGCGGTGATCTGTATCCACTCATTTTTATCAACAAAGGAGAACACCATGTTTACTAGATTTCTGTACGGGGCTGTCTTGGCAGCGCTCTCTGCAAACGCAGCTTCAGCCGATAATTTGCCCACAGATAAGTCCAAGGTAACGGTCGTCTTTGATCACGCTCTCCCGAATGTGCCCGGCAAGAGCATGAAAGGCGTGCTGGTCGAATACCAGCCGGGTGCTTCATCGCCAGCACATACCCATCCAAAGTCGGCTTTCATCTATGCAACGGTTCTTGAGGGGGAAATTCGTAGTAAAGTCAATAACGGTCCGGAAAAGGTTTATCGCGCTGGCGAGAACTTCGCCGAATTACCTGGCGATCATCATGGGGTCAGCGCAAATAACAGCAAGACTCAACCTGCGCGCCTGCTGGCTGTCTTTGTCGTCGATACCAACGAAAAAGACCTCGTCACAAATGACAAATAATGAAAGAACGGAGTCTTGCAATCACTACCCTGCCTCTAAAGAGTAAAGCTGGATTGCAGGAGGAAATAAGGTATAAATAGGGCAGTAAAAATGTACCACTGATGGGCGCTAATTTTGCATGAATAGCAAAATAAAAGTGTACCAATCTAAAGCCTGTAAGCTAATGCGATTAGCATCAAGTGAGGGAAGATGTATTCAGTGGCTCATAATAGTTCTATTACACATTGGCTGAATAGGCATCCTCTCCTATGCTGATAGAATAGTAAGTCCTACCAAGCTATTCATAGCAAAGGAGAAGCGATGAAAATAAGCGAAGATAAAAAATCTATATGCTTGTCACTCAATGAAACATTGTCTGCACACGAGCTGACAACGCTAATAGCAGAGCTTGCAGTTGTCAGAGCAAACATGCTTCCTAAAGTGCCAAAAGCACCGCCAGTTAAAAGTGATGGAAGTATGTCTGTGCAAGATGATCCGCGGCTAGTCATTGTATAGCATATCCCCTATAAATTGGTTATAATTTGCAGATGACCTACCCGATATCATTTCGCCGTAAAGTATTATCCATTCGGGAGAAGGAGAACCTCTCAATTGCACAAGTGGCCAAGCGTTTTTGCGTCGGGATAGCCAGCGTGACGCGCTGGATCAAAACACCCGCTCGAAGACCACCCGCAACAAGCCTGCCACCAGGATCGACATGGAGAAGTTGGCGCACGACGTCAAGAATTATCCGGACACGTATCAGTACGAGCGCGCCAAACGGCTGGGAGTCAGCAAGCAAGGCATTAATCGCGCTTTAAAGCGTCTGGGTGTGACTTATAAAAAAGTCTGCGCCACCCCAAAGCCAGCGAAGAAGAGCGGCGCATCTTTCAGCAAAAAATTGAAGGCTATGAGCGCGAAGGCCGCGTTATCGTTTACCTTGATGAAAGCGGCTTTGCGCACGACATGCCACGCACGCATGGCTATGCGCTAGTAGGTGAGCGCGCCCATGGCATAAAAGATTGGCATGCAACAGACCGAACTAATGTCATTGGCGCCCTGATCGGGAAGACACTCCTGACCATAAGCCTGTTGATAGCCAATATTACCGCCGACATTTTCTATGCGTGGGTGACGCAGGACCTTTTGCCTAAACTTCTGCCCGCTTGCGTGATTGTCATGGACAACGCAACCTTTCATAAACGGTTGGATATCCAAGCCGCTATTGCCCATGCCGGGCATACACTTGAATATCTGCCGCCTTATTCGCCGGACTTAAATGACATTGGACCAAAATGGGCCCAGGCCAAAGCCATCAGAAAAAAGGAGGGGTGTTCCATCCAGCAGCTCTTTGCTGCTTGTAAAATTTGAATCATTTTATACAGGATAGGCTATACGTTTAAATTAAGTTTAAATGAAAAGCTGGCGAATCAAGTAAGCCAGGCTCCGATATTGGCATTGTTGGGGAATCTGCACACTCTGAAAAGAGTAGATTGGTATACCTCCACGAGCAAGGCATTCCCTTATGTTTCGGAGATACTGGTGTCCCAGGATTACCAGATCAAATCCTACCCGCAAATCTGGCTGGATAAAGAATGCAGTATTCAAAATCGACTCATTTCTTCTGATGAGCAGGAGACAGTTAGCCTGATCAATCACAACTTGATCTCTCTGCTTAACGCTTCTAAATACGAGACGGTAAATGATATCGTCGATGGCGTTATCATTTGGGAATGCAGTCAGTCAGGAAGATGCTGTATAGACGGTGATCAGTGCGCTGGCAGAATGGTAGAGGCAATGCGGCGTGGGAAGGGTACCAGTTGGCCCCGTCCTTCCCTGGCGGTTTGGTGAGAGTAGGGCACAAACCGGCCCCTCAGGCGCGCATAGTCGGCCGCTGCGGAGCGGGGCATGGGGTAGTAGTCATCCCGTGCGTTGCCGGCGGCCCCTGGACGGGTGATCGCGTGGAGATTAGCCCACTTAAGTCCAACTCGACTTGGCTTGAGCTCGCGATTTTATTAACTGGGGCCATTAGTCGTGTATCCGACAAAGGTCTAGAGGAATCTACTCCGCTCCACAAAATTCCATCAATTCGCATCGGTTGCGCCCATTCGCTTTCGCTTGGTAAAGGGCGGTGTCAGCACGGAGGATGACATCGTCAATCTCTTCCTCAGGGCGGTATTGGCTGATTCCGATACTAACCGTGGCGTTGAACGGAAGAGAAATCGTCGTGATGTTCTCCATCTCACTCCGGTAGGCGCTACGGATGCGCTCTGCAACCAGCAATGCTTGTTCGGAAGTAATGCCCGGAAGAAGCGCCAGGAATTCTTCGCCACCAAAGCGACAGAACACATCATCGGTACGTAACACCCGCTGGGAAGAAGACACGAAGCGACATAGGAACTCATCGCCGCCTTGGTGACCGAAGTGATCGTTGATGGCCTTAAAGTGGTCCAGATCCATCATCAGTACAGACAAGGGTTGTCCATTGCGTCGGCAACGGGCCAGCTCCTTTTCTGCAAACATCAATAAGGCACGACGGTTAAGGGCTCCAGTGAGCGGGTCGTGGCTCGCCTGATGGTCTAGCTCCTTCTGAAGCCGTTCACTTGCCATGAGCACCATGCCGAGCGTCGCGCCCATAGTGAAGCATAGCCACCAGAGCAACATCAACGGGGTTGGCCCATCCGGGCTCCAAGGGTCAACGGTTGCGTCACTCGTCGCTACTGCGAAGCTGCGGACAAAGAATAGCGCTGCGCTGATCGCGTAAAGCCAGCCCGAAACACGCATCGCAATTTCCCGCGGACGGGCGGCCGACAATAGCTCCTGTGCAACCATGGCCGAAAGCAGCGCTATCCATAAGGCGTTGCTCGACGTGCGAAAACTCAACGACTGCAACACGTTCGAAGCCACGATCAAACCAATTGCAAACACAATAAGGATCATCAGAATTGGACGCGACAACGGAGCGCGGCCTACAAACCGGCGGAAACTCATCCCATAGGATAATGAAGCCCATCGCAATGAGCATTTGCGCCAATGATAATGCCAACCATTCGGGAACAATATTGCGCATAGCAATCATCAAAAGTGCCACTGTTCCCAGCACACTGCCCCCCGCCCAATGACCGAGTCCGGGTATCCCGGGATGAGTGCGCCATAACAGGATGCGAGTCACTGCTGAGAGCATCGTGGCCAGCGCAACCGCGACCAGTAGTGTCTGGACGTCGAAGCTCATTAGAGGTGGAAACATCGGAACACACTAACCTTAAGTGTTGTCAGAGGAAATATTTTTTGCTGTGTTTCACTAATTGAGTATAGGAAGAATAAATACTCTTTTTTTAAGAAATAAAAGTCATGAGGAAAAGACAAACAAACTTTTTGTATAGGAATATTTACGATATACCACTTTCTCAGCAAATCTCAATGATCAAATAGTGAGAAGAAAGGCGTTCTTCTTCTTTTACTATATACCCTTGGCATATTCTATGCTATTCGCGCATCCATTCCCAGCTTGGCCCTGGCAGCATATATAGTTATCTAAGAGGGTACACGGAAAAAATGAATCCTGGAAATCAAATCGAACGTACTAATAAATTCTTATCATTCCGTATGCAGGGTAGCTAGTAGCTAGGCCTAAAAAGGATTTATCCTCTGCCAATATCTTCATGTCTGTGAGTAAAGCAGCTGCAGAATTAATAATTATCAAGGATGCTGTGAACTATATTCTAATTCATTCTTCAAGGAGAGAGTAAATGTTGAAAATCGGGTTTGTATCCCGGATTGGTAGTATCGTCTCAGTATTTGCCTGGCTGTTACCTGCGATTTCATTCGCTGCAGGAACGGTGACTATCGATCAAGGTACCGAGTGGACAGCTGCTACCCGGAACGACTTCTATAGCCGAGATCAAGGATCTCAGATTATGCCGCTTCGATGGATAGTCGCTTTAAAGCAACCAAATGGCAAGCCGTTCATGGATGAAAGCCTTAGTCGTTATGGTTATTTAATCAATGAAGCAAGCCGGCCCGCCGGGCTGCCGGTTGGATTTACTGTTAACAGCGGGGGGAACGGACAGGAAATAGGCATGAGTTGTGCTGCCTGCCATACGCGTCAAATCGAGGTTGCTGATACTTCGTATCGAATCGATGGCGGCCCTGGAATCGTTGATTTCCAAAGTTTCCTTGCTGATCTCGATATTGCGGTGAATACGGTCTTGACGAACCAACAAGCATTCATCGATTTCGCTCATGCCGTACTCGGCTCGTCATCAACTTCGGCAGATAAGGAGAAACTACGAGAGGAAGTAAAAGCTTGGTATCTACCTTACCATACATTGATAGAACGCGCGCTCCCCACGCAGCCTTGGGGCCCTGCAAGACTCGATGCTGTATCGATGATCTTCAATCGGCTCGCAGGGCTAGACATCGGTCCTGCTCCTACTTACATGATCCCTGAAAATATCCAGCCAGCTAATGCACCGGTACGCTATCCATTTCTCTGGAATGCTGCAATTCAGGACAAAACACAATGGCCTGGTTTCGCTAGTAATGGCAACAGCATACTGGCGCTTTCCCGAAATCTCGGAGAAGTTTACGGAGTATTTGCTATTTTTCATCCTAAAAAGGATGTGGACGAGATACTCGGTATTGACTATCTAGCCACTAACTCGGCTAATTTCTCGGGATTACTGGCATTGGAAGATTTGATTAAAAAAATTGGTCCTCCCAAATGGCCATGGCAAATAGATCAAACTCTTGCCAACAAAGGTAAAGAAATTTATGAACGCAAGACTCAAGCAGGTGGTTGCGCTGATTGTCACGGTATTGCACCCGGTGAAACCAGGTTCTTCGAGCAAAAAACTTGGAAAACTCCCATTTTGGATGTTGATACGGATTCAAAGGAATATGAAATTCTCAGCCGTACTGTGAAGACAGGTGTGCTTGAAGGTGCAAAAATACCATTTCTCGCTGCTCCACTCAAGCCAGTTGATACCGCCTTCAACGTTCTGGGAACCGCTGTCCTCGGCTCCATCCTCCAGCATTACATTCCCATTCTATCGAAGATCAAGGATAGGGCACAAGCAGATAGTCTGAAGTCACCTTTTCCACCTGAAACTGAATCTCTCCGAGACGCATTTATTGCACCGGCTGTACCTGAAAAAATAGCCAAACCAGCTAAACCTACTTACGCGTATGAATCAAGAGTTCTTCAAGGAATCTGGGCTGCTGCACCTTACCTTCACAATGGTTCTGTACCCACATTAGCGGAATTGCTGAAGCCAGCAGCCGAACGAGTCAGTTCATTCAAGGTTGGTCCGGTTTATGATATCGTCAATATCGGAATTGCTGCTGAGCAAACTAAGTTTGATTATACGTTGCAGACAACGGATTGCAGTGACCGAAATTCCGGTAATAGCCGATGCGGTCACGAATTCGGTACTACACTTTCCTCAGACGAGAAAAAAGCTTTGCTTGAGTATCTCAAAACGCTCTAAGTAGGGACATTAGTTCTGCGGCATGACTCGCTCCGGGTAAACATCAATTTTCCTGGAGCGAGTCCTATTTCCTCAATATCAGCCTTGTCTTTGGAATACAGTTCCAAAACCGTTTTACTACTCCATCCTCAGGGCAATCTTTTCCTTTGCTAGCCATAAGACTGCGCATATAACTTAACCAGTTAAGAATGATTCAAAACGTATGTGTGATTTGATGAGTATATCTACGGTTGAATTGTCCCGGGAATTCCGGAGACGTGTTTTGTTAAGTCAAGCTGCATCCGGTGACTCCTTCAATTAGCGATTAATATGCCATTTCGAATTCAGCCGGTGGAGTATCTCCATCGGCTCCAATAACCGGCGATGGTTGAACCAATCTACCCATTCCAAAGTGGCAAATTCCACTTCATCGATAGTGCGCCAGGGCCCGCGATGCCGTATGACCTCTGTTTTGTACAATCCATTAATCGTTTCAGCCAGCGCATTATCGTAAGAGTCACCGACACTCCCAACAGAGGCTTCCATATTGGCTTCTGCCAGACGTTCCGTACAGCGGATCGAGAGATATTGACTACCCCTGTCGCTATATCAGCCGTCGACTTTGTTGGCCCTATAAACTTTGAAATTATTCTTCCATATGCGGTGAATGTCACTTTCAAGCTCCTCATCCCGCTTGATGCGATCAGGCAATCGATCAGGAGCTCGCTCGCGTGCTTTGTGTTGATAGTAACTCGATGGGGCACTCTGAATTTGCTCGTAGATTGGCTCGGCCCCGTATTGTTCTTTATGCTGATCAACACATATCACCATCACTTCGGTCGGCGGTCGAGCCTCTTTTCGCAAAATAGGCCGATGCCTGATGCAATATCTCGTTTGCTCGTTTAAGTTCACGATGCTCTCGTTCCAGTTGCTTGAGCCGTTCATGATCCGATGAAGACAAATCTCCTCGAATTCCCTCATCAGTTTCTGCACGTCTTACCCACGCTCGCAGCGTCTCCGCTGTACAGCCAATCTTCGATGCGATCGATTTGATGGTCGACCAGCGATTCATGCTCCTTTTGCTGTTCAAATACCAATCGTAGCGCTCGTTCCCGTACTTCCTGTGAATAACTGACTTGATTCTTCATCTTCTCCTCCTCTCAAATCGTTTTATCTCTAAAAAACCCGGGGCGGTTCACTTCGGTGACGACGACTTTGCGCAAGTATTTTTAGAGATTAAGAAACAGCTTGGTCAGTTATAAACTGAGCGTATAAAATAGTCTGCCCTATAACTATTGAAGTGTCCGTGTTCTCCGATGAGTGAAATAAATCAGCAAGAATTCGATGAACTTACCGATCGTTATCGAAAACTAATCGCGTCTCAAAAAACCTTATTACTTTCTACCGCTTCAACTGATGGTGTCCCAAATATCAGTTATGCCCCCTTTGTGCGCGATGATATTGGGCTCTATTATATCTATGTCAGTGAACTGGCGAGTCATACGGTGGATTTACTGAATAATCCAAAAGCATCGATAATGTTTATTCGCCCGGAATCAGAATCTCATAATCTGTTTGCACGCGAGCGAGCCGTGTTAAATTGCAGTGTAAAAGAAATAATGCGGGACACTGAGGTATATACGCAGCGGATACAAGCATTGCAGGAAAAGTTTGGCAAAGTTGTCAGCGTATTATGCGCCTTACCCGATTTTCATCTATTTGTATTACATCAGGAGAGCGGACGATATGTTGCTGGTTTTGGACAGGCTTTTGCAATCGATGTAGACAATGATAGTTTGAAACGTTGAATTGTTTTTGTAATCTTAGCGAATTTAAGTGCAATTCAACCTGTACTGTCGGTATTTGCAATTGCCAATATGCATTTCCCTCAATTGATCATACTCGATGCGGCCCTCAAAATAGGCAATAAATATCCGCATGATATCTTCGTGTGCGACTACCAATAATGTTTTATCCTTGTGTTCTTTTAGCTAGTCGATGAAGCATAATACACGCAGCTCGTAATCAAGCAACGATTCACTGTCATTTACGTGCTTTTGTAGCCGATCATGAATAATCGCTACAAAATAGTCAAACACTGGTTTACCTTCAAAGCCAGAGCGGATGTCGGCAAGCTCAGGGTGAACCTTAATTGGCACTGAGTGGTAGCGGTTTATTACCTCTGCTGTTTATGTGCGTGGTAGTGGAGAAACTACAATACGCTCAAATGCTACATGACGCAGCGTCAGTGCTGCCGAATGCGCCTGTTCCTGTTCCATGCCTACTTCTGTTAAATGGACGTCTCGGCTAGGATCATCATTGCACAGGCCAAGATCATTATAATTAGTACGCCCCATGGCGCATGAGGTAGATATCCATGCAACAAATGACTGTGAAATTAAAATCCAATTAGGGTACAAAGTTAATACAGATTTAAAAATGTACCAAATAACAAGACAGAAGTGTAGTAGCTGGGTTTATAAAAAATATGATTCTTTGAAAATGCATTGGCAGAATCAAGGTAGCGATGCAACGTGAACGGGTGCAGATCAGCCTGCGTCGCTGCCTCTTTTCGGGAGGGGTGGGACGCAAACTAGCCTCTGGCGCGTACATAGTTGCCCGCTGTAGGGCGGTTGCGGCGCGGGGATGGGGGCAATCATCCCGTGCGCTACCGGCGGCCCCTGGACCGGCGGTAGCGTGGAGTTTACTTTGCCTAAGCCCAACGCTACTACGTTTAAGCTTTTACTCTTACTTACATGGCCTGGTCATGTATTCAGCGTAATCCACAGACGTTTCTTTCGGCGAGCAAAGCTTAAATCATCATTTCGGGCTGGAGTATTATCTATAGGGTATCATTTCTTTTTTTCTGCTCAAGCTTAGACCAGAATTCATCGGTAAGCATTAATCTAACATTGCAGACTCTACTATTACTAGTGGTATGCAAGTCTCTCAATATAATGAATTTGCAATTATTTATAAAAATGATCAATAGGCTCTGATCAGATATGATCTTTAATTCCGTGGTGGAAAGTTCTCAATAAATATTTACTGAATCTGATCCGTTACATCAAAATGTCGTGGCAGTCTTTTTACCCACCGTTAAAAGGAGCGATAATTGATGCGTTATATAACTGTTCTGCTGTTTTTGACATTTTCTCTCCTGCTAATTGCTGAGAAGAAACCCCCTTATGAATATTATCGTTTGGGGAATCAGGCTGATATCACTTCAACCACTCAATCAGGCATAGTACTAATGGGTGCGGGTATCGATGTAGACGCAGCTTTTCAGTGGATGTGTGAATTGAGTGGCAATGGAGACTTTCTGGTAATCCGAGCAACTGGAACAGATGCCTATAACCCTTATATTCAGCAGCTGTGCCCAAATAGTAAGTCAATTGCAACGCTTATCATTCCAACTATAGAAGCTGCCAATGATGAATTTGTCATCAACACTATCAATCAGGCTGAAGCAATATGGATTGCAGGTGGCGATCAATCCGATTACATCAATTATTGGAAGGGAACGCTCGTGCAGGGAGCTCTTAATGAGCGCATATTTCAAGGTGTTCCAATTGGCGGAACGAGTGCAGGACTGAATGTTCTTACTCAGTTTATCTATTCCGCACTTCTTAGCAAAGGCGTGACGTCCAGTGAAGCGCTTGCCGATCCTTTTAATAAGTACATTACACTTGATCGGGATTTAGTGAATTTATCAATTCTTCAAAGCGTAATCGGTGATGCACGCGTAATACCCCGTGACCGCATGGGGCGTACCATCGCCTTTTTGTGTCGTATTTATGATAACGGATGGTCTGATCGGCCTCGTGCTATTTCTCTCGATGAAGAAACAGCGCTACTTATCGATGCTCACGGGATCGGTACAGTGGTGGGTAAAAGCAATGCATATTTCCTGCAAGCGCCTGGCGCACCAGAAATCTGTCAAGCAGGAAGTCCGCTAACTTATAAAGACATCAACGTTTATCGAATCAATGCAGCTGGAGGCAAATACCAATTATTGAACTGGCATGGAATTGACGGTAGTGAATATCTTGTTTCTGCAGTAGAGGGAGTGTTAACTTCAGACCAACATAATCTCTCACCATACTAGCGAATATGGTGGGTGCCGGCCAACCCCATCCCACTCATCGGAATTTCGTGGGAAGAGTGGGGTGCAAACTGGTCCCTTGGGCGCGCATAGTGGGCCACTGCGGGGCAGTCGCCGTGTGGGCATGGGGGTAAAGTCATCCGATGCATGTCCGGCGGCTCCTGGACAGACGATAGTGTGAGGGGTAGTTATTATCCTTTAATATTTAATCCCTGCTTCAAGGTATGCTTGATCTTCACCAAATCCCACTGATTTTCCATGACTTGATCAATATCTTTATAGGCAACTGGAATCTCATCAATTCTTGCTTCATCTTTAGGGCATTCAATACCTTTAGTCTGCTCCTCCAGATCAGCAACAGAATAAATTCTCTTTGCCTCATTCCTTCCCAGCCTTCTGCCCGCACCATGAGAACACGAGAAAAAGGATTCTTCATTTCCTAACCCTTCAACGATGTAAGATTTCGCACCCATACTCTGGGATAATGCCTAAATCACCTTTTCTCGCTCTGATTGCGCCCTTACGTGTAACAAGCACATCTATTCCGAAGTGGTGTTCTCTTGCAACGTAATTATAATGACATTGTATAGCTTCATCAGTAGTGGTGAATGATGATAAAAATTTACTCATACACTGCAACACAATATCCATCATGACCCGCCTGTTAAGTTCAGCAAACTCCTGTGCCCATGACACAGCATTAACATAGTCATCGTATATCTCGGTATGCTCAACCAAGTAGGCTAAATCTTTGTTGGGCAGATTATCCAGGATAAAATACCGCTCCATTTCTTCCTTGGCTTTCTCAATGGAATATGAGCCTATTCTGTTGCCGACTCCCCTTGAGCCCGAGTCAAGCATTGCCCAGACGTAATCGACTCATCTATGCATATCTCAATAAAATGATTCCCGGTACCAAGGGTACCCAAGTGGCTAATAGTGTTATATCCTTTGGCTTTAGGGTGTTTATACCCATCGCACATGAAATTTCGGCACTCAGGTGCTGCCAATGATTTGGAAATTATCAGTTAATAATGTGCGTAATTCTGCTTCGTAATGATCGGTTGCTGTAAAAAAAGCTTGGCAAGCACTTTTGAAAAGTGAAAAAGTTTCATAGTAGCGACCATACAGGATTTTCTTCTTGAAAAATTTCCAATA
>NZ_FORD01000079.1 GCF_900113925.1 Nitrosomonas sp. Nm34
ATTGGCGCTCTGATCGGAAAGACGCTGCTGACCATAAGTCTGTTCATCGCCCATATCACCGCTGACATTTTCTATGCGTGGATAACGCAGGACCTGTTGCCTAAACTTCTGCCCGCTTGCGTGATTGTCATGGACAACGCAACGTTCCATAAACGGCAGGATATCCAAACCGCCATTGCCAATGCCGGGCATACACTTGAATACCTGCCGCCTTATTCCCCGGACTTGAATGACATTGAACCCAAATGGGCTCAGGCCAAAGCCATCAGAAAAAGGGAAGGGTGTTCCATCGAGCAGCTCTTTGCCGTTTATGAAATTTAAATCATTTTATATGAGATCTGCTATAGATTCATCGAAAAGCTCTTCGCCGCTTATGAAATTTAAATCTTTTTATATGAGGCCAGTTATATCTGGAACCACAGGATCAATGGTTGCCTACAGCGATTTCCCGAATTCGGCAACCGATTAAAGCATTGTTTGCCTGGATAGAAGAAAAAACAGGCATTGAATGTTTGAGTAAAGTTCGTACTTATAAAGGGCTTACGCTACATGTATTCGGAAAACTAGGTGCGGCTCTGTTTTTCTGGAATTTTTTACAAGTTAGCTCTTAATTCACATGTAAGCACAACGATATAAAATGGAAAGCAAATCTAGTGCTAATCTTCTACAACCTCAGAAAAAATTTCGGGAAATGATATGAGTTATCACGAAAGACATAGATCACATCGTATAGGATGGTTATGCGCTGCCGTTCTCGGTGCAAATGATGGTATCGTTCCAACTGCAAGTCTCGTCATAGGTGTTGCAGCTGCTCATGCCGCGCATACGGACATTTTTCTGGCTGGAGTTGCTGGCCTAGTTGCCGGCGCAATATCTATGGCTGCAGGCGAATATGTTTCAGTAGGTTCTCAGTCAGATACAGAAAAGGCAGATCTTGAACTTGAGAGAAAGTCATTAAGCGACGATTACGAATTTGAGCTGCAGGAACTTGCAAGTATATATGAAAAAAGAGGGCTTGATTCAAATTTGGCAAAACAAGTGGCAGAACAACTAATGGTACATGATGCATTAAGAGCTCATGCAAAAGATGAGCTAGGTTTAGCAGAAAGTGTTAGAGCCCGTGCCATGCAAGCAGCATTTTTCTCTGCGGGTACATTTACTATTGGCGCTACGTATCATTATTGATTGCATGAAATGTGTCAAGCACTCAGCTCATACCTGTAGTTGCGGTATCGCCACTCATATTTTGGCAGCTCTAGGAAGTCTTGCCGCACGTGTAGAAGGCGCGGCGATGTCTATCGGTGTTATCAGAGTTACATTCTGGGGAGCCATTGCAATGAGTTTAGCTGCGGCAGTAGGACGATTATTTGGTATAGCTGTATGACAAGAAATTGGGTTTTATGAAGCAATTCCTAATGATGTTGAGTTCACTATTTTTATTCTTGACCCATATGATAATCAGCCTACCTCACAACTCTTTTAATGCGGCTGAACCCTAAATCGTCCTAAAACGACAATCATGGCAATGCCAAGCGCACATACCGCGCTGAGCATCAAATCATCTAAATGCAGGGGGGCCAGATGTAATAACGAAGCCAAGGTTGGGAATTGCACCAACAGTAAAGTTAGTGCGATGGTTGCTGCCACTATGATACGTGACATGAAGTTAGACAGGCCACTCAGAACAAGAGTCAACATGGCGCTTACAAACGATAGAGTGGTTAGGGCCATGGCTCGTGCGTGCTCAACCTCGTAACCTATACCAAGGCTGCGTTCATAGCCATAGATGATCATTAATGTCATCAGAGCTCCAACAATGGCGATCACCCACCATTCCCGCTGATTAAAAAATCGAGGGTGTTGTGTTTTTTGGATCGTATTCAAGCGTTCATTTGCTGGCAGATCCTGGAAGACCAGCAATGCCGTGGGATGAATGATCAGCTCGAGCCAGACAATATGAACAGGTAGATAAAGTAAGGGATAGCCTGCTAAAGGTATGAGTGCCGCGGTGATAACCAATGGAATGTGGATCATCAATAGGTAGGCAAAGCTCAGTTTCAAATTGCGAAACAACTGCCTGCCTTCAGCGATGGCGTGAATGATGGTGCGAAAGTTGTCGTCCAACAGTACAATGGCGGCAACTTCACGTGCGCTGCGGGTGCCGCGCTGACCCATAGCAATGCCGATATCGGCAGCCTGTAAAGCCGGTACATCATTTACCCCGTCTCCAGTGACCGCCACAACTTCACCAGCGGATTGCAGGCCCCGTACTAAGCTGAGCTTTTGTGATGGAACGGCACGTGCGATCACATCCACGTTCATTAGAGCAGCGTCTCCCTGTTGTAATAAATCGTCCAGTTGAGTTGCTTCGATCACTTTAGGATTTCCTTGGCCTAAGCCTATCTCGCGCGCTGTCGTCTCTGCGGTGGCAGGATGATCACCAGTGACCATCACAACGTGAATATTCCCTTCATGACAGTTTTGGATTGCTTCGGTAACTCCTTCGCGCACTGGATCTTCAAAGGCGAGCAAACCGGCAAAACCGAAGTCAAGACTCGGCTCTCCTCCAGCCCAGGCAGAATCGGTGAGGCCTCGCTCCGCACAAGCGATCACTTTATGTCCAGCTTTCGCGAGTTCAGTAACCTGAGTTTCCCATTTTATCTGCTCGTTCTCTGCGAAAGAGCACATGGCGAATATAATCTCCGGTGCCCCTTTAGTGGCTACTGTTAATGCACCATCGGGTTTGCGCCAAATAGCGGTTTCACACTTGCGATTCTCTGTAAAGGGAAATGTCATCACCAGAGAGTGATGCGAAAGTACAGGGGGTGCCACGTGAAGAATTGCTAAATCTAAAGGATCATCGGTTTCACTGCGGGAAGCAAAGGCCGCAACCGAAAGCAACTGCTCATCGCTAACGTCATTGTGTGGGTAACGGTGGGTCAAGCTCAACTGACCTTCGGTGATGGTGCCAGTCTTGTCCGAACAAATGCAGGATACTCGCCCAATATTTTCCACCACCACCGCGCGTCGCACCAGCGCCCGCCGTTGTGCCAGACGGTATACCCCAACACCAAGAAAAAAGGTAAAAACAACTGGAAATTCTTCAGGCAGCGCAGCAACTGCGAGCGTAACCGCACTCAACACCGCATCAACAATATCGAATCCCTGACGTAGGCGTACCCAGGCAAGTGCGAGACACAGAATTATAGCCGCAATAAGAAGCATCACAACCAAATTGGCAATCGCAGTTTGTAACGGAGTGCGCTCGTGACTACCGAGCAATGCAGAGTGCACGATATCAGCGTAAATTGTTTCAGCACCGGTGTACACAATGCGAACGGTGGCCGTTCCGGTGAGTAGCCGGGTTCCAGCATGGATCCAGTGAACCGTATCGACTGGTACAGGCGCAATTAACTGATCCAACTTCCCCAACGGCCGCTTACGTACCGGATAGGCTTCGCCGGTTAGCGCGGACTCATCTACTTGAATTGATTCACCACGGATGAGAATGCCATCGGCAGGCACGTTTTCTCCCGCAGATAACAGCACAAGATCCCCCGGCACCAGTTCCGTCGCAGCCATTTCTAATGCCTCGCCATCGCGTATCACATTGGCTTGTACGGCAAGTCGGCTCGACAATCCTTCAGTGGAAGCCTGTGTGCGACGGTGCAGGTATAAATCCATCCCAATTAGCGGTATTGCCGCCACAAAAAGTATCGCCGCTTCTACTTTGTCGCCAAGGAAAATAAACAATGTGGCCATGCCAAGCAGAAACCACAGCATAGGATCCTTGGCTGTATCCAACAACAATGCCCATCGACTCGAGGTGGGAACCTCTACGATATTATTACGCCCGTATTGTTTTAGGCGTGCATCGACTTCTTTCTGAGTTAGACCACGCTTACTATTCAGTATGTCGTCAAAACGTCCGATAGGCACAGTTCGAAGCATTGAATACATTCCCATCAATAGGTTATGTTTATTGCACTCACCTCAATGTAATGGCGATAAATAGGGATTTATCTTAACAGATAGTAAAAACAGGTATTGAATAATTAATCAATCAATATATGCCCAAAAAAAGCGAAAATACCAATAGCAATGCCGGTAATAAATTGCGCATGCACCAAATAAGAAAATTTCTTGAGTTCAGTTGGTGTGTAATGCAAAGTCAGAAACAGGCCAAAGATGCCTTGCCAAATAACCAAAGCCAGTACGGCAGGGAAGAACAAGATGTGGCTGTAGCGCGAAAATCCCATCATTGCAATATGCAGCAGAATAACGGCTACAGCTGCGATACCAAAATAAACATGCGTACGGTTCATCCATACCATCAAACGATTTAGGGAGGATGAGTCGATAGGGGAGGTATAGTCTGGGAGCAAGCGTTGTGCCAATTTCCCTTGACCCAACAGCAACTTAAGAAAGGTGCGAAAATAAATAAATGCCAACAGCGCCAAACCAGCATTACCAAAACCTTCACCGATTTCAGTCAGGAATGTTTCGCGCTCTTCAGGGATAGGATGAAACAAGTAGGCATAAATATAATACGCAACAGAAATAAGCGAGATAACAAAAGTGTAAATGAGAATGCTGAGGATATTCTTAAATGAGGTTTGCATGATTGATCGGTAAATGAATATCAATTCTCAGCTTTATAGTAGACTCTTTATATTAAGGAAATAACGCGTTTCATCGTGATGCTGCAAGATGTCGCACAGCAATTCCTGGATTGGCGTGGTGGAGGTCATGATGACAGGTAGCCATAAGGCTATCATGTCCGAAAAATAAGGCAAACAACCATGCTGCTCTTCGAGAAAATTTCTGTGGATAGACGCCGTAGGATTCGCCTCTACGGTGCAAACTATAAAAGAAAGAGAAAGAGCTTATTCCGTAAGCAAGGCGAATGGGTAGCCAGTACCATAAGAAGATGGATTCGCTTACGACAACCAACAACACGAATAGCGCCAACCGTAACAGCATTCCTCGCATTAGCTCGGCGTCTATCCCTTGCTGTATCATCCAACGAAAAAAGCTTTGCTCTGGTACTGTTAGTGCATTGATAAATCCCCACAATTTATTACCTCGCAATTGAAAATACTCAGGATCTAGGGGCGTTGCCATGTATCGATGATGGCGAAAATGAATATTGCGGTGTTCCCGGTAGCCTAGCTGAAATGGGGTAAGAAGTAGAGGCAGCAAACGAGTCAATGGATCAACTTCGCGATCATTACTAATATGAAACAGCTCGTGAATAGAAAGCATCCAGCGCGGCACGAGTACTGCCATACTGAATATTAAACTCCACGAAGGCGCCCAGCCGACCAGTGCAATCACTAAGTGCAAATAAATGAGAGCAAGCCACCCAAGGCTTAGCGTTCGGTAGCGTACTGCATCTGTTTGTGTGGTAAGGTGAGCCGCAGGAACAGCGTTATGATCCATGTCTCCTCTCATCCCTCTTGTTATCATGAATAGTTAAAAAGAATAACAGTTTTTATATAATCAGCAAGACGCTCTCTGGCCGTATACGTATCGAACGCGTGCTTAAGGATTATGTAGATGTAGGCCGCTGCTGTGCCATGCTTGGGAGAGTGCACTTCGTGTTAGCCGCCATCTTGTAGAAATCATGATTATGGAATTTTTGAAAATATCGTTATTGTTTGGTGTCACTGCCGTGGTTGAGATCGTGGGCTGTTATCTGCCTTGGCTAGTTCTTAAGCAGAATAAGTCAGTGTGGTTGCTGATTCCGGCTGCTCTTTCGCTGGCGCTGTTTTGACCCTGCGCCCGACTGCGGCGGGGCGAATCTATGTTGCCTATGGTGGGATGTACATCGCCGTTGCTTTAGTTTGGCTTCACTTCGTGAAGAGAATGGCTCTGATGCGCTGGGACGTAGCGGGTGCCTGCGTCGCACTGATGGGCATGGCTATCAGTGCGCTACAACCGGTGGCAGAGGCATAGCGTGCATGTTGGGGAAGCTGCCTTAGTTAACGTGGCCCAAAGTTCCATTATCCACCCAGTGAATCGGTGCAGTTTCCCTTCCCCTACCAATGCTGCAAATAAACCGCTTGATTAGTCCGCGCGTAATTCGTTGATTATCATTATCTAAAAAATAGGTGCTTGTGGACTTCGCTCCTGCAAGACGGGTAGGGGCGGAGAGAATAATGGTGCAAAAAGAGAAAAAGTGAGCGAACTTGTCAGATTTCTTAAAACCTCGAAGTCCGCAAGAATCCGTATGAGCCCGCGCAAACACGCAAGAGCAGGCACAAAAAAAACCAACCTGATGAAGGGTTGGTTTTTAATATTGGTGGAGATAAGGGGAAATGAGCACAGGTACACCAGACTGCTAACAAGTGCGGAAAGTTGAAAGTTCCTTGGGATAAATAACAATAGATGCAAGTAATAGCGATTTACTTGTAAAGGTTTGGATTTAATCTGACATTTTATTATTTTTAATCATAGAAATAATGGAGTGTTAAAAGTGAATCAATCATTAAAGCCTGCATTCGGTATAGCATATCTTCTACCGCCATGCACATACTGGTCCCAGTAGAATGCTTCTATCAAAAATTGGACTATTCGCTATCGTAGTGGCGCTAAGTTCTTTTCTTGCTTCCTTGGAAATAACTCGCCCTGTACTCAAGCTTTAATTTCAGGCGTATGTACGCTCGCGCACAGAGAAAACCCGTTTCGGAGCGTACGCTAAAGTTGTTCCTGGTTTTATCAAACCAGCGATAAAGAGTCAAAACACATCATAGGTGTTTTTTGAAATTACCGGATAGGAGAGCAATTATGCCTTCGAATAAAAGAAAGGATGAGGACAACAAGGGTACCAATCAGCGTGGTTTTGCTTCCATGAACGAAGAAAAGCAGCGTGAAATTGCGAGCAAGGGCGGTCATGCAGCTCACGAGAAGGGGACTGCGCATGAGTTTAGCTCGGAAGAAGCACGTGAGGCAGGTCGCAAAGGTGGACAGTCAGGAGGAAAAGGCCGCTCTGAGGATGAAGATGAATCATCTTCCTCTACCCGTGCCCGTGGCGGGACATCTGAGCAGCATGGTAAAGCAGGCAGCCAAAGCCATAATAATCGCTAACCAGCAATATGGGGTATTTTTAGCACCTGATCTGAAGATAAATCAATCGCCAACAATATGTCTAGTGTGATTAACACGGGCCAAAGAAAGTTTATTGCTCCAAGTCAGGATTAAATGGATATTGACGTAAGTCCGGGATAAGGATCACACCTCCACAGCTGGAAGAGTTTGAGGAATTTAATATGAAGTGAGGGGTTTCTCCTCACAAATATAATGAAGCTCTTTTTCAAAAACTATCCATCAACAAGAATTCAGAGTCCTTTTGCGCTTTTTTATTCCGAACTCACGCCAATATCTTTATGCCCTTATGATCATTGAAGATGATAAAGGGTTATAGAAACCATGTGGTGGGTAATACTTCAGATAGATTTTTATGTATGCAAAGTTGTGAAGGTGAAAGGAATTGCTTATGAAAAAGAATTATGAAAAAGAGATTAATCTACTTATCTCAATGGCAATGTGGCTGGCAATTATTATTGCCACCTGTATTAGCCGATAACGCTGTCAATCTGAGAGTATTGGTTATTTCTACAGGTGATGAAACTCAGGATCTGAATCTCAGCTATATTAAGCCTGTGCTGGATGAAATAGGCGTGCACTATGAGGTACTTGATGCTAGTACCCGGGATTTATAGGATATATGCTATTAGTAGAGCAATGGAACGGACCAACGGCTTCGTGTTCTTCGCCCATCGCGGCGAGAAATGGTCACAACCGGCAGGAAGACCACAGATCAGTATGCTCGCGCTACAACATCTGGTTCAAAATTGCATAATTTATACTAATTTGCTCATGATCTAGAAGTTATTGGCGCAGCTGTATTGGCACGGGAAATTGACGGCTGGCTGCTATACGGCGCTGACTTCGCCGATTTTAGACCATGTGAATCCGTGTGGGCGATTCGATCTCGTCATCAACACAGACTGTGGTACTGCTGTGATCGAAATGGCGGCTAGTGATACGCGTGTTGCGTCTACCACTGTGAAATGGTTAGTACCAATGCTATATAATTCATGGTTCTAATAAGGTGGCTCATACTCTGGTTGTAGCGGCCGCCTCTCGGTTTGAAGCATTGACTGGTTACAGCAAAAGTGTCTTTAGAAGAACTAATAACAACATATGGGTATAGTGCGATAGCTATAGGCGCCTTTCTTGAAGGCGAAACTATTCTCATTCTGGGAGGTTTTGCAGCGCATAGAGGCTATCTTGAGCTACCATGGGTTTTGGTTAGCGCGTTTCTGGGTACATTACTTGGGGATCAACTTTATTTTTACATAGGTCGTGTAAAAGGTGAAATTATCCTTGAAAAAAGGCCCAACTTAAAACGCAAATCAGAAAAAGTGTTCGCAATTATAGATAAGCATCAGACGGTGTTGATGCTAGGATTCAGATTCATGTATGGTTTCCGAACGGTCACTCCATTTTTATTAGGAGCGTGTAGGGTTTATCCGTTTCGCTTTCTGATCCTGAACATTATTGGCGCGTTCATTTGGTCAATAACTATTGGAATCATGGGATATATGTTGGGTCATGTACTCGAACGTATTATTGATGATATTAAACGTTATGAGATATGGCTATTTATTGGCCTGTCGGTTTCGGGTGTAATTGCCTGGGGCATCCACTTCTTAGTAAAGGGAAGAATATCGACAAATAAATAATCCAGAGAAGGTTAAACTTACCTTTGACACTTCCCAAATAATCTCTTCATACCCCATCATTTAATAGGACTCAACTATCAAGCTCAAGTTATTCGGGATGGCAGCTTATTTATCGACATCTTTATATTGTCATTAATGACCAGATTAACTGTAACAAAGAATACTAAGGTTACCGCTATTCAAGGCATAGGTAACTTCGACAGATTATTCTATCCGAAAATGAATGTCAGGTAATGATATAACGTGAGTTCGGGATAAAAAAAGCATCAAAAGGAATCTGAATTCTTATGATAAAAGAATTCTGGAAAATGATTTCATCGTTATTCGGGAGAAGAAACTATCCCTTAATATCAGATTTTCTAAGGTTCTTCCATCCGTATTGTGATGATTCTTATGTCAAACTCACGTTAATTTATTAGTAACATCTATTTTCAATAAGTAAGTAAGTAGTCACCCCTGAATAATCAATTAACATACTGATAATAAGACAGGAAATAAGAGAATGAGCAAATCAATTCGACCGGGAGTGGTAAAATAGTAGCTGTTTTCTGGTTGAATTGATTAAAAACATGCTCACCAAGATCCCTGAACTTCATCAAGCTAATTTATTTGAAGCAGATCTACTTCTACAACTTGATCCTGCGGATCCTCTGCTTCAATTATCAGCAGCGATTCCAT
>NZ_FORD01000101.1 GCF_900113925.1 Nitrosomonas sp. Nm34
CTGCTAAGCACTGACACCACGTTAACTGCGGAACAGATCGTAGAAAGCTATAGCCTGCGCTGGTCGATTGAACCGATGTTCAATCAGCTGAAACAAGCCTGGGGAATGAAAGAGGCATGGCAGCAAACACGACAAACACTTCATCGCTGGGTACACATTACCATGGCGGGTTACGGCTTGGTCCAGCTATTGAGTTGCTTGAACAGCCAGGCAGTGGCGGCACTCTGTCAGCATTCCCCATGGCGCAAGCATCAGCCTCAAACTGCCGGGCAGATTCGTACAGGACTGGTCAATATTTTAAGACATGTCGCTATTCGGTCATGGTGGAATGCAAAATATAAAAATTCATGCCACCAGATTGGAATAAAAACTGGAATTCAAGATGTGAACAAAGCAACCGCATGTAATACAACAAAAAGATCAAGCGCATTACATCTCCAAGTTGGAAAAAATTCCAACTGTGGGGGATGGTTTACTCTAAACTCTAGTTTTTAAATTTATATGGTTTCTACAAGCCTGTTTACTTAGAATTATTACTTTTCCACAATTTCTGTGGATAACTTTGTGGGTAATTTGTAAATAATATTGCTAAGAGGGTTATTTGTAACAATTTTTATTAGAACGATTAAATTTTATACACATAAAAATATCATTAATAATTAAAAGTTTAGTATGATAGATTTATAGATTGACTATTCAAATGATATTGGGTGATACAGAATATCTTCTAAAAAAGGATGTGGATTATTTTAGAATGTCAAGTGCACTTTTGCACACATTTTTAATTGACAGTGTGCTTCTCAAGATCGAAAGTATTTGAGTTATTATGGAATAAATAGGAACTATTGAATGCCTAAAGAAATAACATCGAAAGAGCTTAAAAAGAAGTCAAAAGAGAAGCAGAAACTTCCTACCTTAGAAACTGTTTTTGAAGGGTATTCCTTATCTAGTGAAGAAAAACTTCCCGCAATAGAAATAATCTTTGGAAGACATTCCCAAGAAAAAGATATTAAAGAAGATGAATATTAAAAGAGAAGTTTTAGAACATAGTACTTTTCTAAAAAAAGAAAACATCTAAGTGATAAACAGCACAATTTGCTAGTTCATCCCTTTGATTTTACTCTCTATCATACTTTTAATGGCTTTTGTTAACAGGAAATCATTCTCTTAAATTGATATGGCTGAAAAGTTGAGATGCTGCTCTCTATAGCCACATTCTCAAGAATATGCGCGCGTGCGTGATGTATCATTACTTGTTCTAATAGAATTTTAAAATTTAGACACAAAGACATATTCTCTAGAATAGTTCAAAAATGTGTCTTGTCTGAAATCCTTATGAATATTGATTATAGGGTTCTTCCGGAAATTACGTACATAGGAGCAGTAGCAGGTTAAAGAGACGATGGAAAAGTAGAGCAAGACAAATTGAAATAGCCGCTATTATTTTTAATGATCAGGCTTTTCAAAATGTCGACGAGTTTGCTCTATCACGCTTTTAGCATAATAGGTTATTTTTATCAAAGCACGCGATATATTGCAAACGCCATAGTCGTTGCGATAAAAGAGGATCAGTGGTTAAGGAAATCCAAAAGCGTAGTCTGCAAAAGCGTTATCGATTGCCGAAATTAGCAAAGGTTAAACGTATTGCAATTGATGAAATCTATCAAGGCAACAAACTGGGCTATTTAGCCATTGTGCTGGATCTTCAACGTGGTGCCGTGATTTTTGTGGGCAATGGGAAAGGCGCGGATGCGTTGCTTCCATTCTGGAAGCGGTTGAAACGATCATGTGCGCACATTGAAGTGATTGCAACCGATGATATATGGGCCCAGCTTACCTCAGGGCAGTACAGAGTCATATTCCAGAGGCTACGCTGGTATTCGATCATTTTCATGTCATCAAATTGTTTAATGAAAAACTGACCAAGCTGTGCCGCGATCTGCAGCGAGAAGCAGAGAATGGGTTGGGTAATCCAGTTCTGAGAGACATTCGTTGGCTGCTGCTCAAGCATCCTGGTAATCTGGATGATACGCGCAATAAGCGTCAACGTCTGGCGGAAGCGCTAAATCTCAATGAACCTTGGCCACGGCCTATTATATGAAAGTAGAATGACGCAATATATGGCATCAACCAGATGAAACTGCAGCGCAAAAAGCACTTGAAAAATGGGTAAAAAAGGCAGCTACTTCGAATATCAACATGCTCAAGCAATTCTCTAAAATCATTGCCGCTCATCGTCCAGGTATTCTTGCTTATTTCGACTTCAATGGGTTATGGTTTTAGAGAGGTAGAATTCTTTAAACTGAAAATTATGGCGTTGCATGAAACCAGCTATGTTGTGGTCGGTTGGATTCAAAGTACGCATTTACCGAATGAACCTTTTGCAATTCATTGTTTGTTGCAAATTTCGTCAATCTAAATTCAATCAGGGCATCGTTTAATTTGGTTGACGCTGCTTGCAGTTTATTTATAGACTCAATAATTCGTTAACTGACCTATTAAATCTTTCTATTTTTTTATGATCACCCATATGAGTAGCGCAGGCTTAGATTGGTTGAATTAAAAAGCCGCCTTACTGGCGGCTATTCTTTAGTTATTTATGAACTACTACCTTTACATCTTCGAGTTTGAGTTCAGAGCCCCATAATTTCAGTGCATTTCTTTTAACATCTTCAATATCTTTACCGTGTATGTTGTGAGCTTCTTCTCTCTCGACATACTCACCAGAGCCGGTTATTCCGGAGTATCTAGCTGTCCAGCCTTCGGTTGTATTGAATAATTCTAAAACTTTTTCTTTTTTTTCAGTGGGATCCCCTGTAACAATATTGTCACACATGATCAGCCCATTTTTTTCCACTACATTGTAAATATTATTACTTTTAAACATTTTCTTATCCTCCTTTTATTCCAAGCTCCGCTAGAGCAGTATTGATTAGTTAATCAATTAGCAGTGAACTGAAAATCCTTGTGTCGGTAGTTTTATCTTCGGCACTGGCAAGACGCCTACGGTTGATCAGTTTGGAGCGTAAATAAGCCAAAACAAAACATCCATACATTTCGTTACAGTGTTATTCGTCAAATGAGTGTTTTATACTGTCGACCCCATCATGTACTAGAGACTCATCATGACAATCATTGTTCCCTTGGTATCTACTAGCGAATAGACACTGCTCCGCTTACAGCGAGCAAAGCTTGATCCTTCTGTTTGTATCCTGCCATTATTGCAATACCGAATTCCTGCCCGGTTTCCGTCGCCTGCAGAGAGATATGCTGAGAAAGGGCTGGATATTAATGATTATCGGTACGCAATAAAGCCTCCACCTATTTCTTTCGAGTGGTCGGCGATTCTATGGTCGGTGCTCGCATTCATGATGGTGATATGCTGATGGTTGATCGCTCGATCAAACCCAAACACGGGCATATCGTATTGGCGGTGATTAATAATGAATATACCGTAAAGCGATTGTATGCCGGCAATGGCGTTATTGAACTGCACGCTGAGAATCCAGCATATCCGCCTATTCGTTTTCATGAAGATGATGAGTTGCAGGTGTGGGGAGTTGTAGTGGGAGCAGTGGCGCGCTTTATCGTGTGATCATTTCTTATTAATTGATTTTTCTAAAAAGAACGAATTTCATACTTTTGAAATTGATATGCTTAAATGGTTTTGAAGAATTAGCAATGTGAATTTTTTACACATTGCTAATATTTATTGAATATGCTCTTAAATACGAATTAAGAGCTGAAATAGAAGCCGGTTCATCAATAACGTTAAACTATTGAGGAAGACACTACCCAACCTCAATCAATCAAAGTAAGCAATGAACTGGCAAAACCGATTAATAACGATTTATCTCTATGTTTGCAAGCATTGTCAGCAAAATCTTTGGACTTATAGTCAAAGAATGAGCCATTACGCGGATTTAAGTTTTAGCGACGAAGAAGTTATTACTCTCTTCCTGCTCGGTGTAATGGACAGGCATCGAGAGATCAAAAGTATTGATAAGTATGCGGATCGCCACTTACGCGATGGGTTTCCACGACTTCCATGTGGCTTATGTTCAGCGCCTGAATCGAGTAGCCGATGTGTTTGCACCCTTATTAGCACTGATTCAGCAAGAACAGAAAACCAGGGATCCCGGGCAGGTTTTTAGTTGACTGATTCATTTCCGGTCATCCTTGCGAGGCAAAGTCACCGGTTTAACGCGTGTATAGCGAAACAGTTGGCGGATTCAGGCTAATGCTCAACAAAGAAGTTGTACTATCATGGTGTGCGGGTCCATATCATAGGGCGCCGTCAACCAGGCTCATTGCCGATTCCTGAGTACATCGGTGTAACCGGCGCCAGCGATCATGACGGCAGGATATTTGATCAGATTCGGCCACAATTGCACAACAAGGAATTGTATGGCGATAAACCTTATCAACAGCCCGACGCCGAAGCAGTCAGACAAGCTCAGAATCTGACCGTCTTGGCACCCGTTAAGAAACAAAAAGGCAACTCTATTTTCAAACCACAGGATCAATGGTGGTCTATAGTAGTTGCTCGCGTTCGGCAACCGATTGAAGCATTATTTGCCTGGATTGAAGAAAAAACAGGCATTGAATGTGCCAGCAAAGTGCGCTCTTATAAGGAACTGATGGTGCATGTATTCGGAAAGCTGGCTGCGGCTCTGTTTTTCTGGAATTTTTTGCGAGTTAGCTCTTAATTCACATTTAACTATTAGTATATTTTTCTCAGAGTGACACTGAATATCTATGACACATACTCGGGATTGTCATGTCCATTTTGTAATGATTTAATAATTACTGCGACACACTCGCGGAACGCAACTAATTTGCCACCTCTTTCTCCTTGCAATGCAGCATGATTAATATCTATAAAAAGGAGGACACCAAACCCAATATTTATTTTCCCGCACCACGTCTTTTTGCCATCAATTCTAACTTTAACACCATACCCTATGCAACGTACCCATTCAGGTCTTTCTTCCATCATTCATCCTTTCTATAGAAACTAGAAGTAAAGCGTACTAGTGACGAAAATCTTATTCCAACAGATGTTGGCCAAAACAAAATACTGAAGTGGTACCCAAAAACTGTACAGGTTGTTAAGGTGATTTCCGAAAAAGGCTATTCCCATTGAGGTATAATTGGGCTTCCACTTGTTCAACCACTGAGCTTGATCATGCTGTTCGCCTCCGCCCCGACAGTTGCGCCCCTGAGCACGTCCCAAATAGAAGACCTGAGACTGGCAAGTTCGAAAATGCTCGGAGCGGAACGCCGCTCCTTTCAGGCGGCGATGACGTTGAAAT
>NZ_FORD01000030.1 GCF_900113925.1 Nitrosomonas sp. Nm34
GTTGTAGTATCCATGGAAATCTGACTCCTCTCATGATGAAATTCTTTTGCAAAACCATTTCATCATAAGGAATTCAGGTTTCTTTTACAGCTTTTTTTATGTCGAACTCACGTTAAGCAGGGTTATGTGATATTTATTGCATTAAGATTATTCTCTCATGGTTCATCGTGAGAAGAATTTAGAGAAGTCA
The DNA here is from genome assembly GCF_900113925.1 of Nitrosomonas sp. Nm34. Classification (GTDB taxonomy): domain Bacteria; phylum Pseudomonadota; class Gammaproteobacteria; order Burkholderiales; family Nitrosomonadaceae; genus Nitrosomonas. The sequence continues at coordinate 191 of NZ_FORD01000030.1, forward strand.
TTATTTTATTTTTAATAGCTGGAATTTGATAGCTGGCTTTAACATTAAAGCGGATCAATGTTAAATTAGCGCTTCTACATATATTTTCAACAAGTGAATCTCTATGAATCGTTTTTTCTTTTAAATGGCTTTTATCATCAAGTTCAATAACTGCTACAACTGACAAAGTATCTTTAGTACAAAGTACATAATCAAAATGCTTACTAGCCATTTTATTAAAAGCTATTTGCCTGGCACTATTATTTGAGGCCTTTTTAATCCCAACAACATCTGCAATACGTACCTTACCAAAAACCAAATATTGATTGGACACAGCTTGGGAAAGCACTCCAAAAAAAGACCTTTCAGCAGGAGTAAATAAAGCTTTAGTCTGGTAATAGACGCGATCGCTTTTTTTATAAAAGATTTTTAATAAAAGGATTAAAACAAAACAGCTAGCAAAACCGATGATAATAATATTTTGTAATTCCATTTAGATACGCTAGTCTCGAATAATTATTACTGTACTCTTGTAAATCCAAATTAACTTTGTCGGCTTCACCTTGCCATATTATTTTTTATACTATCTGCGGCTCGCCTTCGCGTCATGTTTGATTTGGAAATAGAATGACTTCCTCCGTATCTACGTGCCATGGCCCTTTCGATTTCCTCATCTAAATATGGCTTTATTAATTACTATACCTGTACCTTAGTAAGCCTGTACCTTAGTACAATTGCTAACATCATAATGAAAGTTGGATACTTTAACTGTAGTATTTTTAAGCTGCTAATGTGGTTTTGTTGAATGCATTTCTATAAACTGAATCATATTTGTAACTTATTTGTAGCTCCTTTATTGATTGATAGGAAATTGGCGGTGTACTTTGCAAGCCGCTACCTCCATAGCTTGCATCTGTACACCGTGTTTTTTAAATTACTACTGATCAGGCTGTCTGGGCTTGATAACTACTTTTGCAAAGTTTAATTTATTCTTAGTTTGTCTATTAAGGAGATCTATTTCAATTCGTTTTCTGACGAGTTTGTGAGTAATTCAAGTAAACGACAAATTCAGTTTTAAACATGCAAAGTTTTCGAATTATTATCCTAAATCTGAGAGTAAGGATAGCAGACTCCTAGTATAATAAAGAGAGTGTATTTATAAATCCTCAATTTTTTTATTATGAGTGATAACCTCCTTTGATGAGCTAAAGAATGAAACCTCCTGTTAGCATTGCGATCACAGGTGCAGCCGGTCATATTGGGTATAGCCTGTTATTCCGAATAGCGGCTGGTGATTTGCTGGGTAATGATCAGCCTATCATCTTACATCTCCTTGATCTCCCTCAGTCTCAACATATTCTTGATGGTGTAGTCATGGAATTGCATGACTGTGCCTTTCCTCTTTTGAAAAATGTCATCACAACAGATGATCCATTAATTGCTTTCAATGGGGTGGATATCGCTATTTTAGTGGGCGCCCGCCCCCGCACTAAAGGAATGGAGCGAAAAGAACTACTCACCGTAAACGCAGAAATATTCAGCACTCAAGGTAAAGCCCTCGATAAAGTTGCAAATCGTAATGTAAAAGTACTGATTGTTGGCAATCCTACCAATACTAATACTTATATTACAATGAAAAATGCCCCTAACTTATCACCCGGCAATTTTGCTGCCATGCTTAGACTTGATCATAATCGTGCCTTGTATCAAGTAGCAGCAAAATTAAAGGAGTCAGTATCAAGCATCAGCAAAATGATTATTTGGGGTAATCATTCTTCTACACAGTTTCCTGACCTCAGTCATGCTGAAATCAATGACAAGAAGGTCATCAATCTTATTAAGGATCAATCGTGGATAGAGGATTATTTTATTCCTACCGTTCAAAATCGTGGTGCCGCAGTAATTGAAGCAAGAGGATTATCAAGTGCAGGCAGCGCCGCTAATGCAATAATTAATCATCTTCACGACTGGATCATTGGTACAAGAGAACATGATTGGGTGACAATGGGCATTCCTTCTGATGGAAGCTATGGGATTCAAGAGGGGGTAATTTATGGGTTTCCTGTCACTTGTAAGAATGGCGATTACATGATTGTTCAAGGATTAGAAATAAATGAAATATCTCAAGCAAAGATGCTTGCTACTTATAAAGAGCTTTTAGAGGAAAAAAACGCAATTAAGCATTTATTGCCTTAAATTTTATTTAGCTTTTTTGTAATTCCTTAATAACCGAGAGAACTTCTTCAGCATGACTGGGTACTTTCACTCCGCGCCATTCTTTTTGTAATATTCCTTTGTTATCCACTACAAAAGTACTGCGCTCTATCCCTCGTACTTGCTTGTCATCCATGTTTTTCATCTTAATGACACCATAAAGTTCACACACGATTTCATCTGTATCGCTTAGCAAGTCGAAAGGCAATGATAATTTTTCCTTAAAACTGTTATGAGACTTTATGCTATCTCGTGAAATTCCAACAATTTCACAATTGAGCTCTTTAAATTTAGCATAAAGCTCTCGAAATTGCAGACTCTCATCGGTACAGCCTGGTGTATCATCCTTAGGGTAAAAATAAATCACGATATTCTTACCCAAAGAGGCTGATAGGCAAAATGTTTTCTCACCAGTAGCCTTAAGTTCAAAATCTGGAGCTGGTTTAAGTATCATTGGAGTAGTTAAAATCTCGTATTTAACAAGAGGCTGGTATTAGGGAATTACTTGATCAATCACCACAGTAATATCTTTATCACCCAGTTTTACCGGTTTGCTAAACCCTTCTAAATCACCACTGGCTGGAACAGCCTGGCCTGATTTTGTTATCCTCCCACCTATGACTACTTCTGGAAAACTAGACATCTTCATGGTAGGCGTCATCGCCATATCATCATTTAATGTAAAGGTAGTGGGTAAATCCTTTACAGTCAGTTTTAAAATCGCCAATGGCATTTTAGGCCCAGTTTTAGCTCGTGCAAAAACAAACACGGTATCATTTGGGGATACCATGCTGGCTAATGCAGGGCTAAGCGAAACGTTTCCAGTGATAGTAGCTGCTTTGGCAGTGTTATTTGATTTATCAGATTGTGATTGCTGGTTTTTCTCAACAGGCAAATCTGTATCGATATTTGAATTTTTTGCCAACTGCATTGGAGCTGAGTCTTTCCCTTCGCTCGCCAATGACTTTGCCTGAGCAATACTCTCATTGACTGATTGAGCCAATTGTGAATCAGCTGGAATAACACTCAACAATTTCTCCCAAAAAGCTGCAGCCTGATCATATTTTTTTTGTTCAAATTCAACCGTACCTGCTAGCGCAAGTGCTTTTGGATAATTCGGATCGATCTTAAGTGCTTGATTAATTAATTCAGCAGGTTTACCTATCAAACTTCCGTTATTTGTCATGGCAAGTACGTCTGCATAATCACTCAACAATTGTGCACTATCAGGAATGATTTCGGTTAATTTAGCATAGGTTGCACTGGCTTCTTGATATTGACCCATAATAGCATAGGTTCTTCCTAGCATTACCCAGCCTTCTATATCTCCTGGGTTTTCTTTTAGACGGGCAACCAAATTATCCACAACAGATTTAATTTCGCTATGGCTAGGCGGCATTCCTGCCATGCCCTGTGCGTGAGATTGCGTTACACTGGCTAACTGAGATTGTGGTAGTAAACCTCGTGTATCACCCAGAACCATATATAACGATATTGCAGTTAAAGGAACTGCAAATATAACTACAACTGACGTCACAATCCCCTGACCTTTTATTATGGAAGAAGTTGTAGGGTTTTTTGATGATGTTGCTAAATCTTGCAACATTCTTTTTTGTAATTCCTGCTTACTTTTTTCGTATTGCTCTTTAGATAAAATATCATTTCGTAAATCGTTATCCAATTCTGCAAGCTGGTCACGATAAATCGCAATATTCGCTGCTTCCCGCTCTAATAACTCAATCTTATCTTGTCTTCTCCTCAGCAAAGTGGGAAGAACAAACATTAATGCAGCAACAATAAAAATTCCAGCAACAACCCAAAAAGAAGTCATACTTATTCCTTATTAGTTTTATTTATTAAAGCTTCGGCCTCTAAGCGCTGACTTTCCGATAGTGGAATATCTTCCAATTGTGTGCGACGCCGTCTTAAATAAATAAATAAACCTATTGTTGCCCCCAAAAATAAAATAAGTGGGCCAAACCATAACAACAGTGTAGTAGTTTTGAATGGTGGGTTATAAAGAACAAAGTCACCATAACGGGCAACTAAAAAATCGATGATTTCTTCGTCACTTTTATTCGCTTTCATCTGCTCTCGCATTTCTCGCCTCAAATCATTGGCAAAATCAGCACGAGAGCCAGCGAGAGATTCATTTTGGCATACCAGACAACGTAGATTTTCTGATAAGTTAATCAAGCGTTTTTCCAGTACGGGATCTTCTGCAACCGGTACCGCTTCATTAGCAAAGCTAATCAATGGTACCAACGCCACAAAGAGAACAGCAATGAGCCGTTTTATAAATTTAGAATAATGATCAATACGATTTTGCAATATAAAACTATTTGCTGCTACTTCAAATTTATACATCGAATTTATCCTTGCAACTCTTTTATCAGTGGAAGAATTTTATCTTCCAGCGATTTTACTGTCACAGGCCCAATATGTTTATAACGTATTATTCCCTGTTTATCAATGACATATGTTTCAGGGACACCATAAACGCCATAATCAATACCCACTTTTCCATCAGAATCAACGATACTGACTGTATAAGGGTCACCATATTGCTTAAGCCATTGTATGGCGGTATCTCGCTGATCTTTATAGTTCAGCCCATATATCGGCACTATTTTTGCTTTCGCTAATTGCACAAGCAAAGGATGCTCATCACGGCAAGCGACACACCAGGAAGCCCAGACATTCAACAACCATACTTTCCCCAAATTATCTTGCGACATTAGAGTTTTATCTGGATCATGCAAATGATGCAGCTGAAATACAGGTGCGGGTTTGTCCACAAGAGGGGACGGTACCTGGCGTGGATTCAATGTCAAGCCAACCCCAAGAAATACAACTAGAACAGAGAATATCGCAAGCGGCAATAAGAACCGGGTCATACTTTTCTTACCTCCGGCACAATAATTGGCTCTGCTTCTGTAGGTGTTGCACCTTTATCACTTTCAGCAGTCGTTTCTGAGGTAATTTCAATTTTGCTTTTTTTGCGTATGCCGTAACGATAACGACGATCAGTAACAGATAAAACTCCACCTAATGCCATCAAGAAACATCCCAACCATATCCAATCTACAAAAGGCTTATGGTAGACACGGACTATCCAGGCATTATTATCTAGAGGTTCACCTAACGCGACGTATAAGTCACGGAATAAACCAGTATCAATGGCTGCTTCAGTCATGGCCATACCCGAAGCATTGTAGGTTCTTTTTTCTGGATATAGCTTCCTAATCTGCTTATCATTCTTCAGAACATCGATATCACCTTCAACTGATTTGTAATTAGGCCCAGTTAAGTTTTTTGTCCCATTAAAACGGAAGATATATCCGCCAATTGAAACAGTATTACCGATTTCCATACGAACATCTTTTTCAGTTTCATAACCATTGACTAGTGTGACGCCGATGATAAAAACGGCTATACCTAAATGTGCACAATGCATCCCATAGTAGCTACGAGATTGTCGGGATAACTTGCTAAATAACCCACTCTCCCCACTGTTTTGTAAGCGGTGTTTGATATTGACAAAAATGCTGGCAATAATCCAGAAAGCTAATAACAAACCAAAGCTAACAAGCGGTTTCCATTCACTCATCAAAAAAGGCGCGATGAATGCGGAAACTAAACTCACGGCAAAAGCCCAGCGCAAACGAATTGCCAGGGACGGTAAACTTGCTTGTTTCCATTTGGCAATGGGTCCCACTCCAATCAGAAAAACAGCGGGTGCCATTAACGGTACAAAGATAGTCTCAAAATAGGGAGGCCCAACTGATATCTTCCCAAGCCCCAATGCATCAACAAGTAATGGATAAAGTGTGCCCAGCATGACGCTGCCAGCAGCAACCAGCAACAATACATTATTGGCAAGAAGCATGGTCTCGCGCGAAACAAGCTGAAAGCTTCCTCCTAAACCCACTTTGGGTGCTCGCCACGCAAACAGCGCTAAAGAGAAACCTATTATCACTACCAAATAAACCAGGATGAATATGCCACGTGCAGGATCTGTCGCGAAGGCGTGAACGGATGTAAGCACACCAGAGCGAACCAGGAATGTTCCGAGTAAACTCAATGAAAATGCAATGATGGCAAGCAGCACAGTCCAGCTTTTGAAGCTGCCACGTTTCTCCGTAACGGCAAGAGAATGCACGAGAGCGGTACCCACTAACCAAGGCATAAAGGAAGCATTTTCAACTGGATCCCAGAACCACCAGCCTCCCCAACCCAATTCATAATAAGCCCACCAACTACCAATCATAATACCGATAGTCAAGAATACCCATGCAGCCGTTGTCCAGGGCCGCGACCAGCGGGCCCAGGCAGCATCTAACTGACCACTGAGGAGAGCGGCAATAGCGAACGCAAAGGCTACCGAGAAGCCAACATATCCCATATAAAGCATGGGAGGATGCATTACCATACCAGGGTCTTGAAGCAAAGGGTTCAAATCACTGCCTTCAAACGCTGCCGGTAAAAGACGATCGAATGGGTTAGAAGTAAATAGCAAGAATAATATAAATCCCACACTAACCAGACCTAGCACACCTAAAACTCTCGCTACCATATCGTCTGGTAATTGACGGCTAAATACACTGACTGCAACTGACCATCCTGCCAACAGCAATACCCATAGCAGCAATGATCCTTCATGCGATCCCCAGGTAGCAGCAAATCGGAAATGCAGGGGCAATTCCGAATTAGAATGAGAAGCTACATTGTGCACAGAAAAATCGTTGTTAACAAAAGAGTAAGCCAAGCAGCCAAATGCAATGGCAATAAATACGAATTGACCTTGTACAACCGGACGAGCCAAAGCAATCCATGAAGGAATACCGCGAGCAGCACCAATAAGAGGCAACGTTCCTTGAATCAAAGCTAATAACATCGCAAGTATTAGCGCAAAATTACCAAGTTCTGGAATCATGTTTGAAATGCTATCCCTTAAAAAATTATCTGAAATTAAGAAATTGTCGATAAAAGATAAAAGCTTGTTCTTATTGAACCAATGAGGCTTTCTGAGCTTTGGCTGCTTGTTCTAGTGCGCTTGCAGCTTCAGGTGGCATATAATTTTCATCATGTTTGGCAAGAACTTCATCTGCATAAAAAATACCATCTTCCGCTATTTTCCCTTGCGCTACCACACCCTTACCCTCTTTGAACAAATCAGGTAGTATCCCGGTATATACGACTTTTATTGTTTCTGCAGTATCTGTTACGGCAAAGTTGACAGTCGTGCTACTACCTTGGCGCTTTAAGCTACCCTCTTCTACAATTCCACCAATTCTAAAATTTTTGCCTATAGGAGCTTCTTTCGCTACAACCTGGCTTGGACTAAAGAAAAAAACCAGATTACTCTGAAAAACATTCAATACTAAAATAGCAGCAAAAGTTAGCGCAGTAACACTTGCGGCGATAATAGCTATTTTTTTATGACGTGGTTTCACTCTTTTTCTCTCTCATATTTAATTCGTCTCTGACCAAGATATTGTTGCAAAGTTCGCTGGCGATTTAATAAAATCCAAATTTCGCCTGCGATACACATAAACGATACCAGATATGAGCCCCAGACATAGAATCCATATCCACCCATTGAAAAAAATTCTGACCAGCTATTCCAATTCATCGTGTCATTCCCTTTAATTCTGCTACCCATGCTGTATGACGCTCACGCTCCAATATAATAGTGCGTGCTCGCATTAATATCATGGCAATGGAGTACATCCATGCGGCAAGTGCCATAACTAACATCCCTGCAAGCATTGCTGTAGCCATTTTGGGTGATTGAGCAATACTGACGGAGGCGCCTTGATGTAATGTATTCCACCATTGAACTGAGAAATAAATAATAGGTATATTAACTACCCCGACTAATGCGATAATTGCACCAGCTTTATCTGCTCGCCGTGGATCATCAATAGCTGCCTGGAGCGACATAAACCCAATATAAAGAAAAAATAAAATTAATTCTGAAGTAAGTCGAGCATCCCATACCCACCATGTTCCCCACATTGGCTTACCCCACCACGCTCCTGTCCATAATGCAATAAAGGTGAACATGGCTCCTGTTGGCGCGATAGCTGTCGCCATCATCGATGAAAGGCGCGTATTAAAAGCAAGGCCGACTCCCGCCCAAAATGCCATAACTACATAGAGAAACATGGACATCCAGGCAGCTGGTACGTGAATAAAAATAATACGATACGCTTCACCTTGTTGAAAATCAGTCGGTGCTACAAAAAAACCAATATAAAGACCAACAATTAACAACGCTATAGCGGCAATAGAAAAATACGGAATCATTTTCCCTGCCAGAAAATAAAAACTTGCAGGTGAAGCATATTTATACCAGTTTATCGACATATTAGATTTTTGTTTATAAGTTTTAGTTGAATGTTATTCCATTGAAATTCTGAGGGAGGCTGCTGTTGCCCACGGCGCAAAAACTAATGATGCGAGCAAGAAAGCACCAAGTAATGAGAAATGCGCCTCGAATCCCAGGCCTGCGGTGCTGGCTTCGACCGCGCCCGCTCCAAAAATAAGAACAGGAATATATAAAGGCAGCACTAATAAGGATACTAATACCCCGCCTCCTCTTAGCCCTAAAGTAAGCGCCGCACCTATAGCACCAATTAAACTCAGTATAGGAGTGCCCAATAATAATGATAATGTCAATACTACCAGCGCGCTGAAAGGTAAATCATATTGAATACCCAATACTGGAGCCATCAATACGAGTGGAACTCCTGTGATTAGCCAGTGTGACAACATTTTTCCTAGCACTAATAATGACAAGGATGTGGGTGAAAGCAATATCTGCTCTAGCGTTCCATCTAGATAATCGTTAGAGAACATACGTCCAAGTGAAAGCATTGACGCTAATAATGCCGCAACCCATACAATCCCGGGAGCCATGATGCGAAGTGTATTCATTTCTGGCCCCACCCCAAGTGGAAACAGACTTACTACAATAATAAAGAAAAATAATGTCGTTAATACATCAGCCTGCCGGCGCATGGCCAATAATAGATCTCGCCGAATTACCCAAGTCAACATATCAAGAAAGGTATAATTGATGCGTTACGGTAGCTCTAATATCAATTTCCTGATGCGTTGTCAGTATCACCATACCACCTTGAGCCAAATATTGCTCTATTATATTTTTAATGAATTCAATTGCGGACACATCCAATGCAGTTAAAGGTTCATCTAATATCCATAGCTTTGTATTCACTAATATCAAACGCGCTAATGCGACTCTCCGTTTTTGGCCTTGCGATAATACCTTAGCTAATAAGGTTTCACGTTCTTCTAGGCCGATTTTCTGCAAGGCTTGATAGGCTATCTTTTCATCAATGTCCACCCCAGCAAGCGCGCTTGTAATACGTAAATTTTCAATAGCGGTCAACTCATCTTTTACACCGCTTAAATGCCCTAAATAGGTGATCATACTAAAATAGTCTGCACCTAGAGATCGAATACTGGTGCCATTCCAATTAATCTCTCCTGAACTTGGAACAGTCAATCCGCATAACATTCTTAATAAGCTTGTCTTACCACTACCATTAGGCCCACGCACTTGCATCAATTCGCCAGGTTTGATAGAAAAATTGATTCCACTGAATAATACGCGATCGCCGCGCGCACATTCCAGATTGCTGCCTTGCAACATAGTTAGCAATTAATTAAAACTAAATATTATAGCGTACTGAAATACCTTTGACACTTTGTGTTATGGAAAAAAATCCGGAAAATAATTGAACCTAAAACTAAAACCGCTTTTTTAGACTACAAATACTCTTCATTTCATTACTTATAACTCCATACAGTTAGAAAATCATATTACTTCATAATATAATTTTTTAAATCTTATTCGATATAAGCCTTTTAGGCGCGATTGCTCCAGTTTCTGTTATTTCCCCTACCCCAAAAAATAATCCACTACTATCATATAGCTTAACGCGGGTTCCGCCTGACAAATCAATTTTATGTTTATTCCTTATCCATTGCCCTTGACATAAAAATAAAGATTCTGCCTCATTGAGCGTAATGGAGGGAAAGTTCTGTAGGAGGCTATCTATAGGATATAAATAAGTATCATACTCAGAGGAGAAAGCACCCTCAAATTGATCAAGCTGATAAGCTTGTTGCAAACTAAAATTCCCAACTTGACTACGGCATAAATTTATAAGATATGCTCCCCCCCATCCCAGTGCCTTACCGATATCTTCAGCCAATGTACGTATATAGGTTCCTGTTCCACAATGAACCACAATCGACATTTCGTCCTCCACCCATGAGTCCAGATATAAATCATAGATAACAATATCCCGACTTTTTCTTTCAACTTCTTCACCCTTTCGCGCATAGTGATATAAAGGTTTCCCATTAAATTTTAGTGCACTATACATAGGAGGCGTTTGTTTAATGCGTCCTTTAAAAGTCTGCAAAACTTCTTGCACTTGCAATAAACTCAATTTTTCGTGATTCAACTTTGCGCTTACTGCTGCAATTATCTCCCCTTCCGCATCGCCAGTAGAACTGAGATAACCCAGCTTCAGTGTGGCATGATAGGTTTTATCTGCCTTCAACAACATGGCTGAGAATTTTGTCGCTTCGCCCAAGCAAATAGGTAGTAGACCAGACGCCATGGGATCAAGTGTGCCAGTATGACCTGCCTTTGTAGCATCGAAAAAACGTTTAATGATTTGTAGCGATTGATTAGATGTTAAACCAGAGGGTTTATTGAGTAATAAAACACCACTAATATTACGTTTAATAAGTTAGCTTCCTGTAAGCTTTGAAAAAATTGTATAAGGTAAATAAGTTACAGCCATAGCTAATCTTGTTTACCTATTTTTCTCAAAAGTAAATATTTTATAGTTAAATTTCTTGTGTAATTTATTGAGTTAAAAAATAAATTGGACGGAGGCTATCATGCCAAGTGAAGGAGCATTGGCTAGATTTTGCCTGTTGCTTTATCTATTAACTGTGAAAGATATAATCCACGTTCAACTGATTCATCATAAATAAAATGAAGCTGAGGAATTACTCTCAATCTAATTCTGCTTGATAATTGACTACGCAGGAATCCACTGGCATGTTGTAAACCTTCCTCAATCGCAACCTTATCTTCTTTATTACTAAGAGTTGTATAATAAATTTTGGCATGGGAATAATCACGTGTTACCTCTACACCAGTAATAGTAATCCTTCCTACTCGTGGATCTTTAACTTCGGTTTCAATCAGTACAGCCAATTCACGCTGTATCTGATCAGCAATACGCTGCGTTCGAGAATAATCTTTAGGCATGACCTTTATCTCTGGTGTTATAAAACACGTGCTGTTTCAATAATTTCATATATCTCTAGCTGGTCACCAACTTGGATATCATTAAAGTTCTTAAGTGAAAGCCCGCATTCAAATCCTGCCTTTACCTCCTTCACATCTTCTTTAAAGCGCTTCAAAGAATCAAGACTACCACTATGAATTACCACACCATCACGCAGGACTCGCACAAGAGAGTCACGTCTTACTATACCATCCAAAACATAACAGCCAGCTACCGTACCTACCTTTGAAATGCGGTATATCTCGCGAATATCAACCAAGCCAATAATGCTTTCTTTACGTTCTGGCATCATCATGCCGGAAAGCGCCTTTTTAATCTCATCAACAGCATCATAAATCACGTTATAATAGTGGACATCAATACCTGTTGAAGCGATTAACTTACGAGCACTTACATCAGCACGAGTATTAAAACCAATTACGACAGCTTTAGATGCAAGAGCTAAATTAATATCAGACTCAATAATTGCACCTACACCACTATGAATAATATTGATTTTCACTTCATCGGTGGTAAGTTTCTGCAAAGCATATGACAATGCTTCACATGAACCCTGCACATCTGCTTTAATAATAAGATTGAGTATTTTGGTCCCTTCTTTCTGACCAAAAACATCTTCCATCTTCGCAATTTGCCGTTTATCAAGCTTTACATCACGGAATTTACCTTGGCGAAACAATGCAATTTCGCGTGCTTTACGTTCATCTTCTAGCGCTATCACTGTTTCACCTGCTATCGACACATCAGATAACCCTTGAATTTCTACTGGTATAGATGTTCCAGCTTCTTCAATTGGGCTCCCTTTTTCATCCAGCATCGCCCTTACTCTTCCAAATACAGCACCCGTCAATAAAACATCACCACGTCTTAACGTACCAGATTGCACTAATATAGTAGCAACTGGGCCACGCCCTTTATCCAAGCGTGACTCGATGACTACTCCTTTTGCAGGTGCATTTTTGATTACTTTAAGTTCTAGAACCTCTGCTTGCAATAAAATGCTTTCAAGAAGCTCATCAATGCCTTGGCCGGTTTTAGCTGAAACAGGTACAAATATGGTTTCTCCTCCCCAATCTTCTGACACAACCCCATGATTTGAGAGTTCTTGCTTAATACGTTCAAAATTTGCCTCAGGTTTATCTATTTTATTGACAGCAACCACAATAGGAATACTTGCTGCCTTAGCATGATGAATAGCTTCAATAGTTTGGGGCATTACGCCATCATCAGCTGCGACCACAAGGACTACAAGATCGGTAATTTTGGCGCCTCGTGCACGCATTGCAGTAAATGCTTCATGCCCCGGTGTATCAAGAAAAGTAATCATCCCATGGGAGGTTTCCACATGATAGGCTCCGATATGCTGTGTAATTCCCCCAGCTTCACCGCCTGCCACACGTGTTCTACGAATATAATCTAACAGTGAGGTTTTTCCGTGATCCACATGCCCCATCACCGTCACTACCGGCGCACGAGGCTCCATCTCCAGTTCGGACACGGGTGTTTTAATTTCTTCCAGGAAAGATTCCGGACTATCGGGTGCCGCATATTTTGCAATATGACCCATTTCTTCAACTACGATCATGGCCGTATCTTGATCCAGCATCTGATTGATAGTTACCATAGTACCCATTTTCATCAGCACTTTGATAACTTCAGCCGCTTTTACTGACATCTTTTGCGCAAGTGCAGCGACAGATATAGTTTCGGGTACCAAGACTTCATGCACGACTGGCTCGGTAGGGGCAGAAAACCCGTGCTGCTGTGTTTGCGCCTCAATTAAATTCGATTTACCATGCTGCTTATCTTTGCGAACACGCCAACCTTGATTGCCAGATACATCACCGCGTATTTTAGCTTCGCGTTTTTTGCCAACCTCATCTTTCCATAACTCTTCTTGTTTAGCTGGTTTTTTCTTCTTTTCTGTTTTATCTTCAGCTTTAACAGCAGGTTTAGGCTGTGCACTTTCAGCTAATTTCTGTTCAGCTTTAACAACAGGCTTGTGCTCGGCACTCTCAGCTAATTCCTGTTCTGATTGGGGTGCGGGTATTTGAGTTGGTACCTCTTCCGTGATAGATGGTGGAGTTGACTCTTCTTTTTTTGGAATTAATTCTTCTTTTTTGGGTTCTTTTTTAACTTCAGCGATGATATTTCTTCTTTTTTCCTGCTTTTCTTTAAGCTCGGCTGCTTGACGGGCAATTAATTCAGCTTGTTTTAATGCTTCCTGCTCACGTAAGGCTTGTTCCGCTGCATCAATTATTGGTTTTCGGGTAGATGTTGATGGAATAACAGGGGCTGAAGTAGTCGCCGCTTCAAGTACGACCTCTTTTTCAACCTCTTGCTCAGTTGGCTTAGTGAGCACACGTTTTTTTCGGACTTTGACTTCAATAGTCCGAGCTTTACCAGTTCCATCCGACTGTCGTATTTCAGTAGTTTCCCTCCGAGTCAACGTGATCTTCTTCTTGGATTCAATCGAGCCGTGTACTCTACGAAGATAGTCAAGCAGCTGTGTTTTATCTTTTTCTGTCAAAATATCCCTTATCGATTGCTTCTTGACGCCTGCAGCCAGAAGCTGGTCAAGTAACGCTTCTGGCAACACATCCAGTTCATTGGCAAATTTTTCTACAGTCATTTGAGTCATCAGCAACCTTTTTACTCTAAATTCATTTCAAAAACGCGAATCTTATTTTGGTTTTAATCTTATGCTATTGGTATTGACAGTTAAAATTTCAAGCTCAAAGCAAAGCGATCGATATAAATATATTCTAATTAAACCACGGTTCTCGCGCTTTTATAATAAGCATATTAGCACGTTCAATATCGATACCTGTCATTTCGACTAAATCATCTGCTGCAAGATCGGCAAGCTCCTCTTGAGTGTTAATACCTTTGGCAGCCAACTCACGAACTAGTTGCATATCCATGCCTTCCAGTGAAAGTAGTCCTCCAGATATGTGTTCAAATTTTCCTTCGCTAGCAATCGCATCAGTTAAAAGAGTATTACGTGCCTGATTGCGTAATTTATTAATCGTTTCTTCATCAAGCGCTTCTATTTCAAGCATTTCATTAAGCGGGATGTAAGCAATTTCTTCTAGTGTAGAAAAACCTTCCTCTACCAGAATATCCGCTACGTCTTCATCAACACCAAGTTTTTCCATGAACAGCTTACATATCCTAGAGGTTTCTTCTTCATTCTTTTTCTGTGATTCCTCTACTGTCATGATATTGAGATTCCAACCCGTTAATTCTGACGCGAGGCGTACATTTTGCCCCCCGCGGCCGATTGCTTGCGCGAGATTTTCTTCATCGACAATAATATCCATACTATGTTTATCTTCATCGACCATAATGCTGCTGATCTCGGCAGGCGCAAGCGCATTAACGACAAAAGTAGCCGGATCTTCCGACCATAATATAATATCAATTCGCTCCCCCGCCAACTCGCTTATCACAGCTTGCACTCTAGAACCTCGCATACCCACGCAAGTTCCAATTGGATCAATACGTGGATCAGTTGATTTAACGGCTATTTTAGCGCGTGAGCCAGGATCTCTTGCTGCCGTCTTAATTTCTAATAATCCTTCTTCAATTTCAGGTACTTCTAATTGAAATAATTTAATCAAGAATTCAGGAGAAGTACGTGATAAAACTAATTGAGGCCCTTTTGTTAAGCGATCAACTCTAAGCAAATATGCGCGAACGCGGTCTCCAACCCTCAAATTCTCTTTGGGGACCATTTGATCACGAGGAAGAATAGCCTCAATTCTTCCTGACTCCACAATAGCATTGCCACGCTCCATGCGCTTAATAGTGCCCGCAATCAAATACTCTTTACGTTCAAGAAAATCATTCAGATTCTGTTCTCGTTCTGCGTCACGAATTCTCTGAAAGATGACTTGTTTAGCTGCTTGAGCACCAATACGATCAAATTCTATTGCTTTTAAAGGTTCTTCGATGTGGTCCCCTAATTTAATATCAGCATCATACTGTAATGCTTCGCTTAAAGAAATTTGCCGTGCAGGGTTCTCTACAGCGTCATCAGCAACCACTAGTTTGTTACGAAAACACCGATAATTTCCAGTTTCCCGCTCAATGACAACTTGCACATCCATATCTTCATGAAAATGTTTCTTTGTGGCAGACGCAAGCGCCACTTCTAAGGCAGTAAAAACGATTGCTTTATCAACATTTTTTTCATGTGCCAAGGCATCTACTAATAGCAAAATCTCGCGGCTCATATTCCTCCAGCCAATTTTTTATGCATCTATAGTTATAGTTCCGGAACCAACCGAGCTTTTTCTAAATTATCTAATTTAATATGTAGCAATCTTCCCTCAACTTCTAACCCTAATATTCCATCATTCACTTCTCGTATATTTCCAATAAAGTTTTTTTGACCTTGTAGTGCTATTCGCAATTTAATTTTTATTAACTTCCCAGAAAAGCGGATAAAATCACTTTGCTTTGTCAGAGGTCTGTCTAGACCCGGAGAAGATATCTCAAGTCGATTGTAATCTATCCCTTCCACTGCTAATAATTTATTAAGATGGTTACTAATAGCGACACAATCGTCAATAGAAATACCACCATCCTCTTTATCTACAAATATTCTTAACAATCTACCAGATGCTGATTGCTCCACATCTATCAATTCATAACCCATTCCCGCTAAAATCGGATCAAGTAATTCATATAAGGTCATAGCTTAGCCACAAATAAAAAATGGGCTGAATAAGCCCACCAGACATTATGGTTATTATAACAATATTCAATTACTAACAAAACAGAATTTTATTTTATGATAATAATTCCAATAAGTTACTGTTAGCCCGATGCGCCTTACCCTTTTATTGTTAATGCCAATATTTAATGTAGATAGCAGTCTATCGCTCAAAGTGGATCAAAATATGTTTAGATACCAATTTGTGCATAATAATCTTGCAATTAAATTATATAAAGATATGTAATGTATCTCGTCCTTTTGGATTGATGTAGAACTGATTCGCGTAAAACCAGCGTATCGTCGATGACTAGATTGAACGGCTCACCAGCAAGCATTGCTGATCGCCTAAAATAAGGCGCGCCGGCCATAGCATCCATACACTGTTGCGCTCCGGGATTTGGAAATAGATTGTCTAGTCTGGCGATGGCCCGGACAAAGGTATTGACCGCACGTACCATTCAACCTTCAGGAGAAATTAGGCAGCCACACCGCGGCTCGATGAATCACTGTCTTACGTACGCCAAAAAAATCTTGTATGCAGGGCGGTGATCGCGCAAATTATAGGTAGCGGTGACTCAAAATTGATTATTATGTAAAAAATAATAGATAGAGCTAAGCAGATCGTTTACCGTCGCACCTTTGTCATAAAGTTGATAGATGCACATCTTGTTTTTTATGATGCCTCTTTTGAGGCGGCTAATGAGTACTAGAGGTGTCTCGCAAAAGTTTGCTAAAAAAATTACTATTAATAAGAAATTACGATCGATACTGATCTATGTGGAAATTAGAAGAGGCAAGTAGATTAACGTAGCTAGAAGTCGTGTCATACCACCATCGACTTCTAGCCAATATAACGCATTCAATTAGACCTTTCTTGACCTTTATACTAATCAACAAATGCGCCAAGAGATGATTAGGAAAATAGAGTATTTTCCCAAACGCGATTAATTAGTATTTGCCACCCGCTCCAGTAAACCATACGATTAGCCCTACAATTATGAGACCAATGGTTGCACCTGCAACTACTTTAAACAAACCAGCCTCATCTACTCTTCTATTTTCTTCCATATCTTCTTTCTCCTTTTGAAAGTTACTCTTTGTTCTTGGAAACCCATAAACTAGGTAGGGTTGCGAAGATTCTACGCATATTTCTTTAGAATGGCAATATTGAAAATGTATAACGTGGGAACGGAATAGATAATATCATTCTTCCACTTTTATGTAAGGCATATTGGGATTCATGCGCGAAGTAATTCCATTTCCAAATCAAAAATGACGCGAAGGCGAATCGCAGACAGTATCAATAATACGGCAAGGTGAAACTACAAAGTCAGTTTTGATTTACTATGAAAGTACATAGATAAAAGACAAAACACCCCGGCCCATAAAAAGGTATGAACAAGGAAAGATGATTAAAACAAGTACTGCATCATTACGGTGCACATTTGCTGTCAAGCGACCAAATTGCCTGCAATCCTGTAATGGAAAGCGGCCTTTTTACTATGGATGCTCTATGGCAACAATTTGGAGTGCGAGCTGGTCACTTTAAAATGAAATAAGGACGCGAGCAAGCGACAGATGCTATTCATGATAGAAAGTCTGACAGAATGACGCACGTACAACTTGCTTTGTGAGAGCACGAAGTGCATGCACTCCAGCAAGAAAAAGTTGATGCGGGGTATTTTCCTGGGCGCGCTATTTCAGAATTTCAATGTAAAACAAGGGTAAAGGCACACAAGAGCAATTAGAAATTAACCTTAGGTGCGATATAAACTGAATACGTCAACGAACGAAGAGATTTTGGTCGGGGCTACCTATCTTAAAGATCATGACCATATTCCTCATCTTAGTGATGAAAAAAGAAGCGCAACGACAAGCCAAATAAATCCAGACTCCTTGCCTCGTTATGCAACAGTAAACCAACCGATTAATCTAGAAAAAATCATTAATTGGGCAAACACCGAAACAAGTAAATAACCAATACGCTGGCTCAAAGACAACGAGCAGACGAATCTGCTCGTTGTGATTATTACTGATTAGCGATTTTTATGGCTTTGCCTGCCTGCTTCCGCATGCTGCTCAGATGTGCCGCCACGAGTAGAGGAAGATGATTTATCTTCATCCTCGGAGTCGCCTTTACCACGTGAATGTCCACCTTTGCGGCCAGCTTCACGCGCTTCTTCCGAGCTAAATTCATGGGCTGTACCTTTCTCATGAGCAGCATGGCCTCCTTTCCTGCCTGCTTCGCGCGCCTCTTCAGAAGTAAACTCATGAGCTGTACCCTTCTCATGAGCCGCATGACCTCCTTTCCTACCCGCTTCGCGTGCTTCCTCCGAAGTGAACTCATGCGCAGTACCCTTCTCGTGAGCTGCATGACCGCCCTTACTCGCAATTTCACGTTGCTTTTCTTCGTCCATGGAAGCAAAACCACGCTGACTGGTACCCTTATTGTCCTCATCCTTTCCTTTATTTGAAGGCATAATACCCTCCTATTCGGTAAGTTCAAAAATCCCCCATGATGCGCTTGGGTTCTTTATCTCCGTTTTGATAACACGAAGAACGATTTTATCGTACTCTTAGCATCTGGTTTTATCTGTGCGCAAGCACACATAAGCGTAAAATTAAAGCTTGAATACAGGATGAGTTATGATCAAGGAAGCAAAAAAGCACTTATTGCCACGACTGTAGCGACTGGTTCAATTTTCGATAAGAGTATTCTGCTGGGGCCAGTATATCCTACATAACAGATAAGTTACCTTGCTCTCTTTCCTTCCCCAGAAGTCTGGCTAGAAAAGTAGCATTCTGCGCTACGCTAAACGTTTTGCTCGTCCGTACTGATAGGCATTGGAATAATCAAGAATAGTCTGCAGCAGTGCATCAAGATCAATCTTGTTTTGCGCAACCCTTGAGATTTGCGCTTCACATGAATAAAAATTCCCTATTATTTTCCTAAACAAAAGCCTGAAAATAGAAAGGCACTTAGTCATGTTATGACTAAGTGCCTGATTTTATTGGTGGCCAAGGGCGGAATCGAACCACCGACACAAGGATTTTCAGTCCTCTGCTCTACCGACTGAGCTACTTGGCCTTTAGCACAACGAAGCGATATTTAATATTACTTTCAACCAAAAAAGAATATTATTTTCTTAAACTCATTTTAGCTTTATTTAGATAAGAATGAAATATGGCGCGCCCGGCAGGATTCGAACCCACGACCCCTTGGTTCGTAGCCAAGTACTCTATCCAACTGAGCTACGGGCGCTCCTAGCTTTCATTTCTCTTACAGTTTTTATTATTAGTTAATAGAACAGCATTATATCAAAGGTTAATGAAACAGCCTATTAAAGCCAATAGTAAATAATTGAAACTATCTTTCTTTAAAACCTTTTCATCAATTATTTTATGCTTTATAACAAGCCGGGCATGATGTTACATTTAACTGCTTTTGTCAAGAAATAGCCTCTTATTTGTAGAGAACAAATAAACTGTCCGGACTTGTAGCAAATGATCTGTCCGGTTTATATGGAATCCTGGGAAGATTTCAGATGAAACGGACAGAATGGCTACAGGAGACCAGGAAGATGAGATTTGAAGAAGCGTATGAAGGCTATAGAAAAAGGAGCCTTACGCAATCGGAAGCGGCGTTATTGCTTGGAGTATGTGATCGCACATTCCGGCGCTATATGAACCGGTATGATGCGGGTGGATTGGATGCGTTATTAGATAGGCGTCTTGTGCAGGTATCACACCGACGGGCACCAGTAGATGAAGTCATGCGGCTGGTCGAGCACTATCGCAATCGCCACATGGATTGGAATGCCAAGCACTTCTATGCCTGGTATCGTTCTGGCGGTGGTAATCGCAGTTATACGTGGGTTAAAAACCGGCTACAGGAAGCTGGACTGATTGAACATGCCAAGAAGCGAGGCACGTACCGTAAGAAGCGTGAACGGGCTCCTTTGACTGGTATGATGATTCATCAAGATGGCAGCACGCATGAATGGGTTTTGGGGCAGAAATGGGATTTGATTGTCACGATGGATGAGGCCACCAGTGAGCACTACTCGATGTTTTTCGTTGAGGAAGAAGGCACTATGAGCAGCTTCCAGGGCGTACAGGAGGTCATTGAGAAGCACGGGTTATTTGCCTCATTTTACTCCGATCGTGGCAGCCACTACTGGTACACGCCAGAAGCAGGAGGCAAGGTTGACAAACAGAATCTCACTCAATTTGGACAGGCCATGAAACGATTAGGAATCGAGATGATTGCAGCCTATTCGCCAGAAGCACGCGGACGTGAGTTGCCGCATGTTTCGCACGCACCAGGAACGTCTGCCTAAAGAACTGGTATTAGCTGGTATTACCGATATGGCCGCAAGCTAATCGGTATCTGAAAGAAGTCTATCTGCCTACTTTCAATGCCGAGTTCGTACAACCGGCATCCGAGCAAGGCAGTACTTTTGTACCATGGATTGGTGGAGAGCTTGCGGACATCCTCTGTGAGCGTTATGAGCGCGTTGTTGGCTATGATAACTGTGTTAGCTTTGAAGGTTTAAAGCTTCAAATCCCGACAGATCGTCATCGCTGCCATTATGTGAAAGCAGAAGTCATCGTACTGCGCTATCCAAATGGACAAATAGCGATCACGCACGGCCCAAGGAAGCTTGCGACATATGATTCGTCTGGCAAGGAAATAAAACTGAACAGTACAGTTGTTGCGTAAATCCGGCGCCACAACTGCGCAATCAATTAATAGACATTCATTGCATTTCAAAGCGGACAATTTATTTGCTACAAAACCGGACAATTCTATTTGTTGCTAACAGAAATAGCCTCTTATTCTCAATATTCAATATGCAATAGAACCAATTTATCTTTCAATGAATATTAGTAGATATCCCTAAATTTGCTATGACTTATTCCATTTCTAAATCAAAACTGACTTTGTCGGCTTTACCTTGCCGTATTACTGATACTGTCTGCGGCTCGCCTTCGCGTCATTTTTGATTTAGCAAGGGAATCAGGCTTTCGCTCTTGCCCATCTCGATTCCCCCCTTGTATCGTGTATTTGGCGGCTAGCGATGACTGAATGCGTGATCCTATACTCTTATGTAGTATGGAAAAACCAAGGTTAAATCATCTTATTTGGGCTATTAAGAAATGTAGAATACAGTAATATGATTCATCCTAATATGCTTGCCTCTATCGATATACTCGACTTCGTCAAGGGCATCATTGTTGTGACGCTATAAAAAATAAAATTTTTTGATATGTTAAAGATGGACCAGAATAATCTCGACAATGATAAAATTTGTAATTTGATTTCTCATTTCGAAAATACGCAAAAATTTGAATGATCGGAATTTTAATTATCTCTCATGATAAGCTTGGTGAGAGTTTTGCTCATTGCGCAGCCCATATTCTGGGAGAAAAACCGCAGCAATTAATATACCAAGCTATTTCTATTCAAGACAAGCCTGATGAAGTTGTTGCTCAAGCCAAGGAATTAATTAAGAAACTTGATCAAGGCGATGGGGTATTAGTGATGACAGATATTCTTGGCGCAACTCCCTCTAATATCGCTACTCAGCTGATCCAAGCTGGAAAAGTAGAATGCCTTGCAGGAATGAATTTACCTATGTTAGTGCGTGCATTAAATTATCGACATGAGCCACTTTCAGTTGTGGTAGCAAAAGCACTTGCTGGAGGTAAAGAAGGTGTGATGCATATTTTACGTGGATGCTGAGATGCTACTTAAAGAAGTGACTATTATTAACAAGCTTGGCTTACATGCACGTGCTTCTGCGAAGCTTACACGCTTGGCAAGTCAATTCCAAAGTGAAGTATGGCTCATACGTAACGGTCGTAGAGTCAATGCAAAAAGTATTATGGGTGTAATGACGCTCGCCGCCAACAAAGGATCGACAGTTGCAATTGAAATAACCGGAGCTGATGAGACTGAGGCCATGCAGGCATTGACTAATCTGGTCAATAGTTACTTTGGAGAAGGGGAATGAGTTTTATATTGCATGGTGTAGGTGCATCTGAAGGTATTGCGATCGGGCACGCGCATCTTGCTTCTCCAGCGACACTGAATGTAGCTCATTATTTAATTCCCAAAAACCAGATAGACAAAGAAATAACACGATTAAACTGTGCTTTCGCAACAGTACGCAAGGAGATTGAAAAACTACAATCCTCAGTGAATCAAGGGCCTACATTTGCCGAATTCAATGCTTTTCTTGAGCTGCATCACATGATACTGGATGATCCCACACTTAGCTCCGCAGCAGTTGAGTGTATTGCTCAAACTCAATGCAATGCAGAATGGGCCGTTACGCAGCGAATGGAAGTATTACTTTCTCAGTTTGAAGAAATTGAAGATGCTTATCTACGAGAACGTAAAACTGATGTCATGCAAGTCGTCGAACGGGTATTGAAAGTTTTATTGGGGCATCCAGGTTACCTTCCTCCTCCCTTAAAGCATGATGGTAACAGTATTCTGGTAGCACACGATCTAAGTCCAGCAGATGTTATGCAATATAAACAACATCAATTTGCAGCTTTTCTTACGGATTTGGGTGGCGCCACTTCTCATACTGCAATTATAGCTCGCAGTCTAAATATTCCTTCCATAGTAGCGATGCACCATGCGCGCCAGCTTATTTACAATAATGACAATTTAATAGTAGATGGAGGTCAAGGGGTGGTGATTGTCAACCCCGACAAATATGTGCTTGCTGAATATCGTTTAAAACAGAATCATCTGGATCTGGAAAAACGTAAACTCAAACGTCTCAAATCTATCCCCACTATGACACTCGATGGTACATCAATAGAATTACATGCCAATATTGAGCTACCTCAAGATATTGAACAAGTTAAAGAAAATGGCGCGACAGGTATTGGTTTGTTTCGCAGTGAATTTCTTTTTCTCAATCGGGATGATTTACCCAGTGAGGATGAGCAGTTTGAGGCTTATTCAACTGTCGTCCAAAATATGCGGGGCTTACCCGTTACCATACGCACATTCGATTTAGGTGCTGACAAGAGCCTTAAAAATAGTTGTCGCTCTGCCATCAATCCAGCGCTGGGATTGCGGGCCATTAGGCTAAGTTTAGCCGAACAAGCTATGTTTCTAACACAACTGCGTGCCATTTTGAGAGCGTCTGCCTATGGCAAGATTCGTATCCTCATCCCAATGCTTTCAAACAATTACGAGATTAGCCAGACTTTACAACTTCTTAATCATGCTAAACAAAGTCTGCAAGATGAAAAAAAACCTTTCGATGAGGAGATTAAGGTAGGTGGAATGATTGAAATTCCAGCAGCAGCACTAAGCCTGGAAATGTTCATGCGTAAACTGGATTTTTTATCCATTGGGACTAATGATTTGATTCAATATACATTGGCTATTGATAGAGCGGATGACACGGTGGCCCACCTCTATGATCCACTGCATCCCGCTGTGCTTTGGCTACTGGCGCGAATTATTTCTACTGCCAACCGCGCCAATATGCCCATTTCAATTTGTGGCGAGATAGCAGGTGATATCCAATACACTCGCTTACTGTTAGGGTTTGGATTACAGCAGTTCTCCATGTATCCAGCCCATATCCTGCCTGTTAAGCATGAGATTCTAAAAAGCCATTTACCAAGTATCATGCCCATAGTCCAAAAAATTCTTAAAACTGATGAATCTGAGAAAATTCATGGATTATTATCAAAATTAAATAATTAATCTTTTTAATTCGAAATAATCACGACTTTATAAACACTTAAGACTCATAAAGTACTTTTGACGATATAATGCTTATTTCACATAAGTTTTAGATAATCTTATACAGAATTTCTTAACATCTTCTTATATTCATGCATGATTCAGACTCCATTGGCATCGTTGCGCCCCTAAAGATTTTCTTTGACACGCCACTTAGTCTGGAAAGTGGTGCAGTACTGGATAACTACGAGCTAGTTTATGAAACGTATGGTGAGTTAAATGCAACCAGATCCAATACAGTATTAATTTGCCACGCCCTCTCAGGTAATCATCACGCTGCCGGCGTTTATGCTGATAATCCAAAAAATGTAGGTTGGTGGAACAATATGATTGGTCCTGGCAAACCGATCGATACACATAAATTTTTTGTGATTGGAGTCAACAATATAGGGGGCTGCCATGGCTCAACTGGTCCTGCAAGTATCAATAAGAAAACGGATAAGCATTATGGTGCAGATTTTCCCATGGTCACAACGGTAGACTGGGCAGAAACTTATGTGCGATTAGCTGATAAACTTGGCATTGATCAATTTGCTGCTGTGGTGGGTGGCAGTCTGGGTGGCATGTCGGCTATGCAATTAGCTCTTTATGCGCCCGAAAAAGTACGGCACGCGGTTATTATTGCTGCTGCAGCCAAATTAACAGCACAAAATATTGCTTTTAATGATGTGGCACGCCAGGCCATCATTACCGATCCGGATTTTCATGGGGGCGATTATTATTCTCATGGTACATTGCCGCGTAGAGGTCTGCGTCTTGCTCGTATGCTAGGACATATTACCTATTTATCCAATGATTCCATGGCAGAGAAATTCGGACGGGAATTACGGGCAGGATCGCTCAGCTTCAATTTTGATGTAGAATTCCAGATCGAGTCTTATTTGCGTTATCAAGGAGATAAATTTGCTGAGCAGTTTGATGCCAACACTTATCTGCTTATGACAAAAGCACTGGATTATTTTGATCCTGCGCGAGATTATGATGATGATTTGAGTGCTGCTTTCCGTTGCGCTAAAGCAAATTTTCTTGTGCTTTCATTTAGCTCTGATTGGCGTTTCTCACCTGAGCGCTCTCGCGCTATTGTCAAAGCTTTGCTGGATAATGGACTCAATGTAAGCTATGCAGAAATACTATCCAGGCATGGTCATGATTCCTTTCTCATGAAAGATGAGCACTATCACCAATTGGTGCGGGCTTATATGAACAAAATCGATATTTAATCTTTCCACAGTGTTTTCATGGCTAAGCTACTTTCCTCTCTTACTTTATCAAGACCTGATTTTGCTACCATTGCTGCTTGGATCAGACCAGAATCGAGAGTACTTGATCTTGGGTGCGGTGATGGCACGTTGCTGCAGTATCTGCAGGATACGCTCGGCGTACATGGTTATGGCGTGGAAATTGATGATGCCAATATCCTGGCCTGCCTCAACAATGGGGTCAATGTCGTTCAGAGTGATTTAGAATCAGGTTTATCAGGTTTCGAATCTGATTCGTTTGATTACGTCATTTTGTCGCAAACTCTGCAAGCGATGAGGCACACGGAAAAAATTATTCAGGAAATGCTCCGTGCAGGCAAAGAAGGTATCGTCACCTTCCCTAATTTTGGCCACTGGAAGAATAGATTACAAGTTTCATTCGGTCATATGCCGGTATCACAAAATCTACCGTATGAATGGTTTGATACCCCCAATGTTCACTTATGTACACTAAGTGATTTTGAGCAGTTTTGCCACCAACATGGCGTACATATCTTAGAGCGGCGAGTCATGAGCGGTAACCGGCAAATTACTCTCGCTCCTAATTTTTTCGGGATGCTTGCATTTTATCGCTTTACCCGAAGGTAATTTTCTCAGCACGATTTTCCACCTTACTATTAGTAGATAGTTTAAGTTCGATTCGCCCGACCATCCATACCAAAAGGAGAACAGGTAAACCAAGTAAGGTAGTACCGGTAAAAAATAGCGCGTACCCATACGTATCTACAAATTGCCCACTAAAACCAGCAATAAATTTCGGGAGCAATAACATGGTTGAACTAAATAAAGCATACTGGGTCGCCGAATAGGCAGAATTAGTCAATCCTGAAAGATAAGCGATAAATGCTGAAGAAGCGATTCCAGCGGAAAGGTTATCAGCAGAAATAGTTAATATAAGTGCAGTAATATCGTGCCCTTTCATCGATAACCAGACAAATAACAAATTAGTCACGGCAGATAAAATCGCACCAAAGAATAACGTTTTAATCACACCCAATCTGACTATCAACAGTCCTCCTATTGCCGCACCTAGAATGGTCATGATGACACCATATACTTTTGAGACGGCTGCTACTTCATCTTTGGTATAGCCCATATCAACATAGAAAGGGTTGCTCATCACGCCCATTACCACATCCGAAATG
This sequence comes from Nitrosomonas sp. Nm34, assembly GCF_900113925.1. Lineage (GTDB taxonomy): Bacteria > Pseudomonadota > Gammaproteobacteria > Burkholderiales > Nitrosomonadaceae > Nitrosomonas. Next base: position 26,653 of record NZ_FORD01000030.1, read on the forward strand.
CGATAGATAGCGATCAAAGTCAGTATCAAGATAGCATGATAGCCATGCCGTACAATAAAATTCTGAAAAGGTGCAATCAAGGCACCATATAACCAGATTAATAATTGCGTAAGATGAATATTCAAATTCCAGCGTGCAATTATTTGGCTGGCTTGTCTTTCATTTTCCGCCGCAAGATGGTTGATGGAAACATCAGGCTCCTGAATAATAAATGTAGTGATAATACCCACCGCCATAAAGGCTGCCATAACCAGATAAGCTATTCGCCAGGACTGATAATCATAATCAGCTGGATTACTATCTAACGAGGCTGCAATCCACAACACCCCCGCAGAAGCCAATATCATCGCCAAACGATAACCCGCTTGATAAGTAGCCGCCATCGCACCTTGTAATCTTAGTTCGACTGCCTCGATTCGATAAGCATCTAGTGCAATATCTTGGGTAGCTGAAGCAAAAGCAACTGCTAATGCAAAAAAAACCATGTGGGAGAGATTTTCAAGTGGGTCAGTACTTGCCATGCCTACCAAAGCGATCGTGATCGTGGTCTGCGAAAGCAATAACCAAGCACGGCGTCGACCTAGCCATCGCGTTAAAAGCGGTAAGGGAAGACGATCGACCAAGGGGGACCACATCCATTTAAAGCCATAAGCCAGACCAATCCAGCTTAAATGGCCTATGGTAGTGCGATCAATACCTGCTTCTCTTAACCAGAAGGATAGTGTGCCAAGTATCAGCAACATGGGCAACCCTGCGGAAAAACCCAGCGCCAGCATGCCCATCACCCTGGGGTGCGCATAGATACGACAAACACTCAGCCAGCTAGCAATGGTACTCATAAGTGATGATCGTAATCAATGATGAGCGGCGCATGATCCGAGAAGCGTTCCTCCTTATAAATAGATACGCTAGTTGCTTTGCTGGCGATCACAGGGGTCGCAACTTGATAATCGATACGCCATCCTACATTTTTTGCCCATGCCTGCCCGCGATTTGACCACCAAGTGTATCGTTCTGGTGATGGCTCAATTTTTCGGAACACATCAATGAAATTTAATTCTTCAAAAACTGCTGTCAACCAAGCGCGCTCCTCTGGAAGAAATCCTGAATTTTTTTGATTAGCGCGCCAATTTTTTAGATCAATTTCCTTATGAGCGATATTCCAGTCTCCGCACAAAATGAATTCTCTGCCACTACCAGCCAGTGCCTGCAAAATCGGGAAGAACCGCTCCATGAAAAAGAACTTGATAACTTGCCGATGTTCACCACTCGCTCCTGAAGGAAGATAAATCGATATGATGCTCAAATTGCCAAAATCTGCACGTAAATATCGCCCTTCAAAATCGATTTCCGGAATTCCTATGCCTTCAATGATTTTGTCAGGTGCATGGCGAGAATACACCCCTACCCCACTATAGCCTTTTTTATCTGAACAATGAAAATAACCTTGGTAGCCATTCGGAATTTTCATTTCAGTGGTCATATCATGAAGTTGTGCCTTCAATTCCTGAACACACACAATATCAGCTTGTTGCTGAGTCATCCATTGAAAGAAACCCTTATTAGCTGCAGAACGCACCCCATTCAAGTTAAGCGTTATAATTTTCATCTAATACTTATATTATTGATTTTATTATTATTAATATTCAGATTTACTATTCTGTATACTCTATTGTATACACCTTTTTATTTTCTATAGCAGTATAGAACTATCCATATTAAAATGAATTATACGCAAAACAGTCTGGATACCACCACTTAAAAAGAATGGAGCCAGCATCCGTTGGTATAAAATCTTCGCCACTCACATGCGGCACTTATAATTTTTGCGGAAAAGATTTTAGGTGAATTTAGACGGGTATATGAAAAGAAAACTCGATAATGGATATATGAAAAGGAAATTCTATGATAGTACCAAGGTGCTATTGGAGGAGATTCCACAAGAACTATATGAAAAAAAATTTACTTGTACAAATTGTGGTTATGTGGACAAGGTTCCATGGATAACTAAAAGAACTCCTATAAAGGCAGTTCCTGTGTTTAAGGATAGTAAATATAAGGGCAGATGGATCCCAACTCAGGCAAATTTAACATGTGCCCAATGTGGTGGCGAGACGCCTTTCGATATGCAGGTCGCGGAATGGAAGGATAATTATCATTTCTTGGGGATGAGGCATATAGAAGCACTAACGGAAAATATGACATCATTATCTATGCACTAGTCGGAGAAAGTGAAGCTAGGATAGATAGACTCATAGAAGAGATAAAGGATTTAAAACGAACATTTTTGCCAGGAATAGATCCTGATAGTTGGCGTATACATGTAAAAGATTTTATGCATCAAGATGCTAGAAATAGGCATAAGTTATTTAATCAAAAATCCAAGAGTAATGTTTTTGAGTTTGTTAATGGGTTAATGCAATTGATGGGGCAGCGAGGCCAGCTTCTCTCTAAATACTGTGGAATTGGTATTTATAAAAGGCCCAGTAATGAAAGTGATATGAAGAAGGTCAGAAATTGGGTTAGAAATAGGGCTTATAATCTAATGCTATTAAAGGTTATTAATGATAGCACTTATTATGGCGCCTCACCGATAATTACATTTGATTCAGATCAGAAGGATGGGTGGGCTGAGAATTTATTTGTAGGAGATCAGTGCACTTTTCTCTATGGCTATATCAGTCGTGGAATTCATGTGCCTATTCCAAACTACGTGAAGCCAGGATCTCATCCATGTCTTGAGCTTGCTGATGTGTTTGCATTTTTGGTTGCGAGATCTATTCATTGTAAAATTGAACGTAAGCAATATGAATGGAATCTTAGCGAGATGGGGAATGTTTGTTATACATATTTTCATGAAGGAGGGATTGCGAGATATATTACTACAACAGAATTACCTGAGCAGTTGTTGCAAAACTGCTAACTCCTATTTGAACACAAATGACGGATAATAATTAAATTTATGCGGCCCTTGTAAATTTTGTGGAAAGGGCTAATGCAAAATTGATATGAGCACTGCATGTAGCCCTGCCTACACAGCAAAGCGCGCTACTGCTCCTACTATACTCCCCATACCTGTAATTCATCATTTTCTCGAAAACGGATGGGCGGATATGCTGGATTCTCAGCATGTAGTTCAATCACTCCATTGCAGGACTATAATCGCTTCACAGTATATTCATTGTTAACGACTGCCAATACGATATGCCCGTGTTTAGGTTTGATCGAACAATCAACCACCAGCATATCACCATCATGAATGCGAGCTCCGACCATAGAATCGCCGACCACTCGAAAGAAATAGGTAGAGGCTTTATTGCGTACCAGATAATCATTGATATCCAGCCCTTTCTCAGCATAGCCCTCTGCAGGAGATGGAAACCCAGCGGAAATTCGATACTGTAATAGCGGCAAGGTACAAACGGCAAGGTCAATCTCTGCACGCTGTAAGGAGGATCGCGTCGAGACATCAGTAGGTACAAAGGGAACAATGGTTGTCATGAGGAATTTTTATTACATGATGAGACCGACAGTATAAAACACTCATTTAACGAATAACAATGTAACGATATGTATACGGATATTTTACTCCTGCTTATTCATGCGTCAAACTGATCAAGCGGTATTATGCTGCGTCAGTGCTATTTCTATCTTATTCCAACTTCGGGTTTTTGCGAATGGAAACATTTATCAACAAAAGAAATAAGCTATTCTATATTTCTACCAAAGATGCCCGTCCGCTCTCCTTCGCAGGCTCTTATGGGAAACTGCAATAGTTAAGATATGATGTTTTAATGTTATTCTTATGAAATTGCTCTCTTCATAACAGATGCAATTATGAGCGGTGCCATCTGTAATAAGACGGATAAGTAATCAGGGGGAAAAGTTGATCCGGCCAGCCAATGGATAAGTAAACATAATAGCTGCGTATCTGATTACTTAGCAGCATCTTTAATTTTCTTAAACGGTCTCAATCCGTCTAGGGAGAGTTTAAATTATAAGTTACATGGAAAAAGATGCCGATAGATTTAATAGAATCATTAAGCAAATGGAGATAATAATGAGCTGGCAACCAATAAACACGGCACCGAAGGATAGGAGAATATTGCTTGCTTATGTTAACCCTGATCCCAATGAGTTAACAGAAAAGACTTTGGTGTGTATAGGAAGATATTTTAATAATAAATTTATATATGAAGGCGATAGGACCGCAATAAGGTTGTGGACCGCTTCCTGCGATCCGGTAGCCTGGCAGGAATTACCTAAATTTAAGGGAGTGATTGATAGTCTTAATAAAAACGCTAACATGGAATCATGAATGAATATACTTAATTCCATCTCCAAATCAAAAATGACAAGAAGGCAAGCCGCAGACAGTATCAATAATACGGTAAGGTGAAGCCGACAAAGTCAGTTTTGATTTAGAAATGGAATAGTAACTATGAATGGTAGGTCAAGCGTACAGAACAGAATGTTCTTTTTGCCGCGCCCATGCTATCTTTAAAGTGAGCTCCTCACAGCAGGTTACTGGTCGTGTGGCAGCCGATCAATCTATCCGCTTAAACTCCAACACAGGCAGCTAATATCCTGAGTGTCTGCGATGTATCTGCTACACTACAATGCGAATTAAGAGCTGAAATAGAAGCCAGTTCATCAATAACGTTAAACTATTGAGGAAGACACTACCCAACCTCAATCAATCACAGTAACCAATGAACTGGCAAAATCGATTAATAACGATTTATCTCTA
>NZ_FORD01000002.1 GCF_900113925.1 Nitrosomonas sp. Nm34
CGTACTGATAAGCATCAGGATAATCGCGAACATCCTGGCGCAATACCTCAAGATCAATCTTGCGTTGGCGAAACCCTTGAGGTTTACGATGGATGTTCTTAACCCAGCGCGTCACGCTGGCCACGCCAATATCAAACCGGGCCGCCACCCCGGCTATCGTAAGTCCTTCTTTCTTTCGGACAGACAGGACTTTACGGCGGAAATCTAATGAATATGCCATCTTTACATTATAATCAAAATTATCTGGTTATGCTATATTTCAAGCGTTCGGCTTGTTAACGGCACTCGATGCTCTTTCTTCATCTTCATGCGTTCAGCCGGGATAATCCAGATTTTTTGATTATGATCGATTTCATTCCATTTTGAACCGATTACTTCGCTGGTTCGGGCAGCAGTAAGAATCAAAAATTCGAGTGCCATCGCTGAAACACAGCCATTCGATCTCAAAGCTAAAAGCAATCCATTTATTTCTCGATAGGGCAGGGCCTTAAAGTGTTGTGGGCGCTGTACCTTATTTGGACTGCTCAATAGTTTGTCGAGATGCCCGCGCCAACGTGCGGGGTTATCTCCTTGACGGTATTTGTGAACGCTTGCCCAATCCAGAATATTTTCTATCCGTCCGCGAAGACGTGAAGCCGTTTCGTTTTTCTCTAACCATATCGGTTCAAGTACACGCATTACCAAACTGGTGTCGATCTCTTTAACTTGTCTACTGCCGATGATTGGAAAGGCATATTGATTTAATGTGTTTTCCCATTGCTGTGCGTGTTTCGTATTTTTCCAGCCTGCTCGATGGCTTTCGATGAATTTATTAGCACATTGGACAAACGTTGGGTTATCGACTCTATTGCGTTGTTTCTCGGTTTCCAAGGCACGTTTGATCTCAATTGGATTATCACCTTCGATTAATACCTTTCGCCACCTTGCCGCAGCTTCTCTAGCCAGTACAAGTGGAATATCAGGGTAGCCACCTAAGCCAACTTCATGTTTTTTTCCTTGAAACTTATAAATGAAAAGCCAGGACTTGCTTAATGTTTTGCTTACCTGTAAGTAAAGATTCTGTCCATCTGCATAATAGCTTGGTTCCTTGATAGTTTCGCATTTACGTGCTGTCAAATTTTGTATTTGCCTTGCCATGACCCACCCTTATTTCTACCGTACCTTCTACCGTACCCATTTGCCAAGATTTGAGCATACGCTATGAGACTCTAATAGACAACAAGGTCCGCAACTTTCTATGAAATATAATGATTTTTAGACTTAGAGAGATATTGCAGGACATTAGTACGAGTGACACCGCTTCCGCCAAAAAATCATTAGTAACTATCTTATACTACGCCGGAAATACTTTTGTCATCAGACTCTCTTTGAAGACTGAATTCCGTTCACTGACGACCATGATAATCATGGTTGTTCCAGCGGTAAGGGCTCTTACTAACCATCTAATAATTCAAATACAGCCGTCACATTAGCCACACCACGCTGTTTAAATGGTTCAGTAATTTGCATGGATACCGGCTTGATCCTCATGCTCCCACGTTTCTGATGCACCCCGCTTTCGATATGGAGAAAGGTATTTTGTCAGTCATAAGCTATGATCTGTTAATTATGGTTCATTATCGGCTTACGCTTGTGCAATTACTGTGCGGTTTTCCTGATGACGCTCCTGGTCTATTTCCCGGAAGATAAAATACGATGTTGTACCTTAGTACAATTCCAGAAATCTTAAATAAAGTAGGATACTTTGGCTGTAATGATTAAGTCAGGATTGCAGACTATTTTGGTAATTACGCTGGAGACTCAATATTAAAAAGTAAAAATATTAAAAATAACCAATTTTGAAATGAGGTGTTGATATGAATTTATCAGCAAGATTTACGCAATATTTTATGCGTGGATGCTTGTTCTTTGCTTTGGTGTCATCACTATGGTTAACAAATATAGTGCATGCTCAGAACACTATAGCTCCGAAGAATATTGCCATTTATTACGGCATGCCAAGTTTGGTCAACGGTGCGAATGGCAATGTTAGTACCGCTGTAGATGTGTTTAACGATTATGATGCGGTCGTTTTTGGGGATTCACTCCAGTTCCCGCAATACACCGGAGCATTTGGCCAAATACCGTATTTTGGATGCGATCAAAATAGTCATTTCGATCACGACTTAACTCAACAAATTATCAAGCAGCTGCAGCCGCCCTCTGGTAAGACGCAGGTATATGGCTATGTATCTATTGGTGGTGAAAATACTGCACGGCAGTGTAACGGCATTCCTGTGCCACTTACTGTTGATGAAATGAAAGAACGTATTGATGCATGGGCTAATATGGGTGTCGTCGGTATCTTTTTGGACGAGGCTGAATATGGTTTTGGCAGTACTCGAACAGTGCAGAACGAAATTGTAGATTATGTTCATAGTAAATCCCTGAAGGCATTCATTAATGGTTATAACCCAGATGATGTGTTTGGCACAGATATCATCAATGAAATATCTTATACGACGGGTTATTACGCAAATACCCTCTCATCAGTTCAAATGAACCCGCAAGGTGTCGCGCCACGTCTGGGTGCTATGGATATCTACTTATTGGAGCATTACCAGGTCATAAATGGTAGTTTCGTAGAGCCGCAAATCTGGATAGATAGGTCAGATAAAGCACATACCTATAAGCAGAAATACGGCACCCAGATTGCCACCATTACGACTCAGGCAGACGTTTTCCCCAATAAAACAGATTGTACTCTGTTATTTGAAGAAAATAAGTTCGATTATGCATGGTGGTCAACATTGCTATATGGTTTTGATTTCATGGCATGGGGCGAGCCCAGCGGTTTTTCATCCTGGGGAACATGCTCAAACGCTTTACCTTTTCATGCAAGACCCAATCTGGGAGATATTGGGGAGTTTATTTCTTCTGTGATGCATCCTTTGCCTAATGCCCAGCCTCCTATTCATTATCGTAACACCACGACAGGTGTTATTGAAGTGGATACCAGCGCGCATACTGGCAGATTCAGTCCTGCCACGTCGCCGAACCAAGCACCCATAGCTAATGACGATAATGTGACCACCTTTGAAGGCAGGCCCATTATTATTACCGCTTTGGAGTTACTAAAGAATGATTCTGATCCAGACAATGATGGGATTAACGTGGCTACGGTCGATACCACAAGCTCTCGAGGCGGTACTATTTTCAACAATGGCGACAACACCTATACCTATAAACCGGCTCCTAATATATTAGGCACGGATAGCTTCAACTATACAATTGTTGATGATCGGAATATGGGGGCTAAAGCTGTTGTTTATGTCAACATTACTCACCCTATGCTGACGCCAGCAACTTATTTCCCGGAAACTGTTACGGTTAGCGCAGGTGAATACCAGTGGGGAACGCTTAAGAGTTTCAAACAGGCTGATAAAGATACTTATGATATTAAATCTCGCCAAACTGCTGATGGGAGAAGTACTGACTGGTATGCGACCACAACAATACAAGATTGGCCGGCAAGTATGTCCGAGTTGTCCCTAAGTTATAAGGGGCAATATTCTAGAAAAAACGTTATGCAAAGCTTGTATTTGTATAATTATAAGACCGCCAATTGGGATCTGCTGGATAAGCGCGCGGTTGGAAATACAGATGATGTAACTGTATCTGCCGTGATTAACCTGAGTCCGGATAAATATGTTTCATCTAAGGGAGAAATGAAAGTGCGTGTAAGAGGTATCCACACTAACCGTAATTTTGAGTGCTGGGCAAATAGTCTCAGTTGGACCGTTCGTTAATCAATAATATAGAGTGACAATATTTACCGATCAAATGAACGATCAAACGGGATAAAGAAGGTCAAATTTTAAACTGAAACACGACAAAACCAAAAGCCATGCCTATCAAGACATGGCTTTTGCTTTTTTGGTATTTAATTAACATGAGTTCGACATAAGAATCATTACATCATGATTGGAAGAGCTTGAGGGAGTCTGATATTAAGCGAGGGTTTCTTCTCGCGAAAGGTGCAAGCCACCAGTCCAGCTCTCAGATTAACAAAGAAGTTAACTGGGCTGCGATGACAGGAATGCTCGATTTGCGAGATATAGCCCCGATCACCAGAGAGTTTGCCAAACAAGGAGCGCGTCAACTCTGGTACCGGGTCATGGTCATCCACATTGCCCGCCGTGATTTTGACTCCCAGCACTTTCCCTTGGTCATTGATCACCAAGGTGCAGCTTGAACCCATCAAACCAACCCACACTAGTCTTTCCCCGGGCAGCAAACTCTGCCATTACTTTATGCGACCCAATGCGGCGGTTATGGCACACGCTGATTTTGGTCGAATCGATGAAGCTGATGCCACTGCATTGCCCAAAGCGTCTGGTCAGAAAGTAGCACAAAGGCGCCAGGCTACCTTAAAGCCAACTCCACCAAGCGGTGATAGCTCACCAACCCTGGAAATAACCCCGCTGATACCTCAACACGTCATTTCGGTAATCGTGCTTAAACTCTTTACAAAATTCGTCACTCGCACAAAAAACCGTTGTCGTATTCATGGGAATCTGGCTCCTCTCATGATGAAATTCTTTTCCAAAACCACTTCATCATAAGGAATTCAGGTTCCTTTTCCAGCTTTTTTTATGTCGAATTCACGTTAGATTAAGGATGAGTAACAAGGAGGCTGCCGCGGTACTAAAAAGACGCGACAAAAGTTATTTCATCCATTGACAGTGCACTCAAGCAATCTTCTTGATGAGGCAATGGTAGAACACAAATATATTATTTTTTAATTACAACAAAACAGAATCAAACCCGACTATTCAGATTGATTAGTCTTCTTTCAGATTTATTTCTGTTTTGAAAGATATGGAAGTCAGCGGAGGCCGCCTCTCTTTGCTTTGTATATCAGTGCCAGGTAGCGAATAAAGAAAAAAATAGTGATACGAGAGTGAGAATATAAACTATTTCTTCTGGGCTTAGCCTGGAAGTAGGAAACATTAGCAATATCTAGTCACTCCAAGAATAACAATCTCTGCTGAAAAGCTTAATGGCTTGGCAACCGTTCTTGTCAAAATTTATAAATCTATCATGTTCGTGACAATATCGGAGATCTTCATCTTTATTGATACTGGTAACCGATCTCAAAATTGAGGAGTGATCAAATTTCGCAAATGACCATAAAAAGATTCTGATTTACTCAGAAACTTACAATTGGTTTACGACAAAATGGCAGGGTTCAGGTAGTATGTTTTTAGCTGAGTTATCAAGGAGGAGGCATAAATGAATTCGGATTCTTTCAAAATCAAAAGTCCAGATGACAGAGTATCGATGCTCATTTCTGCGGTGATAATATTAACCTTGATGTACTGGGCTAAAGTTATCATTATTCCAGTAGCGCTTGCAATACTGTTTACTTTTCTTCTGATATCTCCGGTTAATTGGCTGGAAAATCACTTTATTCCGCGCGTTCCTGCCGTAATAATTGCAACCGCGGTTCTGCTGGGATTGCTATTAGCGGCTACCTTTGGAGTGACCCAACAAATAAGCAGTCTAATTGATTCATATCCAGAATATGAAGAGAATATTACTGCGAAAATCTCTGAATACCAGGAACTCGGCCGCCACGGAACGTTAGAAAAGTTGCAGGCTGTGACCGAGCGTATTGAAAATCAGCTGGAGTTAGCGCAAAAAAAAGACGACTCAGCTCCTGCGGCCGTAAAAGATAAAGAGATTGTCATTCCACAACCTGTCAAAATTGTAGAGGAAGGCCCGTTTAGCATGTCGAAACTATGGTCTTTTGCCGGACCATTGCTCGAGCCGATTGCGAATTTGGGCTTTATATTGGTATTGGTTATTTTCATGCTAATTAACAGAGAAGATATGCGCGATCGATTAATCTCGTTAATAGGCACAGGCCAGCTGACTGATACCACACGCGCGTTGGAAGACGCTGGATATAGGGTCAGTCGCTATCTGCTAATACAGCTACTGATTAATTGCTTTTATGGTTTAGTTATTAGTATCGGGCTGTGGCTCTTCGAGGTACCCTATCCCTTGTTATGGGGATTCTTTGCGGCACTGTTACGCTATATACCCTATTTAGGAGCGTGGCTGGCAGCCATACTGCCGATTTCACTCAGTTTGCTGATTTCACCGGAGTGGAGTATTACCATAAAGGTAATATCACTGTTCGTAATTCTGGAACTTATTACTAACATGATTCTTGAGCCTCTGCTTTATGGGCGCGGCATAGGCGTGTCCCAGACAGTATTACTTATTGCTGTGGCTTTTTGGACTTGGTTATGGGGTCCGGTTGGTTTAATACTTGCCTCACCACTGACCGTGTGTCTGGTTGTGATGAGCCGGTACATTCCGGATTTAAAATTTATTGATACGTTACTAAGCGACCGCCCAGCCTTATCGTCAGTTCATCGATACTACCAAAGGTTATTAGCAAATGACGAAGACGAATCATTTGATGTGCTAGAGTCCGATCTTGGTAATAATCAAGGATCGCTAGCATTAACATTTGACGAGATTGTCGCTCCAGCACTCGCCCTGGCGCGTGCTGATTTATACTCTGGCAAGCTAGATAAAAATGCGTACAAGGAATTAGTCGATCTGAATAATAAGGTCGTAACCGACCTTAGTGAAGTAACGAAGGATTTGGCCGAGAAAAGTATTTCTACCGTGGTGAAAAGTAAGAAAAAGGTGCTTTTATTGCCCGCAAAGGACGATATCGATGAAATCGCCGTCCAAACGCTAGCTAAACTGGTCGACCTTGGTTGCCTGGACGTATATGTGATTAAGCCCGGAGTCATGGTATCTGAAGTAGTAGAATTAATAGAAGAAAATTCACCTGATGTTCTGGCTATACTATCTATTCCTCCTGGAGGAATAGCGCATATACGCCATGTTTGCAAACGTGTTCAAGCGCGCTTCCCGGATTTGAAAATTATCATCGGACGGCTGGGTTTGCATGATGAATATCATGACATGAACAAACAGCAACTTAGCCAAATTAGTTCAGGTAGTGTTGAATTCACCCTTGGAAATATTATTACTAAGCTGAAACAATTGTCTACACTTGATTAATGTATGGCAGCACCACAGCACTATAGAATCGATCTCTCTCCTGACTGGATTGGCTAACTGAGTCACGTCTGAAGAAGATGATTTTCAAGATATCCATTTATATTTTCTGAGAGCCTGTTTACCATTATGTGGATATCGTAGATTCTGTGAATGAGGAAGAAATACCTAGGCGAATCAGCCTGGAGGTATGTGAAGATGTCCGGTTTGTATTGGAAAACATGCGCAAGCAGACGAAGCCAAGGACGATATTTATATGAAGTATTTTGCGACGTGCTATATTTGCTGAAAGGCAGATGCTAGTGGCGGATGTTGCGGAGTGGTTGATCCGATAAATACGTACTTTAATATTCAGCCTTGCAGAGCTGCTGGCGGTAGGGTAATAGCGTTCCTTTTAATCTTTTCTTACGTCAACTCACGTTATTTAATGTGTAAACCGCATTCACGTTTTTCATCAGCTTTCGTTGGATCGAAGTAATCCCACTCATTTGGTAAATTATGTTGCTTAAGATAGGCTTCCATGTCGGCGTCTGTCCAGTAGAAAACCGGACTGACTTTGATAGTATGGTAAGTCTCATCCTCGGAGAGAATATCCAGTGTGGCGCGATACGGATTTTGTACTTTACGTAATGCGGTAAACCAGACGGTAGGAGTCAGCTCCTTCATGCTCCGTTCAAAGGGTTCTAATTTCATCATTGCACTGAATTTCTCCAGTTCAGCTTCATTGTCAATACCTGGAATTGGGCCATAAATGGCATCACGATGAGCAGCGGATAGCTTGGGGAGATAAGTCTTAAGATTAAGATTGAGACGATTACGGAGCTGCTCAGCAAATCTATAAGTTGCTGGTCGGTTGTAACCATGATCTACCCATATGACTGGAATATCGGGTTGTATTTGAACGCAGAGATGAAGAATCACTGCTTCATAAGGGCGGAAGTTCGTTGACACAATAGCACGATAGTTTGCCCGAGCAATGCCCCAACGTACAATCTCTAATGCGGGCTTATTTCTTAATACTGCATTATACTCTGCAATTTGATTATTCATCATTTGTTACTTTGTACTTTGTGGTTGTATTTTCCATGAGTTAAAAGAAGCGTCCGATTGGCGGCTTGCTGCGCTTGTTGTAGCGTGCATGCTGACGTGTCATTTAGTCAGGTAATGCCTGCTAGAGAGTAACAGGTGTGCCAATCTCTTTTTGTCTAGATGCTGATTGTCCTCATTTTGAGATGACAGGGAGCTTATAACTTGGTAAAAAGCTATGGATATGGCTGGTTGCTAATCCGGAAGGTCTTCATATTTCCTTATCATCGTTCTTCTCGATATATCTTCCCAGAAACAATCCCTGCAGAACAATAAAAGCCAGCATCAGACCCATAAAACCGAACATCTTGAAGTTAACCCAGGTTTCGGTGGAGTAATTATAGGCCACGAACAGATTGACAGCTCCCATTGATGCAAAAAATGCTGCCCAGGTGGTGTTGAGACGAACCCATATTGGCTCGGGCAGTTTGATCTGTTCCTTCATCATGGTGCGGATCAAATTCTTCTTGAAGACCAAATGCGCCAATAATAACGCGATAGCAAACAACCAATAAAGTACGGACGGTTTCCATTTTATGAAAGTTTCGTCTTGCAGGATTAATGTTGCGCTGCCGAAGACGACGATAATTACAAGGCTTGCCCATAACATGTTGTCGACTTTATGGTGACGCAACCATACCCAGCCGATTTGCACAAAAGTGGCTGCAATGGCGACCGCGGTTGCAGCATAAATCCCATAAATCTTAAAAGTAACGAAAAACAGGATAACGGGAAAGAGATCAAAAAGAAATTTCATAAAATGAAACCAATAGCTTTGTTGAGGAAATAATTATCGAAGTGAGTTGTATTAATTTATTATATATTGTGTGATACCTCGTCACTTTTCAAGTCAAACCTTGAGTAATGCGGTATGAATTTATAGCGCACACTGGCTTGGCATAATCATCATCGAGTTCAAGTATATGTTCCAAATGTGCATATTACCACGAGCATAAGGATAAATTTCTTTTTACCGTGATAGTAATGACGAGATAAACTCTATGCAATTATATATCATTGCTTGTTTGGTTCGTCCTTACCACTTTTACCGCTAAATTGAATGAGTTTGGTCCATTGCCGTTAGGATAGCGTTACATTTGATATAGTTGGCTAATGTGTCCTGTGTATTCATAAGGTTTTCTACGAGCAAGCATCCTTAAGCACTGAGGCTGTAAAAAACTGCAAAATTTTATTTATCTGTGGGATACTGGGGAAGTCAGTATCCCCTGAAAATAGTCATGTCAACTAGCGGGCAAGATAAACCATCACTCGGCATAACCAGACGGATTGCTATCGATCCCGTTACCCGCGTGGAGGGGCATGGTCGCATTACCTTGCTGCTGGATCAGGATAATCATGTGCAGCAGGCGCGTTTTCATATCGTCGAGTTTCGTGGTTTTGAAAAGTTTATCCAAGGGCGGCCTTACTGGGAGGTACCCTTTATTGTTCAGCGCCTGTGCGGCATTTGTCCGGTCAGCCATCAGCTGGCAGCAGCCAAGGCAATGGATCAATTAGTTGGAGTCACTCAACTGACACCGACAGCAACCAAGCTGCGTCGTTTGTTGCATTTTGGCCAGATCCTGCAATCGCATGCACTGCATTTTTTTCATTTATCTGCTCCGGATTTATTATTTGGTTTCGGCAGTGATCCTTTACGGCGCAATATCGTAGGTATCTTGGAGAAATACCCTGGAATCGGCTTGAAAGGTGTCAAGCTACGCAAATATGGCCAGCAAATTATCGAGGCGGTAACTGGCAAACGTATTCATGGTGCCGCTACCATACCAGGTGGCATGAATAAACCACTCACCTTGATTGAGCGTGATGCCTTGCTCGCTGAGATTGAAGCTATTGTGAGCTGGAGCCTGGACGGAATAGCACTTAATGAGCACATTCATGTGGCTCATCCCGAACATCGACATTTTGCAGCCCTGCATACTCCTTTTTTAAGCATGATCGGCTCAAATGGAGAGATCGAGTTTTATCATGGCGGCCTTCGTGCCAGCTTAGCAACAGGAGAAAAGATTTTCGATCAGTTTGACTACCGTTACTACCATCAGATAATCCATGAAGAAGTACGCTCATGGAGTTATATGAAATTCCCGTTTTTAACGGCACTTGGTCCAACTGAAGGCTGGTATCGTGTCGGACCTCTGGCGCGTGTCAATAATTGCGATACGATTTCCACTCCCTTGGCAGAAGCTGCGCGCAAGCGCTTTATGGAATATGGGCAGGGCGGTTTTGTGCATGACACGCTGGCGTATCATTGGGCGAGAATGATCGAAATGCTGCATTGTGCTGAATCAATTCATGCCTTATTGCTGGATAAGGAAATTACCGGCTCTGAATTACTTGTTCCGAAAGGACTTAAGCAAGAAGAAGGAATCGGTGTGATTGAAGCGCCACGCGGCACACTTTTTCATCACTACCGGGTCAATGAAGAAGGATTGGTTACACAAGCCAATCTGATTGTTTCAACCACAAGTAATAATCAGGCCATGAATGAATCTGTGCGCGTAGTTGCAAATACTTATCTGGATGGTCAGGAAATCACCGAAGCATTGCTAAATCATCTCGAAGTGGCCGTGCGTGCTTATGATCCCTGTCTCTCCTGTGCCACTCATGCATTGGGTAAAATGCCGCTGCAGGTTGAACTGATTGATAGCAATGGCGTACTGCTAGATCGATATATCTCTGGGCAAAATAAGTATAACGACTAAAGCAAGGATTGCTGAGGAGTTGAAATCTTCTACGCGAAGGCATATTTATCGTGATTGTAACCGTATTGCATTTATTCTTAGATTCTTAACGCTGCAAAATAATTTCCAGTACAAATTTACTACCGATATAGGCAAGTAGAAGAATAGTAAAACCGGTTAAAGTCCACCGGATAGCAGTACGTCCCCGCCATCCATAAAAATGTCTGCCTATAAGCAGGGCTGCAAATACTCCCCAAGAGATAAAACTGAAAAGCGTTTTATGAGAAAATGTTACAGATTGACCAAAAACTTCTTGGGAGAATATTATTCCACTGAAAAGTGTCAAAGTGAGAAGGATAAAACCTGCCCAGATAATGCGAAACAGCATTTTTTCCATCACAAGAAGGGGAGGTAAATTCATCAGCATTCGTGACAGGGCAGGATGATGCAGGCGATACTCCAGGATCGTCATGAGAATGGCATGGAGTGCTGCAATAGTAAACAGACTATAGGCAAGCAGAGCAATCAGCAGATGTGCTTTAAACGCAGGTAATTCAGTGTTGGCAAGGGGGCGCAGAGAAGGTAGCACTAACGGCAGCCATACTGCTATTGCTGCCACCATTGCGATGGGTGCGATCAAGTTCTGTAGTTCCTGCAGCCGTGAAAAGAAACCTGAGAACCAGTAAATTAAAGCCGTCAGCCATACAATCGATGAGATTGCATTGCCCACGCCAAAACTGAGCCCATCATTTACAAAAATAGATTGATAAAGTATGAAGCCATGCAGTGTGAGTGGAATAAGGATGAGGAAATGCTCCCATGTGGCAATTGATGGGGCATTTATGTCAGCCTTAGCCTTGGGTGAGATGGATTGATTTTTCCAGCGACTACGCCAGAAATACCATCCAACCAATGCATAAAACAAAAAAGCTGAAATATAAACTAGAATGCTAGGCATTAATATACAAATATATACAGATCAAAAAGCTGATTTGTTCAGTCTACCTTGCACTTGTATAAATTCAAAGCGCTATTATTAGAATTTAGCAAATTATTATTTTATGGTGTTATGCGATTAGCGCCAATTTTTTTTGAGGAATAACTATGTTTGACAATCTGACGAGTCGACTTTCCGGTGTAATCAAATCGTTGCGTGGAGAAGCAAGATTAACCGAGAGTAACATTCAAGCTGCTATGCGTGAGGTGCGCATGGCGCTGCTCGAAGCTGATGTGGCCTTACCTGTTATCAAGGATTTTATCGAGCGGGTAAAACAAAAGGCTATCGGTCGTGAGGTCATGGAAAGCCTTTCTCCTGGACAGGCATTAGTAGGCGTGGTGCATCAAGAACTCATGGCCATCATGGGAGGAGAAAAAGCGGATCTCAACCTAAACACCGTACCGCCTGCCGTTATTCTCATGGCAGGGTTGCAAGGTGCAGGGAAGACCACCAGTAGTGGTAAATTGGCCAAATGGCTGATCGATAATAAAAAGAAAAAAGTAATGCTGGTTTCTTGCGATATTTATCGACCCGCCGCAATTGATCAATTAGAGCTGTTATCGAGCCAGGTTGGCGCTGATTTTTTTCCGGTAAAAGCAGGGCAGCAGCCCGCAGCGATTTGCGCTGCTGCCCTGGATTATGCGCGCAAACATCATCATGATGTCGTGATCGTCGATACCGCAGGCCGCCTTGGTATTGATCAAGCGATGATGGACGAGATTACTGAACTTGAGGCGCTGCTAAAACCGATCGAGACACTTTTTGTGGTGGATGCAATGCAGGGGCAAGATGCTGTCAATACGGCCAAGGCATTTGCTGATGCGCTTCCTTTGACAGGCGTGATCTTGACTAAACTGGATGGAGATGCACGCGGCGGGGCGGCTTTATCGGTGCGGCATGTGACGGGTAAACCCATCAAGTTTACTGGTGTGGCCGAGAAATTGACTGGCCTCGAACCCTTTTATCCCGATCGGATGGCTTCTCGTATCCTTGGCATGGGCGATGTGCTGGGGCTGATTGAAGAAGCGCAGCGCAGCGCAGATCAGAAAGAAGCTGAGAAGCTCATGAAAAAAATGAAATCAGGCAAAGGGTTCGACCTGGATGATTTCAAAATGCAATTCCAGCAGATGAAAAAAATGGGTGGAATGAGTGCCATGCTGGATAAACTGCCGCATCAATTAACACAAGCAGCCCAGAATATGAAAGTAGACGATAAAATAATTAATCGCACGGAAGGGATTATTAATGCCATGACACGAGAAGAGCGTGCCAAGCCAGAACTCATTAAGGCGTCCCGTAAGCGTCGTATTGCAATCGGCTCGGGCGTCTCTGTGCAGGAGGTGAATCGCCTGCTTTCGCAATTTGAGCAGGCGCGCAAAATGATGAAAATGGTCAATAAAGGGGGGATGGCCAAGATGATGCGCGCAGTAAAAGGAATGTTACCCCAAATGCGCTAGAATTAAGCAGGCTCTATGGGAGAAGGAAAAAACTTTCTCAGAATAAATTTATTCTAGCTTTATTCTGCTTGGGGTGCTTGCTCGAGTCCTTCTACCTGAACACCAGTTGTTATATTTTTTTCAGTAAACCAGCCAAGATTCATTTCAAGCGCATATTTGGCTGGTTGTGCTGAAGAATGCGAAGCGAGTGAGTGCGGAGACATATCGGCAATATTGAGAATGACCCCTTTCTCGTCAAGAAATGCCACACTGAGCGGAATAAAAGTATTGAGCATCCACATGCTATAAATATTTGTTTTGGGAAAAATGAACAGCATGCCACTATTTTTATCTAATTGCGTACGATGCATTAATCCTTTGGAGCGCGCAGTTGGAGTATGCGCTATTTCTGCCGAGAGCCTGTGATTTAAAATCTTAAGAGGAATTGCTGGCGGTACGGTTTGAGTCGCTGAGCTTTCCACCGCGAGCAGCAGCAAAATAATGAGCGTGAAGAACCGATACCTTAACATTTGCCTGTACTTCCAAAACCCCCTTCACCACGGGTAGTCGGTTCAAAATTTTCAACTATATTGAATTGCGCTTGCAACACAGGAACAATCACGAGTTGGGCAATACGCTCCAAGGGGTTGAGTAGGAACGCTGACTGTCCACGATTCCAGCAAGAGACAAAAATTTGTCCCTGATAATCCGAATCGATCAATCCGACTAAATTTCCCATGACGATACCGTGCTTGTGACCAAGGCCAGAGCGAGGTAACACCATTGCCGCTAAACCTGGATCATTCAAATGAATTGCGATACCGGTGGGAATTAATTGGGCCTCACCAGGTTGTAGTTGAATGGGAGACTCAGTACATGCGCGCAGATCGAGCCCTGCCGACCCGGGCGTGGCATAAGCTGGCAGTTGATCTTTTAGCCGCAAATCCAGAATTTTGATGTCAATTTTTTTCATACCAAAAGAATTAGTTAGGATGTTGTTGATATAAGGTGGCGATGTGCTCGATTAAGTGGCGCGCCTGATCAATTTTGGCTGCTTTGGGTAGCATATGTTTTCCCTTCTCATCAAACAGTATTAAGGTGCTGTCATCTGCCCCCATGGCTTCCTGGGCCAAATTTGCCACAAGCAACGGCAGCTTTTTTTTGCGACGTTTGCCTTCTGCGTTTTGATCAATATCTTCTGTTTCAGCCGCAAAACCAACACAGAAAGGGGGGGTGGGCAGATTAGCAACGTATTGCAAGATATCGGGATTGGGAACAAGTTCCAGCACCATAGTATTATCGGACTTTTTTATCTTCTGGGTGTGAGCGGTGGCAGGACGATAGTCTGCGACTGCAGCAACGCTGATAAAAATATCGTTAAAAGTTACCTCATTCTTGACCGCAGTGAACATATCGTTAGCATTGGTGATCGGGATGAATTTTTTAACAACAGGACTGGTTAAGCAGACTGGACCCGAAATGAGCGTCACTTCTGCGCCTGCCTCAAGGGCAGCCTGCGTGAGGGCGTAGCCCATCTTGCCAGAGCTTAAATTAATAATGCCGCGTACTGCATCAATCGCTTCAAAGGTGGGCCCGGCCGTAATGAGCACACGCTTCCCTTGTAATAGCCCTGGTTGAAAGAAATTGCGCACAGCTTCCAAAAGTGCTTGTGGCTCCAGCATACGTCCCATACCGGTTTCACCACAAGCTTGTATGCCATAAGCAGGGCCAAGCACAGTGATATGATCTTTTTGCAAGATAGTAAGGTTGCGCTGTGTTGCAGGATTTTTCAGCATCTGGCGGTTCATGGCGGGTGCAACCATCAATGGGCAATCACGCGCAAGGCATAACGTTGACAGTAGATCATCCGCCAGACCGTGAGCAATTTTGGCGATGAAATCAGCGCTGGCAGGTGCCACTAAAATAACATCAGTAGCACGCGATAATTCGATATGTGCCATGCTGTTATTAACAGTCTCATCCCAAAGCTGCGTGTAGACCGGTTTACCGGTCAATGCTTGTAAGGTGGCCGGTCCTAAAAAATGACAAGCTGCCTCAGTCATAACGGTTTGTACTTCAAACCCATCTTGTATCAGTAGGCGTGCAAATTCGGCAGCCTTATACGCTGCAATCCCTCCCGTGATACCCAGTAACACACTTTTTTTATTTCGGGAATTTGCCACAATTATTTATGTACACGAATTAATGGAAAATAGAAGAATATAAATAAGCTAGGCTAAGTAATTTACTACATTCCTGGAAAAATTAGCCGTTAATTTAGTCACGACGATTTTTTACCTGATTTATAAAATAATGGCAATTACAGACTGGCCTGAATCCGAACGCCCGCGTGAGAAGCTCCTGAACAAAGGAGCAAAACATCTTTCAGATGCTGAGCTATTGGCTATCTTCTTACGCACAGGTATTGCAGGAAAAAGTGCAGTGGATTTGGCCAGAGAGTTATTAAAACATTTTGGAAGTCTGACCGAATTATTTCTGGCTGATCAAGAGGCACTCTGTCAATTGCCTGGGATGGGGGTGGCCAAGTATGCACAGTTACAGGCTGTTCTGGAAATGGCCCAACGTGCGCTCAGAGAAGAACTAAAAAGTGGCGATATCATGGATTCGCCTCAATCAGTGCGTGATTACTTGCGCCTTAGCCTGGGTGGCAGGGAGCACGAGGTGTTTGTGGGTATTTTCCTGGATGCCAGAAATCGCACTATTGCTACTGAGGAATTATTTACGGGTACACTGACTCAAGCCAGTGTCTATCCGCGTGAAGTCGTTAAACGTGGCTTATATCATAATGCGGCAGCGATAATTTTTGCGCATAATCATCCGTCTGGCGTTGCAGAGCCCAGTAAGGCTGATGAAATACTGACTCAATCGCTGAAACAGGCGCTTGCACTGGTCGACATCAAGGTATTGGATCATTTCATTATCGGTGGTCGAGACACGCTTTCGTTTGCTGAACAGGGTCTGATATGAATTGAAGAATTCATCTGAATCAGGATATAATTATTTGTTTTTATAATGAGGAGTACGTAACCATGGCGCGAGTATGCGAAGTGACTGGTAAAAGGCCTATGACTGGTCATCATGTTTCCCATGCGAATAACAAAACAAAACGTCGTTTTCTGCCAAATTTGCAACACCGCCGATTCTGGGTGGAAAGTGAGAAACGTTGGATTACCTTACGCTTGACCAATGCAGCACTGCGTACTATTGATAAAAATGGGATTGATGCTGTACTTGCCAAAATGCGTGCGCGTGGCGGGAACGTTTAGTGTGTTTAGTGTATAAGGTAACAGCCTTTACTTTAATTAAGATGGGAATGTAATTATGCGTGAAAAAATCAAACTGGAATCTTCAGCTGGAACAGGTCATTTTTATACTACAACCAAAAACAAGCGCACTAAACCTGAAAAACTAGAGCTTACCAAATATGATCCAGTGGTAAGAAAACATGTCAAATACAAAGAAACAAAATTAAAATAAAAAAAAATATTAAGTAATCCAATCGCTATTCTTATTTTTTGCTGCATTGTTAAGTTAAAGGTTTTTTTGCTCTGGCAAAAGCGTCATAACGGCTATAAGTCAGGCTTGTTCAATCAATCCTCTCTGAGTATTGCCAGAGGGAAGCACCGGCATAAGTGATCTTCTGGTAGCGCTCCTAGAGCTTCCTGGAACAAATCGACTTTTTGTTGAGAACTTGGTTCATCTGTAAAGATATCAGCCTTGGTTTTTTGATTGGCACAAGTATTTGTCCCATTCTGGGATTGCTACTTTCTATTTATAGCAGTGATTGACAGAATGTGGAAATAAATACAGCATGTGACAATCGTTACTCAGACTGAGCGACTTCAGTACGTGCGAATCCTGAGCTGCCTGAAAAATAGCGCTTAATTCCGGCAGTGATCGCATTCGCCATTTTGTCTTGGTATGCTTCACTTCTTAGCTTTTCTTCCTCTCTTGGATTGCTGATAAATGCGGTTTCTACCAGGATGGAAGGAATATCCGGTGATTTGAGTACGGCAAAGCCTGCTTGTTCTACATTTCTCTTGTTGAGAGGATTGATATTACCAATTGCGGATAGCACATTTCCGGCAAGCTTGATACTATCATTGATAGTCGCATTGAGAGACAAATCTATTAATGTTTTTTTAAGATAGTGATCCTTATTATCAAGCTTAACCCCGCCGATTAAATCGGATTCATTTTCTTTTTTTGCTAACCAGTTTGCTGTCGTGGAAGTGGCTCCATTTTCAGATAATGCATAGACAGAAGAGCCGCGTACTTGAAGCCTCGGGACAGCATCCGCATGAATAGAGATAAACAAATCAGCATTTGCACGGCGTGCTTTGGTGCGTCGTTCTTCCAGGGGGAGAAAATAATCATTATCGCGAATTAATACAGCATGCAAGTTGGCTTCCTTATCAATTCTGGCCTTAAGCTTTTTTGCAATAGCGAGAGTGACATCTTTTTCTCGGGTACCACTCGGTCCAATTGCACCGGGATCCTTACCGCCATGTCCCGCATCAATCGCCACGATATAATTTTTTGATGGCTTGCGGGCATTACGATCAAGATTTGTTGATAATCCTTCTGGCGGCTTGTGACTATTATTTTTCGTCGGCATCCTGGATTCAAATTCTTGTACCAGTGCCATTAAGGGGTCTTCTTTTTTATTTGATATGGCAGCCTGTTCGGGTGGATAAATATCCAAGACAAGACGGTGACCAAATCCGTCCATAGGATCAAGGGTAAATGTCTTAGGCGCAGCGCTCATTTTTAGTCCGATAATCAGGCGGAGCATCTGAGATCTTGAGCGTTCTATGCGCGCAGCACGAATAAAAGGATCTTTTGCATCAACTTTTCCTGACAGGTCTTCCAGTGCTGGGGTAAGCGTCACCCCTTCCAAAGTCATAATAATTTTTCTGGAATTATTCAATGTATCGAGGGTGTAGTTGATCGGCAAATCGGATTCAAGCGTCAGTCGAGTATACTCTGGACCTGCCCAAAGACGTGTAGAAATAATCTTTGTGCTGGCGAAGGCGCTATGGCTAAATAAAGCAATGAACGTGCATATTAATGAGAGACAAGCTAGCAATAAAACCTGAGGCAGTCTAGCTGCAATGATATGAAAAGTAGTTGCAGAGGTTACCAATGTTTTAAGCATAGTTTTCCTTTTTCAGTTCCAGCCTGAATCTTAATTTCCCGACCCGATTGATGAAATCGGAAAAAAACCTTTATATCTGCATCTGGTAATAATTTATCAGCTTTCTCTGGCCACTCTAGTAGACAAATTGTGTTCTCATTAAAGTAATCACGGAAACCTGCTTCTTCCCACTCAATGGGATCGTTGAAACGATAAAAATCAAAGTGATACAAGTATAGCCTAGAGAATTTATAGATCTCAACCAGATTATAGGTTGGACTTTTTACTTTCCCCTGATAACCCATCGCGTGCAAGATACCGCGTGTTAGCGTGGTTTTCCCGGCTCCGAGGTCGCCACAAAGGAAAACGATTAAGCCGGGATGCAATATATTAGTAAACTTCTCACCCAGCGCTAACGTTGCTGTTTCATCGGCAAGCTGTAAAATAAAAGATTGCTCTGCACTGAAATCAGAAAGAAAAGGATTATGCAAGAAGAGACCTCCACAAATTCATCACTAGATGTTATTTTGTTAAAAGAATCTATCAAAAAATGGGGTAGACAGCTTGGTTTTCAAGATGTGCGTGTTGCTGATGCTAATGCTAACATGTCTTCAGTTGAAGCAGAACTATCTGCATGGTTGGATAAAGGTTTCCATGGTGATATGGATTATATGGCAAAACATGGCACTAAGCGAACTCGCCCAGCAGAGCTGGTACCTGGCACGCTGCGCGTGATTTCTGTACGAATGAATTATACTCCGCCAGCAGTGAAGGAGGGTGGGAGTATTCTCGAGGATGGCAACAAAGCATTTATTTCACGCTATGCTGTTGGGCGTGATTATCATAAAGTGCTGCGTACACGGCTGCAGAAACTGGCTGATAACATTTCGGGCAAAATAGGTGCATTTAATTATCGAGTTTTCACCGATAGTGCGCCAGTAATGGAAGTAGAGTGGGCAAAGAAATCAGGCCTTGGCTGGCGTGGCAAGCATACTTTGCTGTTATCCAGAGAAGGGGGATCGTACTTTTTTCTCGGAGAAATGTATACTGATTTGCCGCTACCTGTAGACGATCCTGTTGAGAGCTATTGCGGTAGCTGTACCCGCTGCATCGATATTTGTCCTACCCAGGCCATTATTGGGCCTTACCAGTTAGATGCAAGACGATGTATTTCTTATCTGACTATTGAGCTTAAGGGTAGTATTCCTGAAGCTTTGCGTATGCTAATCGGCAATCGGATTTATGGTTGCGATGACTGTCAATTGGTTTGTCCTTGGAATAAATTTGCCAAAATTACACAAGAAGCCGATTTCGCCGTGCGTAATGGTTTGGATGATGTCTCACTGGTGGAATTGTTTCAATGGAGCAAGGAAGAGTTCGAATCAAAACTTGCGGGTAGCCCTATCCGTCGCATCGGCTATGAGCAATGGTTGCGCAATATTGCAGTTGGGTTGGGCAATGCACCCTCATCTCCGGCGGTCATTGAGGCGCTGCAAGCGCGCAGTCATGATCCTTCGCCATTAGTACGTGAGCATGTCCGATGGGCACTGCGGCAGCATGAGAAATAGTTGATTTACTGCTGCTGTCTGATGTGGGTATAACATTTGGCAAGGATAGCATTTTCTCCAGAATCAGCTGTAGAGTGGATTCTGGAGAAATGATATAAAAATTACGTTATATCCTAGCGCATGCGCCAAGCGGAATAGGTCGTTTCTCTGTTGAAATCATCCCATATATAGGCAGGATTCGGTATGGGTGTGGTTGGGATCAGAAAAGTGGCAATATCGAGTGCTCCACACAAAGAACGTCCGACTGCATGAACAAGCCCAGTAAAGAAACCAGCCGTCATGCCATAGGCAGCGCCTTGACTACGACCCTTAATCATCATGGTTTTAGGAATTTCTACTACACCAGTGACTGCATTGGCGACACCAGTAGCCAGTTTTTCTCCAATTTGAATAGGGTAATCAGCTGCCATTGTTGTGGTTGGAAAAAAGAATGCCAGTGTGAACAATAACAGCAGCGATGCGATAGATTGTTTCATTGAGTTCTCCTAAATCAAAATAATACAGTAACTGCATCCGCTTAATGCAGCTACCCTGTTAAAGTAATCACATACAACATGACAATAGCACAATTTATTGCATTTCTTAAATGAGAATGGTTAATATCTTAAGGGTGGCTTCAGTGATTGACCCATTGATAATAGTGGATGAGGAGCCGCGAGCGATGCCAGTTAATCAATAGCCTGCTTCAGATTTATTTAGAACGCCCTTTAGCTGTGATAGGCGCTTGCTCCTGGGCCATTTTTCCCCATGTGTCACGTAAAGTAACCGCGCGATTAAATACCGGTTTTCCAGGTTGGGTCTCTATGCGATCCGCCACAAAATAGCCATGACGTTCAAACTGGAAACATTGTTCAGTTTGTGCGTCAAGTAGCGAAGATTCAACCAAGGCGGTTATGGTTTGTTTTGAATGAGGATTCAAGTAGGATTTAAAGTCTTTGTCGCCAGTATCAGGGTAGGGATGATTGAATAGCCGATCGTACACTCTTGTTTCTACTGGTTGTGCATGCCTGGCAGATAACCAGTGAATATTTCCCTTGACCTTGCGGATATCGGCGCCGGCCGTGCCGCTTTTGGTAGCTGGATCATAAACGCAATGTATTTCTTCTATCATGCCTTGGTCATTTTTGACCACAGAGACACATTTTATCAGGTAGGCATAGCGTAACCGAACTTCTGCCCCAGGTGAGAGGCGGAAATAGCCTTTGCTCGGAATTTCCATGAAATCATCCTGCTCAATATAAACGGTTTTGGTCAGGGGCAACATGCGTTTACCCCATTCTGGCTTTTGCGGATGATTCGGTGCATAACATGCTTCTTCCTGATCATCCGGGAAATTATCAATGATGAGTTTCAATGGTTTTAATATGCCAATTCGACGTAAAGCATGCTCATTGAGATCTTCTCTCAGGCAATCTTCTAGAACGGTCATATCTATCCAGGAATCCGCTTTACTGATGCCGATACGTTCAGTAAACAGGCGAATTGATGCCGGGGTATAGCCACGGCGACGCAGACCCGCCAAGGTATTCATACGGGGATCATCCCATCCCTCCACGAAATGACCTTCTACCAGCTCAATCAGCTTGCGTTTACTCATCACACAATAAGTGAGATTGAGCCGGGCAAACTCGATTTGCTGAGGATGGCAGGGGACTTGCTCAACTAGCTGGTCTAACACCCAATCATACAGTGGGCGATGGTCTTCAAATTCCAACGTGCAAAGAGAATGGGTGATATGTTCAAGTGCATCTGAGATGCAATGGGTAAAATCATACATGGGATAAATGCACCATTTATCACCAGTCCGCTGATGATGAATATGGCGAATACGATAAATGACCGGATCGCGCATATTAATGTTGGGAGAAGTCATGTCAATTTTAGCGCGTAACACATGTGCGCCATCTGGGAATTCACCTGCACGCATGCGTCGGAACAAATCCAGGCTTTCTGCTGCGGGGCGATCGCGATAAGGGCTATTTTGCCCTGGCTGAATCAAGCTGCCGCGCAATTGCCGGATTTCCTCTGCGGATTGGCTATCGACATACGCCTGACCTTTTGTTATCAGATATTCAGCGAATTCATATAGTTTCTCAAAGTAATCAGATGCATAATAGATATGCTCTCCCCAATCAAAACCCAACCATCTGACAGAATCACAGATGGCATCTACGTATTCTTGGGCTTCTTTTTCTGGATTAGTATCATCAAAGCGCAGATGACAGACACCACCATAATCGCGAGCAAGGCCAAAATTGAGACAGATGCTCTTGGCGTGGCCAATATGGAGATAACCATTGGGTTCTGGTGGAAAACGTGTTTCGACTCGTCCATTCCATTTACCGCTACGGTTATCCTCATCAATAATATTACGAATGAAATTTGAAGAAATAGTTAAGGTGTTCACAAATTTATCTTTCTAATTGGGTTGCGAATGCGATCATTAAAAGAACTATAATACAGGCCATCTTATTATAGAGTGTGTTTGACCTGCAAAAACCAGAATAAATGTGTTAAATGAACGCAGCGCAAGCTGCTTAAACAAATCAGAACCGAATTTTATCAAGTATTTTAAATTGTTATGACTCAAGAAACTCAATCTGCCATTTCCCAGGACGAAAACCATATTATTGCAGAACGACGTGCTAAACTGGCCGAGCTGCGCAAAAGCCGTAATGCTTTTCCCAATGATTTTCAACGCGATAGCCTAGCCTCAGAATTACATCATCACTACCACGCGCATAGCAAGGAGGCATTGGAGACAGAGCAAATTGTAGTGAAGGTTGCGGGGCGTATGATGTTCAAGCGCGTCATGGGTAAAGCAAGTTTTGCCATCATTCAAGACATGAGTGGACGCATCCAGCTTTATGTTTCCAATGATCATACCGGCCAGACTGAGCATGAAGCGTTCAAGCATTACGATTTAGGTGATATTTTGGGGGCTGAGGGGGTTTTGTTCAAAACCAAAACGGGCGAATTATCTGTACGCGTCACTCATTTGCAGTTGCTGACTAAATCCTTGCGTCCACTGCCGGAGAAATTTCATGGTCTGGCTGATCAGGAGCAGAAATACCGCCAACGTTATCTTGATTTAATGACCAATGAAGAGACACGTCAGGTTTTCACAATACGCTCTAAAGTGATCCAGGCTACTCGGGAGTTTCTGGTAGCGAGGCACTATCTTGAAGTAGAAACACCCATGATGCATGCTATTCCAGGTGGCGCGTCTGCGCGACCTTTCATCACTCATCATAATGCACTCGATATGGCGCTCTATCTGCGCATTGCGCCTGAGCTCTACCTGAAGCGCCTGGTAGTCGGCGGGATGGAGAAAGTTTTTGAGATTAATAGAAATTTCAGGAATGAAGGCATTTCTACCCGGCACAATCCTGAATTCACCATGCTGGAATTTTATGAAGCCTACCAGGACTATGTTTATTTGATGGATTTAACTGAGTCCATGTTAAGGGAAGTCGCGATGAAAGTACTCGGAACAGTCCGGTTCACCTACCAGGAGCGTGAAATCGATTTCTCACGACCCTTTGCCAGGATGACCATCACTGAGGCGATACTAAAGCATTACCCGGAATATACCACTGCTCAGCTGAATGATCGCAATTTTCTGATTGGTCGAATGGAGGAATTGAACATTGCGTATAATCCTAAGGATGGGCTAGGCGGATTGCAGCTTTCCCTCTTTGATGAAACCACAGAACATCTATTATTCGAACCTACTTTTATTATCGATTATCCCGCAGAGGTCTCTCCTCTGGCGCGACGCAATGATCATAACCCAGAAATTACCGATCGTTTCGAGCTTTATATCGCAGGGCGTGAAATTGCCAATGGTTTTTCAGAATTGAATGATCCGGAGGATCAAGCCGCACGTTTCTTAGAGCAGGCCAAAGCTAAAGAAGCAGGCGATGCAGAAGCTATGCATTATGATGCGGATTACATTCGGGCACTGGAATATGGGCTGCCGCCAACGGCAGGAGAGGGGATTGGTATCGATCGGTTGATCATGTTGCTAACCGATAGCCCCAGTATTCGGGATGTTATTTTGTTTCCCCAATTGCGACGGGAAGATTAAGGGGTGAATTCGTATCATAAATACATAACTCGTTGATCACACCGAACTCCCCGCCAGCCGAAGCAAACAATGGTGAGGTAAGTAAAAGCATTCTCATACACAGTTGACGGGATACCTTATGGCTTACGTACAACTTATTCTTGAGGAGAATAATTATACCGAAATGCGTCTGAAACAAGGGCAGCCCGGTTATCACTATACGCAGGCGAACAGGAAGGCTAAGGGCCAAGCAACACCATAAAAGCTAAATCCGAAGCCATCAAAATCACCATGGAGCTCACGAGTCGGATCAACGTGATGCTTCTCAGTGGCACAAGTAACACTGTGGAGCGGTGAAGGATTTTGTATATAAGTAGCAATAAAGAAACTGATGATGAGTCAATAATTTCTTTAGAAATAGATGCTCGCAAACTTATCGCGAGAAGGGAAGGCCAGAGACAAGGGTAGGTCATAGGTTGTAGTGTCGGAACAGAAAAGAATACAAATTTTTTCTTGGTCATCCTGAATTCTTCGTTAAGAACAATAAACTACGCTTCCTGCTTGTTTGTAAATTAGGAGGAGAAAGATCACCTGCCTACAACTTTCCCCTCGAGTTAAACGCTTGTTAGTATTAAACTATCATAAATTCATCGGGCGGTTATGCTTGAGGAGCACGAACCAGACCTATTCCGATATCAAAAGGATCCAGGCCGGTTTGTAAACCTTGAAGGGTCGCGCTACCGACAAGCCGACTGGTTAATGACAGGGGAGTAAGAATACCGACGCTCTTAATTTGCTCAGCCCAAAGGGCTGCAACGCCGGCGACGTGAGGTGTAGCCATACTCGTTCCACTCATGGCCTGGAAGCCTCCGCCTGGCTTAGCAGAAGTGATATTCATACCTGGCCCGGAAATATTAGCACCGGTATTTGAGAAATAGGCTACTGTTAAACCTTGCTCTCCCTGCCCTAAGGCAGCAACAGAAATGATACCTTCGGAGATTGCGGGAGGAGAGACAGTGATCTCAAAATCAGGATTAACATCCCTTCGACTCTCGTTGCCGGCTGCGGCTATGATTACAGATGCCTGTCCAAAAGCGTTTTGGGCTCTGAGCAGGGATGCCACTCTATCAAATAGCTGCACATTGGCTCGGTAGCCTTCCAATGCTC
This sequence comes from Nitrosomonas sp. Nm34, assembly GCF_900113925.1. Classification (GTDB taxonomy): domain Bacteria; phylum Pseudomonadota; class Gammaproteobacteria; order Burkholderiales; family Nitrosomonadaceae; genus Nitrosomonas. Next base: position 25,267 of record NZ_FORD01000002.1, read on the forward strand.
GAGAAGTGGCTAATTCAGACGGATACCCTTGCGTTACCAAATCATTAACCAGTCCGGGGAAATCAATGCCCAGTGACATGGAAATCACATTGGCACCATTATCTACCGCCCATTGGATAGCCTTGACGATGGATTCGCTAGAACCTCCATTCTGCCCTAATACTTTACCAATCAAGGCTTTACTAACACCCGTTGCCACACCGATCCGCTGGCTTCCAGTAGTTCGTCCAAAGATAGTGCCAGCACAATGGGTGCCATGGCCATGCTGATCACCGTTACCCTCGCCAGTGAAATCTTTTTCGATAATTTCCACTCCGGCAAACGCAGGATGATTTGCATCAATGCCTGTGTCGAGGACAGCCACGATAATGCCTTTGCCACTGAATGGAGAAGTGTCCGCTCCCACAGCTTTTACTCCCCAGGTGACATCTCCGACAGCAGGAGTCGCAGTAGCTTCAAGTGGGGCAATTAGCTTCATGGGAATGGAGGGAGCAACGGCCAGCACGTCCCGTTTCTCGGTCAATGTATGAATCCGTTGGCGTTCGATATGTTCAATTTCTACTAACAACGGCGCACCCATGGATGCTTCGGCGGTAGGGAGATTAGAAGGTCCGAGGAGCGTATTGCGTGAGATTGTTGATGGAGAACGTAATACAATGTGATTCTGTTTCATAAACTTCTCCTTATTTAAAGATAGATTCAAGATTGAAGTATCATTCTTGTAGCGTGAGTTCACCATAAGGAAAGCTGTAAAAAGAACCTGAATTCCCTATGAAGAAACAATTTGGGAAAAGGGTTTCCTCACGGGAGGAGGTAGGTTCCGATGGATACTATAGCGATTTTTTGTGCGATTGACGATTTTTGTAAAAGATTGGGGCCGCGTTGGGAGCGGCGCCTATCAGAGTTATTACTGGGACAACGTCGGCGTTTTAAATATAATTCCAGTGTTTTTTCAGGAAACCTAGCATGGGGCCGTTATTTCAAAGGTCACTCCATTTTCATGACGGCCGGTTTTTCCTCTTTGCGAGCTGAAATACAAGCGTGATCCATCGGGACTAAAAGCAGGTCCTGTTATTTCTGAGTGGTCATGGCCGACCAGTTGTAGCAAGGGTTTGATTATTTTATCGGATAAAATCACGATTTGCATATTTCCGCCATCCTCTGCGACCAATAGTTCACCGGCAGCATTGGTGATAATATTGTCCACACCGCTCAAAGCGGGTGCAGCATAGCGGGCGGCATCATAAATGATATCAAGATGGTGAGTATGGGTGTCATAAGCCCATACTCGATTATCACCTTTGGTCGTGAAATAAACCATGCCGTGGTGATACCAGATTCCTTCACCGCCATTAAAACGGCTGCATTGTTTGATTTGTTTGCGTGTGGCAATTCTAATCGCCTCAGGATCAGGTAGACGATGCCAACATACTGTTTTCTGACGATCACCCAGTATTTCAGCTACTTCCAGAAAACCATCTTCCAGATCAGGGTAGCCAGCAGCATTGAGTGAATAGGAGGTATAACGATAGAAACAACCATCAGGCTCGTCTTCGGTAAGATAAAGCTGTTTATTTCGTGTATCGACAGCTATGGCTTCATGTCTGAAGCGTCCGAGCGCTTTTCTGGCTTGTGCTGGTTTTTTTCCATAGGGATCACATTCCCAAACTAAACCGTGCTTAATTTCTTCACAAGAGAGCCATGTCTGCCACGGTGTGGCTCCACCAGCGCAATTAAAGTGGGTATGTTTCAGGATGGGATAGGCATTGATCAACTTTCCATTTTGATCAAAGTGAAGTGCGCCTGCTCCGCCAGCCCTATTTTTCATTTCACTATTGGAAACATAAATCCAGCCACCCTCATCGGTAGCAAAGGTGTTGCCCCCATCAGGTGCAGCGTGCCATCGATAACCAAACAGATTTTGCCCGGAATAGGCAACAATGCGAGAGGAATAGCCTTTGGGTAGGCGAACCCCATTTTGGTCAGGGGCTTGCAGAGGCCCAATTGATGCTAGACTTGATGTGGCTGCTTTGCTGGTGCTGACAGCCAGTAAATGGTGAGCCATCAGGCTAGCTAATCCGATGCAACCATATCGGAGCAGTTTTCGGCGCTGAAAATCGACATGACTACTTTTCATAAAAGAGCAGCGGCTAATTGGTTTCAAAAATAGTGATCGGCGATTGACACTGCTGTACCAGTTGTACAAACGGAATAAAGGGATCAGGATGATTGATTAATCGATCGAGTAATTGCCGTTTGGCAAGACTGGTCACGACAAGCGCAATATGACAGCTGCTGGCCAGTACCGGCAGGGCCAGACTGATGCGCGAACTCGGTGCGAACGGTGGTTCAGCTGCCTGGCACAAATAGGGCGTATCCTGATCGGGAGGCATGCCAGGAAACAGGGAGGCAATATGCCCATCTTCTCCCAATCCCAAGACTATCAGATTAAACGGTCGCGGGAGCTGGCAGAGTCGTTCATGCACCGTAGCCAGTGCTTCGGATGGGTGAGCATGCGGTGTTTTCAATCCGATGAAATGAGCTTTCTCCGCCTTATCCTTTAGCAAATAGCTGCGTACCAGCCGTTCATTGGAGGCGTCTGCTTGGGTTTCCACCCAACGCTCATCGCTTAACGTAATATAGATACGTTCCCATGGCAAGGCCTGACGGGCGAGTGCAGGCAGGTAATCACGTGGTGTTTGCCCACCGGGTACTACCAAGCTTACGTTATTGTTTTGCATGAGTGCATCGCGCAGAATCGAGGCAGCAAAATCAGCGAAAGCAGCACTTAGCTCATGCATGCTGTTATAGAAACGACGTTCAATCATAGTGTGAGTGCACACAAATCAGGAACAATCTTGACCTGCCTGGGAAAAGGATTCTCGTCACCTGGGCGGACACGGCCCAAGAATGCTGTTCCGTTCATAGTAGCACCGTGATAGTCGGCCATGGCATCACCAATCATCAGGACCTGTTCGGGAATGAGTGCATAGCTAGTCAATATTTCTGCAATTAAGGTCTGTTTAGAGAGTGGAGAGCCCCGTACTTCGGTAAAGTGAGGTGATAGACCACGTCGCTCAACAATCGTTTTAAGTTCATTCTCCGGTGTACCAGAAGCGACAAACAAAGGAATCGTTGTAGCTGCCTTCTGAATCAATGCCTCAGCACCTGGCACAGCTTGGCTAGCGATAACAGCTTCAATCACAAGTTCTGAAAAACGTTGATCAAGCGATTGTTCTTCATCCATTGTCAAGGAGGGCTGACCTAGCAAATGCTGCTGAAAATAACGGAATTTGTGGTAACGGGACATGCCGCCGTTTTGCCGATGGTAGCGTACTACCTCAGTGACAACTTGCTCACCGTAAGAATGATACAGCTCAGCAAAAGCCTGAGTTTTGATATCACCAGATTCAACGATAACCCCATCAAAATCAAAGATAATGGCTTGCCAGTCTTTTATATTCATATTCAGGCTTTATTGTCAGAGGTGGAGGGAGTAGCGTCATCATCTTCATTCGCATGATGGATGTGCTGGTGAATTTCCCTGAGGCAGTCCAGCAACCCTTGGCCTAAATCGACGTGTTCATTGAGTACCAGTTTACGTCCGATGCGCGGCTGAAAGGCATAAGGCGTGATCTCGTAATGATGGACAACGTTAGCTTCCTCAAAATGCAATTGAACTGACCATGGCATGATTTCGGAGATCATAGTCATTACGTCGCGGATACGCAGTTTTTCCTGACCTGTCAGGATCAAGTGGCGATTGGCAAACTCTGGAGCGAGCACTTGCACACTCATGCGCGCAGCATCTTCGACATGGATGTATTCGCGCATGGCATTGCCACTGCCGTGATAGGTGATCGTATGTTTTTGCACCGCTTCATGCAGCATGCGATAAATGCCATTACGCAGATCGGCGCGCCGACCATATAATGAGCCATAGCGCAAAATGGTATATTCCAATCCATAACGTTCATGATAAGTTTCAGTGAAGCGTTCAGCTGCTTGTTTACTGGCGCGATAAAATGAGCCCGATTCAGAATACACATACACGCTGCTGGCAAAGATAAAACGGCGCGCGCCCACTAATCGTGCTGCTTCCAGCACATGCATGTTCCCCAGCACATTGATAGTGGCGGTGGCGAGGGGTTTATCATGTGCTTCGTCGATATCAGCGATAGCGGCAAAGTTGTAAACAGCAGCTGCGCCTTTTGCTGCTTCGATTACTTGTTCAATATCCATGAGGTCCCCAACGATCATTTCCTGATCAGGTCTTTGGTAAGGGGAGGGGGAACGATCAAACAGGCGAACCTGATAGCCTGCTTCCGACAGCGCATCTGCGACATGGCTACCTAAAAAGCCACTGGCACCAAATACGACAGCAATTTCATCAGATGCTAACTTATTTTCCATCAATTAACCCTATGTTGACTAAGCCATGCAATAAATTGTCCGCTGCTTCCATTTCCATGCGATAGCGTGATTCTTTGGCAAGCGATCCAATATGCGACGTTAACGTAATATTGTCGCATTGGAGTAGAGGACCTTGATATGGTTCCTGTTCGAATACATCGAGTGCAGCGCCCCCTAAATATCCTGAGACCAATGCATCATGAAGCGCCATTTCATCAACTAGTCCGCCCCGTGCTGCATTGATCACGATAGCGCCTTGTTTCATCCGTTTGAATGCAGCATCATCTATGAGATGATGGGTAGCCCTGCTATAGGGGAGATGGAGGCTAATGATATCTGCTTCTGCCAAAAGTTGCTCCAACGGCATGAGCGTGACACCGGCAGGCGTTTGCGGTAAAAGATAAGGGTCGTGCGCGATTACGGCTGCTTCAAAAGCTTGACATAGCCGCGCAACACGTCGGCCAATATACCCCAGGCCGACAATACCCACTGTTTGCGCAGCCAGTAAATGCCCTTGCGTGCGTGGCCATGCACCAGTGCGCAACATCCGGTCAGTCTGGCTGATTTGTCGGAGTGTGGCGAGCATCAACCCGAGTGTCAGTTCGGCAACTGCCTGGGCTGGCGCTTGGGGAGTATTAGAAACAGCGATATTGCGCTGTTTGGCGGCAGCTAAATCAACGCTATCCAGACCGGTTCCGCAGCGCGAAATCACCTTGAGGCGGTTAGCAGCAGCAAAGACACGTTCAGTGAGGGGTTCAATTCCTGCTAACAAGCCCACCGTGTCTTTATCCAATAATGCGATAATTTCTTCTTCAGTTAACTTGCGCCGATGAGGATTAGTAATAACCGTCCATCCCGCTTTGAGCAAATGCTGGATGGACGGGTTGTTGTCAATGTCAAATGAAGAAGTGGAAATGACGACTTTACTCATAGCTGGGATCTTATGGTTTGCATGTGATTGCGGCAGAGTGTATCAAGAATACGGATATCGAGGCTGTAGCCAAGAAAGTTAAAACCGGCGTTAATACGTTGCTGTAATGCATTTGGCTCAGGCTCAATGACATGAATGCCTCCTGGTTTGCTCAGGCGATGTCCGGCATCCAATATCTGCTTGATGGCATCGTGTACTTGTGGATGATCAAGTTCACCTGGCCGCCCCATTGAGCCAGATAAATCATAAGGGCCGATGATATAAGCATCTATCCCTGGCACCGAAAGAATCGAATCAATGTGATAGACAGCGTCTACATGTTCAATCATGGCAATGATTACTGCATTATTTTTCAACCACTGCCGATATTCATGAAAACGAGCACCATAACCTTGCGCACGTGCCAATCCAACTCCTCGTTTTCCTTCCGGAGGATAATATACGGCTTCTACTGCTGCTTGAGCATCTGCGGCAGATTTGATCATGGGCACCATAATGCCCGTTGCGCCGGCATCCATCACGCGCTTAATCTGATCCGGATGATTGGAAGTAAGTCTGACAATTGCCGGACAGTGTTTACCATCGAGTACCTGGATAATTGTCTGTACTTCGCTTAATTCCAGCACGCTATGCTCCATATCCAGTACTAACCAGTCAAAGCCGGCTGAAGCCATGATTTCGGCAATGGCGGGATGCCCAAGCGTAATCCATGAACCAATCGTTAACTCGGAGCGTGCAAGTTTTGCTTTTAATTGCATGAAAAGTCCTTAAAGAAAATCGTTAATAGCTGCTCAGCAATGGATCTGATTCCATCAGCTTGGAAACACGTGTCAAATCGGCTTCAGTGTCGACCGCTTGACTGTTGAACTCGGTTTCTACCATTTTGACTCGAATGTTGTGTTCCAGTAAACGCAACATATCAATTGATTCAAGTTGCTCCAATGGCGTGGCTGGTAATTGGGTATAATGAAGTAGCATGGCGCGTGTAAAAGGAATAATGCAAACCTGCTTATAGGCAGAAGTTGAGACAAAGCCTGATTTTGCCAATGTAGGAATGGGCTGGCGCGACATATACAGGGCATCCCCTCGTTGATTCATGATGACTTTAATAGTATTGACATCATAGAAATCAGCTTCGTTTTCGATGCGCCGAACAAGATTGACGCAACCTAATTGTGGATCAGTACGAAACGGGGCGACCGCAGTATCAATCATGCGCGGGTGTGTCATGGGTTCATCGCCCTGGACCATTACAATGAGTTCTGCATCCAGGCCAGTAATCGCTTCTGCAACGCGATCACTTGCACGCTCATGCTTGTCTGAAGTCATGAGGACAGATGCACCAAAAGCTTCTGCAGTTTGTTGAATTTCTTCATCACAGGTCGCAATATAAGTTGCATCGAGTGCATCACTTAAAGCAACGCGTTTATAAACATGCTCTAACATGGTGCGTCCGAGCAATTTAGCAAGTGGCTTGCCTGGGAAGCGAGATGAGCCCATACGTGCTGGAATGATAGCGATTGTTTTCATGATAAGTTAATGCTTGGTAATGATTTATTTATCGGGATTAAGAGGCGAGGAAGTCAAGTTTAAGCCATGAAAAGACGATCTCATTTGTCCTGAAGATTGATTAGGAGGAAATCGAATCTCTTGCAAAAATAAAGTAACCTGGCTGCTTTTTTGGTAAATAAGGAGCTGGACGTGTAAAATTGTTCACCTGGATTTTCGCATACCTTCTACTGCCTGATACTCAGAATATTGATTATTTCTGATCTGACTCATAAAAAATTGCAGATAGATTATTCATCTTAAACGCTTGTAATCATAACACAGGTATGAAAGCTCTCTTTTTTCTTCGTCATTATAACGATATCGATCATATTACCCCCGTTATCTCCAAGTGGATCGATGCGGGCCATACCTGTGATGTCATTTTGATTGGGGCTAAGCGATTTCGCTATGATTTTCGTATTTCCTTTTTAAGTCAACTGTCAGGCGTTAGGGTTGCGCATATCCGCGAAGTATTTTCAACTGTTCAATTTCTCAAATGGCGCTTGCAGATGTTATTGTTGACGGATAATTTACGTCGCTTATTTATCGGGCCTTTTATCCGTTGGTTAGCAGATAGTTACGATGATAAGCGGCGTGCGCCATTATGGCGAGCTACTGCAGAGCATTTACTAACGCGCAGCTTTGAGCATTCCGACAAGGGTGTGATTGCTTTTGACTGGATTGAACGAAACTCCGTGATTGCTGTGGAGTGGGTTGAGACTGTTGTTGCCATGGCGCGAGAAAGAGGACTAGGTACGGTTTCATTGCCACACGGTGATAGTCCGCATGCCAATCAACTTATCCGACGAGGAGAGTGGCATGTTGGCCCTGATTCTTTATTCTCAACAGCGCAGATCTTCGATAAACTCGTGGTTCCAAATGAACTTTGCGCAAAACGTTTCCGACCTTTTCTGGCAGAGCGCTCGATCGCCATATTAGGATCACCGCGCTACAGTGAAGAGTGGTTAGCCAAATTGGCAAAACTGATGCCCCTTTCGCCTTTAACTCGCTCCGATAGTCGTCTCAAAATAGTCATGTTTCTGAGAAAGGCGAACTTTACGACATTCTGGGAAGAGGTGAATGAGGTCGTACACATGATTGCTGCCTTTCCCGGGGTGGAGCTTGCGATCAAACCTCACACACGCAGTGGATGGAAACAGTCCTTGACCAAGGACAAAGCTCTGAAGCAATTACCGAATGTCACCATCGCAGGCGATGAGGTGCATTCCATTCATTTGATGAACTGGGCGGATATTTGTATTGATTTGGCTACTTCCGTGGTCTTTGAGGCTGTCAGAGTCAAGAAGCCAGTATTGGCTGCCGATTATCTTCATGCCGGTCGTTCAGCCATTGCCGTTTACATGCCCGAGACTGAGTTACGTTGCCGGGATGATGTATATGAAAAAGTAAATAATTTTCTTTCTCAGGGTTGTCATGATTTTTACATTGAAGAACATCGTCGATATTTTCTGCGAGAAATGCTCGATGTATCAGGACCAGAGGTATTGTCTCGCTATGTCTCATTACTTGAGACAGCCGCGGGGCGTCACTGAGATTATTAGCAAGATTTTATTTTGATGAGGTCAACGAGTTTATGCGATCCTTATGGACTGCAATAAAATATGTCTTTTCGACTAATTTTCTAAAAGACTTGGCAGTAGGGGCGTATTGGGTTAAAGGCGGCTATACCACTATCAATGTCAGAGGGTTATCTATTCTGATCACAATAGATCACTGGCGCATTCTCAAACGGGCAAAGACTTATACGGTTAAAGAGCCGGATACCTTGGATTGGATTGATCATTTTGATCCAGGGTCATGCTATTTCGACATTGGTGCCAATATAGGTCAGTATTCGCTTTACCCGGCCAAAAAATACGGTCGTGAAGTTGAGATCTATGCGTTCGAACCGCAGAGCAATAATTACTACGCACTCAACAAAAATATTTTTTATAACAATCTTAAAGATCGCATCAGTGCTTATTGCGTGGCAGTATCAGGCAAAAGTGAATTCTCTAAATTGTATATACCTAAATTTATTCCGGGTGGGAATCGTTCCCAATTTGGAGAAGAATCGCTGGATACGATGAAAATACCTACTTCACATATTCAAGGTATGTTTGGAGTAACTTTGGATGATTTATGTGGCAAGTGGGGTTTTCCTTACCCAAACTATATTAAGATTGACGTCGATGGGATAGAAATTCCTATTCTTAAGGCAGCAGAAAAAGTATTAAGTCACCCCAATCTTAAGTCAGTGATCGTTGAACTTGGTACGCCTGCAGAACAACAAGAGGCCATTACCATCATGAAGCAGGCTGGGCTCGAGTTGAAACAAAAATCGAATAAAAATTGGGGTGAGACCTATTTTATATTTGAGAAAAATAAAATTTCTTAAATCTCTTCTTGAAAATTTTGTTAACTTGATTTCCGTTCATGAAAGCTCTTTTTTTCCTTCGCCATTATAACGATATCGATCACATCACGCCGGTTATTGTGAAATGGGTGGAACGAGGTCATGTCTGCGATATTGTGATGATTGGTAAGAAGCGATTTGATGGGGATTATCGTATCGAATTTCTAAAAAAATTAGAGGGAGTACGGATTGCTCATCTGCGTGATTTATTGTCATTCGTAGAATTCACAAAATGGCGTCTGCAAACGTTATTACTCGTTAGAAGTTCGTATCGATCTTTTTTTGGCCCGCTGGTTAAGGGATTGGCCAGGTTTTATCATGCTAAGCGGCGCAAGGCGACCTGGTTGCATACGACTCGATATCTACTGGGAAGAAGCTTTCCGGATGGTGGAAAAGGGGTGGTGGTATTTGACTGGATCGAGAGAAATTCAGAAATTTGTGTCGAATGGGTAGAGACTCTGGTGGGTATCGCTCGCAACCAAGGGCTTGGAACGGTTTCGCTCCCGCATGGCGATAGTCCTCATGCAAGTCAATTGATACGACATGGTGAATGGCAACTCAAGCCAGATACATCATTTTCAGCAGCAGGTATGTTTGATAAAGTTGTGGTGCCGAATGAGTTATGTGCCAAGCGTTTTCGTCCTTTTCTTGATAATCAGAAGCTCATTGTGTTAGGTTCACCGCGCTACTGTGAAGAGTGGTTAGCCAAGCTGGCAACGCTTATACCTTCATCCCCGTTAAAGCGCTCTGATAGCCGACTCAAAGTTGTCATTTTTCTTAGAAAAGCCAATTTTACAACTTTCTGGGAAGAAGTGGGTGAGGTCGTGCAATTGATCGCAGCATTTCCTGACGTGGAATTGGCGATTAAGCCTCATACGCGTGGTGGCTGGAAACAATCTTTGACTAAGGATGTTGCGCTGCGGCGTCTGACAAATGTAACCATGATAGGAGATGACATTCATTCCGTCCATTTGTTACAGTGGGCTGATGTCATCATCGATCTGGCAACTTCAGTTGCCTATGAAGCAATTAGAACAGGTAAGCCTGTCTTGGCTGCTGATTATTTACATGCAGGGCGTTCTGCTGCAGCGGTCTATATGCCGGAGACTGAATTGCGTTGCCGTGATGATGTGTATAAAAAAATTGATGAATTTCTTACAAATGGCTATCAGTCTCATTATATTGAATCGCATCGGCAACAATTTATAAAGGAGATGCTAGATGTGCCAGGTACTGATGTTTTGCCTCACTATGTAACATTGCTGGAATCACAGGCTGAAGGAAAATAGCTCATTCAGGTGGTATTGGTAAAATCAATCTCGATTCGAGCCTTGAATTTTTATAAGAAAACAGATTTTCAAAGTATGAGGGTATTTCCTCTTTAACAAAGTTATTTATTAACCTCTGACATTTCAAATGCGTGAACATCTCATCAGTTCATTTAGCCCGGGAGAGGACATACATGCGAGCAATTGGCGTGACATTTTTGCAAGATGCGCGCTAGCTTTCTTTTGTATCGCTTTATGGCAGAAATGGTCACTTTTTTATGCTTTTTTCTTTCTCACATCTGCATGGATCATTGATGGCGGACTCCAGAAGTTCGGCAGGCTGATTGAGGAACCTTTAGTCTTGGGTATTCTGGTATTTTGTGGTGTATTAGTCTTGGGATTGCTTTGGAGTGATTATTCCGATATGGGTCAGAATAAGTGGAAGAAATATTTCATTCTTTTGACATTTATTCCTTTTCTTTCTTTGTTGAATAAAGAGCGATTACCCTGGGTGATGGCTGCTTTTTTAATCGGCTATTTAGGTGTGTTATTGACGGGCTGCTATCAGTGGATGGTTTCAGGAGAAAAAGGGGCGCCTTTTTTCGAGATCTCATACCTTGCTTTTTCAGCCATGTTAGGAATTGGAATTATTTTGATGGCATTCTTAGGGAGTATCTGCCAGGCTAGGAAAATAACCTTCTTATGTTGGGCTATTGCAATTTTTCTGCTTTTTTTACAATTTCACCAGAGCGCAAGAGGATTATTGTTAGCTACAATATTGACGCTATTACTTTTGATTTTTCTACGCTATAGATCTCAGGGCAAGAAGTTTCTCGGTATTTTAGCTTTGTTTATGACTGTGATTCTCTTATTTGCGGTGAGCAGTAATGACTTCCAGGAAAGATTAGAACTTGTAAAAAATGATCTTAACTTGGTTTTGCAAGGCGACTATACGACTAGCTTAGGTTATCGTCTCGCAATATGGGATGTCGGAGTGCATGGCATTGCGAAGCGGCCTTTGTTAGGGTATGGGACGGGTATGCCGGAAATATATTTTGAAGAGACCATACAAACTTACAAAAATGGGATATATAAAGATTTACCAGAATTCCAGAAAACTTCGCATTACCATAATGACTGGATAGAGATCGGTATGCATTTGGGAGGGCTTGGTATTTTTGCGCTTGTTTTTCTCCTCTGGAGCTGGTTTCAGACATTGAAGAATCACCAATTGAGTTTGCTTGGAATGGTATTGATTTATTATGTATTCCTGGCAGGATTGACAGATACATTTTTACTTTACAACAGGATACCGATCATCTTGCTAGTCGTCACGGCAATAATGGTTTGCTGGCAGAGACCAATCATCGGAGCATACAATCTGCTAAAAATATAAAAATTTATAGCGATCTGATTTTAGTTTGGATTTAAATGCTTACGCTTAGGGAGGATAGATGATGGCAAAAATGCAGTCTCCAACAATAGAAAACCCGAATGTTTTGCTCCCCGTAAATCCTGCGATTGAGCAATATATGCGTAGCCTGGTAAAAAAAACGGATCATCCGGTATTGGTTGAAATGGAAGCCTTGGCAAAGCAGAAAAATTTTCCGATTGTTGATCGATTAGTAGGGACTTCCTTGGAAGTGCTGGCAAAAATGATTAATGCTAAGCGTGTGTTTGAGTTTGGCAGTGGTTATGGTTATTCTGCTTATTGGTTTGCAAGAGCAGTCGGTGCTGAAGGAAGGGTGGTATGTGCTGATGGGAATGCTGCTAATAAGGTAAAAGCTGAGCAATATCTATCCTCAGCCGGTTTATGGGATAGGATAGATTTCCATGTTGGCTATGCTCAGGAAATATTCTCGCAAACAGAAGGTGTGTTCGATATCTGCTACAACGATGTGGATAAAGGTGAGTATCCTAACGTGTGGCAAATGGCAAAAAACCGAATTCGCCCAGGTGGCTTATACATTGCCGATAATGTACTTTGGCATGGACGAGTTGCAATAGAAAATTTTACTGACATTGTTTCCGGGTGGACAGAAGCCATCCTCACGCATAATGAGCTGATTTTCAATGATCCCGAGTTTGATGCTTTTATCAATCCAACGCGTGATGGGGTTATTGTGGCACGCAGAAAGATGGCATAATAAAAAATGTGCATAAAAGATCAAAGTGAAGAAATTTGAGTGCTTTTTATGTTAATTAATTTTAATCAATTTATTTAAGTTATTCAGAAAGGAGTAGTTATGGAAATTCATGTTTACGATACTTATGTCAGAGCTAAAGATGGGCATATCATGCATTTTGATGTATTTACCTCTGTCAAGGATGAGGAAAAGGCGGTTGAATATGCTAAACAATGGTTAGCTTCGATTGGAGAAGAAGATGCAGTGGTGACTAACAAGGAGTGCAGATTTTGTCATAGTCAGAGCGCACCTGATGATGTGGTTGAAGCCATCAATAAAGACGGTTATTTCATATATAAAATGGAAGGCTGTAAATAGCACAATGGCTGGACGAAAGGCAGCAGCTGATAACTTTTAGGATTTTTATATAATGAGACTGACTTTTATAAAACAATTTACCGTGCTTGTTACGCTCATGATGAGCGGATTGGTCTATGCAGCTGATCCCAAACTAATTGGTGAATTCAATGATTGGGCGGCTTATGTTTATCTGGAAGGTAATAACAAGGTTTGTTATATGGTGAGTAAACCTAAAAAACAAGAAGGAAATTATAATAAACGAGGTGATGTTTTTGCGCTTATTACACACCGGCCTGCAGAAAAAAGTAAAAATGTCTTCAGTTTTGTTGCCGGCTATCCATTCAAAAAGGATAGCGAAGTAACAGTAAGTGTGGGTAACCAGAATATTAAGCTATTCACCCAGAATGAAACAGCCTGGGCGCCTGATGAGGAAACGGATAATAGGCTAACCAATGCAGTTCGTAATGGTAACTCATTAGTTATTAAAGGTATATCTGCACGTGATAAAACTACCACGGATACGTTTGGATTAAAAGGTTCATCTGCTGCTTATAGTGCTATTTCCAAAGAATGTGGTGTTAAATAGCTAGCTCTGTGGCTAATAAATCTAATCTAGCATCATCATATTGCATTAGTAGCCTACAACTTATAAAGATAGAAGGTAATATGACTGACAAAATAACTATTTATCAGAAGCCTACTTGTAGTAAGTGCAGAGCCACTATGACATTGCTGAAAGAGAATGGTGAAGAATTTGATAGTATCAATTATTACGAAAAGCCTATGACAATAGAATTATTGCGCGAGCTTCTGCATAAACTGAACATGTCAGCACGAGATATTCTGCGTACAGACGAACCTATGGCTCGTGGTACGGAATCTGCAACTGATGAGGAATTGTTGCAGCTGATGGTGAAAAATCCGGATCTGATCCAGCGCCCTATTGTAGTGCGAGGTGATAGGGCAATATTAGGCAGACCACCAGAAAATGTGAAGAAATTACTAGAGTAATAAAAAAAATTTATTTTCTGCTAAAGAGAAAAGGCGGTCAAAGCTTTGCCTTACCGCCTTATTAATCACCAATCATTTCGAAGTATGATTTATTCTTCTGTCACGTTGTTGGCTGTAATACGAGTAGGAAGTTTTTCGCGAATTCTTGCAGATTTGCCAGAACGGCTTCTTAAATAATAAAGCTTTGCCCGACGCACATCCCCGCGACGTTTAACTTCAATATTGGAAATAATAGGAGAATAGGTCTGAAAAGTGCGCTCGACACCCTCACCACTGGAGATTTTACGTACAATGAAAGATGAATTAAGACCACGATTACGTTTGGCGATGACAACGCCCTCATATGCCTGAACACGTTTGCGGTCACCTTCCACCACATTGACATTGACTATAACTGTATCACCAGGAGAAAAATCCGGGATAATCTTGCCAAGACGTGCTATTTCTTCTCGCTCTAATTGTTCAATCAAATTCATTCTTATCTCCTAGTATTTTTTGGGATTAGTTTATTCTAAAATTTTTAGTTCGTTTAAATTCTTCCAATAATTTTTCTTCTTCCTTGGAAATGCCCTGTTTGTATTTGAGATTCAATAAATCGGGTCGCTTTAACCATGTTTTACCAAGGGACTGCTGCAATCGCCAGCGATTTATTTTGGCATGATCTCCTGAAAGCAAAATAGGGGGGACCGCATCTCCTCGATATATTTCCGGTCGTGTATATTGCGGATATTCCAGTAAATTGTTGGCAAATGAGTCTTCGCTGGCTGAATCAGCGCTACCCAATGCGCCAGGAAGTTGTCGCACTATGCTATCAATCAAAACCATTGCCGCCAGTTCACCCCCAGAAATAACATAATTTCCAATAGAAATTTCTTCGTCTACCTGGCGCATGATTATTCGCTCATCAATCCCTTCATATCGGCCACAAAGTAATATCATTCCCCGTAATTTAGATAATTGTAAAATTTTCTCATGATTAAGAAGTTCACCTTGAGGAGAAAGATAAATTACTTTTGTTTCGTTTATTCCTTCTGCTAGCTGCCTTGTTCTGGCATGAGTTATAGCCTCATCCAGAGGTTGTGCCAGCATCACCATGCCTGGCCCTCCACCGTACGGGCTATCATCTACTGTGCGATAATTATCTTTTGCAAAGTGACGTGGATTCCAGGTATGCAATCGAAAAATTTCATTCTTGCTTGCTCTACTTGTGATGCCATATTTTGTAATAGCATCCAGCATGTCAGGAAATAGCGTAATGACGTCAATTTCAAACGACAAGATTTTGCCCTCTGTCAGTAATCCAATCCCCAATCAATGGTTATTCTGCGATCTTTTAAATTTACATCGACAATAACCTGATCAATGAAAGGGATCAATCTTTCTTTTTGATCTCCGCTCGCAGATTGAACCTGTAGTACATCGTTGGCTCCCGTTCTTAATAAGCCAATTACGTTCCCAAATGCTTCATTCTGTAAATTAAACACACGTGTTCCAACCAGATCTGACCAGTAGTAACCTTCTTTCCCATCTTCAGCGAGATGGGGTAATTGGTCACGAGGTACTGCTATCTGCATGCCTTTTAATTGTGCTGCTTGTGTTCGATCAAGGCATCCTTCAAATGCAACGATTAATTTGTCATCATGGATATTGTATGATGCCACATTCATGGCTGACCAAGTATCGTCACCTTTGCTTAACCACCATACCGGATAGGCAAGCAAATTCTCGATATTTTCAGTATAGTGAACGATCTTAACCCAGCCTAGAATACCAAAAGGGCCTGTGATATGGCCCATGGTTACCATGGATTCAGTTGAACATTGATGGAGATTAGCTTTCTTGTGTGACTTTTTGTTGGGCGCCAAATTGTTTTACCAGTCTGGTAACTGTGCTGGATAATTGAGCTCCTTGAGATTGCCAATGCGTGAGTCGATCCATTTGGATCCGTAACATTTCCTCGCTTCCGGTTGCTCGGGGATTATAAAAACCAACACGTTCAATGAATCTGCCATCGCGTCTGCAACGAGAATCCGTAACTATCATATTGAAAAAAGGCCTTTTTTTGGCGCCGCCGCGCGCCAGTCGAATAATAACCATATATTGATCGTATATTAACAAATCGTACTTAAAAACAAGCAATTTTATGGTAATTTTCTGTAACTTAGCAAGCTATAAAAATAAAAAATGAAGAACTTATTGGATTAACATGATTTTTTAACAGATGTATTGTTGTTTATTTTCATTTTTTCTTTGCAGGAAAAAGTCATAACACAATTATTTAGAGGAATTAAGCGTGCATACTAAGAATGATTCTCTAATTAAATCTCCTCGCTCCAGCTTACTGGCGGAAGCAAATCGGTGTGTTTCTTGTGGACTTTGTTTGCCACATTGCCCAACCTACCGCTTAACGTTGTCGGAAGCGGATTCTCCGCGAGGACGTATTGCGATGATAAGTGGAGTGGCGAGTCAGCGTATTCCGATGAATGCGCGTTTTGCTGAGCACATAGACCGATGTTTGACTTGTCGTGCTTGTGAGGCGGCTTGTCCCAGTCAGGTCGCTTATGGACAGTTGATCGATGAGGCGCGCGACATGCTGACAGCTTCCCTATCGGATTTGCCAGAAGAAAGGGTAATAAGAAAAAAGAACGGGTTCAAAAGCTGGCTAGAAAAAATATTTATTGATAAGACAAAGCGTTTTGATCTATTACGTCCACTGATCCATTTTTTTCAGACAATGGGCTTGCAGGAGAGGTTGCAGCAATCAAGCAAGGTAAAAGGGACAAAACTCGGTCTGCTATTAGCAAAATTGCCCTTGGTTCGCTTTCCGTTCCATAAGTGGCAGGAAGTTTATCCAGCAATGGGAAGGAAGCGTGGTGAAGTGGCTTTGTTTCTAGGTTGTGTAGCACGATTAGTTGATGTCGAAACGAATATTTCAGCAATTTTTGTGCTTAACCACCTAGGCTACACAGTATATGTTCCGCGTGCGCAAACTTGCTGTGGAGCGTTGTACCAGCACAGCGGTCGCCTCACCAAGGCAGCGTATTTAATTGAGCAGAACAGAAAAGCATTTGCTGGGTTAAACATACACGCAATTATCAGTACAGCATCTGGGTGTGGTTCGCATCTGGTAGAATCATGCTCTCAGCATCAGGAGAAAAATTTTTCAGCTCCGATAATGGATATCAATCAATTTCTAGCTGAGCAGGATTGGAGCGAAGTAAAACTCAGAGCTTTGCCAAAAAAAGTCGTAGTGCATGATCCATGCAGTATGCGGAATGGGTTACGTGCCTCTATTTACCCTTATCAGCTGCTAGCGCGTATTCCTGATATTGAAATCCTGGAGCTTGATGGCAATAACTTCTGTTGTGGCGCGGCGGGTACCTATTTTATTGATCAGCCAGAAATCGCAGAAGTATTATTGAACGATAAAATGAGGGCATTAGCTCAATCAGTAGAAACCAGCTATCTGGTGACCTCAAATATCGGTTGTTTGTTACATCTTGCGAGTGGATTAGGCAATCAAGAGGAAAAAGTAGAAGTATTGCACCCGGTTACGTTGCTAGCCCGGCAAATAGGTATACAATAATAAAATAAATCATTTGTTCTGCTTATAAGATAATTGGAGTTGATGCCATGCTGAATATAGACAAATTCATTATTGGTTTTGATAATGCATTGCGTACACTCACAGTGCCAGCTCAAACATTACGTACTGTGCCGGGAAAAAATCTGTCAGAAAACGAATTAACTGACGACGAGAAAAATGAATCATGTGCCTTGATGCGCGTTAACCATGTAGGGGAAATATGTGCTCAGGCCCTTTATCAAGGGCAAGCGTTGACTGCAAGAAATCAAAAAGTACAAAACGCATTGACGCAGGCTGCACGCGAGGAAACTGAACATTTGGCATGGACAGAACGTCGTATTGCTGAATTAGGCGGTCGTAAAAGTTTGCTCAATCCAATATGGTATGGCGGCTCTTTTACTATTGGTTTAGCTGCGGGACTGCTTGGTGATAAATGGAATCTCGGTTTTCTAGCTGAAACAGAGCATCAGGTGGAAACCCATCTTGCAGAGCATTTGCAGCGATTACCTCGACAGGATTTGAAAAGTCGCGCTATTGTTGCACAAATGAAAATTGATGAAGCCAATCATGCAACGATGGCATTATCTCACGGTGGCAAGGAATTGCCATTGCCAGTAAAACTACTCATGAAAATGAGCTCGAAGGTAATGACACAAACAGCATACTGGGTTTGAAGAGCAGAATTGGGAAGGAGCAGGAGTTAACAGCCATTTTATGTTTCAGATTGATCATCTCGTGTGAATTGCGAATTTGCATAGGTAGTAAAGAGGTCTTTATTATGAAGAATATCAACCTGACAGATCATTTTCTGATTGCTATGCCTAATTTGAACGATCCATTTTTTGCAAAAACCCTTACTTATATTTGTGAACACAATGAAAACGGCGCACTTGGGCTCGTAATTAATCGTCCGACAGAGCTTACTGTGGAGAAACTATTTGAGCAACTTGGCATTCCTTTTACAGACTCGTTCCCAACAGAGCGATTTGTATTGTTTGGTGGGCCCGTCCAGATCGACAGCGGATTTGTGTTACACCAGCCTATAGGAAAGTGGAAATCTACGTTAGCTGTCAACCAGACCGTTGGATTGACCTCTTCTGTTGATATTTTAGAAGCGATAGCAAATTGCGAAGGTCCTGAACAAATGCTGGTTTCGTTAGGTTATTCCGGATGGGCGCCTGGGCAGATTGAACAAGAGTTGGCGCAAAATGCCTGGCTGACTGTTCCCGCTTCTTCTAATATAATTTTTGAGATGTCTTTTGAAGAAAGATTGCCGGCAGCAGCGCAGTCGCTGGGGATTAATTTTTCTAATTTATCAAATGAAGTAGGGCATGCCTAACTCGGATAACTGCATTCAAGCGACTTTAACGATTAATAGCTCAGTACATGGTGGGGTTGAAAATGTATCAGAGATGGGAAGATTATCAAAGGGTACCGTACTGGCTTTTGATTTTGGAAAGAAACGCATTGGAGTCGCTGTCGGAGAAAAGGAGATGCGGTTAGCACATCCACTTATGACCATTCATGGAGAAATGACCAGGCAACGTTTTGAGGCTATTGCCAAGTTGATTGAAACATGGCAACCCGTGTTACTGGTAGTTGGATTGCCAGTACATGCTGATGGAACAGAGCATGAACTTACTCAACTAAGTCGACGGTTTGCACGTCGTTTGGAAGGACGTTACAGAATTAAATCGGTCTTGGTCGATGAGCGCTATACAACGATTACTGCCAAATCTGCATTAGGTGAGTTGGGTATTAAAGGAAAAAAACAAAGACCCATGCTGGATCAGATTGCAGCGCAGCATATTCTACAATCATTTTTTGATGGTAACTATGCAACTACCTGATGCAGAGCAATTACTGGCTGATTTGACGGAGCAGCTACGTCCTGTTGTCGATGAGCGTATTGCCATGATCGGTATTCATACAGGGGGGGCATGGGTAGCAAAACGGTTGCATCAGGCATTAGGGTTCAGTTTACCACTCGGTGTTCTCGACATACCTTTCTATCGTGATGATTACAGCAAGATCGGTTTGCATCCCCAAGTTAAACCATCGGATTTACCTTTCGAAATTGAAGGCAGTCACATTATTTTGGTCGATGATGTGCTTTATACGGGAAGGACAATCCGGGCTGCTGTGAATGAAATTTTTGATTATGGGCGACCCGCAAGCATACACTTGGCGACACTTATTGACCGAGGAGGCAGAGAACTTCCTATTGCCGCTCAATATGCTGGAGCGGTATTATCCTTGCCAGCAGACAAAATGCTTGAATTAAAGCAGGATACTGATGGGAAACTGAGCCTCAGCTTACGCGATATCCGTTTCCCAGAGAAATGAACAGAAATCCTCAGTTAAACAAGCACGGTGAATTACAGCATCTGCTTTCTACCGAAGGATTGCCTGTGTCTATTTTGCTGCATATTTTGGACACAGCAGAATCTTTTGCGGGTGTCACTGAGCGGGAAGTCAAGAAAATTCCCCTGTTGCGTGGGAAATCCGTATTCAATCTTTTTTTTGAATCCAGTACGCGTACTCGGACGACTTTTGAGATTGCTGCCAAACGTCTGTCAGCAGATGTAATCAATCTTAATATCGCGGTTTCTGCGCAATCTAAAGGGGAGACGTTACTGGATACCGTTAATAATCTTTCTGCCATGCATGCGGACATGTTTGTCGTGCGCCATTCACAAAGTGGTGCGGCGCATATGATAGCAAGTCATGTCCAATCGGAGATACATGTCATCAATGCCGGTGATGGACGTCATGCCCACCCTACGCAAGCATTGCTGGATATGTTTACTATTCGCCGTTACAAAAAAGATTTTCATAACCTTCGGGTAGCGATTGTTGGAGATATCTTGCACTCGAGGGTGGCACGCTCACAAATTCATGCGCTAACTACATTAGGTGTCCCTGAGGTGCGCGTCATTGCACCCAAGACTTTGTTACCTAGCAAGGTTGAGCGCCTGGGTGTGCATATTTACCATGATATAACTCAGGGCTTGAAAGAGATCGATGTAATCATTATGTTACGCCTGCAAAATGAGCGTATGTTAGGAGCAAGCTTGCCCAGCACTGAAGAATATTTTAAATATTATGGGCTTACTCAGGAGAAATTATCACTGGCTAAACAGGATGCAATAGTCATGCATCCTGGACCAATGAATCGTGGAGTCGAGATTGATTCGGCAGTAGCTGATGGGAAACAGTCGGTGATTCTGCCTCAAGTGACATTCGGCATTGCGGTACGAATGGCAGTGATGTCGATTCTTGCTGGAAATTGATGAGTTCTTGAGATTAAATCTCGAGTTTGGGCTGTTTGCGTATAACCTTTTGTTATTAACATGAAAATCCATATCAAGAATGGACGCTTGGTTGATCCGAAGAATGGTGTTGATACGATCGGCGATCTTTGCATTGCTGCAGGCAAAATTGCTTCAATAAACAGCATTCCTGCAGGTTTTCAAGCTTGTCGAGTGATTGATGCGACTGGATTGATTGTGTGTCCGGGTTTAGTCGACTTGTCGGCGCGTCTACGTAAGCCTGGGCTTGAGTACAAAGCTACTTTGGAATCAGAATTGGAAGCGGCTGCAGCTGGAGGAGTTACCAGCCTGGCATGTCCACCCGATACTGATCCACCACTAGATGAACCGGGGCTGGTTGAAATGCTGAAACATCGAACTAAAAGTCTGGATCAGGTTCATGTTTATCCAGTGGGAGCGCTTACTCAAAAACTTAAAGGTGAGCGTTTAACGGAGATGGCTGAATTGCGAGATGCAGGTTGTATTGCCTTCAGTCATGCCGATGCTCCTCTGGTCAATCTGCATGTGTTGATGCAGGCCATGCAATATGCATCGACTTTCGGTTTTAGTGTCTGGCTGCGTCCGCAGGAAGCCAGTCTGGCAAACAATGGTGTGGCACATGATGGTGAAATCGCTACACGCCTCGGTTTGCCTCCCATTCCGGTTTGTGCAGAAACGATTGCTTTGTCGAATATCATTTATCTGGCACGTGAAGCTGCTGTGAAAGTCCATCTCTGCCGAATTTCCAGTGCAGAAGGGGTGTCCCTGGTGCGGACTGCCAAGCAGCAAGGATTGCCTGTTACTTGTGATGTCTCAATCAATCATGTTCATCTTTCGGAAATGGATATTGACTTCTTTAACACTAATTGCCATCTTGTTCCCCCCTTGCGAAGCTTGCATGATCGACACGCGCTCTCTAGAGGGCTAATTGATGGTACTATTGATGCTATTTGCTCGGATCATGCACCGGTGGATGAAGATGCCAAGTTATTACCATTTGGGCAAGCTGAAGTTGGCGCAATGGGTCTGGAATTGTTACTGTCGCTGACATTCAAGTGGGCAACAAGTATGAATATCCCGCTGATTGAAGCATTAAATACGGTTACATTGGCACCTGCCAGAATATTGGGTATTGATGCGGGACATTTGACGCTTGATGCACCAGCAGATATATGTATTTTCGATCCGGAAGAATATTGGCATGTATCAGCTGCCACGATTAAAAGTCAGGGTAAGAACACTCCATTCTTGGGTAGAGAATTGCCTGGACGGGTAAAGTTTACGCTAACCGATGGCAATATTGTGTATGAAAGTTAATTTTCAGAGAATAGGGTGAAAATCAGCAAATGAAACACCAAGTGCAGCATCTGGCAGTCTCTTATGGAGAGCCTTAATAGGCGATTATTGTGGCACATGTTTCGTTGCACAGTCCCCGCTTTTTTGCCTATCTATTTAAATTGGGGTTGTGCAGAAACGATGTTTTGCTAAAACTTATACTATGTTCGGTTTAGCGAAATACACAGGCTCGTTTACTCGTTTCTGTGCTTGATAGTGTCTTGTATCTATTCGCCTCGCTCGCTTATTCGGGTCTTCTTAGGAGGTAGGATAATCGGGAGTAACTACAATGCTTTCTACCTTATCTCTTAGTGTTTTTTAACCAAACAGAAGATGTCATGAAACATATTTTTATGTACATCCAAAAATAATAATTTTAGACAACTATTATCATGAATTCTTTACTTGATTTTTCTGGATTACCTCGTTTTGCAGACATTAAAGTGGCGCATATTACCCCTGCAGTGGAAGAATTGCTGCATGATTGCCGAGAAGTCGTCGCCAAAGCGCGTGCTACGACTACTTTACCTACTTGGCAAGATTTTGTGCAACCCGTGGTTGATGCAAATGAACGGTTGTCACGTGCATGGGGGCAAGTTTCGCACTTGAACGCTGTGATGAATAGTACAGAATTACGTGAAGTATATAATGCTAATTTGCCGCGTATTACTCAATATTATGCTGAGTTATCGCAAGATCAGGCATTGTTTGAGAAATTTAAGCAGTTACGGAGCAGTGAGGAGTTTGATAGTCTCAGCCACGCCCGTAAAAAGATCGTTGAGAATGAATTACGTGATTTTCGACTCGGTGGGGCTGAGTTGCCTCGGGAGAAGAAAGTACGCTTTATGCAAATTCAGGAAGAATTATCAGCACTTTCTGCAAAATTTAGTGATAACTTGCTCGATGCGACCAATGACTTTTTTCTATTCATAGAAAATGAAAGTGAGCTCTCTGGTCTTCCTGATGATGTGCTGCATGCTGCCAGAGAGGCTGCGGAGAAAGATTCGAGTATTGCCAAACCTGGCTGGAAATTCACTTTGCACGCTCCTTCCTATTTAGCTGTTATGCAATATGCGGATAACCGGGTGCTGCGTGAAAAGATGTACCGTGCCTATGCGACCCGAGCGAGTGAGATTGACAGTCTTGCGCATGGAGCATCCAATTGGGACAATATGCCGCTGATCAATAAGATTCTTCAACTTCGGCAGGAAAAAGCCAAAATGCTGGGGTTTGAGTGCTACGCAGAAGTTTCTCTGGTCTCTAAAATGGCTGAATCGCCCAGGCAAGTACTGGATTTCCTAATTGAACTGGCAGCTAAAGCTCGACCCTATGCTGAACGTGATCTGGCTGAGTTGAAGCAATTTGCTGCAGATAAACTGGGGCTGGAAAAACTCGAATCATGGGATCTGGCTTATGCCAGTGAAAAATTACGTATGGAGCGCTATGCCTTTTCTGATCAGGAAGTCAAACAATATTTTCCTGAAAATAAGGTATTACCCGGTATGTTTAAATTAGTGGAGGCGCTTTACGGTATCAGCATTACTCAGGTACCGCCTTCCTCCCATGTTCAATTGTGGCATCCCGATGTTAAATTTTTCAATATCCATGATGCCAAGGGAGAGCTGATTGGCCAATTTTATATTGATCTTTATGCGCGCGCGAGTAAGCGAGGCGGTGCGTGGATGGATGATGCCATTACTCGGCGGCGTATGAAATTGCCAGGAGCCGGAAGATCAGCCATCCAGATCCCTGTGGCTTATCTGACCTGCAATTTCTCCCCTCCAGTGACAGTCAATGGGCAAGTCCGTCCTGCTTTATTTACGCATGATGAGGTCATCGTGTTATTCCATGAGTTTGGCCATGGTCTGCATCATTTATTGACCCAGGTTGAGGATCTCAGTGTCTCTGGAATTAATGGCGTGGAATGGGACGCGGTTGAGCTACCGAGTCAATTTATGGAAAATTTCTGCTGGGAATGGGAGGTGCTAACCCATATGACAGCTCATATCGACAGTGGCGAGCCTCTGCCAAGAGCGCTATTCGACAAGATGCTGGCGGCCAAGAACTTCCAGAGTGGTATGCAGACACTGCGGCAAATTGAATTTGCCTTGTTTGATATGCATCTGCATTACGATTTTGACTCCCAAGGGGATAAAACCGTGTTGCAATTACTTGATGACATCCGTAATCTGGTTGCCGTGGTGATTCCTCCTGCGTTTAATCGTTTCCCGAACAGTTTTTCACATATTTTTGCGGGCGGCTATGCAGCGGGCTACTATAGTTATAAGTGGGCAGAAGTTTTGTCGGCCGATGCTTACAGTTTGTTTGAAGAGAATGGTACGGGCCAGGTAGTTAACGCCAAGACTGGCGAGCGTTTCAGGAATGAAGTTTTGGCAGTAGGGGGGAGTCGTCCAGCGCTGGAATCCTTTATTGCTTTTCGGGGTCGGGAGCCCAGCATAGAGGCATTGTTACGGCATAACGGTATGGCGGCCTGATTGAAGGGGTAACAGAAAGGATCAACTATCTGCTACTCCCCACCAGCACAAAGGTCACACTGTAGCCTTTGACGATAGCAAGGAATTTGCTGAACATAGAACAATCGCCTCAGCGCTGGAAGCAGCTATCTCCCTTACAAAGCGATGATAATTTTTGGACTCACGCTAGTATAGGCGGTAGCTGAGGAGTAATTGCGTTTTTTTCCTTTGAAGCCGCACCTAATAAAGCAAAGCCATGAAGACTGCCCGCCATGTCCTGAAATAGGGCTTTAACACCGTCCTCATTGGCATCAATCTGCCATTCACCTATTACAATTGGATCGGGTGGAGAAACCACGATAGGACAGGCCGGCGTTTTAACGAATACGGGCATTGGCGGATAGTGAGCAGGGGTGGGCGTACCGGTCACTGTTGCTGCCAGGGCACGAGCTGCATGGCTGATAGGCATTACGAATGGTAATACCTTACCTTCTACCTCAGCACAATCACCCAATGCAAAAATATTGGTATTCTCTGTTTGTAAATATCGATTGGTTACTACACCATGATTGACATAAATGCCTGCTGTTTGAGCGAGTTGAGTCCGTGGGCGCAGACCTACTGCTGATAAAACAAGATCTGCTTCGATTATCTGCCCTTCCTCGAAGATCAAACGATAGCGGCTTCCCATTCGTTCAATATACTGTACCTTGGATTTTAAATGAAATCTAATCCCTGCTGCTGCCAGTTTATCCTGTAGATATTTACCTGCTTCCTCGGGAAGTAGTCTACCCAAAGGATGTGCGCTAATATCAATAACATGCACCTGATAACCTGCGATCGCTAGATCATTAGCAAATTCACAGCCAATCAACCCAGCACCCAAAATAGCGATTTCTTTTTTATCTTTCAGCGCTTCACGGAAACGACGATAATCATCGAGATCATTTACGGATAGCACTTCTTCCACTGCATCCCCTGACAAAGGTAAGCGGATTGGATCCGCTCCTACAGCCAGCACCAGGTGACTATAAGATAAACTTTCTCCATTCTCAAGGAGCACGCTACTACCGGATTGATCAATGGTTTTGACGCGAGTAAACGGCCGTATCGTTATTTTTAACTGACTGGACATGAGTGCCGCATCCGAAGTCAAGATCGATGCTGGTGTTTTGCCTGTCGCCAATGCATTGGATAACATCGGTTTGGAATAAAATCCCCCATGATCAGCGGATAACATAATTATCGGAATTTCCGTATTCAGTTTGCGTAGCTCTCTAGCTACAGCATAACCTGCCAGACCACTGCCAACGATCACAACTGGTTGAGGACTCATATCATTTCTACCATTTCAAAATCAGCCTTAACCACGCCACATTCGGGGCAAGCCCAGCTTTCAGGAATATCTTCCCAGCAGGTTCCCGCTGGAATACCATGATCTGGATCGCCTATCGACTCGTCATAAATAAAACCACACACTTTGCACTGAAATTTCCTCATTATTTTTCAAGTTCCTCTTATTGGATGACCAGATATTCTTTTAATTGTACCTCAACCTTAACTGGAGCCTGTTTTTGATTTTGCTGCTTTCTTTCCATTTCTTTTTCATGCTTATAAAATATAATTTCAATTTAATCTACACAGGCAGGCATTGAACCATTGCCTTGTAGGCTATTCAAATATTTATTAACAAACCCTGACAGGTCGTTATTTATGAAACGTATTCTTTTATTCATTGCAACCAACCTAGCCATTTTATTAGTGCTAAGTATTACGCTAAGGATATTGGGCGTTGATCGCATATTAGAAGCTCAAGGTGGTGGATTAAATTATAGTTCATTACTTACGTTTGCTGCCGTTATAGGCTTTGGAGGCTCGCTTATTTCGCTTGCCATGTCTAAATGGAGTGCAAAAAATATGACAGGTGCTGTTGTCATAGATATACCTTCCAATGCTACAGAGCATTGGTTAGTTGAAACTGTACGTCGACAAGCAAAAGCCTCTGATATCGGCATGCCAGAAGTCGCTATCTATGATTCACCCGATGTCAATGCTTTTGCTACTGGCATGAATCGAAATAATGCCCTGGTAGCAGTCAGCACAGGGCTACTGCAAAAAATGCAACAAGACGAAGTCGAAGCTGTCCTTGCACATGAGGTAAGCCACGTAGCCAATGGCGATATGGTGACGCTTACGCTAATACAGGGGGTAGTCAACACGTTTGTAATTTTTTTCGCCCGAATTATCGGTCATGCAGTAGATCGCGTTGTCTTCAGAACTGAAGAGGAACACGGACCTGCTTATATGATCACAAGCATCATTGCAGAAATTTTGTTAGGTATCCTTGCGAGTATTATTGTGATGTGGTTTAGCAGGCAGCGTGAATTTCGGGCAGATGCAGGCAGCGCAAGGTTAGTGGGACGCAATAAAATGATCGCTGCACTGGAACGTCTGAAACAACAGTATGAACCTTCCCATTTACCAGACAGAATGGAAGCACTTGGTATCTCAGGTCAAGGAAGTCGATTTGGCCATTTATTTATGTCACATCCTCCACTGGACGAACGGATTGCAGCATTACGTGAAGCGACAAGCTGAGGTTGTAAGTGAACGGAGAGGATAACCATTATTGGATCCTCCCGTTTTTCACTCTAATAGTAATATAGAAGAAAAGTTACTCTAAAAGGGAGGGGCTTAGGATTAACGGCACTTTAACATAAATAACTTTCCGTTATTAACACCACTTCGTCTTTCTCAGTTGCGGGCTATTTGATCACTACGTTATTTTTTCTTTTCCTTATCCCCATCCGTAATCACATCCTCATCTTCAATTTCATCATCTATGCTTTCATTATTTCTGTTAATTTCAAGTCCTTCTTCTTCAGGAGGGTTACCATCGTAAACCAGATTTCTCCGTCGTTGCAGATAGGCATCACGTACAAATTCATATTTATCCAGTGCAGCTTCTTCAAGCGTTTTATCCGTATCTAGCATCTGGGCACGCGTATCAACAGACCATCCCACCGAAGCGGGTAAGCGAACAGTGAGAAAATCAAAATCAGGATATACCGACCAAATAGGATGGAAAACCGAACTATCCACTGCAATTCCTACCGCATCGCGTATTGTGCTGGGACCTAAGAAGGGTATGACAAGATAAGGCCCGGGCCCAACACCGTAACGACCGAGCGTCTGACCAAAATCCTCATTACGCTTGCTGAGATTAATATCACTGACTGCGCTGATGTCGCTTGCGATATCGATGATGCCAAACATACCAAATGTTGTATTAATAACAACTCGAGTTGCGCTAGCTGCTGCGACATCGAATTTCAATTGCAATAACGCATTGGCAGTAATTACCACATCACTGAAATTAGATAAAACATTGCCGATGACCATCTCAAGAGGATCTGGAGTAATTGCCCGATAGCCCTTTGCTACAGGCTCCATTACATAATCATCAAACTTTTCATTAAATGCAAATACTGCCCGGTTCATCGACTCTAGCGGGTCTCGTTTATTATTCTCGACCGAAGCACAACCAATTAATATATTCCCTAAAAATATTAAAACCAGCAATTTATAGCGATATAAGGTCATTTTTATTTGCCATTATTATATGCGAACGGGCATCTTGCCATATTTATGCGCTTGCTACAACTTCCTATCTTTTTCCCAGCCGTGGCTAGCCGATTATTGTATTGGCAATTGGATCATATACGGAATTAGGAATTGGAGGAACTAACAAACGGCTCTCCTAAGTCTGGCTTTTGCAATACTTTGCTTGCTTTGGCCTATAACTAATAAAAAGAGGGTACTGACACGCCCATCCATATAAGCGCAAGAATGATAAGTGCTATTCCTATACCGATCGTGCCAACTGTCATACCTACAATGATAGTTAATCCATCTTTATTAAGTAAGCCTAGCGACATGATGAGAATTCCCCAGCTAGGGAGAACGTTGATTAAAGGAATAGGTAAGGCAATAGGAATAGTAAATATAAAGGCAAAAATACCAATAATTCGTTCCCAGGCGTGTACGCTGATATAAGTAATTCTTGCGTGCAGATAGCTTTCAATTTTACGTAACCATGGGGTGACTTTTTCAATTAATCTTTCCAGACTTCTTTTGCTAATTTCTTTTTTATTGATCCATCCAGGCAACCAAGGAGATTTTACTCCCCACATCATTTGTACTGAGAAAATAAAAAGTGGTATAGAAAAGAAAGTGGTATAGCCAGGGGGAACAGGAACAGGAAGGCAAATGGGTAAAACAGCAAGAGCAAGTAAGATACCAAACCCTCTCTCACGAAGAGAATTTTTGATGTCACCGACACTCATCTTCTCGCTTCTATTTTGTATTACTATTAATTGGAGCAATTCAGAAGTAGTGCGTTCTTTGTTCTCCATTAATATTTCCTTATGATGAAGCTGGGATAATTTTATATAGATAAGGGCTATTCCAGAAGGAATTTTATTGTATAAGCGAATAATAGGTCAAAGAACAGTAATGCCATTTCCAGGCCTGAAATGAGGCGAAGGTGGGGGCGTAGACAATATAAGGGACCTCTAAACATTCATATTTGCGAGCATCCGCTTCGCGAATTGCCTGCTTACCCCCGTCTCGTCACAATACTTTGTTGTTCACAAACAATGTTCGCTTGCCTATCAGTGATAGGTTATATCAACATTTTTGTTCTCGCCTTGTCTTGTTTAGAACTCTGAACTTTTAGAGGCACCCTAAATAATACGATAGTGAGAAGCGGGTAAAGTTAACATGAGTTCGACATAAGGATTACGCTACCACATACCTCAACACGTCATTCAGGTAATAGTGCTTAAACGTCCGATAACCGGATAGAGGAAACCCCACCATGATGGTCATGACTTCGCTTAGGTCCTGTTGACATTTTAGCGGAGCCAAATCAATGCTGAGACAAATCGTATAAAGCCCATGTAATTTCTGGCCAATTTTTCATAACGTGAGGATATTCTTCTGTAATGTTTAATTTTGTTGAAGAAACACTCAATTAAGTCACGCTCTTTATAGGTGAACCAATCACAATCTCTTGGGTTAATTCGATTACTGCGCGGCGCAATGACAGGCTCAATGGCTTTTTCAGTGAGCGTTTGAATAAAAGCATCACTATCATAACCTTTATCACCCACCAGGGCAGCTACACCTTCCGTTGTCAGGGCCAACAAATTCTCGGCCTGCCCGATATCGCTGGCTTGACCACCAGTCAGGATAAAATCCAGCGGGTTGCCTGGCGCATCTGTAATAGCGTGAATTTTAGTGGTAAAACTGCCTTTCGAGCGTCCCAGAGCTTCTGTCTTTGCCGAACTACCTGCTGCGCCAGCAGCACAAGCATGCGCGCGAGTGATCGTACTATCAATCAGAATTTGTTGCATGTCCGGCTATTGACTGCAACCTGCGTGCAGAAACTTCCAGACTTCATATTTGCACCAACGCGAAAAACGTTTAAAAACAGAGTTCCATTTGTCTAATGACTGCGGTAATAAACGCCATTGGGCGCGACTACGTAAAATCCATAGTACTGCATTCAGAAAACGACGGCATCTTCCGATGTTTCCCACATAAACTCACCCTTGAAACAGCAATAGTTGGTATAAAATTTCCCATTGTTCATCAGTCAGTTCCGTTCTGCTACTCATTCCCACACAAAATGGATCAGGATTCTCACTGATTATTACGAAATGTCAACAGAACCTAGACACAGCTTCCCTTGTCGATGACGCCGTTTTAGCGCTGATTCCGACAAGGGCTGCTCCACCGCGGCTCAAACTCTTTACAAAATTCGTCACTCGCACAAAAAACCGTTGTAGTATCCATGGGAATCTGACTGCTCTCGTGATGAAACTCTTTTCCAAAACCACTTCATCATAAAGAATTCAGGTTCCTTTTACAGCTTTTCTTATGCCGAGCTCACGTTAAAGTTATGTTTAATTTAGCAGCTTTAAGCCTTGATTCTCCAGTTAATTGTTATATATGAATATTCTAGAGTTTACGTAAAATTGACTCGCAATTTTCAGGGGTTTACGCTCTGGTTGGATTGTACGATTCTACAAGCACATGACTCCGTTGCTACTCCTTGAAATGGAACAATCATTTCGCCTCTTTGCGCCTTGCGCCACACCCGTAAAACTCCACAACCGTAAAACTCCACAACCGTCATCCAACTGAGCAATCCAAGTGGAAATAGAGAGGCTCGCAATGATAATTAAAAAAACAGAATTGTATGGAACAGGATAGGATAATGATATTGTTGAGCCTCTTGTCAGCGCTTTGACCGATAAACAAGATGCACAAATTGTCTTGTTTTATTTGACTTTTTCAAGGTTAACATGAGCTCGTCCTTTTTTTATAAAACCTAACTCCGCAGCTGCACGCGTGGTGACATCGATAACATTGCTGTTGTGAGGAGCTAAACGATCATTTATTTTGACGACTATACTGCGATTGTTTTCCAGATTAGTAACTTTTACGAGTGTGCCATAGGGAAAATCGTTGTGCGCTGCAGTAAGATTACTTTGATCGAAAATTTCACCATTAGCTGTTTTCTTGCCTTGATATTTATCATTGTAATGTACAGCATAACCTGTTTTGGCTAACGTGATGTTTGAGCCAAGGATTAGATAAGTGATTAGGCTGGTAAGAAGCATCGAAGTAAGGCGTTTAGTCATATTTGATGTTCTCCAATATATGATTTATAGAATATTTTTCCATCTACTTGTGGATTGAGTTTTCTGGCTAAATCGTGCTAAGTATTAGCCGGGTTATAGTTGAGCTTTTAAAAACTCATTGATGTTTTATCCATTCAGTAGGATAAGATTTGAATATAGCCTGATGAGATCAATGGAATTTACTGATTAATTCATTCATGTTCGTATACAGCTTCTTTTTGCATTCTTCTTCCTTACCGAGCAAATCAACCTACGCTAAACTTGTGAGACATTCGCTAAATTCGAGGTGTACCTTATTTTGTTTTTGAAGCAAATCAATGGAAATTAACAGTGGTTTGAGGTGGGTAACCAAGTTGTCCTGATTGATATTTTCAACCATATTTCCCAGTTGATCGATGCTTTTTTAAGTAGCATCGAGTTTCTGTAATGATTCATTGTTCGCATGTTTCATGTGATTGGCCATTTCTTGTTTCGCTTCGTTAGCGTAATTTTTAGTTCACTTCCTGCTTCACTCATGCCCTTTTGAGTAAGAGTAATCAAGGTTTCCTCGTAGGTTTTAAGTTCATTCTCAACAAAAGAATTGATTCTTTGCTGGAAAGACTTGAGTGAAGGATCAATTGCTTGATTGAAAGAGGGCATTTTATTTTCAATAAGAAGGCTGATATCCCTATCAGCCCGCTTCAGAATGTCACTCGATATTTTACCAACTGGCTCTCTCGTATTCACAATCTCTTTTTTTGCTTCGCTGATGCTTGACTTGATTTCATCAGAAAAGTATTTATATTTATCTTTAAGAAAGCGTAATGACTGCTTTTCATGTTCAGCAGTCAATAATGAAATAAGTAATACTTCTTTTTTTCTTTCTGATCCAACAAACATGCTGGCACCTACCTTTTTATCGGCTAAATTTCCATATACTTTAGATCTGAATCATTCAGGAATGCTTTTAGACTGGCTTGAATCTCACTGATATTTGCCCGGGTTTTGGATATAGCAGCAGATTGGCGGAATAATTCGTAAGGTAAAAAAGCAAAAAAATAAAAGGCAGGTCATCTAGGTAACGATTTTCCAGTTCCTTTTTTGTAGAATGAAGCTGAAACCGAATAAGGTGAGGGGATAAAAATAACCGAGGGTGCCAGAATTGAAGCAATTTCGAACCAGCTTCTATCTGTAACGGTACTTAAAGAAAAATGATTTACTAGGTCAGCTATAAACTCATTTATTTCACTCATCCATTACTCCCCAATCAGAACCTGGAATATTAACAACAGGAAAAACCTGCTCTATTTTTTGCTATAAATAAGCTTGATAGTATAGGCTATCAAATTTCAGGTCTGACAATAAACAGATCAACGTGGGATCTCCACAGAATCATATTAAAAACCTATCATTATATTGGAATATTTATAGTTTATTTGATTTCTCAGATTGATCTAGCCATGTTTCCAGCCCCATGGCATTTAGTTCGATATCGACACGTAATAATTCATAAATCTCAGTAGGCGACCAAGTGCAGCCATGCATGGCAAGTCGTTGGCATAATAAATCTTTCAATGCTTGCACAATAAACTCATGCCGTTCCGCTGTTGTGTTAGCTGCTTGATGGGCGATATTGACAAACGCATCAATCAGATCATGCATTTGCATTGCATGATGTGGCAAATGACCGATACGACTGTAGTGTGTGAGAAAAGCATATTGTGGCTGATAGCTCATGATTCGCTCCAATGAGGCATGGGCGGCATCCGGATCGAACTGTACTGGAGTCGTAGTTGGAAAAACGAATTCCAGCCCATCTACATCAAGTTCCCGATAAGAGACGCCAAAAGTATCCCCCGTGAAAAAGGACTGGCTTCTTTTGTCAAAAATACAATAGTGATGGCGGGCATGACCAGGTGTGTCAAGCAGCAACAGAGGACGGCCATGTAACTCGATACACGTTTCATCGGGGGCTTCGAGAACACGATTTTCGTCGATAGGAAAAATTTCGCCATATAAACGTCTAAATTCCGCTTTCCCGTAAACTGCCATTACCCCTGCAATTAATTTGGCAGGGTTGATCATGTATTTTGCACCACGTGGGTGGACAACCAGTTTGGCATTGGGCAGCAATCGCATGAATTCACTTGCGCCACCAGCATGATCAAGATGGATATGTGTAAGAAACACATAAGCGATATTCTCAGGAGCAAGCTGCTTGTTTTGTAGCACCTGCATCACACCTGGTACAGAAAATTGAGTCCCCGTGTCAATCAAGGCAGCAACCCCCTTTTCGACAATCAGGTGAATAGCTGCTCGGCCGGGTCGATGGTATTGGGCATCGATGGCAGTAATTCCAAAGTCGTAGTCGATGGTATTGGGTAAATTCATATTGTTTGCAGGAATATGTCTAGAGCTGGATTAAACAATAAAATACTTATTTAACTTATTGGATAGGTTGTTTAAGTTGATCAAGAATGGCAGGATTCTCGAGTGTAGAGGTATCTTGAGTAATTTCTTCTCCTCTGGCAAGCGTGCGGAGTAATCGGCGCATGATTTTGCCTGAGCGTGTTTTGGGCAGATTGTCGCCAAAACGAATTTCTTCGGGCTTGGCGATCGGCCCGATTTCGTGTACAACCCATTCTCTGAGTGAGTTAGCTATTTCAGAAGCTTGCTCGCCATGAGGGCATTTTTCTTTTAGAACAATAAATGCAACTATGACTTCTCCTTTAATTTCATGTGGTTTTCCTACGACCGCAGCTTCAGCAACCAGCGGATTAGCCACAAGCGCTGACTCAATTTCCATAGTTCCCAAACGATGGCCCGATACATTCAATACATCGTCGATACGTCCCATGATCCAGAAATAGCCATCGTTATCACGATGTGCTGAGTCACCTGCCAGATAAAAATGACCCTCACCGATATCTTGAGGAAAGTATGTTTTTTTGAAACGTTCAGGATCTCGCCATAATGTTCGGATCTGCGAAGGAAATGGTTGTTTGATAACGAGGAATCCCCCTTTTCCCTGTTCAACCTCATGGCCTGCTTCATCGATTACCGCAGCACTGATTCCAGGTAAAGGGAATGTGCATGATCCAGGTTTGAGGGGAACCGCACCAGGGGCCGGTGCGATCATGTGGCAGCCAGTCTCAGTCTGCCACCAGGTATCGACGATGGGACAGCGAGATTGCCCGACCATACTGTAATACCACATCCACGCTTCGGGATTAATGGGTTCACCCACAGAACCGAGCAGGCGCAGTGAGGATAAATTATATTGACCCGGTAAATCTGCTCCCAGCTTAATCAAAGAGCGAATAGCAGTGGGCGCGGTGTAGAAGGTGGTTACTTTATGATCTTGTATAATTTTCCAAAAGCGTCCAGCATCGGGATAAGTAGGTACACCCTCGAAGACAACTTGAGTTGCTCCCATGGCCAATGGTCCATACGTTACATAGCTATGACCGGTAATCCAACCAACATCGGCGGTGCACCAAAAAATATCGGTCGGTTTATAATCAAAGACCCATTGCATGCTTGCCATTACACCCAGTAGATAACCTGCTGACGAGTGCTGTACGCCTTTGGGTTTGCCCGTGGAGCCAGAGGTATAGAGGGTAAATAAAGGGTGCTCGGCATTGATCCATTCAGGCTCGCAGTCAGTTTGCTTGTTCTGGGTAAGTTCATGCCACCCTATATCGCGACCGGCCTGCCATGGCGTATCCATCCCGGTATGCTGATAAACGATCACTGATTTAACCGAGTCTGTTCCGTTCATACTCAGGGCCTCATCGACAGTGGCTTTTAGCGGGTAATGTTTACCACCACGCGTTTGCTCATCTGCAGTTATGACAGCGACTGCACCTGCATCAACGATGCGTTCATGTAGACTTTTAGCAGAAAATCCAGCGAAAACAACCGAGTGAATGACACCAATACGCGCACAAGCTTGCATAGCGACAATTGCTTCAATGCGCATTGGCAGGTAAATGATAATGCGATCACCTTTTTTGATATTAAGCGCTTTCAAACCGTTGGCAAACTGACAAACGCGCTGGTAGAGCTCACGGTAGGTGCAACGGCTTACCTTGCCATCATCAGCCTCAAAAATAATGGCTAATTTGTCCGGTTGGCTGGTTAAGTGCCGATCGAGACAATTATATGAAATATTTAGTTCACCATCCTCAAACCATTTATAAAACGGAGGGTCTGAGTCATTTAGGACACTTGTAAAAGGTTTATGCCACAGAATATGTTTTTGCGCCAGCTTACTCCAGAAACCGGGGTAATCCTTTTCAGCTTCAGTACACAACGCTTGATACGCTTCCATACTAGCCAGATTAGCCTGTTCAACAAATTCCGGTAAAGGAGGGAAGACACGTGCTTCATGCAGCATGGATTTGATGGTAGACATAGGTCAATCCTTTATTTCATTATTTTAAGCGAATGATGAACAGGAAAATTGTACCATTCATGCGGTCGGAAGAAAGTTCTCTTCATCAGATAGCTAAATTTATGGATGCTTGAATGACAACCTACTGCTTAATACTGCTTTATGTGATAATGAACTTATTATTTTGGAATATTGTAAGATGAAGACGTTATACGACAAACTTTGGGACAGCCATATAGTGCACGCCGAATCAGACGGGCCCGGCAGCATGGTCATTCTTTACATTGATCGCCACCTGGTACACGAAGTAACCAGTCCTCAGGCATTTGAGGGATTGAAATTGGCTAGACGCAAACCCTGGCGAGTGAATTCGATTCTGGCGGTAGCAGATCATAATGTTCCTACCACTGATCGGAGCGGTGGTATCAGTGATCCCACCTCGCGCTTGCAAGTCGATACTTTGGATCAGAATTGCGAGGAGCTAGGTATAACTGAGTTCCGAATGAATGACCAGCGACAAGGGATCGTGCATGTCATTGGGCCGGAGCAGGGTGCGACGTTACCTGGTATGACAGTAGTCTGTGGGGACTCGCATACCAGTACGCACGGTGCCTTTGGCTGCCTTGCCTTTGGTATCGGCACATCCGAGGTAGAACATGTGCTGGCCACTCAGTGTTTGTTGACCAAAAAATCCAAGTCAATGCAAATATTGGTCGAAGGCAAACTAGGGCATGGGGTGACGGCCAAAGATATTGCACTGGCGATTGTGGGTGAGATCGGTACAGCAGGTGGTACAGGATATGCGATTGAATTTGCAGGCAGTGCTATACGATCACTTTCTATGGAAGGTCGTATGACGCTTTGCAATATGTCAATTGAGGCAGGTGCACGTGCAGGAATGATCGCGGTGGATGAAACCACGATTGAATACATTAAAGGACGGCCTTTTGCACCGAAAGGGGCGGTATGGGAGCAAGCGGTCACCTATTGGCGTACCTTAAAAAGCGATGGAGGAGCAGTATTTGATCGGGTAATAGAACTTAAGGCAGAACAGATCAAGCCTCAGGTAACTTGGGGTACCTCTCCGGAGATGGTGACTTCAATTGATGGCATAGTACCGGACCCTACTATGATAATTGACCCAGTCAAGCGCCACGATATGGAAAATGCTCTGAGATACATGGGGCTTTCACCTAATACTTCAATCAGCGAGATTTTCCTTGACAAGATTTTTATTGGTTCATGCACCAATGCACGAATAGAAGATCTGCGAGAAGCTGCTTCCGTATTGAAAGGCAGGCACATTGCTCCTAATATCAAGCAAGCTCTCGTGGTTCCAGGCTCGGGTTTGGTAAAATCTCAAGCTGAACAGGAAGGGATCGATAAAATTTTTCGGGAAGCAGGGTTTGAGTGGCGAGAACCTGGTTGTTCCATGTGCCTTGCGATGAATGAAGACAGGCTTATGCCGGGCGAGCGTTGTGCTTCGACATCGAACCGTAATTTTGAAGGACGACAGGGACCGGGAGGCAGAACACATTTGGTCAGCCCTGCCATGGCAGCAGCCGCAGCAGTAGCAGGTCATTTTGTTGATGTTCGTATGATGAATAAATAACTTAAGACTTTATTTTTATTAAGGAAAGATACAAATGAAAATGATATCCGTATCGATTGTATTATTGTTGATTGCTCTGCAGTTGGCTGGCTGTCATACCATACGGGGGGTGGGCAAGGATATTCAGAGTGGAGGAGAAGCAATCGAGAGATCTACTCAATAAGCAAAGATATGAAAAAATTTGAATACTGTATTGTCATAGCAGCAGTAGCAGATTATTTTGCTGATGTTGGTGCAATGAATGAATAGCCTGTCACTCTATTTTTGTTTATGGAAATACAAATGAAAGTGATATCTGTATCGATTGGATTATGGTTGATGGCTCTGCAGTTGACTGGCTGTCATACCATGCAGGGTCTTGGCAAGGATATCCAGAGTGGGGGAGAAGCAATCGAGAAAGCTGCTCAGTAAATATATAAATATGAAAAAATTTGAATATTGTAGAGGGTTGGTGGTCCCGCTGGATCGGGCAAACGTAGATACGGATGCTATTATCCCAAAACAATTCCTGAAGTCGATCAAGCGTTCTGGCTTTGGCCAGTATTTATTTGATGAATGGCGTTATCTTGATCACGGTGAACCAGGAATGGATGTGTCGCAGCGTAAAATAAACCCTGATTTTGTGCTTAATCAAGCTCGTTATCAGGGAGCGGAAATATTGATTACACATGATAACTTTGGTTGTGGCTCAAGTCGCGAGCATGCACCTTGGGCACTGCAGGATTATGGTTTTCAGGTAATTATTGCGCCGAGTTTCGCTGATATTTTTTATAATAACTGTTTCAAGATAGGATTATTACCGATTGTGCTCGATTCAAATGTGGTGAATAGGCTTATCAATGAAGTAATAGCGATCAGTGGTTATTGTCTAGCTGTCAATCTTTCTGCCCAGACAGTCATAACGCCGACTAATGAAACCTATGGTTTTGATATCGATCCATTTAGAAAACATTGTTTAATCAACGGACTGGATGAGATAGGTTTGACCCTGCAGCATGCTGATAAAATTAAACAGTTTGAGGAAAAGCGACGAAAGGAGCAGCCTTGGTTGTTCGCTTGAAATGAATTTTCCGTGTTAGGAAAGAATAATATGAAAATTGCAGTATTAGCAGGGGATGGGATTGGTCCAGAAATTACTGGGCAGGCTGAAAGAATTTTATTGGCGCTGAGAAGTGATGGATTAAAACTTGAGCTGGAGCCTGGTTTACTGGGTGGGTGCGCAGTAGATGCTGCTGATGAGCCTTTCCCGGAGATAACCCGGAAGCTCGTTAAAGAGGCGGATGCTGTGCTGCTGGGAGCGGTTGGGGGCCCAAAATATGATGGTCTGCCTCGCGAGAAGCGCCCCGAACAAGGGCTGCTTGCTATTCGTAAAGAGCTTAATCTATTTGCTAATCTGCGGCCTGCTATTTTATACCCTGAACTAGCGAGTGCCTCGAGCTTGAAACCAGAAATTATCTCCGGTCTGGATATCCTGATTGTACGTGAATTGACCGGAGATATTTATTTCGGTCAGCCACGAGGTATTGAGCGACGAGAAGGTCAGCGCGTGGGTTTTAATACTATGATTTATACCGAAGCGGAAATAAATCGGATTGCTCATGTCGCTTTTCAAGCAGCACGCAAACGAAAGGGTAGGTTATGTTCCGTGGATAAAATGAATGTGCTGGAGTGTACTCAATTATGGCGTGATGTCGTGACTGAAACGGCTAAGGAATACCCGGATGTAAAACTTTCTCATATGCTGGTAGATAATGCAGCAATGCAGTTGGTGCGTGATCCCAAGCAATTTGATGTGATCGTCACAGGCAATATGTTTGGCGATATTTTATCTGATGAAGCTTCTATGCTGACCGGGTCAATAGGTATGCTCCCTTCTGCCTCGCTCGATGATCAAAATAAGGGGTTATATGAACCGATTCATGGATCCGCACCGGACATCGCAGGAAAAGACCTGGCTAACCCTTTAGCAACAATATTATCAATAGCCATGATGCTACGTTATTCCTTTGCTCAGGAAGAGAGTGCCATGCGTATTGAACATGCCGTTAGAAAGGTCTTGGCGCAAGGCTTTCGTACTGGTGATATTTATGAGCCTGGTATGAAAAAAGTGGGGACGAGAGAGATGGGTGATGCCGTGTTAGCAAATTTATGAACAAGTTGGACGCAGACGGATCAGTCAATGACAGCGATCTCAAGCTTGTCTACTTTTTTAATTGGGGTTTAGGTTTATAGATTGTATTTGTCTCATTGATTACTAATTAATAATCAAGAATTAATGATCAAGAATTCTCTCTAAGATTGCAAGATTATTCAGCGTAAAGGTTATAAAAAACTAATGAAACAAGTGGGCTTTGTAGGCTGGCGGGGTATGGTAGGTTCTGTTCTCATGCAGCGCATGCGTGAAGAAGATGATTTTTCATTGGTAGAGCCGGTATTTTTCACGACTTCTCAGAAAGGAGGAAAGGGGCCGGATATCGGGAAAGATATCCCCTCCCTTAAGGATGCCAGGGATGTGGCAGAACTCAAGAAGATGGATATCATCGTTTCCTGCCAAGGAGGCGATTATACCAATGAAGTTATTGGTAAGTTACGTGAATCAGGTTGGAAAGGTTATTGGATCGATGCAGCATCCACTCTTAGAATGAAAGAGGATGCTGTAATCATTCTGGATCCTGTCAATATGCCAGTTATCAAGCAAGCCCTGCATGAGGGCATAAAGAATTATATCGGGGGTAACTGTACTGTTAGCTTGATGCTGATGGCAGTGGGTGGATTGTTTGAAAAAAATATGGTCGATTGGATGAGCGCGATGACTTATCAAGCAGCTTCGGGGGCAGGCGCTCAAAACATGCGGGAATTACTTCTGCAAATGGGCGAAACCCACCGTGTGGCTGAGGATCTGTTAAATGATCCAGCTTCAAGTATTTTGGATATCGATCGTGAAGTTGCCGAAAAACTGCGTGACAAAGAATTTCCTGTTGAGAATTTTGGTGTGCCTTTGGCAGGGAGCTTGATTCCCTGGATTGACAAGGAAGTGGCTCATGGGCAGAGTCGTGAAGAATGGAAAGGTCAGGCTGAAACGAATAAAATCCTGGGCCATACTGATAAACCTGTGCCTGTTGATGGTATTTGTGTCCGTATTGGCTCAATGCGCTGTCATAGTCAGGCATTGACAATCAAACTTAAGCAAAACATTCCATTGGATGAAATCGAGGATGTCATTGCTCAGTCAAACGATTGGGTGCGAGTCATTCCTAATGAGCGAGAAAGGACAACAAAGGAGC
Organism: Nitrosomonas sp. Nm34; assembly: GCF_900113925.1. Lineage (GTDB taxonomy): Bacteria > Pseudomonadota > Gammaproteobacteria > Burkholderiales > Nitrosomonadaceae > Nitrosomonas. Next base: position 66,030 of record NZ_FORD01000002.1, read on the forward strand.
TCACGCCAGTTGCTGTTACCGGTAAGCTGGATGTTCATGTTGGACGGTTGCGTAAACTTAATATGGGTGAAGAGTATCTTTCCGCCTTCACTGTAGGCGATCAATTGCTGTGGGGAGCAGCAGAACCGTTACGTAGAATGTTGCGGATACTAATCCAGAACTAAATAATTATCTTTCAATAAATTAAGTATATTGGTTCTTTAATCAGCTCTGATCATTTGAAGTGGTTGAGTTGGCCTATGAGGCAAAAGGTCACCCTATGGGCCTTATTTTTTATAAGTGAAGTTGTGGCAGCATGTATCCTGTTCCAAGAAATGAAAGGGTATCTCTTTGAATAATATTCATTTTAAGGCATGTTGGTTAATACTGTTATTGATATTTCCATGGTTAGCTTATACGGCTGGTTTGGGGAAATTAACTCACGGTTCATTTCTAGGGCAGCCATTTAAAGCGGAGATAGAACTCGTTTCTGTAACAAAAGATGAGATCCCATCTTTAGCTGCGCGTTTGGCCTCGCCTGAAGTTTTTCGTCAGGCAGGTGTGACTTATGCACCTTATCATTCCTCCTTGAGTGTTTCCATAGAGAAACGCGTCAATGGCCAACCTTATATTCAGATTGCTTCACCACAACTAGTCGATGAACCATTCGTGAGTCTACTGATAGAGCTTAACGGATTATCAGGGCGTTTATTGCGTGAGTATACTGTTTTGCTTGATCCCGCCGACACGCAAATAGCCACACCAGTTAATCAAATAATCCAGCATACGCCTGATTTGTCCAAAACTGCCTTAACACCTGCTGAAGTGATTCAGCCACAAATTAAGACTGGGCAGAAGCCAATAACTGACCGAGCAACCTCATCGACCTCAAATAAGCAGGGAAGGGTGACTTATGGCCCTGTTGCGCGAGGAGAAACCTTGACCAGAATTGCTAAGAAAGTTACCCCTGAAGGGGTTGATCTTAATCAAATGCTGATTGCACTTTATCAGGCAAATCAGAATGCTTTTTTTGGGAAAGATATGAATTTGCTGAAAGTCGGGGCAATTCTGCGTATTCCTGATCAAAATGAAATTTCACCTGTTAGCCAGGTAGAAGCAACGCGTAAGATTGGAACTCAAGCTGCAAACTGGCATGTTCACCGCCAAAAGCTGGCTGGTGCAGCGATGGGTTTCTCATCAAAGCCAAAGGAAGAAGTAACACCATCCGCAGCAACAAGGATATCTGCGACTGTTCCAGAAGAACACCCTGTCGTCAAAAAGATACCGCCTGAAGAAATTTTGATACTTTCAAAAGGTGGACAACTTGAAAGCCTTAATGGGGAAAAAAATAGCGCTGGGCAAGATTATTTACGAATGATAGAAGAAGATGCCATTGCCAAAGATCGTGCTTTGAAAGAGGTCAATGAACGAGTTGCTTTATTGGAACAGAATATTGAAAGATTGCAACGTTTGCTCGAGATTAAAGGCACAGGCATGACAGATGCTCAAACCCAGGCAGCGACAGCGTTAACACCGACACTGGCTGAACCAGCCACAGCCGAAACAACACCGAATGATTCAAGAGATATCGCGCCAATACATGATATAAATCGCTTAGAGCCCTCTAAAACGGTGATGTCTACGCCATCTGCCGAGCAAACTGTTAACCAAGTTTTAGCTCCTCATTCTTCTGAATCAATAGAGGCTACCTTATTGGATCAAATTGTGGGCTTTGTTTCAGATGATTTGGAGCTAGCAGGCGGAGCGCTTATAGTTTTGCTCACGACTTGGCTGAGTATATCCATGCTTCGCCGAAGTAGGGAAAGAAGTCATAACATGGACGATGATGTTTTTGACTATCCCGAAGAAACTACAAAAAGTAACGTGAAAGCGTCGCCCATGGCAAAATCAGCGTCAACGAAGACAATGGTATTGGATGAGATGCAGGCCGCCAGAAAAGGAGAAATGACTTCTGAATTTTCTCAAGATCCTAAATTTCTAACATCAGAAGAATTGAAAGGCCATTTGTCTGAACCTGCTTCTGGGATCTTCTCTGGCAAAGACTTAAGCGAAGGCTTTGTCATTGATCGGGGTGATGCTTCAAATCATGATCGTGGCAAAATGGAACTTGATCCATCAGAAGAGATATCTGCTAAACAGGATTCTGAAACTAAATTTGATTTGGAAAATAATGGTAATAACTCTACGCTTACTTTAATAGACCGCCCTTAAAATGTGAATGAGGCAGAAATGTTTGGTACAAAAAAGCAGACTGTATCCAGCCATGAGATGGCTATGAATCTTGAAATTAATCCAACAGTTAAGAAGGGCACTTCTTATTCAGTGAATCTAAGATCTTCCAACTCAGTGGTGTCGTTAGATTAGTATAATTGTTGTATTCTTGTGAGAGTAGCCTTAATTCTGGAATATAGCGGGGAGCGGTATCATGGGTGGCAAAGCCAGCCTGCTTGTATCTCAATTCAGAGGGAGCTGGAGACGGCAATCTCCAGAATTGCAAATTGTCGAGTCGGGGTCGTTGCGGCGGGTAGAACAGACGCGGGCGTTCATGCACTGTATCAAGTGGTTCATTTTGAAACACCCGTTCAGAGACCTATGAGTGCATGGGTACGAGGGGTTAATGCATTATTACCTGATGATATCGCTGTATTGTGGGCAGCAGAGATGGATGAAACATTTCATGCACGTTATTGTGCTATCGAACGGCGTTATCTTTATTATTTGCTGAACCATCCCATTCGGCCTGGGGTATCTCAAAGGAAAGTAGGGTGGTTTCATAAGCCGCTAGAGCTTGAGAAAATGCAACAGGCGGCAGCCATGTTATTGGGTGAGCATGATTTTAGTGCTTTTCGTACTGCCGAATGTCAAGCGAAAGATCCGGTACGAAACTTAACCATGCTGGAGATTACGCAAAATGACCATTTTTTTATCTTCGAACTTCGTGCTAATGGGTTTTTACATCATATGGTGCGTAATATTGTAGGTAGCTTGATATATATTGGTCATGGTAAATATCCTCCTGGATGGATGCAGTTATTACTACAAAATCGTGATCGAACCCTTGCTGCCCCTACATTTTCTCCTTATGGGTTATACTTGGCGGGGATTAGCTACGATGCCAAATGGAATTTGCCTTCTTTCAATCAATCACCACTTGCCACTATGATGCTCAATGCAAATAGGTCTCTGATAAAAGTATAGAATTTGCTTGAGATACCAAGCATGATTAAATTACTTGGATAGGTCATACCATTTTTAAATTAAATCTGATTTTATCGATTTCTTTTACCGTATTATTGATGCTGTCTGCGGTTCGCCTGCACGTCATGTTTAATTTGGAAATGGAATAAGAAATAGATTATTTATATATTATTGAGGGAGTGAGTGTTTTGTGCCGGTCCGGGTAAAGATTTGTGGTATAACACGTGTTGAAGATGCACTCGTAGCGGTACAGCACGGCGCAGATGCGATTGGATTCGTTTTCTGGCGCCAGAGTACACGCTTTATTTCGTCTGCCCACGCACGTGAGATTGTAGTGCGTTTGCCGCCTTTCGTGAATGTAGTCGGTGTGTATGTTGATCCGTCTCCAGAATGGGTAGAGGAAACTTCTATCGCAGCTGGACTGAATTTGCTCCAGTTCCATGGGGAAGAGACGCCTGAGTTCTGTAATCAATTTAAATTGCCTTATATTAAAGCTTTGCGTGTCAGGAGAGAGATGAATTTGTTACAATACGCAGAGCTTTACCAGAATGCCAAAGGATTATTATTAGATGCTTATACGGCAGGAATGCCAGGTGGAACTGGTCAAGTGTTTGACTGGAGTTTGATTCCAACAGATTTTCCTCTGCCACTCGTGCTTTCAGGCGGCCTTAATTCTGATAATGTGGTGAATGCGATTAGGCAAGTTCGACCATGGGCCGTCGATGTATCCAGTGGGGTAGAAGCCGCAAAAGGCATTAAGGATGTGAATAAAATTTCTGCTTTTATGCAAGGAGTCAAGAATTGTGAAGATTTATGATCTTCCTGATAAACACGGACATTTTGGTCCGTATGGTGGTATATTTGTAGCAGAAACACTTATTGCGGCACTGGATGAATTGCTTGTTCAGTATCAGCATTTTCGCGATGAGGCCGATTTCCAGACAGAATTCACTCATGAACTTAAGCATTACGTCGGACGACCTAGCCCGATTTATCATGCCAAGCGTTGGTCAGCTCATCTTGGTGGCGCCCAGATCCTGCTTAAGCGGGAAGATCTGAATCATACCGGTGCCCATAAGATAAACAATACCGTCGGACAAGCATTGCTAGCAAAACGCATGGGCAAAACTCGAGTGATTGCTGAAACAGGTGCGGGTCAACACGGGGTGGCAAGTGCGACAGTGGCGGCACGTTATGGCATGGAATGCATCGTTTACATGGGCTCGGAGGATGTGAAACGTCAGGCAACGAATGTTTATCGAATGAAGTTGCTGGGTGCGACAGTCATTCCGGTTGAGTCTGGTTCCCGTACGCTTAAAGACGCGTTAAATGAAGCGATGCGAGATTGGGTGACCAATGTTGAAAATACTTATTACATCATAGGTACGGTTGCTGGTCCCCATCCCTATCCAATGATGGTGCGAGATTTTCAAGCTGTCATTGGGCGAGAAGCCAGAGTGCAAATGGAAGAGGAATATGGGCGCCAACCCGATGCATTAATTGCCTGTGTAGGAGGCGGATCCAATGCTATTGGCTTGTTTTATCCTTATATAGAGGATAACAATGTGCGCATGATAGGTATAGAAGCTGCAGGTAAGGGAATTAATACCCACCAGCACGCTGCCACCTTGGTAACCGGTAGGCCAGGTGTCTTGCATGGCAATCGTACTTACTTGATCCAGGATGACAATGGTCAGATCATTGAAACTCACTCTATTTCTGCTGGATTGGATTATCCTGGTGTAGGTCCTGAACATTCATGGCTCAAAGACTGTGGTCGAGCTGAATATGTAGCCGTAACGGATGATGAGGCGCTATCAGCATTTCATGCTTTATGCCGATTTGAAGGAATTATCCCGGCGCTTGAATCAAGCCATGCCTTAGCTTATGCGGCTAAACTTGCGCCTACCCTTGGAAAAGATCAATTGCTATTGGTTAATCTATCAGGACGGGGTGATAAAGATATGGTTACTGTTGCGCAACAGTCCGGGATAGTATTTTGAATAAAATCTTCCTTAGCTTAGTGAAGAGAGCCGAGATGCGCAATAATCATTATGCCTGAATCCAAAAGCAATGTTCGCTTTGCATTGACTGACTTATATTTATTTAAAGATGAACCGTATCACATCAACTTTTTCTATCCTCAAAGCGCAAAATAAAAAAGCACTGATTCCATTTATTACTGCGGGTGATCCAGAACCGGAAATGACGGTTATGTTGATGCATGCGCTGGTGCAAGCAGGGGCTGATATTATTGAGTTAGGGGTACCCTTTTCTGATCCGATGGCAGATGGTCCGACCATTCAGCGTTCCTCTGAAAGGGCGCTGCACTATCACATTGGTTTAGCAGATGTATTGACCATGGTAGCCGAATTTAGAAAAACGGATTCAGTTACGCCCGTAGTATTAATGGGTTATGCTAATCCAGTCGAGGCGATGGGACATGGCAATTTTGCGATAACAGCCAAGGAAGCTGGCGTAGATGGTGTCTTAATTGTTGATTATCCGCCTGAAGAATGTGAAGAATGGGTGCAACAACTCCAAGATCAAAAGATCGATCCGATTTTTTTATTGTCACCGACGACACCTAAAAGACGGATGGAGAAAGTAGCAAAATTGGCAAAAGGCTATGTTTATTATGTGTCACTAAAAGGCGTCACAGGAGCATCGCATCTTAATTTAGTCGATGTAGGTAATAAACTGGCAGAGGTGCGCTCACTCATCTCTATTCCGATTGGAGTTGGATTTGGGATACGGGATAGCGCGGCAGCAAGGGCAGTTTCTGAGCTAGCCGATGCAGTGGTGGTAGGGAGTCGTATTATCGAAGAAATTGAAAATTCCACTCGTTCTGCTTTGTTGGATAATGTCAATAATTTAGTAAAATCCTTACGTGCAGCGCTTGACGAAGTCAACAGCGCAAATTCATCTCAAATTGTGAATGCTGACAAGCTATGAGCTGGTTCCAACGTATTATCCCGCCCAAAATCAAGCGTAAAGAAAATGGTGAAAAGAAAGCGGTACCGGGAGGATTATGGAGTAAGTGCGCTTCTTGTGAGGCAGTATTGTATTACACCGATCTGGTTAAAAATTTAGATGTTTGCCCTAAGTGCAGTTATCACAATCGTATTTCTGCTAGAAAACGAATTGATATGCTGCTGGACCCAGAGGAACGTAGTGAAATTGGAGCAGAAATAGCGCCACAGGATCCCCTCAAATTTAAAGATAGCAAACGTTATATTGATCGATTGACTCAAGCTAATGAGAATACAAATGAAGATGATGCGCTTGTAGTCATGCGAGGAAGCATCAGAGCTGTGCCAGTGGTTGTGGCCGCTTTCGAGTTTGGTTTTATGGGAGGCTCCATGGGTTCGGTCGTTGGTGAACGCTTTGTCCGTGGTGTACAAGTTTGTATCGAGCAACATTTACCTTTTGTATGTTTTGCAGCGAGTGGGGGGGCACGCATGCAGGAAGGATTGTTTTCGCTGATGCAGATGGCAAAGACATCAGCAGCGCTTACACAACTCAATAAAGAGAGATTGCCTTTTATTTCAGTTTTGACTGACCCAACTATGGGCGGTGTTTCAGCAAGTTTTGCTTTTATTGGGGATATTGTTATTGCTGAACCGGGGGCATTGATTGGTTTTGCAGGGCCACGCGTGATTGAGCAAACAGTGCGCCAGACGCTTCCTGATGGTTTCCAGCGAGCCGAGTTTTTACTGGAGCATGGCGCAATAGACCTTATTGTCGATCGTAGAGAGATGCGCGATAAACTGGTCAATTTGTGCACGTTATTAATGCGCATACCAGCTTCTATCTCGCAGTTAGCTGTAACTGCTTCTCATGATTAGAGCGAAATTTGATAAGCCATTATATTAATATCTGATCTAATTAATTGATAGCTTCGTCTTGCTGCTATGCAACTATTTTTGGTTTGTTGAGATATCTCGATGGCGGAAAAAACCGCAAAGCCTACCTCGTTAATTGATTGGCTGCTGTATCTTGAACATCTCCACCCCAAAGCTATCGATATGGGGCTGGATCGAGTGAAACAAGTAAAAGATACTGCAGGCCTTATTCCGACATTTCCGCTCATAGCGGTCGGAGGTACGAATGGGAAAGGTTCAACCTGTACCATGCTCGAATCAATTCTGAGCTGTGCTGGATATCGCGTAGGATGTTATACCTCTCCACATTTGCTGAAATATAACGAGCGCATTCGTATTAAGCAAAGAGCAGTTTCAGATGAGGAGCTTTGTTCCGCTTTTGAGGCCATAGAAGCCGCCAGATCTCGCTGTAACATTTCTCTGACTTATTTTGAGTTTGGGACACTGGCAGCAATGTATCTGTTTGTTCAATTAAAAGTGGATGTCGCGATTCTGGAGGTAGGATTAGGCGGGCGTTTGGATGCTGTCAACGTGTTCGATGCGGACTGTGCCATATTGACTAATATTGATTTAGATCATATGGATTATCTCGGCAGCACACGGGAAGAAATCGGAATTGAAAAGGCGGGGATCTTTAGAAAGGATAAAATTGCTATCTGTGGTGAGACACATCTTCCAGAAGGCGTACGTAAACAGATAACTACCATTGGTGCAAAATTGAGTTGCATGGGTGAGGATTTTGATTATAAGGCCGATACGATTCAATGGAATTTCAAGGGGCCAAGAGGTAGCTATTCTTCCTTACCTTACCCAGCTTTACGTGGAAGTTATCAGCTAAAAAATGCCAGTGTCTGTTTGACTGCATTGGATATGCTCAGAGACAAACTGCCAGTTTCTGCAAACGACATTCGACGAGGGCTGTTAGAAATAACTTTGCCAGGTAGATTTCAGGTTTTACCAGGAAAACCGATGACAATTCTAGATGTGGCGCATAATCCTGCAGCCGCACGAGTACTTGCTGATAATCTTGGCGCTTTAGGTTTTCATCAGTATACTTATGGCGTTATTGGCATGTTAAAAGACAAGGATATCGCTTCCGTTGTGCTGGCTTTGAAAATGTGCGTAAACACTTGGCTGGTAGCAAATACACATACTTGCCGTGGTGCCTCTGCTGATGAAATCATTCAAGCGCTAAAAAAAGTAGGAATAACAGATAAAGATAAGATTCATGTTTTTCCAAATGCGTCAGCAGCTTATGTTTTTGCTCGTGAGCATGCGGCCGAGAATGATAGAATATGTGTCTTTGGCTCGTTTTATACAGTGAGTGCTGTATTAGGGGCATTACAGAAGAGCTAAGTTATAAATGATCAAAAGGTAACTTCAGATGGTCAAGAATGTTAGTGAAGAAGAAGCATTGCTAAGAAAACGTGCGCGCAGACGTTTAGTAGGGGCGGTCACATTGGTGATTCTATCTGTGGTATTTTTACCTATGATTCTTGACAGTGAGCCGAAACAAGAGCAGCAAGAAGTTGATATTCTAATTCCGTCAGAAGATGTGGTAAGTGAATCCTTTCCGTGGATGACGCCTGGGGAATCCATCGATCAGGATAGCAACGCAAGTATGGGATCGGGAGAACTCTTGCCATTCAGCGTACCAGAATTACCACAATCAGATAATGAATCGGCAGAAGGATATGGTGCTTCACGTATTCCGATACCTTCTTCCAAACCTCGATTAAATAAACCTGCAACTCAAACTAATAAACCCTTAATTCAAGCTGCAAGACCAGAATCTCCCAAGGTTCAAGCTGCAAAACCAGAACCTGTACAAACAGCAAAAACAGAGTCTCCTAAGGTGGAGGGGAAATTTGTAATACAGCTGGGCGCATTTGCTGATCCAGCCAAGGCGAAGCAGCAACAACAGAATCTTGCGGCTAGCGGCGTTGACGCTTATATTGAAACAATAAAAGTAGGTGGAAATGAAATGGTTCGTGTACGTGTCGGCCCTTTCCCAACACGAAAAGCAGCCGAAGAGGGATATGAAAAATTAAAGAAAATGGGGTTGAGTGGCGTGGTAACCAGTAGATAATTTGGACTGATTCATCTTATCTTAAAGTGATAGTAAATGACTATTTTTGATTATATAGTTTTAGGTATAGTTTTCATTTCTGTCCTTATTAGTATTACTCGTGGTGTGGTACGTGAAGTAGTGTCATTACTTGGTTGGATCATAGCTTTTTTCATAGCAAGCCATTATGCGGCAAATTTTGAACCACTCTTACCTCAGACCATTGAAGATGGCTCTCTGCGTATGTTGATTGTATTTGTGATGACCTTTTTTGCAGCTCTAATAGTAGTAATGGTGATTTCACTGCTGTTATCCAAATTGGTCAGTAGTGTTGGCCTAGGTCTGATCGATAGAATTCTGGGTGCGGTATTTGGTTTTGCGCGCGGAGTGTTAATTGTCTTATTTATAATAATAGCGGCAGGTTTTACCGCTTTGCCGCAACAATCTTTCTGGCAACAAGCTTTACTGAGAGAGCCACTGGAAAAGATAGCGACACAAGCAATTCAGTGGTTGCCACAAAATCTCAAAGAGTATATAAGTTTTAATAAATGATCGATACGGATTGCGGGGATGAAATAGATAAACCTATTGCTCAGATAAATACATCCATTGGGAGCCTTTCAGATTCATTATGAAGAGCTTATTTTCTTTTTTTTGTAGTTCAACAAGCTTATTCCGAGGTTAATTATGTGTGGAATTCTCGGTATAGTTACTCAATCGCCAGTCAACCAGATACTTTATGATGGTTTGTTAATGTTACAGCACCGTGGGCAGGATGCGGCTGGTATTGTGACAGCGCAGGAAAACACTTTCCATATGCATAAAGGGTTGGGTATGGTAAGAGATGTTTTCCGCACGCGTAACATGCGTGCTCTACCAGGTAATATGGGGATTGCTCATGTGCGCTATCCAACCGCTGGCTCTGCAGAATCGGCAGCTGAGGCACAGCCGTTCTATGTCAATTCACCCTTCGGGATTGTGTTGGGGCATAATGGTAATTTGACTAATGCAGCAGAGCTTGATAAGCAATTATTTCAATCTGATCGACGCCATGTCAATACGCATTCTGATTCAGAAGTGTTACTGAACGTGTTAGCGCATGAATTACAGGAATGTGCTTCAAGTTATCAGTTAGATCCTGCTACCATTTTTGCTGCAGTTGCTGGTGTCCATCGCCGTTGTCAAGGTGCCTACGCAGTAATCGCAATGATTGCTGGCTCTGGCTTACTGGCTTTCCGTGACCCCTATGGCATTCGCCCTTTAGTTTTTGGTAAAACAGAAACAGATCATGGAATAGAGTATATGGTCGCATCCGAAAGTGTGGCCCTGGATACGCTAGGCTTCAAACTGATTCGTGATGTGGCACCAGGAGAAGCCATTTTTATTGATGATAAAAGCAATTTCTATAGTAAACAGTGCGCAGTCAACCCTGATCTTAATCCATGTATATTTGAGTATGTTTATCTGGCACGCCCGGATTCCATTATGGATGGTATTTCCGTATACGAAAGTCGGCTCAATATGGGGAGCAGTCTTGGGGATAAAATAAAAAAAACGATGCGGCACCTTGATATCGATGTCGTGATTCCCATCCCGGACTCAAGCCGCCCAAGTGCCCTGCAACTCGCTAATTGTCTTGGTATCGATTTTCGTGAAGGCTTTGTTAAAAATCGTTATATCGGTAGAACTTTTATTATGCCGGGTCAGCAACATCGGCGTAGGTCAGTCCGCCAGAAGCTCAATGCAATCAGTATTGAGTTTCGTGGAAAGAATGTATTGTTGGTAGATGATTCCATCGTCAGAGGAACGACCAGTCGAGAGATCGTACAAATGGCGCAAGAAGCAGGGGCGCATAAGGTCTATTTTGCATCAGCAGCACCTCCCGTTCGTTTCCCGAATGTTTATGGGATTGATATGCCGACCAGGCAAGAATTAATTGCAACCGGCCGCGATAATGATGAGATTTGCCGCGAGATCGGGGCGGATGGTCTTGTCTACCAGGATCTTGAGTCTCTCAAAAAGGCGATATCATCGGTAGATTCGCTCGTGAAGAACTTTGAGAGTTCTTGCTTTGATGGGGATTATATAACTAAGGATGTTACCCCAGAATATTTAGCCAGAATTGAATCGCAGCGTAATGCTGGTTTAAAAGTATCTCGATCTAATAGATATAGTACTCAGCTTGATCTGGGACTGATATTGACGGATTAATAGAAAGAAACTGACTGAGCATGATCATTAATTATTGCTTCCGGATAACAAGCAAACAGATTAAATTTGGAGAAAAATTAGGATGTTGGATGATTTAGAGCCAGAAACGTTAGCACTCCATACAGGTATTCATCGCAGCCAATTCAATGAGCATTCTGAGGCAATGTATCTTACTTCCAGCTTTGTTTTTGAAAGTGCTGCTCAGGCAGCTGCACGTTTCTCAGGCGAAGAATCAGGAAATATTTACTCGCGTTTTACCAATCCTACCGTCACGGCCATGCAAGAGCGACTTGCTGCATTGGAAGGAGCTGAAGCATGCGTGGCGACATCTTCCGGCATGTCAGCCATACTTGCCTGTGTGATGGGGTTACTGTCAGCTGGAGATCATATTATTGCCTCGCGTAGTTTATTCGGCGCAACGGTTAGCCTGTTTTCCAATATCCTCAATCGCTTCAACATTCAAACGACTTTTGTGTCTGCTACCGATATTGATGAATGGCGCTCGGCAGTCAAGGTGAATACAAAGCTGTTATTCCTGGAAACGCCTTCTAATCCATTGACTGAGATCTCCGATATCTCGGCATTGTCAGCAGTTGCCAAGCAAGCGAATGCATGGCTGGTGGTAGATAATTGTTTTTGTACGCCTATATTACAGAAACCTTTGGAGTTGGGTGCTGATCTAGTGATCCATTCTGCCACGAAGTATCTGGATGGCCAAGGCAGAGTACTCGGTGGAGCGGTGTTGGGTAAACGCGATTTGCTGATGGATGGCGGTATTTTTAGTTTTCTACGTACAGCCGGGCCCACATTGAGTGCATTTAATGCATGGGTTATTCTGAAAGGGCTGGAGACGCTCAAAATCAGAATGGATACACATTGTGCGCATGCCATGGAAATTGCGCGCTGGTTAGAAAAGCAAAAGAACGTAACGCGTGTTTTTTATCCGGGACTGTCATCTCATCCACAGTATGAACTGGCCAGGCGTCAGCAAACAGCTGGAGGGGGAGGCATTGTCACCTTTGAGGTGGAAGGTGGAAAAGAAGCTGCGTGGCGCGTCATAGATAATACAAGATTAATTTCGATCACGGCTAATCTGGGTGATACCAAGAGCACACTGACCCATCCTGCTACAACTACCCATGGCCGAATCAGCCAAGAAGCGCGTGATGCAGCAGGAATTACGGGTGGGTTATTGCGTATGGCTGTAGGTCTCGAATCCCCGCAAGATATTAAAGCAGATTTGGCGCGGGGGTTATTATCTTGATCCAAAGTTAGCAGATTTCAGCTTTTGTGATGATGACGTCTTCCAGTGGTACATTCTGGTGCCCTGCATTGTTCCCTGTTTTTAATTTCTTGATTTTATCAACGACATCCTTCCCTTCGACTACTTTACCAAAGACACAATAGCCAAAACCCTGAGTGGTAGGGGCAGTATAATTAAGGAAATTATTATCGTTAACGTTAATAAAAAACTGAGAGGTGGCTGAATCCACATCGGATGTCCTTGCCATGGCTATAGTATAGGCATCATTTTTAAGACCATTGGCAGCTTCATTCTTGATAGGAGCCAAGGTCTTTTTTTGTTTCATGCCCGGCTCGTAGCCACCACCCTGGATCATAAACCCATCTATGACGCGATGAAATAATGTATTGTCATAGTGTCCATTATTAACGTAATTCAGGAAATTTTGCGTGGTAATGGGAGCTTTGTCGCTGTCAAGCTCTATTCCAATGACTCCATAATTAGTATGTAGCTTTATCATGTTTATTCCTAAGTGAGTTAATGATCAGGAGAATCTGCGAGAAGTTTGATAGATTCGATAACAATAGTATTTTTCGGCACATCGCTCGCAAACATTCCCTTTGGTCCTGTCGGGGTCGTGGCTATTTTATTGACGACTTCCATACCTTCAGTCACTTTGCCAAATACTGTGTAACCATATCCTTGTATGGTTGGGGCAGTATGATTGAGAAATGAATTATTCGCAACATTGATAAAGAATTGGGCAGTTGCTGAGTGCGGTTGGTTGGTTCTTGCCATAGCTATGGTGCCGATTTCATTTTTTAATCCGTTAGCAGCCTCGTTCTCAATAGGTTGTTTTGTTGGCTTCTGGGTGAGCGATTGATCGAATCCTCCTCCCTGGATCATAAAGTTTGGGATAACACGATGAAATATCGTGCCATTATAAAAACCTTCATTGACGTAATTTAAAAAATTCTTGACTGTTTTAGGCGCTTTCTCAGGATAGAGTTCCACGATGATGGGGCCTAGATTGGTATTTATTCTGATTTTTGGCGGAGCAGCAGAAAGTGTTGTACTGATCATCAGTAACATGACAATGAGAAATCGGGTCATGGTGTCATTCCTATTCAATGAGTGGAGTGCATACGCCGGTTCAAAAAGTAATCCTTTCCTTGTGTTACAATTCCCCGGTTTTGCTATGAGGTAAGATGGAGCTTTATCTTTTATATTAAGGATAAAATTCTATAATTAACGGATTTTACCAAGAAGATCGCTCCCCCCACAATCATTCATTCGCTTATTCATTCATTGCGATGCTTAAAATTTATAACACCCTAACTCGTAAAAAAGAGAAATTTGTCCCGATTAAACCTGGTGAAGTCAGAATGTATGTGTGCGGGATGACAGTATATGATTACTGTCATTTGGGTCATGCTCGTGTTCTGGTGGTTTTTGATACGGTTGTGCGCTGGCTAGAAGTAACGGGTTTCAAGGTAACCTATGTGCGTAATATCACTGATATTGACGATAAAATCATAAAACGTGCGCAGGAAAATGATGAAACTATCCATACTTTGACCCAACGTTTTATCGATGCCATGTATGAAGATGCCGCACGGTTGGGCGTTGCTCAGCCTACGCACGAACCTCGTGCTACTCAATGTATCGAGGACATGATTGGCATGATACTCACCCTCATTCAGAAGGGACTTGCGTATGTTGCAGCGAATGGCGACGTGTTTTATTCAGTTCATCAATTTCCGCATTATGGAAAACTTTCTGGCAAATCACTCGAAGATCTACGTGCGGGTGAACGTGTAGACATCGATTTCAATAAAAAAGATCCATTGGATTTTGTGCTATGGAAAGCGGCTAAAGCCGGTGAACCTTGCTGGGACTCTCCCTGGGGGAAAGGACGGCCGGGCTGGCATATTGAATGTTCAGCGATGAGTGAGCATTACCTGGGTGAACACTTTGATATTCATGGCGGTGGCCAGGATCTACAATTTCCGCATCATGAGAATGAAATAGCGCAAAGCGAAGGTGCGCACGATCATGCTTATGTTAACTATTGGATGCATAATGGCTTTGTACGTGTTGATAATGAAAAGATGTCCAAATCATTGGGTAACTTTTTTACAGTACGGGAAGTGCTCGCGCGCTATCAACCGGAAGTTGTACGTTTCTTCATTTTACGTGCGCATTATCGAAGCCCCCTTAATTATTCAGATGAGCATCTCAATGATGCCAGGAATGCGCTTGATCGGCTTTATATCGCTTTGAAAGAGTATAACTTGCCATCCACCGAAATAAACTGGGATGAGCCATATGCTGAACGATTCAAGGCGGCGATGAACGACGACTTCAATACAGCCGAAGCTATCGCGATTCTGTTTGATCTTGCCGGGGAGATCAATCGAACGAGTAATGCTCAGCTCGCAGCCTTGCTTAAAGCATTAGGTGGCACCTTAGGTTTGTTGCAACAGAATCCGCAAGCTTATCTCCAAAACTTACATTCAGCAGAAAAAAATTTGTTTTCTCAGCAAGCGATTGAACAAATGATTCAGCAGCGTTTAGAAGCGCGCAAGAACCGAGATTTTGTTCAAGCTGACAATATCCGTAAACAACTGGCAGCCGCAGGCATTATTCTGGAAGATAGTGTGCAGGGGACAACCTGGCGTCGTCAGTAATATCTTTTACGTGAAAATATGAAATGTTATTTTTTTCAGTGGGTACGGAGATTAAATGATCAATAAATGCTATACGCATGAGAATATCTGAAGCGAGCATGAGGGTCATATATCCACTGATTCAAAAGATGACGGGCTGAATCAATAATTTCCGATGCGGTCATTCCTATTGGACCAGCCAGGGTTTCAAGCAGGGCATCCGCTGCTGCACCATGCAGATAAACAGCCAGTAGTAATGCGTTCTTTGAAGTTAACCCCTGAGCGAGTAGCGCGCCGGTCATGCCGGAAAGCACATCACCTGTTCCCGCGCTGCTTAAACCAGGGTTGCCACTGGCATTAAAATAACAATGACCGTTTGGAAATGCACAGATGCTTCCTGCTCCTTTCAGCACAACTGAACAATGGAAATTCCTGGCTAGATCCTCTGCTGCTTGCATACGATGGTTCTGAACAGTGGCGATATCGATACCGAGCAGCCGTGCTGCTTCAGCAGCATGCGGCGTGAGAAGGGATGGCGCATGGCGGGTACGTAATGCGCTCGCGAGCTCAGAATGGTGTGCAATCAGATTGAGGGCGTCTGCGTCCAAAACCAGGGGTAAGGAAGTCTGCAAAGTTTTTTCCAGGCAAAGACAGGCCGAGATTTCCTTTCCGAGTCCAGGACCCACGATCAGACAAGTGAGATGATCAAGCTCGAATAGCTCGTCCACTGGACGCAGCATGAGCTCTGGCTGTGCTGGGTCGACAGTTGGCGGTTGATTGGCAAGCAGGCCAAGGTAGACTCGCCCGGCTCCTAATTTAAGTGCGGCTGAGCCTGCTAATAGCGCCGCCCCGACCATGCCTGATGCTCCTCCTATGATCCCCACGCTGCCAAAGATGCCTTTATGACTGTTAGCTGGGCGGGGGGCAGGCAATAAAGTTTTTATCAGGGTTTGATCCAGTAGCCATGATTGCGGGCTTTTCATAGAGGCTGCGTCGAGATCCAGATCGCATAAAATGATTTCTCCGGCATATTCGCAGCCATCATACGTCAGAAGGCCTGGCTTCAGGCCAATGAAAGTAGCCGTAATCGTTGCTTTGATGGCGGTACTCGGTGCGATTCCGTTATCGGCGCTGAGGCCACTGGGAATATCGAGCGCAAGTACGGGTAAATTCATATGGTTAACGGCTGTGATCAGGCGCTGATATTTTTCATCTAATGGATATTTGGCAGGGTTCAGGCCAATGCCGAATAATCCGTCGATGATGACATGCCATGAACCGGAAGAAGGGATATCGTTATGTAATTCTCCTCCTGCGTTCAGCCAGTTTTGTAAAGCCTGTTTGGCATCTTGCGATAATTTAGAGGGGTCACCAGTAAAAATGGTAGTGACCTGAAAACCCCATGCGCGCAAGTAGCGTGCCGTCACAAAGGCATCTCCTCCATTATTGCCCGGTCCAGCTAGCACCAGAAGGTTGCCTTTATCGTTACTGAGCAGTTTATTTTTGGTGATATGAGCAGCCGCTAATCCAGCTTTTTCCATGAGATTCGGAGGATTAGGTCGAGCGGCAGCAAGCTGTTCGATTTCACGAATGTCAGCAGTGGAATAGAGAGGAATCGGGTTATTCATCTGATTGGGTGTCTTCTCGTGTAATATAATGATTCTTAATTTAACTCATTATAATTTTGATTGATGTTGCAATTTCAAGGCCATAAGGCGCTATCTCACTTTCGATTACAAAAATTATCTGATCTGATCAAATCCATCGTACCTGAAATTTCGGTTATTGACGCTGAGTACTGGTATTTTTGTAAAATAAAACGCGATTTGAAGCAAAATGAACTCAATATTCTGCAGAAGTTACTTGGCATTGATCCAGCGCGACAACCGCCTGTACCGCAAGGTGAGTTTTTGTTAGTTGTACCGCGCCCCGGTACCATTTCACCCTGGTCATCCAAGGCGACGGACATTGTTCATCATTGTGGAATCGATGTGATTGAAAGAGTAGAGCGGGGGATTGCATTTTATGTCCAGCATGAAACGGCGTTTTCTAAAGAGAGCAGGCGTGCAATCGAAGCAATTCTATATGATCGCATGACTGAAGCGGTTTTTCATTCTTTATCTGAAGCAGCGGCTTTGTTTCATCATGTCGAACCGGCACCGCTTAAAGAAATCAATATCTTAAAAGAAGACAAGACGGCTCTGGTTAAGGCTAATCAAGCAATGGGGTTAGCCTTATCTCCTGATGAGATTGATTATCTCCTGGATTATTTTCTTGATGTCAGGCGTAATCCTACCGATGTCGAGTTAATGATGTTTGCCCAGGCAAACTCAGAACATTGCCGGCATAAAATTTTTAATGCAGACTGGATTATTGATGGCGAACAAAAAAAACAATCACTGTTTTCAATGATACGTCATACCCATCAACAGTACCCACAAGGCACCATTGTGGCCTATGCTGATAATGCTGCTATTATCGAAGGGGCAACCATCCATCGCTTCTGTCCCGGAAAGAACCACGCTTATGGCTATGCTCTGGAGCCTACTCATCTGCTCATGAAAGTGGAAACCCATAATCATCCGACGGCAATTTCTCCTTTTCCAGGAGCCGCAACAGGGGTGGGAGGAGAAATTCGGGATGAGGGAGCAACCGGGCGGGGTGCCAAACCCAAAGCTGGATTAACCGGTTTTTCTGTTTCCAATCTGCGTATTCCTGATTTTATTCAGCCTTGGGAAACATGGCAGGGGCAAAATGGCTATGGCAAGCCTGTACGTATTGCCTCAGCCCTGGAAATCATGTTGACTGGACCTATTGGTGGTGCTGCGTTTAATAATGAATTTGGCAGACCTAATCTTGCAGGCTATTTTCGCACATTCGAAGCGCAAGTCGCCGGTGAGATACGGGGCTATCACAAGCCTATCATGCTGGCTGGCGGCATTGGACAGATTTCAGAACGACATACCGCAAAGCAGGATTTCTCAAAAGATGCCTTACTGATTCAACTGGGCGGACCGGGCATGCTGATTGGGCTGGGGGGAGGGGCTGCTTCCAGTATGGATACTGGTAGTAATACGGAAGACCTGGATTTTGATTCGGTACAACGCGGTAACCCCGAAATGCAACGCCGTGCGCAGGAGGTAATTGATCGGTGCTGGCAGCTGGAGCGCAGTGGGCAACCTAATCCTATTCTCTCGATTCATGATGTCGGCGCAGGCGGTCTATCCAATGCTTTGCCCGAACTTGTTCATGGAGCTGGCTGCGGAGGGCATTTTAACTTACGTGCGATTCCCTTGGAAGAATCCGGCATGTCCCCGATGCAGATTTGGTGTAACGAAGCGCAGGAGCGCTATGTGCTCGCTATCAGGCGTGAATCACTGGCTTTGTTCCAGGCAATTTGTGAACGAGAGCGGTGCCCTTATGCGGTAGTAGGCGAAGCAATTATTCAGCAGCAACTCATTGTCACTGATGAGAAATCTAGCACTCTGCCGATAAATATGCCGCTGTCGGTATTATTAGGGAAACCACCTAAAATGACGCGTGTCGTCTCGCATATTAGTAGCGTGTTGCCTCCATTTAATCTGGCTGGGATAGATCTGCAAGAAGCTGCTTATCGGGTACTAAGATTGCCTGCTGTCGCAGATAAAACGTTTTTGATCACTATCGGTGACCGGAGTGTGGGGGGAATGACCGCGCGTGATCAGATGGTGGGACCTTGGCAAATACCGGTAGCAGATGTCGCGGTAACGACCATGGGTTATCAGACTTATCTTGGCGAGGCATTTACACTTGGTGAGCGCGCACCTCTGGCATTGATTGATCCAGCGGCCTCTGCGCGGATGGCAGTAGCAGAAGCCATCACTAATATGGCTGCTGCTGCGATAAACGATCTGAGCGAGATCAAACTCTCTGCTAACTGGATGGCAGCTGCCGGGCACGCAGGTGAGGATGCTGCACTCTATGACGCTGTTCATGCTGTGGCGATGGAGTTATGTCCTCAGCTGGGGATTAGTATTCCGGTTGGCAAAGATTCGATGTCCATGAAAACCGCCTGGCAGGAATCAAATGGAAATAAAGGCAGTCAACAAAAAGAGGTGATTGCGCCTCTCTCATTGATTATTTCTGCTTTTGCAAGAGTGCGTGATGTGCGCAAAACGCTTACCCCGCAATTACGTACTGATTGTGGTGAAACCGAGCTTATTCTAATTGATCTGGGAAGCAGGAGAAACCGCTTGGGTGGTTCGGCATTGGCGCAAGTTTATGGGCAATTGGGCAATATTGTCCCAGATATATCGACTACCGCGGAAATAGAAAAACTTAAACGTTTGTTTTCGATCATACAGAAACTGAATTGTGCCGATCAAATTCTAGCTTATCATGACCGTTCAGATGGTGGATTGTTTGTAACTTTGTGCGAGATGGCTTTTGCTGGTCATGTGGGCATGACGATCAACCTGGACCCGTTGTGCTTTGATTCATTGGCTAAAGATACCGGTTATGAAATTAAGTCGGAGATGCTGCCTAGCCGATCTTTAGAACGCGCGATGGCGGCTTTATTTAATGAAGAATTGGGGGCAGTGATTCAGATAAAGAAACAACATGTTGAAACAGTGCTACAAATCCTGTCAGAAGCTGGCTTACATGATAAGAGCTTTTTGCTGGGCAACCCGAATGAACAGGATGAGATCCGTTTCTTGCTTAACAATAAAATCATTTTTCAAGACAAACGGGTTAATTTGCAGCGTGCCTGGTCAGAAACGACTTACCAGATGCAGAAACTGCGTGACAATCCCGTATGCGCACAACAAGAATTTGATCGTATCCTTGATACTTCTGACCCTGGTTTGAGCGCGGAACTGACTTTTAATATCGAAGAGGATATTGCAGCACCTTTTATCCAGGCCGGTATCCGACCCAAGATGGCCGTTCTGCGTGAGCAAGGGGTAAATGGTCATGTTGAAATGGCGGCCGCCTTTGATCGTGCCGGGTTTGAGGCTGTTGATGTGCATATGAGCGATATCATTACAGGGCGCGTTTCATTGAGCGACTATAAAGGATTTGCCGCCTGTGGCGGATTTTCTTATGGTGATGTGCTTGGGGCTGGTGAGGGGTGGGCGAAATCTATCTTGTTTAATGCACGTGTGCGCAATGAATTTGAATCTTTTTTTGAGCGCAGTGATACTTTTGCACTGGGGGTATGCAATGGCTGCCAGATGATGAGCAATCTGCATGAAATTATTCCAGGTACTGATCATTGGCCGCATTTCGAACGTAATCTATCTGAGCAATTTGAAGCACGCTTTGTTATGGTTGAGATCCCAAAGAATCCCTCCCTTTTCTTTGATGGCATGGTAGGGAGTTGTTTACCGATCCAGGTAGCACATGGAGAAGGCTATGCAGCCTTCAGCAATAATCAGCAATTGGAATCAGCATTGTCCTATGTCCCATTACGCTTTGTTGATCACTACGGTACGGCAACTGAGCGGTATCCATTTAATCCTAATGGTTCCCCGCAAGGAATAGCCGGGATGACTTCGACCGATGGTCGATTTACCATTCTGATGCCGCATCCTGAACGGGTTTTTCGTACCGTTCAGCATTCCTGGCATGTCGATACCTGGGCAGAAGATTCTCCTTGGATGAGGATGTTCAGAAATGCGCGTAAATGGGTAGGGTGAGTGTGTGTAACCCATCATGCGCGGTCTTTCATCTTCCTGGGGTACACCTACGTGACTCTCTAGATCATCAATACTTTTAAGAGTAATCGATAACATGACTAAGTGGAAAGTTAGCATCCGAAGCGGATTAGTAAGCATAATGTTGTTAGTGTGGGCAGTACATTCCGAAAATTTGCCAGCACAAATCATTCCTGCTCATAAACCTGAATCTCTTGGCAGTGATTCTGCGCGGGAATGTGTGCCAGTAGCGCAGTGGGTTATCCCGGGGAAGGGTAAGACTGACTTATCCGATATTATTAAGCATGCAGCAAATCAATCGGTCATTTTACTAGGTGAAACCCATGTTAATCGGGAGCACCATCGTTGGCAATTACAAATGCTGGCAGCGTTGTATGCTGCTCGTCCCGATATGGTAATTGGTTTCGAAATGTTCCCACGTCGGGTCCAGAGAGTACTCGATCAATGGGTGGCGGGTGAGCTATCTGAAGCTGCTTTCCTGAAAGCTTCAGAATGGGATACGGTATGGAGAACAGATGCCAGTCTTTATCTGCCATTATTTCATTTTGCACGCATGAATCGTATTCCGATGCGAGCACTTAATATCGATACCAAACTCAGAAAGCAGGTAGCTGAGAAAGGCTTTGACAGTATTCCCGAGAATGAACGTGAAGGCGTAACGCGTCCAGCACCTCCTAGTTCCGGATACCTTGATTTTTTGTTACCCATATATCAGTCACATGATCGTAAAGATAAGAAAAAGGAAAGGAATAGTCGTTATGATCCTGATTTCTTACGATTCGTTATTGGTCAGCAATTATGGGACCGGGCAATGGCTCATGAAATTCATGGGGTATTTAGCACGCAGGGTCAAGGGAAAAGTCCGCTAGTGGTTGCTATTATGGGATCGGGTCATATCATGCATGGTTTCGGTGTTCCTCATCAATTGAAAGATCTGGGGATAACAAAAATTACTTCATTATTACCATGGGATACCAACAAACCATGTCAACAATTAGTGGCAGATTATGCTGATGCCGTTTTTGGCGTTAGCCCGGCTAGTGCGGAAACTACACCTTTGCGCCAGCGACTGGGTATTCGTTATGAGATGGCTTCACAGGATGGCGGAGCGCGTGTGCTGGAGGTTGAAAAAGGCAGTATTGCCGAGAAAGCTAATATGCTGGAAAACGATATCATCACTGAGATCGCAGGCTTATCAGTGATGGAAATGGGAGACCTCATTGCTGTGGTCAAACGTCAGGCGCCAGGTACGTGGTTGCCACTCAAAGTCAAGCGCGGGAATGGCGAGATTGAGATTGTTGCCAAGTTTCCTGCACTAGAAAAATAAACAAATTATTAAGATGGTTTGTATTCCATTTCTGAATTATAAATGACGCGAAGGCGAGTCGCGGACAATGTCCATAATACGGCAAGGCGAAGCCGACAAAGTCAGGTTTGATTTAGAAATGGGATAGCAGCAATCATGATTTTTTATACGATGTATGTGATTGTGATATTTCTTCTCGGAGAATACTTAACAAAACTCTTTGCTTTTTTCTTTTGGTTTATAAAGCGTAAAATCCAGTTGATGCCTCTGAAGAAGTTTATAAAATTCTGTTCGATTACGTTTAGCTAATCTGGCTGCTTGCGTTACGTTGCCTGCAGTGATTTTTAGTAAACGTACCAGATAATTTCTTTCAAACTGTTTGCGTGCTTCTTCAAATGATACGAGTTGCGCTTCCTCCTGATGCATCGCATCATAGACCAGTTGATATGAAATAAGAGGGTTCGCGCTCAGGACGACGCTTTGTTCTATGATATTCATTAATTGTCGAACATTACCCGGCCATGAAGCACTGAGCAAAAGATTGGTCGCTTCCGGCGAAAAACCATTGATTTCTTTCTCGTATTTTTCAGCAAAGGTACGAAGAAAATAATTAGCCAGCAAGGGGATATCTTCACGGCGTTGAGCTAATGAAGGAATTGTTAAACCAACCACATAGAGCCGGTAATACAGATCCTCACGAAAATTTCCTGCCGTAATCTCAGCTTTGAGATCACGGTGAGTAGCAGAAATAATCCGGACATCAATTGGGATTGGCTGCGTAGACCCGACGGGTCTGATGATCCTTTCTTGCAGGGCATGCAGTAACTTTACTTGCAGTAGCAGCGGCATATCACCAATTTCATCAAGGAACAATGTGCCCCCTTCGGCTAATTGAAACAGACCTTTATGGTCCCGGATAGCGCCGGTAAAAGCCCCTTTGACATGTCCAAATAGCTCTGATTCCAGTAATTGCTCAGGGATGGCTGCGCAATTGATGGTAACAAAAGGTTGGCGGCAACGCTTGGATGCTTGATGAATAGCACGTGCAAATAATTCTTTGCCAACACCACTTTCTCCAAGAAGTAGCACGCTCGCATTTCCTTCCGCAACGCGTTCTACTTTGGTCAGAATATCTTCCATTTCAGCATTTTGGGTAATGATACTTTTACGCCATACAACTCGTGATTCCTCACAGGATTCGTTATTTCCGCTATTGCACGTAAGTCTGAGAGCCTGATCTATTTGATCGAGCAAAGTTTTTGGATCATAGGGTTTGGTGAGGTAACCAAAAATACCACGCTGAACTGCGGCGACCGCATCCGGGATCGTGCCATATGCTGTCAGAATAATGACCGGTAGCGTTGGGCTGGCTTGATGAATATGTTCAAATAAAGCCATACCATCCATCCCGCTCATTTGCATGTCACTGATGACGAGATGGGGCCGTGTGATATCGAGGCAGTTTAATGCGGCTTCTGCACTGGTAGCCACGATGGTTTCAAATCCTGCAGCCGTTAAACGTATCGAGAGTAATTCAAGGAGGTCTGAGTCGTCATCGACAATTAAGATTTTTTTAGACGGTACCATATGTTTTCATTCAGGGTGTTATTCTACGGATTGGATGCTTTTCCATGTTCTTTATCGCGTCTATTCTATTTTGCAATGTTTGAATGTGTTCTTCCAATGCTTGTATTTGCTCATCTGAAGCTTTTAATTTTTGAGAAAAATTTTTCGCATCAGCTCTTGCAATTTGCTGTTCTCTGAGTAGCGATATGAGTAATTTCCTGAAATCAGCTACGTTAGTCGACATTGTAATATCTTGTGGCCAATTATTCAGTAAATCGAGCGCAGCCTGAATATTTGTAAAAGATGTTTTGGGTAAACTGATAAGTAAAATATATTTTAGACGACTTTTCGCATCGGAATTTTTCCTATTAAAATGTTTCTTGGTAGAGTTGTATTCCGCGACTAGTTGAGCAGCATTCTTTTTTTGCAGCTGACCATAATACAACATCAATTCATCTAATGTATCATACTGATCCAATTTATCTTGCTGGGAAACTGGCTTGTCAGCAGGGTCTGGTGATGGATAAGTAGTCGCTGTTGTACACCCAATTAATACAACAAAAAATATAGAAAATAATAGCGACTTTGAAGCAACATTCATGGCTGAACCTCAGGATCTTGAATAGGCAGGGTTAGGCAGAAATGCGCTCCCTGACCGCCATGTTTAACAAGTTGAATATTCCCTCCGTGTGCAAGTGCATATTCCCTGGCAATTGACAAGCCAAGCCCGGTTCCTCTGATATGGCTATTAGGTTTGCTACGCCCCCGATAAAAGGGTTCAAAAATTTTATCCTCATCGGTGATATCAATCCCGCTACCATAGTCGATGACATCGAGTTGGATAGTTTGATCCATTTGTATCGCAGAGATCTTGATGCAACTGTCTTGTGGAGAGAATTTTATGGCATTTGATAAAAGATTATCAATTATAATACCAATTTTTTGTTTGTCGCATTCGAGCATGAGATCTGGGCATGTTAAATCGATTTTTATCTTTCTACTCATGATAGACAGATTCTGATCTTTCAAGACAGTGGTGATGATATGAGCAAGGTTTGTGCGCTGCTTAATCAGTGCTACTTTGTCTGCCTGAAGAGCACTAAAACTTAATAAATCTTCGATACGTTTCTGCAATTGGATGCTACTGGTTTGGAGAATATCAACAATTTGTTGCTGTTTTTTATTAAGATCGCCGGTTACTCCTTCTGCAAGGAGATTTGTTCCCTCACGAATAGCGGAGAGGGGTGTCTTAAGTTCATGGGAGACTTGTCGTAGAAATTGAATTTTCTGTTCTTCCAATTTGAGCAAGCGGCGACGCATCCAATCTAGGCGAGAACCCAGGTATTTTAAATTTTCAGGACCAGCAATTTTTACTGCGCTAGATAATTTACCTTGTCCCATATTATAAATTGCTTCGTCAAGCTGACGAAGCGGTCGTGCTATGAATACTGAGAAAGCGAGAGCGAGCAAAATAACAAATGGGATCAGAATGAGTAATTCCCACTCAACCAAAGTGCGAGTACGTAAAGCCATCTCACTCATTTCATTTATTTTCTGTCCAATTATCCGATAATTTTCTGTAGAGAAATTCTGTGCAAGGATAAGCAGATTAGCAAATTGGTTGAGTAAATCTCGAAGACTCTGAGGAGTATTATATGAAGTCAGTATTTCACGAAAAATGGTTGCCTCTAATAATTGTAATTTTTCCAATAAAAGCTGTTGTTCCAGGTAGGGAGAAGCTTCCATAAGCTTTATCGCCGTTTTCTCAAAATTGGTATGTGCCTGAAAATAACCTTCGAGTAAGGATATGTCTTCCAAAATATGCGCGTGCTGTACACTCCGCTCCATCACGATAATTTCATCAATCAAGATACTGCTGCCATGAGTAATTTCTGTGGCCTGATAGATGGTTTGGCGGCTCTGCTCGGCAAGCTGATCAATACGTATGGCGCTGTAGATTAGCGCAGCGATTAAGGGTAATCCTACTATCGAAAACCCGAGCAAGATCAATTTAAGAAAGGATGTGGGATTGTGACGTAGCTCTGCTTGAGGGGTAATATCCGGTTTATCATCCGTTTCTGGCGTAACAGAATCTATCGTGCTTCTCAATACTTCTATCCTCTATACTATCTCATCGATTAGGTTGCTATAAAGCTATCAACGTTGCCGCTGCGGCGTTAAAAACAGGCTCAAAATGCTCATTTAGTAGATATAAATTTGGCTTCTTTGATCTGTTTTTGTTTATTATTGACTGCCTCGAAAATATTTTCTAACAGCCTGCTAGAGTCTGTCTGTGTTTCTTATCTAAGAAGAAGATATGAGCCTTAAACTACAGCTCATTATACCGGCAAGGGAATTTTTCTGATAAAAGTATCAGAAGTAAACGACAACTCCTGGATTTGTTGTGCTTATTGCCTATATGGGTACCGAATTTTCTGAAGCCAATTCAAATTCTTTTCGTCTTAAGATTGTATTCTGGGCTTGCGGTAATAGATTTGGATAATCAAGGCTGTAGTGCAAGCCACGGCTCTCATGGCGAAGCATGGCACTTTGCACAATCAAATCAGCCGTTGTAACTAAGTTACGTAATTCTAACAAATCCCCTGTCACGCGAAAATTAGTATAGTACTCATTGATTTCTTCCCGTAGCAGGTTTATGCGGTGTTGAGCGCGTTGCAGGCGTTTATTGGTTCGTACAATTCCCACGTAACTCCACATGAAGCGGCGTAGCTCGTCCCAGTTATGTGAAATAACGATTTCCTCATCTGCATCTGTCACGCGACTTTCATCCCATTTGGGAAGTGAGATGGGAGGGACAGGTGATAAACTGAGAATATCCTCGGCTGCAGCCTGGCCGAATACTAAACACTCTAATAAAGAATTACTGGCTAACCGGTTAGCGCCATGTAATCCAGTATGAGCAGTTTCGCCTATGGCATATAAGTTGCCTAGGTCAGTTTTGCCTTTCCGGTCCACAACGATACCGCCACATGTGTAATGTGCAGCGGGAACGACTGGAATGGGTTGGCGTGTAATATCAATTCCTAATTCGTGGCATCGAGTATAAATAGTAGGAAAATGCTGCTTGAGAAACTCGGATGATTTATGAGAAATATCCAGATAGACGCAATCAAGACCTCTTTTTTTCATTTCAAAATCAATAGCACGTGCCACAATATCGCGTGGTGCCAGTTCCGCACGTTCATCATGCCACGGCATAAAGCGTTCCCCATTAGGAAGTTTTAATAGTCCGCCTTCACCTCTAACAGCTTCACTGATCAGGAAAGATTTAGCATGGGGATGATAAAGGCAGGTAGGGTGAAATTGGATGAATTCCATATTGGCTATCCTGCAGCCTGCACGCCATCCCATAGCGATGCCGTCACCCGTGGCGGTATCGGGATTGGTTGTATAGAGATAGACTTTTCCCGCTCCCCCTGTTGCTAAAACCGTGTTGTGGGCAGAAATGGTGTGAATTGTATCTGCTTTGATATCTAATACATAAGCACCATAACAGCGGGCATTCTCATTCTGCTTATCAGCATGATGAGCCAATTTAGAACTTGTGATCAGGTCAACTGCAATATGATGCTCGAGTATGGCAATGTTCGGGTGGGTGCGAATTTTTGTGCTGAGTGTAGATTGTACTGCTTTCCCGGTGGCATCATTGATGTGAATAACTCGCCGTACACTATGCCCACCTTCTCGGGTGAGGTGATAGCCGGTTTCATGATTGCTATCACGTGTAAAGTTGACCCCTTGAGAAATGAGCCATTTGATAGCTTGTGGTCCGTTTTCAACGACACAGCGGGTAATTGCCTCATCACATAAGCCGGCACCAGCCACTAATGTATCGCGAATGTGAGCATCAGCAGAATCCTCCATTGAAAGTACGGCAGCAATCCCGCCTTGTGCCCAAGTACTGGAGCTATCCTGTAATGATCGTTTAGTGACAATGGCTACTTTCTGATTTTGTGCTAAATTAAGCGCGAGTGTAAGCCCGGCCAGACCACTGCCGATGATCAGCGTATCAAAATGATATTGTTGCATGGGTTATTTTAATTTATTTGTAAACTGAAGCTACTTTATTTAATCATAACTCAATAACTAAAGTTTCGTTGACTTCGTTGCAATGCTTATTAATAAAAGCAGTGAACTAATCAAGCTACTTTATTGTCTTTAGTCCGGCTTCGGATAGTTCACGGCAGATCCCCGAACGATGTATACTTTATTGAGGGTTCAATTGTTATCTATTTTTAATTTCGGGGAAAAAACAGCATGGGTGATCGTGAAATCGATCAACAATTGGTTGAGCGCGTCCAACATGGCGATAAGCATGCTTTTGATTTACTGGTGATCAAATATCAGAGAAAGCTGGCACGTTTGTTATCACAGTTTATTCGTGATGCTGCTGAGGTTGAAGATGTCGCCCAGGAAACTTTTATTAAGGCATATCGTGCTTTACCATCATTTCGTGGTGAAAGCGCCTTTTATACCTGGCTATATCGTATTGGTATCAATACAGCCAAAAACTTTCTGGTATCCCAAGGAAGAAAAGTGCCCACGACTGTTAGCGAATTTGATAATGAAGAAGCAGAGAATTTTGAAGAAGCAGGTAGATTACGAGAAGTTAGTACACCAGAAAGTGAACTGATGACCAAACAAATTGCTCAAACGGTTAATCAATCATTAGACGCATTACCTGAGGAATTAAGGACGGCAATTGTTCTGAGGGAAATTGAAGGTTTAAGTTATGAAGAGATTGCGAGTATTATGAATTGCCCTATTGGAACAGTTCGCTCTCGCATATTTCGTGCACGTGAGGCCATAGCTGAAAAACTGCGGCCTTTATTAGGAACAAGTAAAGACAAGAGGTGGTAATGAAGGGGTGGTTTTATGAAAAATAAAATGTCAGAGCTGATGGACGGTGAATTGGATCCGGTGGATGCTGATGAGGTGATTACAGAGTTAAAGAAAAAGCATGATTTATTGAATGATTGGGCAACCTATCATATGATCGGTGAAGCACTGCGACAGCCAGCAGTATCATTCCACATCAATGTGGCGAGTCGAGTAAGTGAACGCTTAATAAGCGAACCGACCTTATTTATGCCGCGTGTATCACAAGCACACAAGCGGAAATTTGTGACACTTTCAGCGGCTGCATCCTGTGCTGCCTTAGTAAGTGGCTGGTTAGTGATGCAAATAGCAGATGTTCAGCAAGAAGTGCTTGTTACCGAGAAAGTGAATAATAAGGCAGTTGTTCAAGTTGATCATCCGGTAGCTTTCCAGCCTTCCCCAGCCTTTTCGCTTCCATTTACACTTCACCATCCAGGTGATTATTCATTGATCCATAGAGAACTTTCACCTCATACGAAGATGCAAGCACCTATAACGGGTGTACATCAGGTTGAAAGCAGGGAAGAGAAATCCAGATAAGGTGTGGGGTAAGCTTTCAGGATTGAAATGTTATGGATAGTCCACAGGCTATTTGTTTGATCGAAGGGTTTTGTTGATTTCGACCAAACAAATAGCTGTTATCGTTTGTTATTGGTAAGATTTAATTGCACCTCTATTTGATTATTATGTTTTCAGTATTTTACCCATTTTTTTTATCAAGAAAAAATATGCCAAAAATTGTTCTACTGTGCTTCCTGACACTCTGTTCCATCGGTTTTGTGCATTCAAAGGAGCTGCCTGATTTCACAGGTCTGGTTGAGCAATATGGAGAAGCAGTGGTAAATATTAGTACAGTACAAACACAACAGATTACAGGAAATCAGATTTTTCCTGAAATTCCTAATATTCCAGAAGATTCCCCTTTCTACGAATTTTTTCGCAGGTATATGCACCCATTCTCAGGTCCTAAGAAGTATGAATCCAAATCATTAGGGTCTGGTTTCATTATAAGTAAGGATGGATATATTCTAACAAATGCGCATGTCGTCGAAGCTGCCAACCAGATTAATGTCAGATTAACCGATAAAAGAGAATTTAATGCACAGGTTATTGGTACGGATCGTAAAACTGACGTCGCGCTTATCAAGATTGATGCGAAAGACTTGCCTGTGGTAACTCAGGGTGATCCGGAAAAGCTCAAGGTAGGGGAGTGGGTCATTGCTATTGGCTCTCCTTTTGGTTTCGAAAATAGTGTAACTGCAGGGATAGTCAGCGCGAAAGGCCGCTCGCTTGCGCAGGAAAGCTATGTTCCCTTTATCCAGACGGATGTGGCGATTAATCCCGGTAATTCTGGCGGTCCTCTTTTTAACATGAAGGGTGAAGTAGTCGGTATCAACTCGCAGATTTATAGCCGAACAGGTGGTTTTATGGGGTTGTCTTTCGCTATTCCGATCAACGTGGCAACAGAGATAGCTACTCAACTTAAGGAACATGGGAAAGTCTCACGCGGGAAAATAGGCATTATGATTCAGGAGATGACTGAAGAGCTGGCTGAATCCTTTGGCTTATCTCAAGCACGCGGAGCACTGGTTGTTTCTGTAGAAAAAGATGGTCCAGCAGACAAAGCAGGTATCGAAGTGAAAGATGTTATTTTGAAATTCGACGGCAAGGATATTGCTGTTTCCAGTGATCTGCCGCGTCTTGTCGGAAACACTAAACCTAAATCTAAAGTACCTGTGCAAGTCTGGCGGGACGGTGCCACTAAGAATTTAACTGTTTTGGTAGGGGAAATGCCATCAGATGAAAGTGATCGCAGCCGCAAACAAAGTAAGGTCCCTGATACTTCGAATCCACTCGGGTTGGCTCTGAGTGAACTCTCTGATAAACAAAAGCAACAACTGGGTATCGAGAATGGTTTGCTGGTTGAGGAAGTACAAGGTGGCATTGCAAATCGTGCTGGTATACGCCAGGGTGACATTATTCTTGGTTTTAATAGCCAGGATGTCACAACCGTCAAACAGTTTAATCAGTTGCTTAGCAAGGTTGAGAAAGGGCGAAATATTGCGCTATTGATAAAAAGAGGCGATATGACTACTTTCATTACGATGAAACTCGATAATTAAAAGCGTATATACCGTTAATTGTATGGATAGAAAAAAGCTCATTGTGTATGGTCGAAGGGATTGTCATCTTTGTCAGGAAATGATTGCATCATTGCAAAAATTACAGAAGCAAATCGAGTTTCAATTTGAAGTGATTGATATCGATAGCGATCCTCAGCTGGTAAATCAGTATAATGAGCGAATTCCAGTATTGGTGTCAGCAAATGATAAACAAGACGAAATCTGCCATTATTACCTTGATGAAGCTGCATTAGATGCGTATTTTGCTAAAATTCGATAGAATGCTGTCGGTTAGTAATAGCGACTATTTTATTTACAAGTAAATTAGATCTGCATCGAGCACCAGCAAATATTCCCGACTGACATTTAAAATCCCAATCGAATGCAACACATTCGCAATTTTTCTATTATCGCGCATATTGATCACGGTAAATCTACATTAGCTGATCGCATCATACAGTTTTGTGGTGGTTTATCTGATCGAGAGATGGAAGAGCAAGTGCTCGACTCTATGGAGTTAGAGCGTGAACGCGGCATTACCATTAAAGCGCAGACAGTTGCTTTAAAATACCAGGCACGTAATGGTCAGACTTTTCTGCTGAATTTGATTGATACACCGGGTCATGTCGATTTCTCCTATGAAGTGTCCCGCTCCTTAGCTGCCTGTGAAGGGGCTTTATTGGTCGTAGATGCTTCTCAGGGAGTAGAAGCTCAAACGGTAGCGAATTGCTATACCGCAATCGAGCAGGGCGTCGAGGTGATACCGGTCTTGAACAAGATTGATTTGCCTGCAGCTGACCCGGACCGAGTGATTGCAGAAATAGAAGATATCATCGGGATAGAGGCAACAGATGCTTTGCGCGTGAGTGCTAAGACAGGTCAAGGCATACAGGATATGCTGGAAGTAGTTGTTAAGCGTATCCCCGCCCCTAAGGGAGACCCAAATGCACCATTGAAAGCACTCATTATTGACTCGTGGTTTGATAATTATGTGGGTGTTGTCATATTGGTACGGGTGGTCGATGGCGTATTGAAAGCCGGCAACAAAATCATGCTCATGGCTAGCCACGCGGCTTATCTATGTGAACAAGTGGGGATATTTTTACCTAAAGCAGAAAATCGTGATTCGCTGAGTGCGGGTGAAGTGGGTTTCGTTATCTCTGGTATTAAGGAATTGAAATCAGCCAAGGTAGGGGATACCGTCACCTTGGCTGATAATCCTGCCGCTGAACCTTTGGTTGGATTTAAAGAAATCAAACCACAAGTATTTGCCGGGCTTTATCCGGTCGAATCCAATCAATATGATGCCTTACGCTCTGCATTAGAAAAACTGCAATTGAATGATTCATCGCTACAGTTTGAACCCGAGACGTCTCAAGCGCTTGGCTTTGGTTTCCGTTGTGGCTTTCTAGGTTTGCTCCATTTGGATATTGTTCAGGAGAGGCTGGAGCGGGAATATGATATGGATCTTATCACCACTGCGCCAACCGTTATTTATCAGGTTGCGTTGCGTGATGGGACAGTGATTGAAATTGAGAACCCATCCAAAATGCCCGACCTCTCTAAAATTGAAGAGATTCGAGAACCGATCATTACCACAACGATATTAGTGCCAGAAGAATATGTGGGGACTGTGATGTCGCTATGCACCGGTAAGCGTGGGGTTCAGAGAAATATGCAATATATGGGCAGGCAAGTGATGCTTGTTTATGAAATGCCGCTAAATGAAGTTGTCATGGATTTCTTTGATAGACTCAAATCGGTTAGTCGAGGTTATGCTTCGCTGGATTATGAATTCAAAGAATTTCGCGCCGCGGATTTGGTGAAACTCGATATATTGATCAATAGTGAAAAAGTGGATGCACTGTCATTAATCGTGCATCGTGCTAGTAGCCAACAAAGAGGTCGTGAATTAGCACAAAAAATGCGTGAGCTTATTCCCCGACAAATGTTTGATATCGCGGTGCAGGCAGCCATTGGGGCTCATGTCGTGGCAAGAGAAAATGTTAAAGCGTTGCGTAAGAATGTTTTGGCCAAATGTTATGGTGGAGATATCACGCGTAAACGTAAACTGCTTGAGAAGCAGAAGGCAGGAAAAAAGCGTATGAAACGCGTCGGTAATGTAGAGATTCCCCAGGCGGCATTTTTGGCCATTCTGCAGGTTGGTAAATAATTAACTGCTGAAAAATTAAATCAATTGAGTGATAAACATGAAAATTTGCCCTCCCCATTATGTTATATGCTTCTTGCTAGCTCATGAGGGGAAATGAAATGAATTTTCCTTTAGTATTATTAATTTTACTGGTGGTGACTGGCTGTATCTGGTTGCTCGATTCCCTTTTTTTCAAACACAAACGCGCAGCGGGTGCCACAGAGCCTTGGTGGGTGGAATATCCTAAAAGTTTTTTTCCCATCATCCTGATTGTTTTTTGTCTTCGCTCTTTTCTGGTGGAGCCTTTCAAAATACCTTCGGGTTCGATGATTCCTACTTTACTGGTGGGAGATTTTATCCTGGTAAACAAGTTTACCTACGGGATCAGATTGCCTGTTATCAATCACAAGATCATTGAAATGAATCAACCCAAACGTGGAGAGGTGATGGTATTCCGTTATCCGGAAGATCCATCGATAGATTATATTAAACGAGTAATTGGTTTACCTGGAGATACGGTTACGTATCGTAATAAAAAGCTCAGCATTAATGGGGTGCCAGTAGAAAGAGAGTTGAATGGAGATTACAAATATATTGAATCAGGTTTGGCTTATGTATACACCCAGCGTTTTAAGGAACTTATAGACGATAAAAGTTACAGCATACTTATCAATCAAGGAATGCCTAATATGCTGTTATCTAGCGTACATTATTTTCCCTTCAGAGAGAATTGCGCATTCGATATGAGGGGATTTACTTGTAAAGTGCCAGAGGGGAATTATTTTACGTTAGGGGATAATCGTGATGGCAGTAGCGATAGCCGTTATTGGGGTTTTGTTCCAGAGAAAAATATAGTGGGGAAAGCTTTTATGGTTTGGTGGAATTTTAGTGATTTAAGTCGAATTGGCTTGTCAATAAATTAATGATGCGGGAGCGGACTTGGAGTAAGGAAGATGCGCCATGTAATGAGAAAACAACAACAAGGTATCAGTCTTTCTGGCATGCTAACCTGGTCAGCTGTAGTCGTGATATTTGCGCTTCTAGGAATGAAATTACTTCCCTCCTATATGGAATATGCTGCTATCAAGCGAGCGTTGGTTGCCATCGCCAGTGACCCAGGCTTGCAGAATGCTCATCCTGGGGAAATACGCCAATCATTCGGTAAGCGTGCCGTTATCGATCAAATTACCGCTGTCAATAGTCACGATCTTCAAATTAGTAAAGTAAGGGAACAAACAGTTTTGAGTGTAAGCTATTCCGTTAAAACTCCTTTATTTGCTAATATTTCGTTATCTATTGATTTTAATGCTGCCAGCAATCGATGAGCTCACATAGCTTAAATATGCGTCGTCCACAAAATTTTCCGGTAAAAGATCAGAGCGATTTCTTTCACAAAATCGGCTATGTTTTTAAGCAACCGGAATTGTTGCAAGAAGCACTAACACATCGCAGCTTCGGTTATCCGAATAACGAGCGCCTTGAGTTTCTCGGAGATAGCGCATTGAATTGTGCAGTGTCAGCCTTACTGTTCAAAGAGTTTCCGCTCTTACCAGAAGGCAATTTATCCAGGCTGCGCGCTAATCTTGTTAACCAGCAGGCATTATTTGAGCTCGCATCGGCACTTGGATTAGGTGATTTAATCAGGCTGGGTGAAGGAGAACGAAAAAGTGGAGGACATTACCGGCCTTCAATTCTTGCCAACGCGCTGGAAGCAGTGATAGGCGCCATTTACCTGGAAGGTGGGTTCATTGAAGTAGAAAATTTTGTTAACAATCTTTACAAGCCGTTGTTACACAATTTAGATCTGGAAACTTTAGGTAAAGATCCCAAAACGATGCTGCAGGAATATCTGCAGAGTCGCAGGGTAGCCTTGCCGGAATATACTGTCATCGCTACAAGCGGAGAAGCACATCGGCAGAAATTTAGAGTGGAATGCGCCATTGCAAAGTTTAATGTTCGAGCTGTTGGCGAAGGAACAAGCCGCCGCAGGGCTGAGCAGGAAGCTGCAAAACAGGCGTATGAATTAATCGTTCATTATTAATAGTCGCCAATGCTTCAATTACCAGGAGCGCCTATATAACCTTTATTTTTTTTAAGTCCTCCCCCAGCCTTGAACCATTTTATTCGTACTCATGCCTTTAAGCTACCCACTTTATAAGGGTAGTTTTAGGGACCAAGTGATTTACGAATTCAAGCTATTACCAAACCAACATAACGCTAAATAAAATAGAAATATCTCCATTTATGGCTTCCCCTCATTTCAGAACTGGTTATGTTGCCATTGTTGGACGTCCTAACGTCGGTAAATCAACTTTACTTAACCATTTAATCCAACAAAAAATCAGCATTACTTCTAAAAAGGCCCAGACCACGCGCCATCGGATCAATGGTATTTTAACCGATGAGCAATCTCAATTTATTTTTGTAGATACACCCGGTTTCCAGACACGCCATAGCAGCCAGCTTAATCAAATAATGAACCGAACGGTCATTCAAAGCATACGCGAAGTCGATATCATTCTCTTCGTGATCGAAGCCATACGATTTGATGAACGTGATAAAGGGGTATTAAAACTCTTACCTGCCGACCGACCCGTTATCCTTGTGATCAATAAAGTAGATCAATTGGCTCAGAAAACTCAATTACTTCCATTCATGGAAAGTATGGCTAAGGAATTTAGCTTTGCTGGCATTATTCCAGTCAGTGCGGCGAGAGGAATACAACTGACTGAACTCATCGATATGGTTCGGCCTTATTTGCCAGAAAGCCCGCCTTTGTTTGGCGAAGACGAAGTTAGTGATCGCAGTGAGCGTTTTCTTGCAGCTGAGATGATACGTGAGAAATTATTTCGTTTAACGGGGGAAGAGATCCCTTACTCGACGACGGTGCGCATAGATCAATTTACAGTAGAAGGAAATCTGCGCAGAATTTTTGCCTGCATTCTGGTGGAAAAATCCAATCAGAAAGCCATCGTTATTGGCAAAAATGGTGAAAAACTTAAAATAATTGCTACCCAGGCGCGGCAAGATATGGAAAAATTATTTGGCAGCAAGGTCTATCTTGAAGTATGGGTCAAGGTGAAAAATGGCTGGGCTGATGATATTAATACATTGAAGAGTTTAGGGTATGAATAAGATTGAAGAATCTAAATGATTAATAAAAACGATACATTCACGTATGGAGCTAACAGTAACAGGAAAGCTTCTCAATTTTTGTTTACAGGTACGTAACCATCATGATTGCTTTGGGTGTGAATATTGATCATGTCGCGACATTGCGCCAGGCGCGCGGAACGGTCTATCCAAGTCCAGTGGAAGCAGCATTGGTTGCTGAGTCTGCAGGAGCAGATGCGATTACGCTCCACTTGCGTGAAGATCGAAGACATATTCAGGATCGGGATGTGGAAGTTTTGCGCGAGCGACTTCAAACCCGAATGAATCTGGAAAGTGCCGTGACTGAAGAGATGATTGCCTTTGCCTGCCGTATCAAACCACATGATGTGTGTCTCGTTCCAGAGCGCCGTGAGGAATTGACGACGGAAGGGGGGCTGGATGTGGTACGACACTTCGAACAGGTGAAACAGGCTTGTAGTAAGTTAACGGATGCCGGTATTCGTACATCCTTATTCATTGATGCGGAGTATGAGCAGATAGAGGCTGCGGCAAGAGCCGGTGCGCCGGTAATCGAAATTCATACAGGTCATTATGCCGATGCTAACAATAATGAGATGCAGCAATGCGAGCTGGAAAAGATTTGCACCGCTGTTGCCTATGGTCTGAGTCGAGGATTAAAAGTCAATGCTGGTCATGGGCTGCATTACCAAAATACCCAGCCAATTGCCGCGATACATGGTCTTTCAGAACTCAACATCGGGCACGCGATTGTGTCGCATGCATTATTCGTTGGCTTAGCCCAAGCGGTTAGGGAAATGAAGCAACTCATCCAGGAAGCCAGTCAATGATCTATGGCATCGGTACCGACATCGTCGAGCCTTCCCGTATTGCTCAATCACTGGAAAAATATGGCGAACGTTTTGCGCGTAGGCTGTTAGCCGAGCATGAATGGTCTGATTATATTAAGGATGCTAAGCCAGTGATGTTTCTAGCAAAACGGTTTGCAGCCAAAGAAGCGCTTTCCAAAGCCATGGGTACTGGCTTGCGACCTCCTGTCACGTTAAACAATATATCGGTTGCTCATACCCCTCTTGGCCAGCCGTATTTTCGCTTTCATCCTGAATTGGCCGAATTGATCCAGCGTGAAGGAATCATTGGGCATCACCTTTCCCTCAGCGATGAATTGAATTTGGCCAGTGCATTTGTCATCCTGGAGAAGGCATGATGTCGCTGGGCCCTGTGATGCTCGATATCGCGAGCACTCAATTATCACCCGAAGATAAAGCAAGACTACTTCATCCTCTCACGGGAGGCGTTATCTTGTTTACCCGTAATTATGATTCAGTTGAGCAACTGACCTCCTTGACCGCCGAGATTCACGCACTCAGAACCCCACCGTTACTCATTGCTGTCGATCATGAAGGTGGCAGGGTACAACGTTTCCGCAAAGATTTTACTCCACTCCCCGCGATGCGCAAGCTGGGAAGGATATGGGACAAATCTCCCCGCCGGGCACGTCATCTGGCACAGCAAGCAGGGTATGTGCTGGCAGCTGAATTATCTGTATGCGGTATTGATTTGAGTTTTACTCCGGTACTTGATGTCGATTTTGGGCAAAGTAGTGTGATTAGTGATCGCGCTTTCCATCGTATCCCGCAAGCCATTGCTGAGCTGGCGCATAGCTTGATGCTGGGTTTGAAATCAGCAGGCATGGTGGCCGTCGGTAAGCATTTTCCGGGGCATGGACATAGTCAGGCAGATACGCATTTTGAGATCGCTGTGGATGGCCGTACCTTTGCCGATATCGAGCTGGATGATCTGATTCCATTTCGTCAGATGATTGGTTTTGGTCTGGCAGGCATCATGGCAGCCCATGTCATCTATCCCGAAATGGATAGACATCCTGCCGGCTTCTCCAACTTCTGGCTAAAAAATATTTTACGCAATAATTTGAGGTTTGATGGCTGTATTTTTAGTGATGATTTGAGCATGCAAGGCACGAAAGGATATGGCAGCATTACTGAGCGTGCTGAGGCAGCATTACAAGCAGGGTGCGATATGGTACTGGTATGCAATGATTTTCAGGCGACTGATCAATTGCTGGAAACATTGCAATGGGAAATTTCTGCTGCAAGTGTGGCGCGGTTAGCACGTATGCGTGGACGACGTCATGTGCCTTCAATGATAGTGCTCCATGACGATGCAAATTTCATGCTGGCTGCCAGGGAAATCAATGAAATTGGAATAGACGGTCAGCAATTGCTATTTTAATTGAATCAACCTCAAATGTACCTTCTTGATAGATTGCCGTGTGGAAGGCATTGTCATTGAAACGATAGTTTCTCATGACGAATTTTCCTTCGTTTATAACGACTCATTTTTATAAGGTGATTCATGACTAAATCTTTTGATGTGGCTGTAATTGGCGCAGGTCCCGGCGGTTATGTGGCGGCTATCCGTTGTGCTCAGTTGGGTCTTAATACTGTTTGTATTGATGAATGGAAAAATGAGCAAGGTGTAGCGAGTCTGGGAGGCACTTGTCTTAACGTAGGGTGTATTCCATCCAAGGCGTTACTGGAGTCTTCCGAGAACTATGCACGTGCTGCGCATAAATTTATTGATCATGGCATTCATCTGGAAGGTTTGTCCATGGATGTGCCGGTGATGATTGCGCGCAAAAATAAAATTGTGAAGGCTTTTACCGGCGGGATTGCCATGCTGTTCAAGAAGAATAAGGTGACTTCTTTGCATGGCAGGGGCACTTTGCTTAAACAGGAGAACGGTCTCTGGAAAATTCAGGTAAAGAATAATTCTGAGGTCGAAGAAATTCAGGCTGAATACATCATCATTGCAACCGGTTCAACACCCCGCCAATTGCCCTTCATCGAAGTAGATAATCATCGCATACTGGATAATAGCGGTGCGCTGGCGCTAACAGAAGCACCCAAACGTCTCGGTGTCATTGGCGCAGGCGTGATTGGCCTCGAGATGGGCAGCGTATGGCGTCGGTTGGGCGCGGAAGTGACTGTGCTGGAAGCGCAGCCAAATTTTCTCATGGCCGCAGATGAACACATTGCCAAGGAAGCACAGAAAATCTTCACACGTGAGCTTGGTTTAATCATTCAGACGGGCGTCAAGATCAAATCGATCCAGGTTGAGGGGCAGCAAATAGTGGTTGATTATGCTGACGCTAAAGCTGATCCACAAAAACTGGAAGTCGATAAATTGATTGTCGCAATTGGCCGAGTTCCCAATACAGTGGGTCTGGCTACAGACGAGATTGGGTTAAAAATAAATGAACGAGGTTATATTGAGGTCGATGAGCACTGCTGCACTAATCTGTCAAAAGTATATGCCGTTGGCGATGTGGTCAGAGGTCCGATGCTGGCACATAAAGCGTCAGAAGAAGGCGTGGCTGTAGCAGAAATGATCGCTTCCACTAAGCAAGGTGATGCCAACGAGTCTGCTAAAGTTAATCTGGATATTATTCCATGGGTCATCTATACCTCACCGGAAATCGCCTGGGTAGGAAAAACAGAGCAGGAACTTAAATCGGCCGGTATTGCTTATCGCGCCGGACAATTTCCCTTTATGGCGAATGGGCGCGCACGTGCCCTGGGAGAAACCAGTGGTTTT
The DNA here is from genome assembly GCF_900113925.1 of Nitrosomonas sp. Nm34. Taxonomy (GTDB): domain Bacteria; phylum Pseudomonadota; class Gammaproteobacteria; order Burkholderiales; family Nitrosomonadaceae; genus Nitrosomonas. Next base: position 105,795 of record NZ_FORD01000002.1, read on the forward strand.
GTCAAGGTGCTTGCTGATGCTGATACAGACCGTATTCTGGGCATCCATATGATCGGCCCGTATGTTTCTGAAATGATTGCAGAAGCCGTGGTTGCGATGGAATTTGCTGCCAGTAGCGAAGATATTGCCCGCATCATTCATGCGCATCCTTCGTTATCTGAGGTATTACATGAAGCCGCTTTAGCAGTAGATAAACGTGCGTTGCATATCTAATCATCAACTAAACTTGTCAATTAGCTAGCCAGTTATACTGCCGGATAATCGCTACCCCACCTTGCAAAAGAGCACAATGTGGGGTTAGCTGTTATTAATATTTTACACACTGAGTTTTATCAGGATTGACAGCGCAGGACCAGGTTGTCTGGCGGATACCGGCTGCTTTATTGAATAGGAACTCAGCTTTCTGCTGTTTGAGCTGCTCGGCTGTCGGCGTCACTTTCTCAGGGATGGAGCGTTCCTGAGTCCAGAATCTTATCCGGCAGAATTCAGTTGCTTTGCCGCAAATCTGAGTGATGGCAGCGCTATAGACCGTTTTATCCATTTCTTTGTTCAGGTCGACCAGTACCATATGGACAAATTTACCTGAAGTTCCTATTTCCAACACGCGGACCACTCGCCACCCTAAGCCGCTTGGCAACGATTCAGCTGCTTTTGGCGCAGCAGTTTCTTCAGAGGATGAAGCAGCTTCTTGAGAGGATGGAGCAGCTTCTTGGGGAGAGGAAGCAGCTTCTTGAGAAGATTCTGCTGATTCTGTTTCCTCAGATTGTGCCTGAGCTGCCCATAGTAACGTCATTGCAAGAAACATGCTGCCGATTAATTTTTTGTTCATTCGTTCTCCTGATATCCTTCTTTCTCTTCTAAATAAAAGTGTTTCTGTTTCTGATTCTCAATTCTACCTATTTCAGATAGATATGAACAGTCAACAGATGATGGTAAATTTGTACCCAAAGAAGTAGTAGAGGAGTAATCTGGAGCACATGAAATTATATCAACCTAATCTACAGCTAGCGGATAGTGAGGATATCCTCGTTAAATTAAGTCAGGGCATGACCGTGATTACCGGAAACCAGCGTCTGGCTCATGTGTTTCGTCAGCAGTTTGATCAGGCAGCCATCCTCAAGGACGCGAAAGTATGGCCGACACCGGACATTCTGCCATGGCATGGTTGGCTACAGCGTTTCTGGGAGGAATCGTTGATCTCTGGGGAGGTTCCTGAAGCTGGAAAATTGCTCGCGCCGCAGCAGGAACGCGCCCTTTGGCAAGAGCTCCTTAGCTCAGATCTGCCATTCCAGCCGATGGGTAAAACTGCCGTGCAGGTGCAAAAAGCCTGGCAATTACTGTGGGAATGGCATTTGCCGCAAAACGAGTCGATTTTCCAGTATAACGAGGACAGCAGGTTATTCTGGAAGTGGCAATTGCTATTTCAACGTACCTGCCAGCAGAAAGGTTGGCTGTCTGCTAGCTGCTTGCCAGACAAGCTGCAGCAATACTTTGAGCAGGGAATATTACTGCCGCCAGATGAATTAGTCCTGATCGGTTTTGATGAACTGAATCCTCAGCAATTAGCTTTGCTGGAAATATTCAATCGATCAGGCTGCCACGTGCAGTGGTTACAACTAAACCCAAAGATCAGTGAGATTGCACAGCTAGCCTGTACCGATCGGCGGCAGGAAGCAAAGCTTATGGCGCGCTGGGTGCGGCAGAGACTGGAAGACAATCCCGCGGCACAAATCGGTATTGTCGTACCAGACCTGTCTGATATGCGGGAAATCATCGTGCACGCATTGGATGACATCCTGATACCCTCGACCTTCCATCCAGGCTATCCGCAACAGGAACGCCCCTACAATATCTCACTTGGCAAGCCATTGGCTACCTTTCCACTGGTGACGACCGCATTGAAGCTGCTTGATCTGTTAAAGCCAGCGATCAGTTTGTCAGATATCAGCCAATTACTTCACTCACCCTTTATGGGCGGGTGGGCGCAGGAGTCGAGTGCACGCGCTTTGCTCGATGTCCAATTGCGTGAAACAGGTGAGCCCAGCATATCGATTGGTACCTTGGCGTATTATGCTTCACACACCAGCCACAGTTATGCCTGCCCGGTGCTGGCGAAAAAGCTCGAGACGCTGGCAGGATGGCTATCCACCTGCTCACGTAGAGAGCACCCCGAGCAATGGGTGCGGCATTTCGACCACTTGCTCAGGACGATGGGTTGGCTGGAGGGTTATTCCTTATCGAGTGAAGAGTATCAGACATTGGAAGCATGGCGTACGTTGTTAGCAGAATTGGCCACGCTCGATTGGGTAAGGGGGGAGATCTCATTATCCGATGCATTAAGTCAGCTTTGGCAGATGGCAAGAGAGCGCATTTTTCAACCTCAGACAGGGGTTGCCCCGGTTCAAGTACTTGGACCACTTGAAGCCCATAGCCTTCAGTTTGATTATTTATGGATGATGGGGTTACATGATGGCATCTGGCCAGCATCGCCGCAGCCTAATCCTTTTATACCCTTGCCGTTACAGCGCAATCATGCATTGCCGCATTCGAGTGAACAGCGTGAGTTATTGGTAACACGGTTGTTTATGCAGCGCATTGTGACGAGCGCTGATCAGGTCGTGCTAAGCTATCCCCAGCGCAATGGTGACGAGGAGCTACGCGCTAGCCCTTTGATCAAGGGGTATCCCGCTGTTGCCGTGAGTGCATTGTCAGCGAGTAAAATGACCTCATGGCGTGAAATGATTCATAGTCATCTTCAGTTGAGTGAATTGTTATACGATCCTGCTCCTGTACTGGAGCAGACAGCCACCAAAGGTGGCAGTTACATTTTCAAGCTGCAGGCCGCCTGCCCTTTTCGCGCATTTGCAGAACTGCGGTTGGGCGCGCGACCGCTTGGGCAAATCCAATTCGGCTTGAGCGCCATGACCCGCGGCAATGTGTTACATCGCATCATGGAGAAAGTGTGGGAGAAACTTGATTCACATGAACAGCTGATAGCATTAGCAGATACTGCGTTGAATGAACTGGTACTGGACCAGGTGCATGAAGTCATTCACATGACGGCTCCGCATTATCCACAAACATTCAGCCAACGTTTCCGCGAGATGGAAATCAATCGCTTGCATCGACAAATAATGGCGTGGCTGGCGTTAGAAAAAGAGCGTTTGCCTTTTCGCGTGATTGCCCGAGAAAGAAAATATGAATTGACGGTGGGCGCACTCAGCATTCAGCTTAAAATTGACCGCATCGATGAGATTGAACCGGGTCATCAATTGATCATAGACTACAAGACAGGCCGGGCTAAAGCCAGTCAATGGTTTGGCGATCCGCCCGATGAACCGCAACTGCCGCTATATAGTCTGGTTTTTCCCGATGATCTTGCAGGCATCGCCTTTGCCCAGATACGAGCCGGGCGGATGGCATTCAGCGGAATCACGATTGAAGAGGGCCTCTTGCCTGAGGTGAAATCATACGAAAAATTTAGTCAGAATCGTGAGATCGGTGACTGGTCACAACTACTGAATCATTGGCGAAAAGCCCTGGAAAGGCTCAGCGACAGTTTTTGTCGTGGAGAAGCTGCCGTTAATCCCAAGCGATACCCTGCCACGTGTACTTATTGCGCCTTGCAGCCATTATGCCGTATCACTGAATTAGCCCTGACAGGTGAAGTGAATATTGAAGAAGAGGAGAATGAGGGATGACGAGGCAGCCAGGTGTGGCTGATCAGGCTGAGCGGTTGCGGGCGCTTGATCCGCAACACTCCTTTATTGTGCAGGCACCCGCTGGCTCGGGTAAAACCGGTTTATTGACTCAGCGATTCCTGGTGCTGCTGGAAAGAGTCGACGCGCCGGAAGAAATCGTGGCGATTACTTTTACCCGCAAGGCAGCGAGTGAAATGCGGCAGCGCATTCTGCAGGCGCTAACGGATGCTCAAAATTCACTGCCACCGCAGGATCAGTATGCATATCAAACTTGGCAGCTGGCCCAGCGCGTACTGGCGCATGATCGAGCCAATGAGTGGCAATTACTGGAAAATCCTGCCCGTTTACGTATCCAGACGATCGATTCCTTATGTGCCAGACTGGTTAGCCAAATGCCGATTCTTTCCAAACTAGGTGCGCTACCCTCCATTGCGGAGGATGCAGCAGAACTTTATCAACAGGCGGCCAGGCAAACGATTGAAGCAGTGGAAGAGGGGGATGAGTGGTCGCATGCGATTGCTCATCTGATTGAACATCTGGACAACCAACTGGATAAACTACAGCAACTGCTGGCCAGCATGCTCGCGCGGCGTGATCAATGGTTGTCTTTTCTGGCCGATCCCAATCATGCAGGGCTCATGCGTGATCAGCTGGAAGGCGCACTGGCTGAACTTGTGGTCGATGCCTTGCGGCGATTGGTCGATCATATTCCGGTAACGGCTAAGGAGGAAATGGTGGCATTGGCAAGATTTGCTGCCAATCAGCTTGAAGGCGAAAAGAGCGCTTCTCCTATCACGCATTGCCAGAATATGCACACGTTACCAGGTGCGCAAATTGACGATCTGGCGCAATGGAAAGGGTTAGCCAGCTTGCTGCTGACGGGTAAAGGAGAATTACGGAAGAGAATCAGCAAAAATGAAGGCTTTCCTCCTCCTCAGGGAAATAACCCAGAAGAAAAAGCGTACTGCCGCGACATGAAGCGGCGCATGGAAGCTTTGCTGGAAGCATTGGCAGCTGAAAGTAAATTTATTCAGCGCCTGGCACAGCTGCGAGAGCTTCCTGCCTATCAATACCAGGAAGAAGAGTGGGAGACGCTGCAAGCATTATTCAAATTGCTTAGATTGACAGCAGGCTATCTCGAAATCACTTTCCGGCAAATGGGGCAGGTTGATTTCCCTGCGCTGACCCTGGCTGCAATTCAGGCGCTGGGAGAACCTGATGCCCCGACTGATCTCGCCCTGGCGCTGGACTATCGTATCCAGCATTTGCTGGTAGATGAATTTCAGGACACCTCCTTCAACCAGGCAGAATTGCTGGCGCGATTGACCGCCGGCTGGCAAGTGAACGATGGGCGCACCTTATTTCTGGTGGGAGATCCGATGCAGTCCATCTATCGCTTCCGGCAAGCCGAGGTCGGGTTATTCCTCGAAATTCGAGATCGTGGAGCGTTTGGCCAGATTCCGCTGGAATTCCTGCGCTTATCGGTCAATTTCCGTTCTCAGCAAGGCATCGTCCATTGGATCAATCAGCATTTCCCTCTTATTCTGCCAGAAAAGGATGACATGACTTTGAGTGCCGTTTCGTATGCGCCGTCAGTCGCCTTTCATGCGACTTCAGCCCAAGAGCCAGTGATTTTTTATCCCTCGCTGCAACGTGATGGTTCTGCGGAAGCACAACAGATTGTATCGATAGTGCAGCGGGCTAAAGAGAGTTACCCGAATGGAACGACCGCCATTCTAGTGCGCAACCGTAGCCATCTCATGCAGATCATTGTGCACCTGAAACGGGCAGGACTGTCCTTTCAGGCGGTTGAAATCGAACAGCTTACTCATCGCCCTGTGATTCAGGACTTACTCGCGTTAACCCGCGCCTTGTTGCACCATGGCGATCGCATTGCCTGGTTGGCGATATTGCGCGCACCCTGGTGTGGGCTGACTCTGCAGGATTTATATGTGTTGGCGGGTCAGGATTGGCAGAAAACCATTATTGACCAGCTGCGGCATGTTTCCCGGCTTATGCAGCTTAGTGATGATTGCCCACTCAGTGAGGATGGCGAACAGCGACTGAGCCGTGTATTGCCTATCCTTGAGAGCGCGATTGCTCAGCAGGCAAAACGCTCGTTGCGCCGGAATGTGGAAGGGACCTGGCTTGCCTTGGGCGGGCCGGCCTGTGTGACAGATGAAACTGATCTGGATGATGCAGAAGTTTATTTTCAATTGCTGGAAAAGCTGGAAGAAACAGGTCAACCGCCGGATATCGAGCTCCTCAGTGAGCATGTCGAGCAGCTTTATGCCCTGCCCGATGTAGCAGCGGATAATTCGTTACAATTGATGACTATTCATAAGGCGAAAGGGCTCGAATTTGACACCGTCATCCTACCCGGCCTGGGTCACAGAGGTAGAAATGAGGAGGCCAGATTATTGTACTGGATGAAACATCAATTGAAATCAGGCGAGCCGGCATTGCTGCTGGCACCGATCCATGCAGTGGGTGATGAGGCCAATCCGATTACCGCCTACTTACGCAAATTAGACCAAGTAAAAGGTGAGTGGGAAGAGGGTCGTTTGCTCTATGTTGCCGCCACGCGTGCCAAACATCAACTGCATCTGTTCGGACATGTAAATCAGCCAGAGCTACCCGACAATATGGAAATCAAGGTGCCCCCGGCGAACAGCTTGCTGGCGCGGTTATGGCCGGTTGCTGCAGCCCATTTTCAGGCTTTGTTGCAGGAGGCTAACACACTGACGAAAGAAGCCGCGGAAAATACCGCGCAAGAAGTAATGACCGAAGCCCCGTTCTACTCCAGCAAGCGGTTACGGTTAGCGACTGAGTGGAGCCTGCCGGCGCCGCCCGAGGCCATCAAAGTGGCTATTGCGGCTGCTTATCACAATCCGGAAGAATCGGTTGAATTTGATTGGACGAGTGAAACCGCGCGGCGGGTCGGTACAGCGATCCACCGGTTGTTACAGCATATCGGCACTATCGGTATCGAACATTTTGCGCCGCAGGATGTGTCCCCCCTGGAGCGGGCGGGTCGTGCATTATTGCTGCAAATAGGCGTCACGCAGAACCATTTTGAGCAGGCACTAACCCAACTGTCCTCCGCGCTTAAGCGGTTATGGCAGGACGAGAGAGCGCGCTGGATTCTAAGCGGCCAACATGCCGAGGCACGTTGTGAATGGGCGTTGAGCGGTGTGCGCAAAGAGGGAATCGATCATATCGTCATAGACAGAACTTTTATCGATACCACAGGAACCCGTTGGATTATTGATTATAAAACAGGTATTCATAAGGGGGGAGATATCGAAGCCTTTCTCGATAATGAGCAGCTGCGCTATCGCCCGCAACTGGAACGCTACGCCAATTTGCTGCAACAGATGGAGGAACAACGCCCCATACGCCTGGGGTTGTATTTTACGTTGCTTGGGCAATGGCGGGAATGGACATTTGTAGCAAATGAATGAAACGGGAGAGAATCTCACTGTGCAGAATAAATGGCGTTATTTTCCGTTATATGCCCTTTGTAAAGCCGCGATGTCAAATTTCTTCATTTGGAGAAATGCTTGGGTAACGCGCGTCAGCCTCGCAGGATCTTGCGATTGCATCATTTCATCCATAACAGCAGGAACGATCTGCCATGACAAGCCATATTTATCCTTAAGCCATCCACACTCAACTTCTTGCCCACCTTCGCTGGTAAGTCTTTGCCAGTAGAAATCAATTTCTTCCTGTGTATCACACTTGACGATAAACGATAGCGACTCGTTGAATTTGAAAAGTGGTCCTGCACTGATCGCCATGAACTCTTGTCCGAAGAGCTCGAAGGTTACGACATCTACTGTTCCCGAAGGCATATTGTGAAGCGTGGTAGTGCGCTTGATCCGAGAGTTCTTGAAAATAGACGTGTAAAATCCGGCAGCTTCTTTGGCTTCCTTGTCGAACCATAGATGTGGAACAATCTTCTGCTTAATAGTTGTCATGATATTTTTCCTCATAAAGGAAACAAGTAATTCCATTTCCAAATCAAAAATAACGCGAAGGCGAGCCGCAGACAGTATAAATAATACGGCAAGGCGAAGCCGACAAAGTTAGTTTTGATTTAGAAATGGAACAATTTGAAGTTTCAGACACGATGACAGCACTAGCTGCCTGATATTGTTTCACTAGACACTTTCGACGGCTCAACAAATCTTGCTGCCACGACGAGGAATTGCGACCAAGGAACTTTTATTAGCATCTTTTTGCAGCATCTGAAATAAACATTATCTTTCGATGATATAAGTCAGTTACCCACAGCCTTATCCACGAAAATTGTGGATAATAAAATTTAGATTTACCTCACTTATTATTTCAATTGTATGCGTTGCATTATTGTTCGCTTTTTTAATCTCTCTTGGCCCCATCACAAGAGAATGGGGTTAGCTTATTCCATTTCTAATCAAAACTGACTTTATCGACTTCACCTTGCGTATGATTGGTACTGTCTGCGGCTCGCCTTCGCGTCATGTCTGATTTAGAACTGGAATTACAGCGACATAGGGCATCAGCATCTCTACCAGAAATTCTGCTTGATAACCGCATAGTGCAAGGTATCAGCCCCCTTAAACAATGGAGGTTCCTTGCTTGCATTAGGGTATGAATTCTACTGCCGGTTATGCTGCCTTATGCGTAAATGTCGTGCATTGCAGCCTGAATAATTCAAGTGGCATTCTTATGTATGCTTACAAGGATACTCTAAATCAACCACTAGGTCCGGAAATCTATACTTTTTGCCTATTTTTGAGGCAGCCTGAATAAATATGATTCCTCCTCAACATAAGGTAGTTATCCACAATCTTATCCCCGAAAAATGTGGATACCAATTAGGAATAAATAACCTCGAAATGTGTTTTTTATGACCACTCAGGCTATCTCACTCCATCGGCTATTATGGCTATTTTTTCCGCTTATGCCTGCCTACGTGTTTACACGTATTTTATCCATCAAGGTAACTCGATAAACTGTTGAGGTACAAATATTACTAAAGAATATTTATTTTCCCTAATGACATGTGCTAATCGACAGGTGGTAGTGAATGGGTGGCACCAGAAGTTGAGACACAAAAAGCGGAAATGCTCAATCTCACGGTTGAGGCCAAGCTCGCCTGAACGACATTTCACATATGGAGGAGGCAATCATGATGCATAAACTACTCAGATTAATCGTTATCTTGCTGGCGCTAAGCCCTTTGACTGGCTGCTGGCTGTTGGCTGGTGCGGGCGCGGCTGGGGGCGCCTACGAGTATAAGCACAAGGATCAGCTGGATAAGCTGGAAGCAGACTTCAAGGCAGGTAAAATGACCCGCGATGAGTATTTAAAGCGGAAACAGGAGATCGAGAAGGGCTCATTACTCTATTGATGTGGCCACTGACTATGTTTTCCGGTATTTGCTTTGCGCGCAGAAGTTATAAGTCTGAGAAATCTCCGCAAATAGAGAGTGTTTGAACAAATGAATGAAATTGAGAGTAAAAATTAACTCACATACCCATGGCATCAAGTACGATGGGACAGCAAGTTAGCCTGAAACCAATTGATTTTCTAGCAGGCGGTTGGAAAATGTATCCGAAGCAATCGATGATAAACAAAAACAGGCGAGAAAAGCGGAGCTTATCTCTGATAAACGAGCATTTTGAGCCTGTACCTAATCTCATGACGACATCGCGGCGGAAACATAACTGGTTTTTCAGCAAACTGCTGCATGATATAAAAAATCCTGGAGAGTGGTCGATTTAACTCTCCGGGTTAGAAAGGAACATCAAAGTAAGTTTCTTTCATTTTTTGCCCAAAATAACAAATCCCTTAGCCTCTTTTTAAAGCACTCGGAATAAACATTACGCTTCTGTGACATAAAGCAGTTACCCACAGCCTTATCCACGAAATTTGTGGATAATCCGGATGAATTGATAAAAACGAGTAGATCATTTCAATAAGCCGTTTACCGTTTGCAGTAACCATGTCGAACCGCTCATTCTATTTCCAATTCTAGCCTGACGCTGCAGCCTTTTCCTTGTCATATTGTGATGCATATTGTTTGTGGCCGTTTTTGTAAATGCTATATTGGATTGAGGCAACCGATGAAGCAAAAATTTAACAATCCATTTGGCTAAATGAATATTCCTCGAAGTGCAGGAAATGATGGGGCATGATTATTCCTATTCCAGAGAAAGATAAAGTAATGAAGGAATAAGATAAAAGCTAAGATTCTCTGAATATGATTATAAGATGATAAATGATTTGTAAAGTGCAGGTGTAATAGCATAGCTCAGTTATAACGGAGATCTTCATGGATTATGAACGCCTGCAACAACGTATTACCGATTACCTCAAGGCATTGCATCAACTGGAAAGAGCGGCTCGTCAACCCGAGGATGAATTCATACGTGACTCAGTGATACAACGCTTTGAGTTTACCTATGAGCTTGCTTGGAAAATGCTGAAACTGCGGCTCGAGGCAGAAGCCATCATAGCTGCAACACCGCGCCAAGTACTGCAAGAGGCTCTACAAGCAGGATTTATTCAAGATGGAAATGCCTGGAGTCAATTGCAAAGTCATCGTAATCTAACCAGTCACACGTATGATCAAACATTGGCGCAAAGGGTTTACCACTATATCATTAACCAAGGCCTGGCCTTGTTTCAGCAGCTGGCGGAGGCGGCCAAGACATGGCAGACGAATATTCAATGACTTTCGGATTGGCACCGGCCATTGTGGCTGATTTTCATCGGATATTCAGGCATTATTCCGAAATCGAACGCGTCCTTATTTTTGGCTCACGTGCCAAAAACACCTACAAAGACAGCTCAGACATCGATCTGGCTGTCACTGCCCCGACTATGACCGACAATACTTTCGCCCAATTATGGAACGCAATCGATGACTTGCCTCTCGTGTTCAAGGTGGATCTGCTGCACTGGGACAAGCTCACTGATGAACGGCTTAAGACTAAAATTCTGAGAGAAGGGCAGTTATTTTATTCCTTAGAGCAGCAGGTGAGAAGCGAATAGATCACTCTCATCTTCTAACCTGACCTTGTCAATTTATCCTTGCCCTGCTTGTTATCTGAATCTGCGTGGCCGTCTCTATGAATATTGAGTCACCCACTTCATGACCATGAAAATGGATATGGCATACAGGAATCATTGAATTTCAGCTTCCTTGGTCTGAGTCATGACAAACGATATAAAATGACAATCGGATGATAGATTTACTCAATGGCGGTAGTATGATGATAGACTATTGTGCTATTCATTATCTTGTGGCGTCACAGGAGCAAAGCCTCGTTAAAGCGCGTAAACAGGTTATTTTGAGTATTAAATAATTATGCGGTAATAATAAAAATAAAAAGTAAGTCCCGTATGGATCACCTGCAGCGTATATACAAATTACATCAAATATTGACTAATTGTCGATTCCCCGTTTCAAGGAAAACACTCGAAGAAAGGCTTGAATGCTCACCTGCCACGGTCAAGCGTTTGATTGATGAATTGCGGTTGTACTTTAACGCACCGCTAGCATACAACCGAAAACACAACGGCTATGTTTACGATACCCGGGAGGAAGCAATCTTCGAATTACCCGGACTCTGGTTCAATGCCAATGAACTGTATGCTCTGTTAACCGTGCAGCAGTTACTGCAGCAAACCCAACCCGGCTTGCTGGATGATTACCTCAAACCGATCAAAAATCGCCTCGAAAAAATTCTCACCACCGTGCAGCTTAATAAGGATGAAATTGCCAAGCGTATCCGTATTCTACGGATGACAGCAAGGAATGCTGCCAGCGAACACTTCCAGTCTGTAGCCAGCGCCTTGCTGCAAAGAAAACGGCTGCACATCCACTATCATGGGCGCAGCGACGATCAAACCAGCCAACGCGAGGTTTCGCCGCAGCGGCTGACTCATTATCGTGACAACTGGTATCTGGATGCCTACTGCCACAAACGGAATGCGCTGCGCAGCTTTGCTGTCGACCGCATCCGCGTATGCCATCCACTCGATCAGGTTGCGCTCGAATTCGATGAGATCGAACTCGATGCTCATTTCGCCTCCAGCTATGGCATTTTTGCTGGTCAGCCGCAAGCAACCGCCGTGCTGCTTTTTTCTCCCGAACGTGCCCGCTGGGTAGCCGATGAACAATGGCACCCCCAGCAACGAGGCAAACTGTTACCCGATGGCAGCTATGAATTACGCATCCCTTATGCTGATAGCAAAGAACTCGTGATGGATATTCTGAAACATGGGGCGGGTGTGGAAGTATTGGAGCCTGTGGCATTACGACAGGAAGTCATCAATCGGTTGCAAGCAGCGATCGAGAAATATTGTTAGTACATGGTCATATTTTGAGCTAGTACATAAGGTATTCTGCAAAATATTAAACGCTAGTTATTTTCTAGATCATAAGAGTATAGATACTGCCAATGGAACCAATTACAGATTTGAAAGCAATACTCCATTCCAAGCGAGCGAACATTTATTACCTTGAAAAATGTCGCGTCATGCAAAAAGACGGTCGAGTGCTTTATCTAACGGAAACAAAAGATGAAAATCTTTATTGGAACATTCCGATTGCAAACACTACTGTGATCTTATTGGGAACGGGAACATCCATTACCCAGGCCGCCATGCGCATGTTAGCAAGCGCTGGAGTACTGGTTGGTTTCTGCGGTGGTGGAGCAACGCCGTTATTATCAGGTAACGAAATTGAGTGGCTTACCCCGCAAAGCGAATATAGGCCTACGGAATACGTGCAAGGCTGGCTAAGTTTCTGGTTCGACGATTCCAAACGATTATGTGCCGCAAAAACTTTTCAGAAAGCCCGCCTTGATTACATCAAACGCATTTGGGATAAAGACCGCGAACTCAAAAGCGAGAACTTTTTTATTGACGACCTCATAATCAGCTCAGCTATGGAGAGCTATGTAATTCAAATTGAAACTGCAGAGAAAGTCGGCGATTTGTTGCAACGCGAAGCGCTGCTGACTAAACAATTGTACCGCTATGCCGCCAAAGTCACCCATTTCGGTGATTTTACTCGTGACCATCAGGCTGCTGATTTCGCCAATGGCTTTTTGAACCACGGTAATTACCTGGCGTATGGCTTGGCTGCCAGTACTCTGTGGGTATTGGGCATCCCGCACGGCTTCGCTGTCATGCACGGCAAAACCCGGCGTGGTGCATTGGTGTTCGACGTCGCTGATTTGGTCAAAGACGCTATCGTATTGCCCTGGGCGTTTGTTTGTGCCAAAGAGAAGATGAGCGAGCAGGAATTCCGCCAGCAATGCTTACAGAAATTCACCGAACACAAAGCCTTGGATTTCATGTTCGAGCAAGTCAAGCAACAAGCTATTCAAAACACTGAATTCTCTCTCCCTCTAGGAGAGGTTAAGGGTGAGGAGAAACACCCATGATGGTCACTTTTGTCAGCCAATGTGAGAAAAAAGCTCTCAACCGTACACGTCGCGTGCTCGACGCTTTCGCCAACCGCATCGGTGACAGAGTTTGGCAAACCGTTATTACCGAGGACGGGCTGATCGCTGTCAAAACCCTATTACGCAAAACCGCCACCAAAAATACTGCCGTAGCTTGCCACTGGATACGGTCGAGAAGCCGCAACGAATTGGTTTGGATTGTTGGGAATCGTAATCGCTTCAATCCCGAGGGGATTGTGCCAGTGAATAGTACTCAGAAGAATTTTCTCAACTGCCATTGGGAAAATAATTGGACTTATCTACCTGCCATCAAAGCATTGGTAGCTGTTGCTGCTTTATTGCACGATTGGGGCAAGGCTACTGCGTTGTTCCAAAGCAAACTGAGAACTGCTACGGCTAAGAGTGATCCACTACGCCATGAATGGATTTCTTGTTTGTTATTGAATGCTTTGGTTCGGCAAACAGAAAATACCGACGAAGCGTGGCTTCGCTTAATAAGCGAAGGTATTTGGGACGAAAAAGTTTTGAAAAATACGGTGGCCGTCCACTGCAAAAATCCGTTGGTGGATTTACCACCGATTGCGCAATTAGTGGGCTGGTTGATTATGAGCCATCATCGTTTACCGGGTCGACAAAAACCAGGTGAAGAATCTGGACAGAAACGAGAAAGCCTGTCGAGAATGCTGAAAAGCCTGACAGCCGACTGGGGTTACCAAAATATGCAGGATGACGAGAAACGCCTGAGTGCCTGTTTCGAGTTTCCCGAAGGCTTACTCTCTCAATCCGTATCTTGGCTGAAACAACTGAGAAAATGGTCAGCTAAGTTATTGCAAGCCCAAGCGCAAATTCAGTCTTTACTGGAAAATGGCACTTACCGATTATTGCTGCATCATGCCAGACTTTGTCTGATGCTGGGAGACCATTATTACTCATCTTGTCAGGCCGACTCGGAATGGAAAACAGCAATTAGCTTGTACGCTAACACAGACAAACACGGCCTAAAACAAAAACTAGACGAACATTTGGTACGAGTCGGCGAACAGGCATTAAAAATCAGTCAAACCCTGTCGCGTTTCAGTAGTGAGATGGATCTAGCTTACGACATCAAAAGTCTAAAACAAAAAAGCCCGGCTGGGTTCGAATGGCAAGATAAGGCTGTAGACGGCATCGCACGTTTTAAATCCCAATACGAGGCTTTAAGGGAACAAGGTTACGGTTGGTTCGTGGTGAATATGGCAAGTACCGGTAGTGGCAAAACCGTTGCCAATGCCAAAATTATGCGCGCCTTGTCGGATGACAGCAATAGTTTACGTTACATCTTGGCTCTTGGTTTGCGTACATTAACCTTGCAAACCGGCAACGAATACCGCACCCGAATCGGCCTGACCAATGACGAATTGGCTGTGCTAATCGGCTCCGCAGCTGTCAAAGAATTGTATGACAAAACCGTACGCGAAAAAGACCAGCCACCCAGTTTTGAAGAATTGGGTTCCGAATCCTTGGAACAGCTGCTCGCCGAGGATCTGGATTATCGTGATATGCCGAGTGCCGAATTTCTTGATGTCTTGTTTCCCAAAAACAAACCAAAACTGGCTGAGAAGCACAAGGCTTTTCTCTACAAACCGGTACTAGCTTGCACGATAGATCATATCATCGCCGCCACCGAAACGTTGCGTGGGGGCAAGTATATTTTGCCTTGTCTGCGGCTACTGTCGTCTGATCTGGTGATCGATGAAGTTGACGATTTCGATGGCACCGATCTGATCGCTATTGGCCGCCTAATTCATTTAGCCGGCATGTTGGGCCGCAAAGTCATGATCTCCTCGGCCACTATTCCCCCCAATTTGGCTGAAGGCTTTTTCAACACCTATCAAGCGGGCTGGCGGCTGCATAGCTACTTTAAAAATGCTTACGTGACAGTCGCTTGCGCTTGGATCGATGAGTTCGGCATTCAAACTGAACAAGTGGATAACCCAGAATCGGAAAACCGTTGCCGGTTATATCAAAACGCCCACCGGAAATTCATCGGCAAACGGGTTGCCAATTTGCAAAAGCAAATGGTCAAACGCAAAGCCATGATCGTGCGTTGCGATGAGTTGTTAACCAATAAAAACGACTCGTTAACGCAACGACATCATTACTTTGACAAAATCAAACAAACCGTTGAGCAGTTGCATACCCATCACCACACCATCGATACCAAAACTGGCAAACGAGTATCTTTTGGCGTGATACGCATGGCGAACATTGCACCTTGTGTCGCGTTGGCGCAATACTTGTTACAAGCTGGTTGGAGAGATAATATTGCACCGAAGATTATGGTTTACCACAGCAGCCAAGTGCTGTTACTGCGCGCCACGAACAAGAAAAACATCTAGATAGTGTTCTAAAACGCAAGGAAAAAGTGGGCGAAGCGCCAAAGGCCTTCGAGGATGCAGTTATCCGCAAACATTTGGACTATACCGAAACTGACGATGTGTCATTCATTTTGGTGGCGACGCCAGTGGAAGAAGTCGGGCGCGATCATGATTTCGATTGGGCGATTATCGAACCGTCGTCTTTTCGTTCCATCATTCAATTGGCAGGACGCGTCCTGCGCCATCGCTGTCTCAATGTGGACATCGAGTACGCTAATATCGCCGTCATGCAATACAACCTGAAAGCCCTACGCCAAAGTAATGGCCCTGCCTATTGTCGACCTGGCTATGAAAATGCCAAAAGCTTGAAGCTAATTTCTCATGATTTATGCCAATTGATCGACGAAGCTGCCCTGAATAAAGCCGTCAATGCAATTCCCCGCATTCAACGACCAGAAAAGTTGCAGCCCAAACAACGCTTAGCCGACCTGGAACATGAAGCCATACATAAAAGCCTGACCGACTATCAACAAAAAGGCCCGCAAGCCTTGCAAGCATGGTTAAGCGAAAACTGGTGGTTGACCGCCGTTCCGCAGCAATTAAACCGCTTTCGGGCCAGTAGCCCGGATCTTTTGTTGTATATGGTTTGGCGTAATGGTGAAGCGGTATTTTGCGAAAAAGACGAACAGGGCGAATTTATTCCCCGCCAAGCGGTGTATAACATTAAGACGGCTCAGTTTTTCGAGGGTGAAACAAAAACCAAGCTATGGCTAATTAGAGATTATCAAACTATTTTGCGCCGATATGTTGAAGCGGAATCCAATACAGATGAAATCGAGATCGAGCAAATCATGCAAGCAAAATCTGAACGCTATGGTGAAATTACGCTGCGTACAAATACCGATCGGCCGTGGATGTATTCGGATCAGTTTGGTTTGTTTCAAGACATGAACTAAATCAAAACAAGGCAATTATGCTGATTTAATTTCCCCGCCAAACTGACAAAGGAGGCCGTACTCAATGAATCAATCTATTTTAACGTTTTTTTCCGAGCGAAAAATGGCTTGGTTAAAAATGAAGTTGAAAACAACGGCAGATACGGATGAACAAGCTGCCATTCAACAAGAAGCAGAAGACAAATTTTCCTTATCGACCTGGCTGCCTGATGCCGCCAAGCGAGCAGCTTGGCTTTCAATAGTAAGCCATCCAAGCAAATTTAGTCATCCAAGCGCGAAGACCAGTTCGATTATTGCCGACAGCCACCAAGCCAACGATGGCTATTTGCGCAGCGGTAATGTTGCTTATGAGCTGGATGTGTTCGGCAATGCGGCGGCAATGGATGTCTACAGATTTCTTTGCCTGCCTATGGGCGGCGGAGAAACGGTGTTGCAGCATTTGGAGAAGGATAGCGCAGAGGTTAAACAACTATTAGATATTCCAACTGCGAGCTACGAAAACCTGCGTTCCGGCTTTCTCGCCGTCAAGCAAAGCAGCATTGGTAATAAGACGGATGGTTTGGTCAAGCAGGTGTATTTTCCTGTCGATGCTGGCTATCACTTATTATCCATCCTGACCCCAGCCGGTTTGTTGACCCAAACTAAAAGCCGGATCGATGCCATGCGCTTTTCCGAAACCACCAGACAAGCCAAAGATAGCCGCCGGAAAAACGAGCACCATGCCGACGGTTTCGACGATATCTTCGATCTGACTGTAACCATTTACGGTGGCACCAAACCACAAAACATTAGCGTGTTGAACAACCAGAATGCCGGTCGGGCCTATTTGCTGAGTAGTGTGCCGCCGACCTTCGAACAGCGTCAGGTGCGTTTGCCGACGCGGCATTTCTTTAGAAACTCCCTTTCGGTTCGCCGTTTTCAAGAAAGCTTCCAGAATTTGAACCGATTGATGCATAGCGGCGTCAATAATATCCACGTCCGCGAAGGTATACGCAACACTCTCAAATATTTGATTGACTCGGTATTGCAGCAAGCTTTCAGAATCCGCACCAGCGGGGCCGGTTGGTCACAAACCGAGCATTACCAGGCTGTACCTCTGGCACAACGAATTTGGCTGGACGATGCCTATCTCGAACAACGCGAGCAAAACGAAGATTGGCTGAATGAGGTGGCCAGCGATTTTGCCCGTTGGATTGTCAGAACTTACGAATACTCGTACAAGGATAGCCGTACCAAGCTGGGCGACCACGAGTTTCGCGAATTGGTTTCTCTAGTCGAGCAGGCCATCACCGCCGACAAGGAGTTTTTCAGATGATTCGACGTTTTCTGTTAATCCCCCGTTTGCAAATCCACAACGCCAATGCTATGAGCAGCCCTTATACCATCGGCTTTCCGGCCATGACGGCATGGCTGGGTGGTGTCCACGCCTTGCAGCGCTATCTTCACCAGCAAGATTTGTCGAATATCGAGCTGATCAGCGTGGCAGTTAGCTGTCATCGCTTCGACTTACAAAGCTACAAAGGGCGAGGCGATTTTGTGCAATCCATCGTCGGTACTGCTAATCCACTGGACAAGGATGGTAGCCGGCCGGCATTCGTCGAAGAGGCACGCTGCCACTTGGAAGTTTCGTTATTGGTGGAGTTGGAAGGCTTCGATACCGACGAACAAGATCGCTTCGAAGTGCTGGTCAACCAAAAATTACGACAGATGAAATGGGCGGGGGGAGATGTATTGGCAGTCACGGATGTAAAAGTTTATACCGCTGACGAGAACGATGAACAGAGCGTTAAGAAATTGCTCAACCGCTTGATGCTCGGCTATGTCTTGATCGAGCGGCGCGAATTGATGGTGCAAGCTTTGCACGAGGAAGGCCAAGATGCACTGAACGCCTTGCTTGGATATCTGAAAGTGATGCATCGCAGCGAACAAGATGAAGAAAGCGGTAAGGTCGCCTGGAGCAGCCAGTGCAAAGCACCGGGCTGGCTGGTGCCGATTGCCGTGGGCTTCCATGGCATTTCTGAGCTGGCCCAAGCTGCCAACCAACGCGACAACCAAACGCCGCACCGCTTCGCTGAAAGTGTGGTGACGCTGGGAGAATTCAAAATGCCTTATCGTATTAGTAACCTGGACGACGTGCTTTGGCAATATCACGCCGATACCGGACGAAATCTCTATCTTTGCCAAACCCTATCATCAGCAAAACTTATTGGAGACTAAAACATGGCAGCAAAAAACGATGCAACTGTACTGGCTTTCGAGAAAAAATTGGTACCTTCGGATGGTTATTTATACGGCACCATATGGGAGGAGCGACGGCAAAAAGAACCGGTGCCGCTAAAACTCAACGAAAAATCAGTGCGCGGTACGATTTCCAACCGGTTGAAGTCAGCGCAACAAAACGATCCGTTAAAACTGAACGCCGAAGTCGAAAAGCCCAATCTGCAAACAGTTGATGCCTGTGCGTTGACCGAACACCACGACACCCTCAAACTCAGCTTCACACTCAAAGTCTTGAGTGGCGTGGAAAAACCCTCCGCCAGCAACGGCCCGAATTTCAACACATTGTATCCGGGCGTAGCTAAAACTTATATCGATCAAGAAGGTTTCATTGAGCTTGCTAAACGTTACGCGACCAATATAGCCAATGCCCGCTATTTGTGGCGTAACCGGGTAGGTGCAGAAAAAATCGAAGTCGTCGTTGATACTGGTGATAACGACAAATTGATATTCGATGCCAAGCAATTTTCGCTGCGCGACTTCGAATCCGACCATACTGGCTTGCTGCAAAAACTGGTGGATAAAATTGCTGCTGCTTTGTGCGGCCGTTTGCCGTACTTGCTGATTAATGTTGAGGCCTATGCGTTGATCGGCAAAGCGCAAGAAGTCTATCCCAGCGAAGAATTGATACTCGGAAACGGTAAAGGAGACAAAAGCAAAATTCTGTACGCGGTGAACGGCGTGGCGGCACTACATTCGCAAAAAATCGGCAACGCCTTACGCACCATCGACACCTGGTATCCAGAATACGAGGATTCCGCAATCGGTATCGGACCGATTGCCATTGAGCCTTACGGAGCCGTAACCAACTTGGGCAAAGCCTTCCGTAGTCCAAAAGACAAAGCCGATTTTTATACGCTGTTCGATCGTTTTGCCTTAGGTGAAAAGCTCGCAGACAAAAACCAGGAACATTACGTTATGGCTGTATTAGTGCGCGGCGGTGTATTTGGGCAAAGCGGTAAGGAATAGGCTATGCGCTGTTATTGTGAAATTACTTTACTACCCACTCCTGAACTCAATCTTAACTTCCTCTGGTCCAAAGTCTTCCAACAAATTCACCTTGGCTTGGTTAAAATACAGGATGATAAAGGTCAAGTGCCTATTGGAGTTTCATTTCCAGAGTACGTGATTAGCGAGAAATGCAGTGTCTTGGGCGGCAAGTGCCGGTTGCTTGCTCAAGATGAGGCCACGCTCTCCCGTTTTGATGCCGCGAAATGGCTGAACCGCTTGAGCGATTATGTGCATTGCAGCAGTATTCGTCCGGTGCCTAGAAAACTTAAGGGATACGCGATCTACCACCGCCAGCAACCCAAAACCAGCAAAGAGCGCTTAGCCCGGCGTTATGCCGTGCGGCATAACGAGAGTTATGACGAGGCGTTGCTTCGCTATAACGACATGGTGCATACATCCATAACAACGCCGTTTATTCGCCTCAAAAGTTTGAGTAGCGGTCAGGTGTTCTGTTTGTGGATTAAGAAAACGATGCTATCAGAACACTTGGGAGCTACCTATAACAGCTATGGCTTAAGTGCTCAAGCCACTGTTCCTGAATTTTGACCCTATTTTTGCGCTCTTTAAAAATATAATTAAAATTCAATGGCTTGTGTGTTATGGTTTTAGTGGTGGGTATAATCGCTCAAAAGCTCTATAAACCGCTATGCAATTAGCTTTGATGTCTTTTAAAACCAGTTTGCTGCCGCATAGGCAGCTTAGAAAATTCACCCTCTAACCAAGCGCGCCCGCCTTTAGTTTGCTGCCGCATAGGCAGCTTAGAAAAATTGCTCTCTCATCTCAGGCGTAGCATGTCGGTTTGCTGCCGCATAGGCAGCTTAGAAATGGAATGATGCTTTCTACGCTAATGGTTCTGAGTTTGCTGCCGCATAGGCAGCTTAGAAAACAGGGGCGCACTACTCGAATCAAGCTTTTTAGTTTGCTGCCGCATAGGCAGCTTAGAAACGATTAAAAAATTTTCAAGAAGGCAGTTTAATGTTTGCTGCCGCATAGGCAGCTTAGAAATTTGATATAAAACCCATCAATAATAAGGTTATGTTTGCTGCCGCATAGGCAGCTTAGAAAAGGTGGATGCGCCAGCGTCGGAGGTGTCTTTTGTTTGCTGCCGCATAGGCAGCTTAGAAATGTTGCTGCAAAATCCACGATTTCAATTAACTGTTTGCTGCCGCATAGGCAGCTTAGAAAAATAAGACAAGAGGAAAGCTCGCTATTGCAAAGTTTGCTGCCGCATAGGCAGCTTAGAAAGTAAAATAACGTCACCAGCCAAGAAAAAAGTGGTTTGCTGCCGCATAGGCAGCTTAGAAACACACAGGCGGCACGAGGTATCTCTAAGCAGAGTTTGCTGCCGCATAGGCAGCTTAGAAAGTAACCGCGGGCGGGCTTACATGCAGGAATACGTTTGCTGCCGCATAGGCAGCTTAGAAAGTAGCAATTGCGCCAGCGATGGTTACATTAATGTTTGCTGCCGCATAGGCAGCTTAGAAATTTCTGACGTCCAACATGTTGACCAGCCATAAGTTTGCTGCCGCATAGGCAGCTTAGAAACGAACAAAACAACATCACGCCATTGTTCATTCGGTTTGCTGCCGCATAGGCAGCTTAGAAAAGGGAAAAAGGTGCATACCACAACCAAAAAGAGTTTGCTGCCGCATAGGCAGCTTAGAAACATAATTTTTTAGCTGATAACGCGTTGAATCCGTTTGCTGCCGCATAGGCAGCTTAGAAACAGCTATTCCCACAACAACCATATTCAGAACCGTTTGCTGCCGCATAGGCAGCTTAGAAAATAACGGGATAAAAGAACTTAACTCTAGTGTTGTTTGCTGCCGCATAGGCAGCTTAGAAAAATTTTTGATCCGTCAATTTGTCCTGTTTTTTGTTTGCTGCCGTATAGGCAGCTTAGAAAAGAGACAAAATCTTATGCATATTTCTCTTGATGTTTGCTGCCGCATAGGCAGCTTAGAAATTGTCATTATGATGGATTTTGGCTTGATTTTGGTTTGCTGCCGCATAGGCAGCTTAGAAATAAATGGGATTTGGGCAAGGAGCTTGCTAAGTGTTTGCTGCCGCATAGGCAGCTTAGAAAATTGGCGTGGATGGCTTGGACATGACCGTGGAGTTTGCTGCCGCATAGGCAGCTTAGATAAGAAAGTTGTCTGATTTTGCTAACGTCTCTAGTTGTTTAAAAAACTTGTAGCACCCAGCCAACGAGCTGGGCGAGGAATGAAACAAATAGTCCCATGGCTTCTCCTTTATCGTTAATAGTTTGGTGGAACTTATTATTCTATCAGCATAGGAGAGGCCGCCTATTCAGCCAAAGATTAAGTAAAAGCTATTTAGGAGGATCAATCTTGATTACTTTTTCTTTTCCGCAGTCAAGACAAATGAAGAAAGCATTTTTTGCGTCAAATCTTCCGAACGTTTCTTGGAATGTGCTTTCTATCCTTTTTAACTTTATCGATCCGCAAAGACTACATTGATAATCATGAGGATCTGGGCTATGAAGTTTTTCCATATTTTCAGTAAATGTGAAATTTTCGAGCTTAATATTCTGAATTTCCAATTCGAGATAGCCAATCATATCCGCTAAAGCGGAAACCTTTTTTCTGCATCCAGTAAGCTCTTTGTCATAAGCAACGAGCTGATCTTTCAAAAGCAGAAGTCGCTCTTTAATAATCAAAGTAGAGTCATTTTCATCAATAAGTTTTTCTATATTTTCGATGAGCATGATAGGGCAAGGGGAAGAAAGTAGATTGTGTAATACACCTGATTGACGCTACCAAAGAAGTAGCGCAGCTTGAGCAATCTGGTTTTGATCGTTCTGTAATTATCAAAATTGCCATTTTCACCTCGATTGAGTCAAGACAACAACTTATTGCAAATTACCAGAATCAGTTTACCGAACTATTCATTACATTATCGTGTTGCAATCAAGACGCTGTTGACACTCAATCCATCAAGCATTATCCCTCTGCTCAAGTGCTCTGCGCTATCCCAGCGTCGAAGTTTGATTTTGTTCATTGTTTATTCTCCAATTCTTACGAGAAGCCCACTTCCAGTTTTTTACCAAGAGCAGTGGCATATTTAAGTAGAATATTTGGCGAAAGAGAGGGCTTTCCGGTAACAAGTGCATTTTCGAGTCGGGCGACTGCTGTTGCTTTCGTACTCATGCGCTCGACTACCTGCTCCTGGGTTAATCCCGCTTCTTTGCGGGCGTTGAGAATGGCATCCAGCATTGGCCTTCCCTCTCGCTCAAGCTGCTCAACTTCAGCTTGAACAACGGGATTAGATAGCATTTTTTCTCTCATCTCAGCGTATGTCATGGTGGGTGAGGGACGTTTATCAGTCATTTTTGGTAGCGCCCAGCCAAGCGCTGGGTGAAGATTGAAACAGAATGGAAATGGTTGCCCCAGAATCTTATTAAGGGAGTAAAGTAGCCAAAAGAGTCCCTTTATCGAGAACGTAGGATAACTCAAGATAAGATTGATAGATGGTTACCTGCCCTTGGCTATGACGATATCGGTAATCCAGAAGCCGTACCTCCTCGCGCAGATGTGGCAAAATGATTTGCCTGAAACGGCGATGCTAGAATGTGGATAAGGTTGTAAAAAATTGAATTGAGAAAGGAAGATGACTAATGCCCACCTGGAAAAAATTCAACGGAAGCAAAGAACAGATCAGTGAGATGATGAGCGCTAAGGATGGGTTCAAGTGGCGCGATATCAACGGCAAGGAATCAAATATAGTTAGCGGGAGCAGTGCTTATGCATTAAAGCTCCTGTATCATAAAACTGATGATGCCAATCTGGTGCATGAATATATGCTATGCAATCCCCATCCACATGCTGAAATGATCATCGAATGGGCCAGGACTGGGAGGGAGGTTTATTTCTTTGATTCATATAATCAAAAATGGGTTGAATCACCCAACCCATTGTGGAGAACAGATGCCAAGTACTCATTCATCCCGACGGAGAGTGATATGTCGTGATCTGTACGAATTATGTTTAAAACTTACACCGGTTCTTTGTTTTCTTTTGCCAGTGTTGTTTTAGCTAACGATTGCGGCATGGTTTGATGAGAAGCCCCATCAATGCCTTGTCATTCCATTTCTAAATCAAATATGACGCGAAGGCGAGCCGCAGACAGTATCAGTCATACGGCAAGGCAGCAAACAAAGTTTAGCCGACAAAGTCAGTTTTGATTGAGAAATGGAATAAACCCAGCGGATAAGATGGGTGTGAAAAATGAACGCTTTATTTTCAATTCCAATTACAGCGCGCCAAGTCTCGAACAAATCCAACATTTATGAGTCGATACCGTAGTTTCTTTCTTTGACACTGAGACGCAACCTGTAAGAAATAGCAAGCTCAGCAACAAGCTGATCGGTTTTAATATCTTTTTCATTGGTTATCATTGCGCTATAGATTTCGTCATTTTTCTTTTCGTCGGCAATACACTGCATTCTGATCCGTAGTTTTTCACTTTGCGCTTATAGGCTATGCTAGTCCGTCAGTATGCTCGTAGCGCCCAGCTATCGAGCGGGTTGTCAACGGCAATTAAATTTTGCCCCAGGGGGGGCAATTTTACATTGCCGTTTGTGGGTTTTACATTGCCAGTGATACTGAGCGAGAATTGAAACATGAGATAACTTCAGTGCATTTAATATCAAATTGCACCAATCTACTGTCCCTTGACTTCCAAGCTATTCTTGACAGACTTTACGCCCTCAACCTCACGCGCAACTTCGGCCGCTCTGTCGATATCGTTCTGGGAACTTACAAAGCCGCTCAATTGAACAACACCCTTAAAGGTTTCCACTTTGATTTCACTGGATTTGAGGGTAGGCTCATCGAAAATTGCCTTTTTGACCTTCGTAGTAATAATAGAATTATCCAAATATTCTCCAGCTGTTTCCTCTTCCGCTAACGCGGATGTGCCGCCTAAGAAAAAAGCCATTACAACGATTAATAGAAAAGCAAAAAAACGGTTATTGAGTTGTTTCATAGCAAGGTTCTCCTGAAGGATTGAAGGATTTAAAATAGATCTGTTGAGGTTTTTAGATTAAAAAAACCTGAGTTATAAATGCTCATTTACAGCTCATCTACATTTTTAGAGGTATAGACAATGTCATAAGTTCATACATAAGCATTGAGCTTAGCCTTCCAACTACTTCCTCAATAAGCTTGTAACTGTCTTCTTGAGTTAGTTGTACAACCAGCCAGCGGAGCTGGGTAAGGATGGAAAAGATTTTTCGCAGGGTTGATTAAGGGGCTTTTTATTAAGCCGGGTGAAAATTGACATAACCTGCTGAAGATCGGCGGTAAATGAATCATCGCCAGCCAGATTTAGCACATATCTGAGCACCTGATTCCAAGAAATTACAGCGCGGAGCGCCAATGTCTCTTCCAATTAGAGAAGAAAAAAACATGTCATTTCGTTGCGCTTATTTCAAGTTCAAGTGCGGCAATACTGACTACGCTTCTTTAAGAATAATTAGAAAATGCAAGAGTGAATAAACTAACTAAAATTATCTTTTCATCAAAGAAGTATCTGAATGAGAGGTATACTTCTTGCGCATGGGTTTAACCGGTTTTTACCGAGATAGATGATCTGAGGGAGACTGTCTCCACAGGGCGCGATACGGTGCATTGACGCTTTGAAAGAAGCCTGAACGCGGATTCCAGATTGAATTGAATCCAATTCTTTTTGAACAAAGAAGCGCTATAGAAGATACAGAGAGATGATTAAAGGAGGATATGAATGAAAGTTGAAGTAACCGTTGAATTAGACATCAATTTATCTAAAGCTAGTCTGGAAGACATTAAAAACTTGTTGAAAGAAATTATGGATCCTGTCAAATTTGATGCTTTGGAAGCGGTCACTATTAGAGACATAAAGATAGATATTTAATCTAAGGAACTGTTCCAGTAAACCCTTTACTTCTTATTCCATTTTCAAATCAAAGCTGACTTGGTCGGCTTCACCTTGCCGTATGATAAATACTGCCTGCAACTCGCCCTCGCGTCATGTTTGATTTGGAAATGGAATGACAGCTCGGTCCGGACAGCACTTTGGTAAACGTTATGCTGGACCAACCTATTTGTTCTCAGCGCAACTACTTCACAGTAATCATGCGAGTACCGCATTTCATTACGGATCATGCTGTCTGACCGTGGAATCCTTCATCTGTAACTGTAAGAAATGCTAAGATAGACATTATGAGTGAAGTATTTGAAGCAATTCAACAATGGATTCCAGCCCATATCCTGATCAGTATCACGATAGCTTCGATTATTGGCTTTATTGGTACCTTGATCGCTATTCCCATTATTCTGATCCGTTTACCAGCGGACTATTTTGACACGCGTACGCCACGCCACTGGATGAAAAATCATCATCCGGTGCTACGGATACTAGGCTTAATCATTAAAAACCTGGTCGGTAGTGTGTTCGTTCTGGCCGGGTTTATTATGCTGTTTGTACCGGGGCAGGGCTTATTGACCATGCTGATTGGCATTTCTCTACTGGATTTTCCCAAAAAACGTGAGCTGGAAGCCAGAATTGTTAGTCAACCCAGTATATTGAAAGCAATTAATTCCATCCGCCATAAATTTAATAAACCTTCCCTGATTCTGGCGCCTCGTTCTTAATGGTAGCTGAAAGCGAGAAGTGATCTCGCGCTTGCCTGGTTACCCAGGGCTTTTAACTACTTCTGGTCAGAGCCGGAAAGCTTGCTCCATCAAAGGGCCGCTGAATGTCTTATTTCATTTAAGAGCACCTCTAAAAATTCATATTTGCGAGCATCCACTTCGTGGATTGCCTGCTTACCCCTCTCGTCACCATACTTCGTTGTTCACAAAAAAGCTCCTTACCTATCAGTGATAGGCTGCGTCAACATTGTTTGTTCTCGCCTTGTCTTGTTTCGAACGCTGAAATGTTTATTGGCGCCCTTAAATTCAATCTGACTTGGTCGGCTTTTTCCTTGCTGTAGGATTTGTACTGCTACGGCTTGTCATTGGATCAGGTTTGATCGGAGTTTAAATTAGCTGACTTGCTCTATGTCTGCGAAAAAATTGTATGAGTGGGCTTGATCGCATGACCGGCAGGTGAAGCTGTTATGTGCCAGAAAACCATTTGATCGAGCGAGTGATATCAATAGGCTCATAATAAATGGACATTATCTGATCATTGATAATCTGGATTTTTAATGTAATATACTGAATAATATGTGAAATAAATATCAATAAAAAGACATTTGTGAGGACATTATGCCTGACATTGAATTGGCTCCAGGCTTGGAATATTTAACACGTCGCATTGACATGGATCGTTTTGGTCCGTTTGTTTTCGAGGTGGGCGTTGAAGCTGCTCGGATTAAACTGGCGCTTCAGCGTGCTGAAGATACGCATGACCGTTTTATTGCTTCACCTTTTTCTCAAGTGGCTAATCAGCTGGAGCGAGAAGTGGTGGTCAGCAGTGTGTTTGGTACGAATACCATTGAAGGAGGCAAGCTGAGTGAAGACGAAACTGCCAATGCTTTAATGCTTGATCCAGCGCAGGTCAAGGAAATTGAACAGCGTCGCGCAGTGAACATCAAGGCTGCTTATGACTTATCGCAACAGGTTGCCCGAACTGCCGGGTGGTCGCTGAATCGGGAATTCATTCTTGAGGTGCATCGTCTCATTACGCAGCAAATCCCTCATCCCAATAACCAGCCTGGCAAGCTTCGCAATAATCCGAAGCATCATGTTACCTATGTCGGAGATGAAGGCCACGGTGGACGCTATAAGCCACCTCAATATGGGAAGGATATTGATCGCCTGCTGGATGCGCTTATCGGCTGGCATGCGGAAATGGAAAGATCTGGTGTGCCTGTATTGGTTCGGGCGCCGCTGGTGCATCTCTATTATGAGCTCATTCATCCTTTCTGGGACGGTAACGGCCGGGTAGGCCGGGTAATCGAAGCTACTCTGCTGCAAGCGGCAGGTTATCGCTATGCGCCGTTTGCCCTGGCACGCTATTATCTCGCTAACATCGATAGCTATTTCACGCTATTTAATACCTGTCGCAAGACCGCAGAAAAAGGGCAGGCCTGGCCTAATCACCCATTTGTCGAGTTTTACCTGGAGGGTATCCGTCAGACGATCAACACGCTGCAAGACAGGGTAAACCAGATGACGGCACTGTTACTGTTTGAAAGTAAGCTGCACCGCTTACTTGAGGAAAAGCGCATCAATGTACGTCAATATACGATTGTTTCCCAGCTGCTGGGCAGGCGTCGCGCAATGCCACTGGATGAAATTCGTCAGACACCCTGGTACACAGGCCTGTATTTGAAGTTAAATGATAAGACACGGCAACGAGACTTACGTCATCTGCGTGAAATGGAATTGGTTTTCCTGGATACCCATCATAACCTTTGGCCGGGAGTGATCAGACCGCAAAACATCAAGCCGTTAGGTAAAAAACAACTATGAAGTTTGCTTCTCGTATGACTCTGATGCTCCAGGTTTGCCTTTGATCAACTTCGCGTCCATTTTGATTGGGCAGTGAAATGAGATGAATGAGATGACTGGTTTCACTCAGTTTGGCTGAATGTCTGTCTTATTCTTACCGGCAGGCGTGCAGACAAAGTAAGGCCGCGTACCAGCAGGAATACATGCAAAGCGAGCCACAAACCGCTATTGGCAAGATCACGCAGCCACCACCATGTCACCAGATAAGCACCGAGCGAAACCAGCATCATCAGACTCATGTCACGTGACCAGGTAGCGCCTATGAAGATACCATCCATTTGGAAGGCAAGCACTCCAGTGAGCGGTAGCAGGGCGACTAACAGCAGGTATTGCGCTGCTTCCATTTGTACTGATTCCAGCGTCGTAATGAGTGCGATCATGGGCTCACCCAAGAGCCAGAGCATCATCGCCAGCAAGCTTGCCATCACGGTATTCCAGCCTAAGGTCAACTTTAGGCTGCGCATGAAGCCGTCGCGGTAATTTGCCCCGATGGCGCGACCGGCAAGTTGTTCTGCAGCAGAGGTCAGGCCGTCCAGGAAATAGCTGGCCAGCATGAAAAAATTCATCAACACGGCATTGGCTGCAAGCGTTTGCTCGCCCAGATAGGCCCCTTGGGTAGTAAAGAAAGCAAAAGCGAACAGTAGCGCAAAGGAACGCAGCATAATATCAAAATTGAGATTAGCAAAGCGCCAAAGCGCAGCCCGATCCAGCAATCGCTGCCAAGACGGCCGTGCGCTGCATTTAAAGAATGGATAACAAATCAGCAAGCCGAGCAGGAAAGCCAACAATTCACTCATGACAGTCGCGGCTGCGACGCCTTTGATCCCTAGGGACAGGTGCAGACCAAGAAAGATCGAAAGAATAATATTGCTGCCGTTGAGCACGATCTGTAGCAGCAGTCCAGTCCGGGTCCTGCCCAGCCCGATGAACCAGCCTAACAAGGCGTAATTTCCCAGTGTCACTGGCGCACCGAGCATACGGATCAGCACATATTGCTGTGTAGCAATAGCAACCGTTTCACTAGGTTCCATCAGATAAAGACCCAGCGATAACAGCAGTGGAGTAAGCATGAGTAAAAGGCTCCCGCTGGCAACGCCTATTATCAGTGAGCGCAACAGCGTTGCCTGAATTTCAGTCTGATCTTCACGGCCATAAGCCTGGGCAGTGAGACCGGTCGTGCCAGAACGCAGAAAGTTGAAGGTGGTAAAAATCACATCAACCAAAATAGCGCCAACCGCCAGCCCACCAATCATGAACGCTTCTCCTAGCCTGCCCACTACCGCCGTGTCGACTATTCCCAGTAGGGGCGTCGTCAGATAAGCGAGGGTCATCGGGGCGGCAAGGGTGAAAACCAGGCGGTGGGTGACAGTAAAAGGCCGAATGGGATGAGTCATCGTGTTTTAATTTGAATAAATGGTAGGTAGTCAGGCAGAGAGCATCCGCAACAGGGCTAATTCCATTTCTAAATCAAAACTGATTTTGTCGGCTTCCCCTTGCCGTATTATTTTTATACTGTCTGCGGCTAGCCTGCGCGTCATGTTTGATTTGGAAATGGAATGAGGCTGTCTAAAAATGATCTATGTGGCTGCTGTGGGATGAAAAGGACTCAAAATACTCATTTATCAGATATAAAATAAATCGGCTTTTTTCGCCTATCATGAATGGTCTCGAATATATTCTTCAACCGCTCGCTAACTCATTCCTTTGCTGAATCAAGCCTGATGTGGTCTTATTGATTATTGATACCTATTTACGGCTCACTTTCGAACCGGTTTGATTGGGAAATCGAATCGGAAGTAAATTGCTCATCTAATAAAATAGCACAACCTGAAACAGTATGGCACGTGATGGTGACACTGTGGCTGTCATTGTAGTTGTCATTGTTCCTGTCAGGAACAATGATTAAACGGTTACAATTGTGGATTTCTTGTTAACAATAAAAATACTGATAAATGCCAATTATTGAACTGACTCCGCACCAGCTCCGCCTGACGATTGATCCCGATTTACTTGGATTTACCAATACTTCAGAACTGGTCGGTCAACCACTTTCCTGGATCGGGCAGGAGCGTGCCGAGAAGGCTGCTTACTTCGGGCTCGAAATGGAGCAGCCGGATTATAACTTATTCGTGCTTGGGGAAGTAGGGAGTGGACGGTCTTCCTTGCTGCGGCAGGCAATGACGAAAGTAGCGTCAAACAAGCCTGTTCCGCCTGATTTGTGTTATTTGCATCACTTCGGTGTACCAGAAAGACCCTTAGCCTTGCATTTGCCGGCAGGAGAGGGGCGTCTGTTGCGCCAAAAATTGACACAGCTAGCGAAATATCTGCAGACAGAAATACCCCGATGTCTTGAGGAGCCTGCTCTCAAGGCGGAAAGCAAACGGATCGAAAAAAACTTTAAACTGGAAGAGGCTAAAGCCTTTGCTGAGCTTGATGCGTTTGCTGAGAAACATCATTTTGCTATTCAGCGGGAAGCCGGCCGTATGGTTTTCACGCTAATAGATAAATCTGGAAAAATTTTGACTGAACCTCAAGTGTTGGCGTTACCTAAGGAGCGAAGAGCTGAAATTGAGGAAGTAGAACAAGCCTTACAGGCTGAAATTGCACGCTATTTTGAAAAGATACGCCCCTTGGAGCGAATCAAAGATGAGGCTCTGATAACGTTGCAGCGCAATAAGGTCAAGTTGCTACTGGAAGGTGAATTAAAGGCAATTCGCAGTATGCTGAAATTATCTGCAGAATACCGCAGCAAATTCGACCGCTATCTGGGGAAGATGGAGGAGGATATTCTCGAGAATGTCGCGTTATTCAAATTCTCTGATACTGACGAAGAAAAACGCAAAAAGGAAATTAACTCCTTATTAGCACGCTATCAGATTAATCTGGTGGTAGATAATCATGATTTGAAGGGAGCACCGGTAATTATCGAAGAAAGTCCGTCTGTTCGCTCACTGTTTGGCAGCATTGAGTATCAATCCGTAGAAGGCGTTTTAGAGACAGACTTTACGCGCATTCGGGCGGGTAGTCTGCTCAAGGCCCATGGAGGATTTCTCATGCTGCACCTCGATGATGTGTTAGTGGACAGCCTGCTTTGGGAGAAATTATGCCGCCTGCTGCGCAGTCATTTGCTGCAAATTGAAGAGCCCGGCACGACCTTAACCCAGATTCCAGCTGTTTCGCTCGAACCAGAAGCAGTGCGGATTCAGGTTAAGATTATATTGATCGGCTCGCGTGAACAATACTATATATTACAGGAAGAGAATCCAGAGCTTGCCAGGCGTTTCCGTATCAAGGTTGATTTTGCTGATAGCTTCATAGCCAGCGCACAAAGCCGCCTTGCTTCTTCCATTTTTGTGGCGCACGCCTGCCATGAAGCCGGTTTGCCCCATTTTACCGCAGCTGCGGTTGCGCGATTGTTGGAAGATTGTCACCGGGCAGCTAACGATCAGTCCCGTCAGAGTGCTATTTTCAGCCGTACAGAAACACTGGTATTGGAGAGCGCTGCTCAGTGCAAAGCTCACACCGGTTGCCTTGTGGATGTAGCTGATGTCGAGAATGCGCTGCAAGCACGTATCCATCGGCATAATTATCCGGATCAATGTCTGCAGGAATCGATTGCAGATGGGGATGTCTCGATTGTGATCGAAGGAAAAAAGGTTGGGCAGATTAATGGTTTGACGCAAATAGATTTGGGAGACCATTGTTTTGGCGCACCGGTGCGTATTACCGCGCACACGTTCGCGGGTGAAAATGGAGGCGTGTTGAATATCGAGCGCGAGGTAGGGCTTTCCGGGCCGATCCACGATAAAGGTATGTTTATCCTGCAGAGCTATCTAGCGGCCCTGTTTGCGCATATCGCGCCGCTTGCACTCAGTGCTTCTATTGTATTTGAACAGGAATATAATGGAATAGAAGGAGATTCTGCCTCGTGTGCAGAATGGTATGCTTTGCTTTCTGCCTTATCAGGCGTGCCACTCAAACAGGGAATTGCAGTAACGGGGGCAATGAATCAGTATGGTGAAATCCTGCCGGTAGGGGGCCTCAATGAAAAAATAGAAGGGTTCTTTAATG
Organism: Nitrosomonas sp. Nm34; assembly: GCF_900113925.1. Classification (GTDB taxonomy): domain Bacteria; phylum Pseudomonadota; class Gammaproteobacteria; order Burkholderiales; family Nitrosomonadaceae; genus Nitrosomonas. The sequence goes on from NZ_FORD01000002.1 coordinate 138,154, forward strand.
TTTGTGAGAAAGCGGGGTTGGATGGGACGCATGGGGTGCTGATTCCTCATCGCAACCGCAGGCATCTCATGCTGTCATACCATGTAATCGAAGCCGTTACTCAAGGCTTGTTTCATATTTATACTGCAGAACATGTGAATGAAGGCATTGAGTTGCTGACCGATTTTCCGGCTGGCTTCGCGCCTGAAGCAGATCTTAACGAGGTGATTCATTATCCTTATGACAGTGTGTTGGGATATGCGCAGAAAGTACTTCGTACTTACCGTATTGCTTGCCAGCTTACCCAGCACACTAAGACAGAGCGCAGGCGGTTTTTCGGGTCCGCTGAAAGGTAGGAAAAGGATCGATAAGGATCGATAAGGATCACGATTATTTGTAGTGAGCCGCCATAAGATTAATTTTTACAGAAGGAGGCATTGATGCGTATTTTATTGCTATTCGTATTAATTTTTTTTGTTCAACCTGTTTTCAGTTGCCAGGATGGCTTACTCGATCAGAATTTTAGAAAGCTGGCAGGCAGTGAGGTCGTAAACTTATGTCATGCTTATTCGGGTAAGGTGCTGCTCGTGGTGAATACTGCCAGTAAATGTGGTTATACCCCTCAATATGATGGATTGGAGAAATTACATGAGACATATAAGAAACAAGGATTCGCAGTGCTTGGCTTTCCTTCCAATGATTTTATGGGGCAGGAGCCTGGCACGGAGGAAGAAATACAGGATTTTTGCCGGTTAACTTATGGTGTCAAATTTCCTATGTTTGAGAAAATAACCGTCAAGAAAGAAGATGCCCACCCATTCTTTCAGCAACTGGCAAAAGTTTCCGGTACTTATCCTACCTGGAATTTTCATAAATTTTTGATTGGTAAGGATGGTAAGCTGATCAAGCAATTCAGTCCCCATACCACACCTTTTGATCCGGAAATGGTCGCAACAATCGAGCAAGCGCTCCAGCAAACATCCAAGTAACGGACTCAACTACCTATTTGATTAGCTGGTCTATGCTAACCTGGTGAGCTATCCAGGTTAGCTGGCTTAAGATAGGACGCTACAAAATGTGCTCTATCAAGTCCATCAGTGTGCTACGCTCTGTGGATATTCAAAAGAGCCAATAGGATAGCCAGCCTCTTTCCATTTCGGAAATCCTTCTCGATAGTAATAGATTTTGCGCCATCCCCATTCTGCTGCTTTTTTGCTGGCTTTAGAGCTGCCTAGGCAATGAATCCCATTACAATAAAACACAACGCCTTGACCCTTCTCGGCAAGGATATTCAGATCGCCGTCCGTGAAAAGTTCACTATTGACATCCAGATGCTTGGCCCCTTGGATATGCTCATAATTGAAATATTCCAAATTACGCACATCAATAAAAATATTGCCTTGATCGTATAACCGTTTAGCGGTCGCTGTGTCTACGGTGACCGCTCCCATGACTTCTGCAGGTGCGGTATGCTCTGTAGCGATGGCGCTGACTGCAGGCAGAAACAAGCACAGCAGAGCATATAAATATTTTTTCATGTTATTTCCTATATTTTTTTTCTAATAAAATGAAAATAAACCACAAATTCTTGCCATACTTTCTGGAAATACTTGATAGGATATTGCATAAGCGGCACTGAGATTGAGCTGTAAATTCTGCGTTTGCTTACCAAGCATATCGTATTAATGGTTTTCCTCCAATGGTTATTGGCTTTAAAATCAGTAAAGTAAATAAAATAAGGCGTTCTGGCAGTAACCCCAATGATTCCGATAAGTGAAGGCAGTGATGAATAGACTCGGCGCTGCCTTCTGTTGAGTGTTTATAGTGCGATAAAAAGGAAGTTGCATCATCGCAGCTTTCTTTTTTATTCTATTTCTAAATAAAACTAGCTTTATCGGCTTCACCTTGCCGTATTATTGATACGGTCTGCAGCTCGCCTTCGCACATTTTTGAAGTAGTTATTTATGCAACCATACTCGCATCATCGAAAGTAACCGCGCAACATCAACCGGCTTGGTGATATAGTCGGATGCGCCAGCCGCAATGCATTTATCACGGTCACCTTTCATTGCCTTGGCAGTCAGCGTAATGATGGGCAATTGCTTGAAGCGGGGTATGCGGCGGATGGTCCGCATCGTATCGTAGCCATCCATCTCAGGCATCATGATATCCATCAGCACGATTTCAATCGATGGATTGTTTTTTAGAACTTCGATGCCATCCTTGCCATTTTCCGCGAACAATACCTTCATCTGCTGTTGCTCCAGTACCGAACTGAGCGCAAAGAGATTGCGCAAGTCATCATCGATAATCAAGACCTGGCGTCCGCTCAGTCCGTTATCGGCAGCCTGGCTCTCATCCAGCATGCGCCGCTTCGGCTCGGACAGGCTGGCTAGAGAACGATGCAGGAATAGCGCGGTCTCATCCAACAAGCGCTCCGGCGAACGGGCTTCCTTAACCACGATGGTTTTGCTGATATGTTTGAGTTTTGCCATTTCCTTGCGCTCGAGTTTATTGGCTGCGTAGATCACGACTGGCATGGTGCATAGGCTTTCATCTTGACCTATCCTATTAAGTAGGTCCAAGCCATTCATGTCCGGTAGGGTAGTAGGATCCAGTACCATACAATCGAAATGATCGGATTGGAGTGTGTCCAGCGCCTGCTGCCCGGTTTCGGCAGTAACGATATGTACATCGGACTCGCCAATCAAACCAATTATGGTGTTGCGCCGTTTCCGGTCATTCTCCACTACTAGCAGGCTTCGCTTGTGATTCGATAGGAATTGCTGCATGTGGACGAATTCCTCCTGCAGCCGCTCCAAGCTCACCGGTTTAACCAGATAAGAGATGGCGCCGAGTCGTAAACTGTACTCGCCTTCCTTTTGATTTGAGAGGATATGGACCGGGATATGGCGGGTGCCCGGGTCGCGCTTCAAGCGGTCAAGCACTGACAGGCCATCAGCCTCGGGCCGATCGATATCCAGTAAGATCACGGTCGGCAGGTAATCACGCGCCAGGGCCAGTACAGAATCACCATACGATGCCACGATCCCCTTGAAATTCTTTTCGTGAGCACAATCCAACAGGGTTTGAGCCAGGCGCGGATCGTCTTCTACGATCAAGATGGACGGGCTGCCGGATGCAATCAGCGCCCTGTCATCCAGGGTCGCATCCCCCACTGTGGTCATTACTACCGTATTGGCCGGCTCGGCCGGTTTGGTATGATCGAACGCTTTCTCGGGCATATGGATGACATTGCTAGTCAGCACTGCCGCCTGCGACGATGACTGGCTCACTAATTCATCATTGGTGAGAACACTGCTGTCGTAAGGCAGGAATAAAGTGAATGTGCTGCCGACGTTGAGTTTGCTTTGCACCCGGATTTCCCCGTTCAGCATGAACGCCAATTCGCGACTGATCGATAGCCCCAGACCGGTACCGCCATATTTGCGTGCGGTGCTGCCGTCCGCCTGCTGGAAAGCTTCAAAAATCAGTTGCAGTTTATCCGGCGTAATGCCCATTCCAGTATCGGTCACAGAAAAAGCCAGTACCGCAGCAGCTTGCGACAAGGTGGGGTGACCGACGCTCCATCCCTCCTGCGCCAGCGCTATCTTCAGTGATACAGAGCCATGGGTAGTGAACTTGAATGCATTTGATAACAGATTCTTTAGTATCTGTTGCAAGCGGGTGATATCTGTCATCATTGAGAATGGTAAGTCGCCGGCGAGCTCTACTGAGAAACTGATGCGCTTGGCTTCGGCCATATGGCGGAAGGTCCGCTCCAGATAATTGCACAGGTTTTGAAACCTGTACTCGCTGATTTCCAGCGTAACTGTGCCCGACTCGATCTTCGACAGGTCAAGAATATCATTGATCAGCGTCAGTAGGTCGCTGCCTGAACTGTAAATGGTGTTGGCGAATTCGACTTGCTTGTGGGTCAGATTGCCTGCAGGGTTGTCGCTTAACTGCTGGGCCAGAACCAGCAGGCTATTCAAGGGCGTGCGCAACTCATGCGACATATTGGCTAGAAATTCCGATTTGTATTTGGACGACAGCGCCAGCTGGGCCGCTTTTTCCTCAAGCGCGAGCTTGGCATGCTCGACCTCGCGGTTCTTGCGCTCCACTTCAATGTTTTGCTCGGATAACAGGCGTGCTTTTTCCCCCAGTTCACGGTTGGTTTGCTGCAATTCGTGCGCCAGGGATTGCGACTGCGCCAGCAGGCTTTCAGTCCGGCTGTTGGCTTCGATCATGTTGAGCACTACGCCTATCGATTCCATCAATTGGCCGAGAAAGGACAGACGGGTTTCGGTGAAGCACTCCAACGATCCGATTTCAATCACTGCCTTAATTTGCTCGTCGAACAGGATAGGCAGCACGATAATATTGGTAGGCACCGCCGCTCCCAAGCCGGAAGAGATTTTGATATAGTCGCCCGGGACATTGGTAAGCAAGATGCATTTCTTCTCCAGCGCACACTGGCCAACCAGCCCTTCGCCTAGCGCAAATGAAGTCGGCCATCCATTATTGCCAAGGCGGTAGCCATAGCTTGCTACCATGCGGAGCCGCTCGTCCTGCTCCGTGACATCCATCATATAGAATATGCCATGATGGGCGGATACCAGCGGCGCCAGTTCGGACAGGATCAGCCTGGTCACCGTATCGAGCTCGCGGTACCCATGCAACAGGCGCGTGAAGCGTGCCAGGTTGGTCTTTAGCCAGTCCTGCTGCGCATTTTTTTGCGTAGTTTCCTTGAGATTGCGGATCATCTCATTGATATTATCCTTGAGGTGAGACACCTCACCACGCGCTTCTACCTGGATCGAGCGCGACAGATCGCCGCGCGTCACCGCGGTCGCCACTTCTGCAATCGCGCGTACCTGGGTAGTCAGATTAGCTGCGAGCTGGTTGACATTCTCGGTCAAATCTTTCCAGGTTCCGGCCGCGCCCGGCACGCTGGCTTGCCCGCCCAGCTTGCCTTCGGTACCGACCTCGCGCGCCACTCGAGTTACTTCCGCTGCAAATGAGGAGAGCTGGTCCACCATCACATTGATGGTATTTTTCAATTCCAGGATTTCACCTTTTACATCCACGGTGATTTTTTTCGACAGGTTACCATTGGCTACCGCAGTCGTCACTTCAGCAATATTGCGCACCTGACCGGTCAGATTGGATGCCATGGAGTTGACATTATCCGTCAGATCTTTCCAAGTGCCGCCAACCCCTGGCACATAAGCCTGGCCCCCCAGTTTTCCTTCGGTACCCACTTCACGTGCTACCCGCGTTACTTCTGCTGCAAATGAGGAGAGCTGGTCCACCATCACATTGATGGTATTCTTCAATCTCAGGATTTCGCCTTTCACATCCACAGTGATTTTTTTCGATAGATCGCCATTCGCGACTGCCGTGGTTACTTCCGCGATATTGCGCACTTGTGAGGTAAGATTGCCCGCCATGGAGTTCACACTGTCAGTCAGATCTTTCCATGTACCAGCGACTCCAGGCACATGGGCCTGGCCGCCCAGCTTGCCTTCAGTGCCGACTTCACGTGCTACGCGCGTAACTTCCGAGGCGAACGAATTCAACTGGTCCACCATCACATTGATGGTATTTTTCAATTCCAGGATTTCGCCCTTCACATCCACGGTAATTTTTTTCGATAGGTCGCCATTCGCGACTGCCGTGGTTACTTCCGCGATATTGCGCACTTGCGAGGTAAGATTGCCCGCCATCGAGTTCACACTGTCAGTCAGATCTTTCCATATACCAGCGATTCCAGGTACATGGGCTTGGCCGCCCAGTTTACCTTCGGTGCCGACTTCACGCGCTACGCGCGTAACTTCCGAGGCGAACGAATTCAACTGGTCTACCATCGTATTTGCGGTAGAAGCTGCGCTTAGGAACTGCCCCTTGAGTGGACGCCCGTCAACATCCAATGCCACCATTTGCGACAGGTCACCTTTGGCGACTGCGCTGATCACACGCGCCATTTCTGTGGTCGGGCGAACCAGATCGTCAATCAGTGTATTGACAGCTTTGATTTTGGCAGCCCAGCCACCTGCCACATTCAAGACGGGGACACGTTGCGTGAGCTGTCCTTCACGTCCCACCACCCGGCTGACTTGGGTGATGCCTTTTGCCATTTGCTGATTTATTTCGATGATATCGTTCAGCGTATCGGCGATCTTGCCGGGTAACCCGGTCCAGTCGGACGGCATGCGGATAAAAAAATTGCCCTTTTTGAGAGCGGTCAATACTTTCAGCAAGAGCCTTACATCCAGCTCTTCAGTCAAATCTGTCGTCATATCCATCAAGCTTGCCTTGTTTTTCAGTTGGTTAGAGTATGTGCCTCAAGCGAAGTGGCGAGTGAAGGTTGATCTACCCAATGACTCATGCGCTGGTCGTTTGCAATAATTGCTGTGCCAGTGTATCGGCTGGTAGTGGCTGGCCAATATAAAAGCCTTGAACTTCATCACATTTGAGCGATTTTAGTATCGCCAGTTGTTCTTTGGTTTCCACGCCTTCAGCCACTACGCGTACTGCAAGTGCGTGCGCCATATTGATGATAGCTGCCACGATGGCGGTATCGCTAGTGGTTTTACCCAAGTCGCGCACGAAGGACTGGTCGATTTTCAGGATATCGATCGGTAGCGCTTTCAGCACCGAAAGCGATGAATAACCAGTGCCGAAATCATCGATAGCGATTGAAATACCGCTTTCGCTAATTTGGCGCAACACCGATGTCACCATTTCCAGGTCACGGATCAAAAGCGATTCAGTGATTTCCAGTTGTATCGATGATGGGAGAATGCCGTATTTGTGAAGCGTCCTACGGAGGGTCCCGGGGAGTCCTGCAAAAATCTGCGGAATCGCGATATTGATTGCAATCGGTAGCTTGCTCAAGCTTGATTCATTATCGCGCCAGCGTCTTGCTTGTTCGCAAGCAGCATTGAGAACCCATTCCCCTATTGTTACCAGTTGACCGCTATCGGCGGCTGCGGAGATAAAATCGATTCCAGAAATCAGTTCGAGGCGCGGATGGTGCCAGCGCAGTAGCGCTTCGAGGCCGATGACCTGGCTAGAAAGAATATCCACTTTGGGTTGATAGTACAGCTCAAATTCGTTTTTTTCTAATGCGTGTTGTATTTCCTGTTCAAGCTGGATGCGCTCAAGCAGGCGCTTGTTCAACTCTTCGTGGAAGAATTGCACGCTGCCGCGTCTTTGCTGCTTGGCATGGTACATCGCCAGGTCAGCATGTTTCATCAAAGTCTGTACCGTATCCCCATCCTGTGGAAACAGACTGATGCCAATGCTGACCGAGGTCTTCAGGCTATGTACGCCGATAGTGCATGGCGGCGTATTGATTTGCACAATCTTTTTTGCTACCAACGCCGCGTCCTGATAAGATAGCAAGTCTTCCATCAGCACCACAAATTCATCGCCTCCGAGCCGCCCAACCATATCAGATCCGCGTACAGCACCGCTAATCCGCTTAGCCATCTGTATCAGCAAATCATCACCGACATCGTGGCCGAGTGTGTCATTGATGGTTTTGAAGTTATCCATGTCAAGGAACAGCACTGCCAGGCTTTTCTTTTGACGCTTGGCGCGCGCGATCGCCTCTTTTAGATGTTCTACCAACGAGCGGCGGTTCAGCAAACCAGTAAGCGCATCCCGAGTTGCCAGACTATGCGCACGTTCTTCCGCTTGCCGGCGCTCGATGATCTCGGCTTCCAGCGCGGCATTAATTTTCTTGAGATCCTGCATCTGCTTTACCTGCAGATCGCGATTGAGCTCTTCCAACTGCTCAGTCTGATATTGCAGTTGCAAGTTCTTTTTGGCAAGCTCGACGAAAACCAGCACCTTGTTTTTCAATATCTGGGGAATGACAGGAATAAAAAGGTAATCGACTGCACCTTTCTGATATCCCTTAAGGCGATTCATTTCGTCATCATGATGCGCCGTGACAAAAATAATGGGGACCGATGCTGAGCGTGGATGGGAGTGAATGATCTCCGCGGTTTCGAAACCATCCATGCCAGGCATGCTGATATCGAGCAAGATGACGGCGAACTGCTGATGCAGTACATGCCGCAAGGCTGCTTCACCGGAGTGCGCAGTCACCATGTCAAAGCCATTTTCTTCCGCCGTGTCGGTTAAGAGACTTTCCAATGCAAGCAAACTAGCTGGGTGGTCATTAACGATGAGAACTTTTGGTCTGAGCATATGATTGTTCTTTTATAATATGATTAGCCTTGTTATATGGCGCAAAGTAAATACCAACTAGATTTACCGAGCCCATCCGCCGTCAGCTTGTTATTCAACCATCATAAATAATCCCCGATTTTCCGCTGGAGCCGATTAAGGGAAAAATATTGAGCTGAATTTAACGGAGAAGACCAAATGTTTTGGACTTATCCCAAAGACGATTGATTCATTCAAGCTGTAGTATGACAGCGGCTAGTTAATAATCTTTTTTCGACCTTCATGAGTAATATAACCTGCTTTGGCAAAGAGCTTGTTACTTAGGGTTTTAAGGGTGTGTTGGAATCAGGTTTGCCTGACACCCTATCACTTCGTAATACTGCCTGACGAAACAAATTCATCGAATTATAGGCCAGCATGATTGTCATTAAGGCAGCTTCAGTAGCCAGGAAATCTACGGGGTTAAAGCTTTGTCCACCAAAATCATATTTCAGTTCCTTGATACAGTTTTCACGGTCAGTATGGCCACGATGTAAACGCCAAAGCTCTGCTGCAGGCAAATCCATATCGGTAACCCATGCACTGTAACGGTATTGAGCAAAAACCGGATCATCTGCAAATAAAGACAACGTCTTACCTCTGGTATCAGATCGCTCATTGATCTTTTGCCGAATACCGATCACCCGGCACGGTTTTTTTCAACAGGCGCCTGATTGTCAAAAGCAGTCAGCTCTATGCCATCATTCAATGCCCACCAGCCAGCTTATCCAAACTGTCGTACTTATCATACCAAAAGGCCAATGCATTATGAGTGCTATGGCTGTCGCTCTGGCCTTAGCCATTCGTTTGAAATCAAACAGCTCTTTCAGCACAGGATGATGCCGTGTCACTTCCGTCTGTTCAAAACGGTTTGCGCTACACCAGACTGATAACATGAACTGTAAAAGTAACTGAATCGGTGCATAGCCTCGAGTACTGCCAGGCTGTGGCAAGCCACAGCCTGGCACAGCTTGACTAAATTCAATTCGGTCCAGCATCCGCTTTATCAACCCCATGCTATCCCAAGCCGCTATCTCTTAATTACTAAAGCGAAGCTCAAAATCCACGGATCTTCCACAAGAAAAACGTGCATAAATCAAACTGCCGCATAAATCAAACTGCCTTAACCTAACAGACTGTTCTTATTTTAACAATTTATTATTCTAATGGATTCCATTAAAAAATCTTCTTAATGGAAAATCTGGGATAATTTTGAGACCGAGAGTGGCGATCAATGTTTCCAATCAAAGAAAGCTAGCTAGCGATATAGGTGAAATAGATTTACTTAATGTAAGTTTGCCCGCATCGTTGGCAATTTACTTTACTGAAAAAATTTATGTTGGCTACGAGGTCACGTATGCCCAGCCTTCCAGTATCTTTTTTATTCACAGCCTTAAAAGATAGAATATTTTCTATTACCGAATAGGTTCTAAATAATCAATAAAATCCTTTGCAGCAGCATACCAGCTGAAAGCTTCGGCTCTTGCTCGTGCTTCCCCCCGGGAAATTTGCAGGGCTTTCGAAACGGCATCTTCCAGATCATTTGACATGGCTCCGCCGCCGCTATTACCAATCACTTCTAACGGACCATCAACAGGATAACAAGCGACAGGTGTACCTGTTGCCATCGCTTCAAGTAGAACCAATCCAAAGGTGTCCGCTTTGCTAGGGAATACAAAAACATCAGCACTCGCATATAGCGTCACTAATTCATTGCGTGGCAATATTCCCAACCAATATACCTCAGGAAAGCGTTGCCTGAGTTGCTTCTCCAGTGGTCCTGCCCCGCTAACGATCTTACTTCCCCGAAAATCCATTTCCAGGAATGCTTCAATATTTTTTTCATATGAAATACGGCCCACAAATAGTGCGATAGGTCTGGGTATCGTACCTAGAGCTGGGAAAAAAACGGACCGATGATGATACTTAAATAAATCAGTATCGACTCCATGCGTCCAAGGTTTGAGATTCTGGAAACCTCGTTTTTGCAAACCAGATAAAACAGATTGTGTCGGAACCATCACCCCTGCTGAAGGTTGGTGAAAGCGTCTAAGCAGAGCATATCCCCAGGAAACGGGGACTTTGACCGATGCATTAAAGATCTCTGGAAATTTTGTATGAAATGCAGAGGTAAAAGGCCAGCCTGATTGCAGGCATAAGGAACGGGCTGCCCAGCCCAGCGGGCCTTCAGTAGCGATATGAATGACATCAGGATTCAGTACTTTCAGTATTTGCGCCATTTGCTTTGTGGGGCGAATCGCCAGATCAATTCCTGGATAACCTGGGCAAGGACGAGTATTGAAAAGATTGGGGTGAATGATTTTCACACTATGATTGAGTTTTTCGAGCTCTTTAACCAGCTCCATCAGAGTGGTGACCACACCATTAACTTGGGGGTGCCATGCATCCGTTATTAAGGCCAGTCTCATGCGAGTGCCTCATCTTTTTCTTTGACTTTTGCCGTAGCAGGCATATGGTCAGGGATGGCCAAAGTATCCTCCGCACTAGCCGAACTTTGATTCTCCAGCTCTCGCTGACACTGAGGCCAGTGAACGAGTTCGATTCGTCCATCAAAGTGTTCGACTAATGCCGAAAGACTCTCGACCCAGTCTCCATCATTACAGTATGTAATTCCATTGATATCGCGTATCTCAGGGTGGTGTATATGTCCACAGATGACACCGTCCAACCCACGACGACGTGCTTCCATAGCTACGGCTTGCTCAAAAGAAGTCACATAGCTCACTGCTGTTTTGACTTTATGTTTAAGATAGCGGGAAAGTGACCAATAGGGCATACCTAACCGAGCGCGAAGAGAACTCAAATAACGGTTGAGTTTTAAGGTTAATTCGTAAAGATTATCACCGACGTAAGCAAGCCATTTAGCACACTGCACAACGCCATCAAAATAATCACCATGTATTATCCAGAATTTCCGACCATCAACAGTCTGATAGATCACTTCCTCTACGACTTCTATCCCACCAAAAGAGTGACCCAAAAACTGACGGGCAAACTCATCGTGATTACCTGGCACATACACTACCTTGCAACCCTTCCGGACACGGCGTAGTAACTTCTGTATGACATCATTGTGAGACTGTGGCCAATACCAACCTTGGCGTAACTGCCAGCCATCGATAATATCTCCTACTAGATAGAGCTGTTCGCTTGGATAAGCTCTCAAAAACTCCAACAAGGCTTGTGCCTGACAACCTGGGGTACCCAGATGAATATCGGAGATAAAAACCGTACGAACTCTGGGTTTAGGAATGATTGTTGAAGAATCTTCGTTGTTTAAGAAGGAAGCTTTTAAAGCATTAGCATAAAAATAACCATTGAGCTTATTCATGATTACCTCAGAGAATGTTTACGGTAGCGGCTTGGTAAATCTGTTATTTGCAATAACATAGGCAAATCAGCCGTATTAAAGTGAGGATCCCAGGCAGGATTTCCTAATACTTTTGCCCCTAAGCGGAGATACCTTTTAAGCAGGGGAGGTGGGTCAATTTTTAAAGATTGATCCAAACAATCAACCGGCAAAGGAAAACGGGGTCTGACTTGATAGTGAGTCTCCACCCTATGCTGATCCCTAACCTGGCGCCAAATACTTGCAGCTACATCTCCCGAACATACTCGTTTATTGTTTGCTAAACTCATATTCATCGGTATGCTCACGCAACCTATCAGATAGCTTAACTTCTTAAGTATCATAAAGCTGATCAATGCTTTCGATAACGCTCGGATAACCATGCCATTCCGATAATCTTTGTGCACACAGCTTCGGCCTAATTCAGCCATATGCGCTCGCAACGGTTGCAAGGGAGATAGATCAAATTCGCCTTCGATGTAGGTTCGACCTGCAAGCTGGGCTTGTGCAGGGGTCAAGACGCGGCAAGTGCCAATGACCTGCCAGGTTTCACGATCTCGCACGAGTAAGTGTTCACAATACTCATCAAAGTCATCGATATCAAAACCAGGGATATGAGCGGGAAGAATTGCACCCATTTCATCTGTGAACACTTCGTATCTCAACTTCTGCGCTTCACGAATCTCACTTTGACGTTTTGCCCATGTGGTCACGATATTGGATTTTTTCACTCTATCTGTAGAAATGAGTGGTGCAGCCCTCAGAGCTGGAATTGTTTTTTGTGGGAAAATAGATGATTCGCTATTAAATGTAAGTAGCGCAATCATTTTTGACTCCTTTTATTAATGTTAGGTTACTGGATTATTTTGCTCACTTATTACCTAGCATTCTTGAGGAACTTCATGAATTTATTATGTCGCTTTTATGAAATTCCAAAGAGTCAAACCTGATTTTGTCGGCTTCTCCCTGTCGTAGGATATTTATATTGTCTGCGGCTCACCTCCGTGTCATGTTTGGGGGAATGAAAAAAGTAATGAGTCCTATATTTCATCAAGCCACCCTGTCCCATAATGTAAACGGGGATGAACAAACGCTTCTGGACAAATTTTTCCAAATCCAATTGGTACCGCTGGCTTTCGCAGATGATGGGGAAATTGGTCGCATTTTTCCGTTCCTGCTTCATGCCAATAGTTGAGGATATTGGCCTAGTGTAGGATACGGTGTTCACTCACCTGCTAAACGCATGGAGGCAGGTCTGTATGAATCAATACTTTGATTGGTTTTTGACTGATACTGAATTTTATTGTGCTTCCTGCTTCAATATCGCGATTGCGGAAATAATCGCCATCTACCTGCAGAGGGTAGGAGGGGCTGTGTAAGGTAAGGGAGATGCTTTCTCCTGAAAAATATTGCAGAGGAAATCCTGCAGGCTTGTGTTGAAGCATACGCAATGCTTTAATCAATTCATGTTGACGCTTTGCGTCAGGTAAAAAACCAAGGACAAGCTTTTTTAAAGATGGGCTGGCAGTAGGAACAAGTTGTAAATTTCTTGCATAAGCTGCGCTATTAGCCACTATGACATAGCCTGATTGGCAATCAATGACAGCTTGCCCATCAACATGGACTGTCACGATAGGGTGGTGTAAAAAAACTAAGGCGTTAAGTCCGCTCCAAACATAAGCAGAATCACTGATCGGTCCTTTTCGTTTGCCAATCAGCTTGATTGTGAGCGAATCAAAACCCATCGAAGCCATAATAAAGAATGGCTTTTCTCCCTGAATCCCATTGCCGCTGATCAGGCCATAAAACTGCTCCAGACATCTTCCATCCGTTATCGCTCGCAGTAAATCCTTTGGGTTTGCACTCATTCCATAGGAATGGGCAAATAGGGACTCGTTTCCACCGGGAACCATGTAAACGGGGGTATCTGTTTTACTAAGTAAAGGAAGGAGTTTTCTGACTGTTCCATCACCCCCGACCACGACTATAAGATCATGTCCTGTCATGGCTGTCTCGAGAGGTAGGTAAGATTTCATTTTTTTCTTTGACTCGCAGACCTCCACCGCTATCCCATGATGAGCAAGAAATCTCCCATATTCATGGGCTAATGATTCTGTATTGCCCGCACTGGAAATAGGATTGAAAATAATTAATATTTTTTGAGGAGAGGGAATGGTAATCAGTGTTCCCTTTGGCAGAAATGTGCTTTCATTTTTCACGGAAAATTAATAAAGATCTGATTAACTAATTACTTCGTTAATTTAGTTTCTTTAATAAATTGGTAAACGAACCAATCACGGCGGGAGTTTATTTGACTAAAATTGAGTTGACTTTTTTCAAGTGAAAAACTTTTAAAACTAGACCAAATCTTGAATAATTTTCCTGAATTGTAAAAAAATTTCACCCGATTGGTGGAAATCAACCTGAATCATAAAATGTTAACACTAATGGAATGCTACCAATTGATGATGACAAACAGATGACAGTATTATTAAAGCTTCGTGTATAAGCGATTTATCGAAATGAGAAAAAATCTCGGTATTTTTCTCCATCAGAAATACGTGTTTCTACTTATTTATTATTCCTTGTGGGTAGTCTAAGATAAATCATTATCTCGGCTAGTGACCTTTCTTGTCTCTTAAAACTATGCAAAGCGAATCGTGTGAGCAGGCATAACAAGATGAGAGAGAAAATAGATGACGAGGGAGTCAGTCAGCATTACGTTGCTAATGGATAGAACAGTAAGAACAGTGATTGAGTAATTTATGCCGATTTTATCAGTCGCGATGTGATGGAAACTGGCTGACGAGACTTCCAAAAATTTCACCGCTTTAGATAAGGAGACCTATCATGAAAAGTGCCCAGCACCCCGCTTCATCTCTGCAAAGTAAATCAAGTGCTACGCAACCATCTTCAACTCAGCCCAGTATCGTTGCTCGATCTGATCTACTTGCTACTGTTGAGGATTGGCTTGGTAACTTAGGCATACGTATCGGAGAATTATCTGTAATGAAAGTTGATTTATCAGAAAATGATACTGCATATACTATTCTTGCTGATATTCCTGGTGTCAATAAAGAGAATATAAAAGTTGATTTGGAAAGTAACCGTATTTCCATCAAAGTCGAGAAAAAGAAAGAGGTGGAACAAAAAGAGGGGGAAAGGTTTATCTCCAGAGAACGCTCTTGGGAATCTATCTCCCGTTCAGTCAGACTGGATGAGGAAATCGATGTGAATAAAGCTCAAGCTAAGTATGAAAATGGTGTGCTAACATTGACGATGCCAAAAAAACATGTCAAAGCTATCAAGCAGCTTGAGATCAAATAATTAAAGAGAGGCGAGCATTTTTTGCTGCGGAGGTACTTATGCCTAGAGGAAAATGATGGTTTACAAACTGGGGCTACGTGTCACTTTGATCTTGTGTTCTTGTGTTCTTGTACTAACCTCAGTATAAATTATGATCAGATGAAGAAGATGAACTGGACTTTTGCCTCAGCTCAGTTTATTGGATAGTTCTGTTGTAATAAAATAATCAGAGCAAGACCATAAAAAATTCATTCAGGAGGCTCCGTTGCCGGCAAAGCAAATCCTGTTTCAGGATGCGGTATACAGCAAAATTGTCAGGGGCATGGATATTCTGGCCAATGCAGTCAGGATCACACTAGGCCCGCGAGGCCGCAACGTCATTCTCGAACGCCCGAATGGCCCACCTCTTGTTGCCAATTCTGGCGTGGTGGTGGCGAAGGAAATCGAGCTTGAAGACAAATTTGAAAACATGGGTGCGCTCATGGTGAGAGAAGTGGCCAGCAAAACATCTAGTGTGGCTGGCGATGGGACTACCACTGCGACTATCCTCGCCCAGGTGATCGTGCATGAAGGGATGAAGTTTGTGATGGCAGGAATGAATCCAATGGATTTGAAGCGCGGCATTGACATAGCGATTACGGCTATAGTGAAAGCCCTTAAGGAAGTATCCAAACCCTGCTCAACCCGAAAAGAAATTGCTCAGGTGGCGACAATATCTGCTAATGCAGATACTGAGGTCGGTGAAATGATTGCTGAAACCATAGAGAAAATAGGCAAGGAGGGGGTCATTACGGTCGAAGATGGCCAGAGTCTGCAAAACGAATTGGAAATAGTAGAAGGAATGCAGTTTGATCAAGGCTACTTATCTCCCTACTTTATCAATCACCCAGACCAGCAGAAGGCAGAACTGGATGATCCTTATATCCTTCTGTCTGAAAAGAAAATAAGCAATATCCATGACCTATTACCGTTACTGGAGCAAGTCTCCCAGGCTAATCGCCCATTACTGATCATTGCAGAGGATGTTGAGGGAGAGGCGCTGGCAACACTGGTGATCAATAATATTCACGGCATTGTTAAATCCATAGCTGTCAAAGCGCCGGGATTGGGTGACCGACGCAAGGCGATGCTGGAAGATATGGCCGTTCTCACTGGGGGCATGGTAATCGCTGAGACAACCGGTCTTCTACTTCAAAAGATGACGCTGCAAGATCTTGGCCAGGCCAAGCGTGTCGAAGTGGATAAGGAAACGACGACTTTGATTGGTGGAATGGGAAAGATTGAACAGATTCAAAGTCGTATCCAACAAATTCGCCAACAGATTGAAACAGCTTCAAACGGTTACGATAAGGAAAAATCACAGGAACGTCTCGCCAAGCTTGTTGGCGGAGTAGCCATCATCAAAGTGGGTGCCGCTACTGAAACGGGAATGAAAGAGAAAAAGAGCCGGATTGAAGATGCTTTGCGTGCCGCTCGCGCTGCTGTGGAAGAGGGGATTGGGCCAGGAGGAGGGGTTGCCTTATTACGAGCCAGAACAGCGATCAGACGACTAAAAGGTGATAATTCTGAACAGGATGCTGGTATTCAGATTGTACTGCGGGCGCTAGAAGACCCTTTACGGCAAATCGTAACCAATGCGGGAGATGAGCCCTCTATCGTGCTCGCCAATGTATTGAAAAATACCGGTAACTTTGGTTATAACGCAGCCTCTAAGGAATATGGTGACCTTTTGGAAATGGGCGTTCTCGATCCCACCAAGGTGACACGTTGTGCCTTGCAGAATGCCGCTTCAATTGCCGGTCTGATTCTTAGTGCCAATATCATGATCGCTGGTTTATCTGAAGAGGCTCAAGCCGTATAAAGCAAGCTAAATAAATTAAACAGAGCTGGGGGGATGGGTGTAAGTGCCTAATACCATTTGGAAGTCGCACATGATACGAAGGCGACGGCAAAGAGAAGCCGACAAAGTCAGTTTGATCTGGAAATGGAATTACAAATCTGGGGAATAGTTTGATGCTTGGTCATGAGTAAGGATATGTGGGCATCCAGTCTGAAATCTCTCAATATATTTTCCCTTTGTTAAGAGAGGGATAATCCTAAAGATCGCTCTTGGGATGATGGCAATCGTGATTAATCAGATTTGCAACCATTGTTGAATCTGTTCCCGATGTTGCGCATACCACATTCTGCCAATTTCTAATGCCTTTTGCTGGAATACTGGATTATTTGCAGAATCCATATTACCTGGCATATCATAATTTTTTAGATAATGATTGATATATAACACACGATCACCCAATATCTCCTCAGTAATTTTGACATTTGCAATCATTTTTTCCCTAAGAATTAATGAAGCGATCCCTTTTGCTGACCATTGAACTCCGCCATATCCACAGGCTTTTATGCCATTTATAGCGAAACTGCGCCAGCCTGATCCAATGGAAAGTACTTTTATATCATATTCCTTCCAAAACCTTTTAGCATGAAGATAGACACTAAGGCCAGGATTATTCATACCTATGCCCCCATCGATTCGCCAGCTCCCATCTTCCATTTGTACGGGAGGATAATAGGCTGGTGCAGCCGTGCAAGCATCTGCCACCTCGCTAAGAAGAAAATCCGGCTGACTCTCATTGGTGAAAATTTCTAACTGATCCCGATTAAGGTTGAAGCTGGGAATCAATATTCGTTTATTAAGTGATGAAAGCCTTAAGTTTCCTAATGCCTTTTTTAATACCAGGCTTTTGGGTGTGCCTTTATATTTGGGGCGAATTTGCAGTAGATTTAGCAATCTGCTCATCCTATGTTCTGCCATCATTTTTTCTAACATTTTCTCTTGGAGAACAGTATGGATTATCTCTTTGGCAGTCAATGTCCGGCCCAGAATTAAACATGCAATCAGCCCCCCGGATGATGAGCCCGCAACCATGTCAAATAAATTGTAGGTTGAAGAACTGCTATCCTCTTCCAGACAAGCTAATACGCTAAGTTGAATTAACAAATGGCTACCGCCTCCATCTAAACTCAAAACATATTTGTGTTGCACAACCGATCTCCCGGGATTTATGTTACTACGTATGAGATGTATGCTATTAGCTGCGAGGTGGATGTATTTTTGAACTCATGGCTACTGGATTCTGCAGTACAGCAAAATTTTTCAAGGGGAACTATACTTTTCATTATTACCCTATAAATCGCTTTTAAAAAGTTGAGTAGGGAAATGAATTCTAAAAAGAATTGATTAAACTTTCTTGAAGTTTATGTTAAATATGGATGCAATCTTTGTTAGGAAAACATGATCTACCACAGATGAGATAGATTGCCGAGAACGAGTTTTTATGCCTGCTGCTAATACCACTAATACCTTGAAACAGTTATTACCTGAGCTACAACAAATTGAAGCAATGATTCATTTGGGTGATAGAACAGGTCTAAGCAGTCAAGTGCTTTGTCATTTATCCTGTGATGAAGGTAGCTTGCCAATTTATGCCATAACACTCGGTAACAGGGCACGAACTGTTCCTTGTATTACCTATGTTGCAGGTGTCCATGGGCTAGAGCGCATTGGAACACAAGTTGTCATTGCTTTTCTGGAAGCTCTGCTGGAACGCTTGAAGTGGGATCAGGTTTTGAGTGATATTCTGCAGCGGGTATGCATTAATTTTTTACCGCTCATTAATCCGGTTGGTATGCTTAACTATACCCGTGCGAATGGGCAAGGGGTTGACCTGATGCGTAATGCCCCGGTAGATAGCCATGAAAAAACCATCTGGCTGGCAGGGGGGCACCGGATTTCATCTTATTTGCCATGGTACCGTGGGAAGGCTTCTGAAGGGATGCAGCCTGAAGCACAAGCGTTATGTGATTTTATTACCCGGGAGGTTTTTTCTGCCCCGTTCAGCCTGGTTCTGGATTGCCATTCCGGTTTTGGTACGCGTAATCAGATCTGGTTTCCTTATGCCAGGAGCCGACTTGAACCTATTAAACATTTAAAAGAAGTTTTTTATCTGCGTAAGCTTTTTATGCAGACTTATCCCTATCAAGATTATCTTTTTGAGCCACAATCACAACATTACCTGGTACATGGTGATCTTTGGGATTTTCTTTATCTGAAATCGCTGGCAAGTGATCATATTTTTCTGCCATTAACGCTGGAAATGGGATCCTGGCGATGGATTCGCAAGAATCCGCTGCAGTTACGTCAATTACAGGGGCTTTATCATCCGATAAAACCACACCGGCTTAACCGAGTGCTGAGGGGGCATTTAATACTGATGGAATTTCTGTTGCACGCGACTTTATCTTATGAAAACTGGCTTATTAAGAGTGACTCACTGGAATTAGAGCAACAAGCGCGGGCGCTGTGGTACACATGAAATATCCCGAGCATTTTGTATTGATTCGAGGATTGTTGCGTGAAACCAGACACTGGGGAGGGTTTACCGAGTATCTGCAGCAACAGTTTCCTCATGCGAATATTAGTATGCTGGATATTCCTGGTAATGGCCGGTTGCATGATGTTACCAGCCCAAAAACGATTGCAGGCATGACAGAAGCATTGCGCGAGAAAGTGTCCAACAACCAGCCGCTCAGACTGATTGCACTTTCCATGGGAGGGATGATTGCGATTGATTGGATGATGCGCTATCCGGATGAAGTGGACGCGGCCGTTTTAATCAATACCAGTGCCAGACCGCTTTCACCGTTTTATCACCGTCTACGCTGGACGATTTATCCCCATGTTATAAAAATGATTTTTCAGTCATCTTTGCAAAAGGAATCGGATATTCTGACTCTGACTTCAAATCGTCACAGCCACAACAGTCAATTGCTTACGACCTGGCAACAATGGCAACAAGAAAACCCCGTGTCAACTGTCAGCGCGAGAAACCAATTCCTGGCTGCGTTAAAATTTTCGATAACCTCCAAACCGAAGCAACCAGTACTTATTGTAGCCAGTCGGGCTGATCGCCTGGTGGATTATCGCTGTAGCCTGAAATTGGCGCAGACTTGGCAAACAAGCTATATGGAGCATGATACGGCTGGCCATGATCTATCACTGGATGAGCCAGAGTGGCTGGCAAATATCATCAAGCAATGGTTTAACTCTGATTTTCTTCAACTGCTGGAATTTAAATAACGTGAGTTCGACATAAGAATCATCATATTACAACTGAAAGAGCTTGAGAAAACCTAATATTAAAGAGTCTCTTCTCATGGAACGCGTAAGCCACTAGTCAGTCCACCAATTAATTAAAAAGTTAAATGGATTGCGATGGTGGGAATGCTCGATTTGCGAGATACTATTCTTCCATTGGTCATTGGCGGCGTTTCAATGATTGAGCGTTTACATAAACATAAGTGCTGCCCTCCACGGCTCAAACTCTTTACAAAAATCGTCCCTTGTTTAAGGGTAATGTAAGGGAAAGCACAGCAGCAGCACCAGCACCAGCAAATGAATCAACCGATAACTCAATGACACATGAAGATGTAAGAGCGCTCTTTTAGGGTATATCGTTATTCATACATAAAACCTCCATGTTTATTAACGGAAGCATTCAACTTTTTAATAAAGCAGAGATGAGCTAAATGAAAAATCGTTTCGTTTCTAGTCAGTGCTACCTCGTTAGTATAAAAAACCGTATAGCTTCATACTTCTGCAATAATCCATCAGTATTATAAAAGCTATCTAGAAAGTGTTAGAAAATCATGGAATCGATTTCTAGCCATAGGTAGTTACTAGCTAAACTTCCTCTCATCAGGTAGCTGTCTATTTTAATCTGCCAAGAGAAACGTAGTCGGTGAAGTGCATACGTCCTTGCACAAAACCCTTGAGGGTATTTTAAAAATACGCTTACGAATCAGGTTGTGAGAAGCATGTAACCCCATACCTATACCGATCAATAAGCGATGACTTGTTATAGAAAGGCTTACTAAATGATTAAAAGTACAGATTCAGTTACTCAACTATTAATCGAGAGCAGGCCAAGTGATTATTTTTCTCTGATGCATTCTTTAGCACCAATTTTGCGTATGTTGAATGCTCCATCTTCAACAGTTCGCGCAAACTGTGAGCCAAATTCCCGGTCTTTCCTGTATTTGAAACTGGCTAATTATTCGATGCTCGAAGCGATGGCAAATCGCATGGGTATTAGTCTAAACGATATAACAAATGAAGTGATAAATATAGGGATTGCATACATTCTCAGTCATTTGAAAAAAGACTCTAAGAAGAAAATTAATGAATTGGCTGAGATAATTATTCAGGAGGTCGAATTAGAAAACCTTTTGAGGGAAGAAAAAATACCTAACGGACTGAATGATACAGCAGCTTAAATGTGTTTTGGTAAATTATATGAAAAGTTAAATTGATTTTTAGAGACAAATAGTATGGAAAACATCAAAACTAGAAGCTTTTGGTTTAAGTTGGTCAAGTCTCTAGAACCTTATAAAAATGTGAGTTCGACATAAGGCTCACATCATCACATCTGGAAGAGTTTGTGGGAGTCTGAGATTAATTGAAGGTCTCTTCTCACGAAAGGCGTAAGGCACCAATTCAGCTATCAGATTAACAAAAAAGTTAAATGGACTGCGATGGGGATGCTGGCTTTAACAGCATAAAGGTACCACAAGCTGCCTTTGTTGCAACTCAACAACGCGGTTGTGGCTCCCTAATCCTGGGAAATAGATGGCTAATACCTCAACATGTAATTCAGATAATAGTGTTTAAACGTCTGGTAGCCCGACAGATAAAATTCCGCCCATGATTGTCATGACTTCACTTAGACACAGATTCCCTCGTCGACAATGCCGTTTTAGCGATGACTCCGACAGGCACTCCTCTCACTGCGACTCAAACCCTTTGCAAAATCGTTAATTGCACAAATAATCAATAGCATAGTATCCATCGGAATCTGACTCCTTTAGTGATGAAGTTCTTTTTAAAATTGCTTCATCATGAGAAATTCAGATTCATTTTGCTGCTTTTTTATCCCAAACTCACGTTAGTGATGATAATGTGCTGATTCTTGTTCGTTGAACGAACCACAAGCTACGCTTCCAACAGACGCCGATGAGCCTTCTGGCTCCCCGCCAGGTCCGGCTATGGAGGGCACACATAAGGCAATAAAAAAGCCGCATAGCTTAGCGATTGCGGCTCATCACCGCTGACATTTAGGTCTCGACATCAAAAGAAAACTGCAAAAATCCTTCGTGCTCGTTACGCAAAGCAGCAGAAAAACTGATATGACAGACCCGACTTGCACTAGCCTTATATTTGATACATTTGGTTACGTACAGGATTTTCTTATTACTCATCCTTATCCCCCTACTGGTAATATGACTTGATTGCTACACAAAAATTTAACGAATAGCCAGTAAACTAATTCTGGCAATCTGCAATAGATTATTTTCTCACTTCAATCGATTTGAGAATGGCAATTTTAGTAATGACAGAATGATGGAAATCAGACTTATCAAACTGCACTACTTTTTTGGTAGCAAGATTCGTGAGTATTACACAACCTAATCTTTTTACCCTCGCCCTATCATGACCATCGAAATTATTAAAAAACTTATTAATGAACATGAATCTATTGAAAATCTTAAAGAGCAGCTTCTGCTTTTGAAGGACCAGATCGTAGCTTACGAGAATGAGCTTTGTGCATACAGAATAAAGACTTCTGCTTTGGCGGATCTGATGTGCAATCTTGAATCTGAAATTAAGAATCTTAAGCTCGAAAACGGCGCATTGAATGAAAAGATTGAAAGTTTCCATAGCAGAAATCCTCAGGTTTATCGATGTAGATATTGCAGTTCGACAAAGCTAATAAGCACAGGCGGTGCACCACATAGAATATTTGGAGATATGGGCATAGTCGATGCTTCCTTCACTTGTCTGGATTGTGATAAAGAATCAGTAATTACGCTTGATGCTCTTAAATAGCTTCTTTATATATTGGCTGAATAGGCATCCTCTCCTATGCTGATAGAATAGTTAGTTCCACCCAACTATTAACAACAATGGAGAACCGATGAAACTAAGCGAAAACAAAAAATCTGTGAGCTTGTCAATCAATGAAACATTGTCAGCACACGAGCTGTCAACATTAATAGCCGAACTCGCCGTTGTCAGAGCAAATTTGCTCCATGAAGCGCCAAAAACACCACCAGTTAAAAGTGATGAAGGTATGTCTGGGAAGACTAGCCACGGCTAATCATTGTAAAGCTCAAAGATGACAGAATCAGATTCGGGTGCAGGAATGCAGGACTCGGTTGGCTTGTCTTTAACATTCCCAGCGAAAAAGCTTGCTCCATCCGTGACTACCTCATTGCCAATACTCAACCGGATGTCAGTGATCTCTTCATAAATGACATAGAAAATAAAAACACGCTTCAATGATTTAGAGAAATTGTCACCAACAATAATTAACATTGAATTCCTCCATTTTAAATTCTCTTGGGCCCGATGTATTATTGAACTTTCCATGATTTCTAATATCCAGCACGCCCTGTGCTTAGGATTGGTTGCCTGATACCGATAAAGCATGAAGTTGCACCAGCTATTCATTAACAAAAGAAACACCATGGAAAAATCAACTCGTTTTAAAATAGGCATGGTCTGGTACTATCGCGAAGATTACGATGCCATCCTCAGAATCATGACTGATAGTCATAAGCTGCCACAAAGCTTCGACGTATGGCTTGCTGAAGCGGAGCAAGATGAGGACAATCTTAAGCAAGATGGGTATACCGTTGTGCGCACCCGTATCGATCCTAAAATGTTTTCTGGTTGGTGCCGCTCGCAAGGCCTGAATGCCGATTTCGAGGCACGCATGGGTTTTGCCAACTTCATTGTGAAACAAAGCGCAGGAAGCAGCTATAGGAAAGATATTTAACGTGAGTTAGACATAAGAATTATCCACCTATAATTGGAAGATCTTAAGATAACTTAATGTTAAGCGAATGTTTCTTCTCGCACATAATGATGAAACTCTTTACCAGAATCCATTTATCATAAAGAATTCAGATTCCTTCTGCTGTTTTCCTAATCCTGAAATCACGTCAAATAAACCCATATTTTTCATTAGAAGGTTTTCCTAATGGAATATCTGAGTTCAATTCTTCCAGTTCATTTTCTTAGAGTAATTTCTACGTCATTTCTTGGTCATATTGATCATATATCTTATCCATTATTAATTGTGTAATGGGAGAAGATTTATGCTGGATGTTGATGTCTTACTAAAAGATTATTTTCAAAAGGTGGATGAGACCATTGATCAACCTCTGTTGAAGGTCGCTTCTTCTGTATTAAAAAAACTTTTCCATCAGGATGAAATTAACTCTTTTATTGAAACTCACCAATATCTGGAAGGATTAGAATTCAATGATGCCGTTCTTGAACATTTTAATTTTACCTTTCAGGTTTCTAGCAAAGACCGGGCTTATATACCTGACCAGCGTCGTGTATTGATTGTCGCTAATCATCCGCTTGGTTCTCTAGACGGATTGGCGCTTCTTAAATTAATATCAGAGATCAGAACTGACGTTAAAATTGTTGCGACTACATTGCTGAGCTGTATCGATCCCCTGCAAGGCTTATTTCTCTCGGTTGATAATTTATCAAAAACAGCGAAGCACCGCGATAGTATGCTGCAAATTGTTGAAGCACTGGAAGCAGAACAAGCTGTCATCATGTTTCCTACTGGAGAGGTCTCACGTATCTCTCCTCTTGGGATCCGTGATGGCAAGTGGAAAACCGGTTTTTTATCTCTAGCTAAAAAAACCAATACACCGATTGTTCCTGTATATATTGGCGGTAAAAATTCCATGCTTTTTTATGGTCTTTCCAGTATCTATAAACCGTTGGGCACCATGATGCTGGTCAATGAAATGTTTAATCATAAAGGCTGTGAAATTTCATTCAGGATTGGCAAGCCTATCCCGTGGGAATCCATAGCAGCAATGGATATGCCCAAAAAAAGTATTGCCAAATTAATGCGCAAACATGTTTACTTATTGGGTAAGAAGAAGAAAAAGGAGCTATTTAAACCCATTGAGAATATTATCCATCCAGTCAAAACCAAGCTCATTCGTAAAGAACTAAAAGCTTCACAATTAATAGGTAAAACACAGGATGGCAAGCATATTTATCTATTCGATTACATTTCCAATTCCAGTGTAATGCGTGAAATTGGACGTCTGCGCGAATTATCCTTCCGCCAGGTGCAGGAAGGCACGGGTAATTCTTTAGATATCGATAATTATGATCGCTATTACCGACACCTTATTTTATGGGACGAAGATGAGCTGGAAATCATTGGTTCCTACCGAATAGGGGAAGCAGCCAAGATTCTTAGGAAATATGGCGAAACGGGTCTGTATACTAACAGCCTGTTTAAATTTGATCAGTCTTTCATTCCCTATCTTGAAAATGCTATAGAACTGGGGCGTAGTTTTATCCAACCTAGATATCAGGGAAAGCGTAGTCTGGATTATCTCTGGTATGGGATTGGCGCTTATCTTTATCTGCACCCGGAAATACAATATATGTTTGGGCCTGTTTCCTTGAGCACTTCATTGCCTGAACCCGCACAAAAAGTCATTGCAAGTTTTTATACAGAACTTTTTGGCAACGACAAAATGCTTTCCGCTCCCAGACTTCCATTTAGTTTTATACAGATTAAGGACTTTATACCATTTAAAAAGGTATCAAGCGAAATTGAATACAAGTATGCATTTGCCATTCTTAAAGAACAGCTGGATAGTTTAGGTGTAAAGATCCCTATACTATATAAACAGTATGTAGAGCTATGTCATCCAGGAGGTTGCGAATTTCTGGGTTTTAATATTGATCCTGATTTTTCTAATTGTGTGGATGCTTTGATTCTAGTCCATATCGATAGCATTAAAGAAAAAAAACATCAACGCTATATTGAAAGTCATGCAAGAGTTATTGAAAATCTTAGCTTTGCATAATAAGTTATCTATAACTAATTGCCATTTCGAAATCAAATTTGACTTTATCGGTTTTCCAGTGCTTGCGGTTCAACTCGTGTCAGTTTTGATTTAGAGATGGCATAACTCAATATTTTGGTTTTCCTGAAACCGTACCTACCCAAGGTTTCAGTCGGTTAAGAACTGAACCTAGGATAAGCCAGCCGCTGTGAGCGTATGCTTGAGATGCTCTCAGTATTTTTTGTCCAAGTCTCGAGCTGGGATGAAAATGCTATTAACTTAAAGTGGTTTTTAAGTTAAAAGCACTTTGCCTTAATAACGCACCGCATGAGAATTACAACATCTCGTTCGCGAGATTTGCCAGCGCTGAGCGTTCCCCTTTTTCAAGCCGGATATGCGCGAACAAAGGGTGCCCTTTCAAACGATCGATCAGGTAAGTAAGGCCATTTGATTGTTCATCCATGTAGGGTGTATCGATTTGGTTGATATCACCCGTGAACACTACTTTTGTTCCCTCACCGGCACGCGTGATAATCGTTTTAACTTCATGGGGTGTCAAGTTTTGTGCTTCATCAATGATGAATATGACATTGGACAAACTTCGTCCACGGATAAAGGCCAGCGCAGTGATTGAAAGCTTACCGCTTTCTTCCATGTCATCCAAAATCCTGGCTTTCTTTTCAGTAGTGCGGAATTGGCTTTTGATGTATTTCAGGTTATCCCACAATGGCTGCATGTAGGGAGAAATCTTATCCTCAGCGCTACCAGGCAAGAATCCGATCTCGCGATTACTTAATGGAATAATAGGCCGGGCGAGAATGACCTGGTCATATTTATTTTTTTGCTCGAGTGCAGATGCTAGCGCCAATAACGTTTTTCCGGTCCCGGCCACACCTTGAAGAGCAACAAGCTTGATATGGTCATTCAATAATGCATTCACAGCGAAAGCCTGCTCGGCATTTCTAGGTTTGATATTATAAACATACGTTTTTTCGACCCGTTCTATCGTATCCAGAGCTTCATTGTATCGTGCCAGAACAGAGTCACTACCATTTTTAATGATGTAATAACCATTGGCAATTTTATGTTTGCCGAGGAGATCTCCTTCGTTAATGCTGCCTTTCCTAAAAAGCTCATTAATCATATTGGAAGAGATCTCTTCGATCACTGGAAAGCTAGTCGAAATATTTTTGACGTTTTTTACTTTGCCAGTTTCATAATCTTCTGAAGGTAGCCCTATGGCCTTGGCCTTCAGGCGTAGATTAATATCCTTGGTGACCAAAATAACTTTGGCAGACTTTTCGGAATGAGCTAGCGTCAGCGCAGCATTAATGATCTTATGATCATTCTTTCCTTTTCCATAGATCTCTTCTGCATCCATTCCTTTAACTAGATTCGACATTACAATTTTCAGTTTTCCTTTTTTTGTTCCCAGCGCGATCCAGTTGTTAAGACCATAATTTCCTGAAAGCTTATCCAGAAATCGGATGGCTTCTCTTGCTTCAAAGTTTTTTGTTTCATTTCCTACTTTAAAGCGATCCAGCTCTTCCAAACAGGTAATAGGAATGGCTACATCATTTTCTTCAAAATTTTTGATGGAGTTGTGATCGAAGAGTAAAACAGAAGTATCCAATACATAAATTTTTTTAGCGCGTTTGGCCATAGTTTTGATGTGATTGATTATCGCTAGAGGGGGGGGCTG
The DNA here is from genome assembly GCF_900113925.1 of Nitrosomonas sp. Nm34. Lineage (GTDB taxonomy): Bacteria > Pseudomonadota > Gammaproteobacteria > Burkholderiales > Nitrosomonadaceae > Nitrosomonas. The sequence continues at coordinate 165,708 of NZ_FORD01000002.1, forward strand.
ATCCCATTTCTAAATCCAGACTGACCTTATCAGCTTTTCCTTGCCATATTATTTCCACTATCTGCGGCTCGCCTTCGTGTCATTTTTGATTTGGAAATGGAATAAGAAAATATACACCTCTTCTTATCAAAAAAAACAGATAAAAACATTTTGCTCAAAATCCCGGTCTTTTTTAATTTTCTTAGCTTCAATGGGGTGCCTGCATAGAAGTGCTTGACATTCGAGCTTGAATTGTAACTGTAGTATTGCTCAGTCAATTTTATGACTCTCTCTGCCACTGCCCTTAGTATGATTTTTGCACAGATATTAATCTAGATCACTTATTAATCAACGCATTTAAGTGACTTTTTCTCTAGCAATTCGTCTGGTGACGAAGCATTGTTTAATGTTTTTTATATGCGTCATTAAATTGTCACATGAAAGAGATATCGTAATGTTTCAGGCTTAATTCTGAAGATATCCCTGAAGATATGATTTTGATAAACTTTTTATATAAGAAAAAATGAATATAAAAGCAAGAGTAAGGATAACGACATTGGCATGCTGTTATCTGAAATTGGTTGTGCAAATAGTAATTTTAGCGGTCTCTGGCATGATCCTGAGCATATGATTTGAGAAAGCTTTGGAAGTAACTAGATAACATGAGTTCAGGATAAGAAAAGCAGCAAAAGCAATCTGAATCCCCTATGGTGAAGCAGTTTTGATAAAAAGTTTCATCACAAGAGGAGTGAGGTTTTGATGCATAGTATAGTAGTGGCTTTTTGTGCAATTGACGACTTTTGTAAAGGATTTGGGCCGTGGTAGGGCAACGCTTATCGCAGTTATCGCTTAAATGGCGCCAGCGATGAGGAGAACTAACTATGTCTAAGCGAAGTCATGATAACCATGGCAAGGTTGCTTCAGTGAAGTTTTAAAGCATCAGCGGTGCTATTTTCCAAGTAATGAGCTAAAACGGCTTTGTTGATCTGCTATAAAGTGGCTTGTGGTACTTTTGTGCTGTTAAAGCGAGCATTCCGCCATCGCAATCTATTTAACTTCTTTGTTAATCTGATCGCTGGATTGGTGACTTATCCCTCACGTCAAAAAAACATCAATTTAATATCAGATTCCCTCAGGCTCTTCCAGATGTGGTGGCGTAATCCTTATGTCGAACTCACATTTTTTAAAATTCTGCAAACCCGGTCGATTTTAAGGCGGAAGCTTCTAGTTTTAATGGTTTCCGTATTATTTGCCTCTAAAAATCACTTTAACTTTTCATATGCTTTATCAAAACACATTTAAGCTACTGTATCATTCAGTTCGTTAGGCATTTTTTCTTCCCACAGAAGATTTTCTAATTCAACCTCCTGAACAACCTTCTCAGCCAATTCATTAATTTCCTTCTTTGAGTTTTTTTTCAAATGACTGAGAATATATGCAATACCTATAGTCACTACTTCATTTGTCATCTCGTTTAGACTAATACCCATACGTCTTGCCATGGCTTCGAGCATCGAATAATTAGCTAGTTTCAAATACAGGAAAGACTGTGAATTTGGCTCACGGTTTGCGCAAACTGTAGAAGATGGAGTATTCAACATGTGTAAAATTGGCCCCAAAGAATGCACCGAAGAAAAATAATCAACTGGCCTGTTCTCGATTGATAATTGAGTAGCTGAATTTGTACTTTTAATCATTTAATAATCCTTTCTATAACAAGTTATTGCTTATTGATCGGCATAGGTACGAGGTTAAATGCTTTTCACAACCTGATTCGTAAGCGTATTTTAAAAATACCCGGCAAAGGTTATGCAAGTGGTATGCACTTCGCCAGCTGCGTCTCCCTTGATGGTTTAGAATAGGTAGCTACCTGATGGGAGGAAGTTTAGCTAGTAGCTACCTATGGCTAGAAATCGATTCCATGATTTTCTGACAATTCCTAGATGGCTTTTATAATACTGATTGATTATTGCAGAAATATGAAGATAGACGATTTTTGTACTAACGAGGTAGGGCTGACTAGAAACGATTTTTAAATTAGCTCATCCCTGCTTTCTTAGAAAGTTCAATGCTTCCGTTAACCAACATGCAGGTTTTATGTATGAATAACCATACATCCTCAAAGGCCGCTCTTATATCTCAGTGTGTCATTAACTTATCGGTTGATTTATTTGCTGGTGCTGCTGTGTTTTCCCTTACATCACCTTTAAACAAGCGACGGTTTTTGTAAAGAGTTTGAGCCGTGGGGAAGCAGCACTTATGTTTACGTAAATGCTCGATCATTGAAACCGTCAATGCCCCATTGAACAATATCTCGCAAATCGAGCATTCCCGCCATCGCATCTCATTTAATTTTTGCTAACCGGTGGCTTGATTAGGGTCTTACGCATTCCCTGAGAGAAAACTCTTTAATATTAGGCTTTCTCAAGCTCTTCCAGCTGGAAAGCGATAATTCTTATGTCGAACTCACGTTAAAATATCATGTCAGGAAGCGCCCCCCTGACATGACTGCGATCTTTTACTTGGGCGCTTTCATCATCAACAGTTGACCTCCCTCTACCAGTTCCGGATCGAGTGCGGCGCCATTAACGGTACTGTAGTGTGCCTGCACATCTAACAGGAAATAACGGTTATTCTCTATGTCGTAGCCAGGAACGCCGTTAAACATCTCAGTAACTTCTATAATACCGGAGGATTCTTCGTCAGATTGCTTATTGCCCGCACCATCAATGTCAGCTGAAGCGTCAGAGATGAAGCGCTCGGCGTCATGTTGAGCAATGGTTGTCAGATTGCCGGTAGTCGGCTCGAATTTCCAGATCTTGCCGAGGTGAACCTGATTGCCAACGTCTTCCTGAATCCAGACATTGCCGGCACTATCGACCGTCATGTTATCCATCATTTGTGGGCCACTCACGGCCCCGTCGATCAGCACCTTGATTTCACCGCCTAATTCTGGTTTAGTGATGTCTTGAAATGTAGCGCTCCACAAACGGCTATTACCATCAAATTGGTCAGTGGTTACAAAATAAAAACGATTTGGATTTTTTGTGTCCCATGCACCGTCTTCGACGCGATTGAGGCCAGTACCGCCGGATGCGACCAAGTTAAATTGATCAGTATGGCCATTCGGGATGGTAGCCTCAGTTACATGAGAACCAATCAGAAGCTGATAGCTGATACCGTTGGTCAAACCGGCCATTTCAACTGGATTGCCGGCTTCTTGCTTATTACCGACATAGAAGTAGACCTTGCTGGCAAGACGGCTGCCGTCATCCAATCCAGCCACAATGGTTTTATCCTGCTCATAAGGGCTGGTCACCAAGTTTTCCCAAGCTGCTTTGCCCAAAGCGGGCAGTTCATAAGAGAGGCCATGTTGACGGCCTTCCGCTATATGGGCAAAGGCGCGGCCGGCAGCATCAACTTCTTCGCCACTCATGAAGATGCGCCCCTCGCTAAAGCCTTTACCGGTGTTGCTGTTGAAGAAAGCACCGAGCATTGGCAGATCGGCGGAGCATAGGCGATTGATGGCAGTCTGGTCGGGATTGGTTAGTTCAAGTTTCTTGATCAAATCTCCGCCATTAAGTACTTTGAGATCGTTCTTTCGAATTTGCCACTTGGACACGAACGCGCCTTTGTCGCCATGGTTACGTACCACCCCGGCTGTGTTGCGCAATTCATGATTCATCAGCACAGTGATGGTGCCATCGTTGTTGTCGTAGGCACCCAAACCATCCGGAATGCCGACCATGCGATAAGTCTCGTTGCCTTTATGCTTGAGCCTGACGCTGTCGCCTACCGTCAGAATAGAAGTAAATTCTACACCGTTGGTTAAGGGCGTCAGATAAGGGGAGGCAGAGCTAGAAGGTCCGGTAACACCTTCGGCAACAGTATGGATTGAAGAACCAGCAACCAAAGCAGCCACCACAAATATAAAACAAGATTTATTTTTCATAACTGTATTCCTAGCAGAATAAATTAAATTTTGCCGGATAAATCAGAGAGTACATGATTAAATCCATCTGGCGCTGTGAATTCTGGTTTAAGAACGTTACGCTTTTATTAACGACACGTGAGTTCGACATAAGAATCATCACATCACGATTGGAAGAGCCTGAGAGAGCCTACTATTAAAGAGTTTTCTCTCAGGGAATGCGTAAGACCCTAATCAAGCCACCGGTTAGCAAAAATTAAATGAGATGCGATGGCGAGAATGCTCGATTTGCGAGATATTGTTCAATGGGGCGTTGACGGTTTCAATGATCGAGCATTTACATAAACATAAGTGCTGCTTCCCACGGCTCAAACTCTTTACAAAAGTCGTCAACTGCAAAAAAATCGCTATCGCATCCATCGGAAGCTCACTCCTCTTATGATGAAACCCTTTTTCAAAACAGCCTCATCCTAAACGATTCAAATTCCTTTTGCTTCTTTTCTTATCTTGAACTCTCGTTAGATACGTATTAATACGTATTTTTTTTTTTTTTAAGGTCCGTATTATGGAGATTACTTTTGGTATTCGACTCTTATTTCATCTAATCTTTTTTAATTAACACTTGGAAACGGGTCGAGTCTGAAAGGACATAGCGTGAACTCAAATCAATATCTCACTACGAATAAAATGAAGACGATGAGGTAATTCATACTCTTTCTCTAGTTACTGATTTGAGAAACGCATTGATCTAAAGAAAGGGTCGCTTTTCATAGATGAGAGGAGAACGATTATGACGAGTACTAAACACCACTCTTCATCTCAGCCGGATGAAACAGGTGCCAAGAAGTCACACTCTACTTCACATGGCGAGAAAACAACCACACAGGAATCAGGTGCCAAAACGTCACCTTCTACTTCGCATGGTGAGAAAACAGCTCCACAGCTTACACAGCCATCTTCTCGTGAGATAAGTGCCAAGCCACTGCCTTGTGAAGAGACGACTATAAAACCATTATCAGTTCTGCCCGGTAATGTCACTGACGTACTTGTTACACTTGGAGATTGGCTCAATAATTTAGGCATACATATAGGAGAGATTCCAAAAATGAAAGCTGATTTAACTGAAAATGTTTCTGCTTATACGCTTTATGTAGATATTCCTGGGGTAAACAAAAGTAACATAAAAGTTCAATTGGATAGTAGCTGTGTTGTTATTAATGTAGAAAGAAGGGAAAAGGTAGGCCAAAAAGAAGGTGAAAAAATAATTTCTTTCGAACGCTCTCAGGAACCTGTTTCACGTACATTTAAAATGGATGAGGAAATCGATGTGAATAAGGCTGAGGCAAGATATGAAGACGGCGTGCTGGAATTAACCCTGCCAAAAAAACATGTGAAAGCTATCAAGGAACTCGAAATTCAGTAACTCAGGAAATTCTCCCGCCTGGAAAAAGAATGATTTTTCTTGTTTGTTTATTGATGGCAAGAGTAGGCGTACTTATGTCTGTCTGGGGAATATACGATCGTGCGTAAGTGAAGTTATCTGAGCAAATTGAAAACTTTCAGTCAGGCAATTTCATAGTTGGGAAAGCAAGTACTGGATTTCAGGATGGTGTATGCCTTGGGGCTTGCAGCTCGTATGGTCATAATTATGTAACAAACGCAGTATACAGTATAGCCTTGTCATGAATGGGGAAGCTATTTACCCATTCTGAAACTGACCAGCGTGTTTTGCCCAGGAGAAAAAATGTTTAGAAAATCATTTATTCTAGCAATTATGCTGATGGTTGCCAGTCTCGGTTCTGCTCAAGCTGCGCGTGATTATATTAATATTGTTGGTTCCTCCACGGTTTATCCCTTTGCTACAGTAGTGGCGGAAACTTTTGGTAAGACAACAGGTTTTAAAACACCGAAAATTGAATCTACAGGGACAGGCGGCGGTTTTAAGCTTTTTTGTGGTGGGGTAGGGGTGGCGCATCCTGATATCACCAATGCTTCTCGTGCGATTAAAAAATCAGAGATCGATTTATGTCGAGCAAACGGTGTCGTTGAAGTTATTGAGGTGAAAATTGGCTATGATGGTATTGCCATCGCCAATTCCAAGAAAACCACGGCATTGCGGTTTTCACGGAAAGATTTGTTTTTAGCGCTAGCCAAGAATGTACCCGATCCCAGAGGGGGCGAAAAACTGGTTCCCAATCCCTATAAGACTTGGAAACAGGTCAATTCAAAATTACCCAATATTGCCATTGAAGTGCTGGGTCCGCCCCCAACTTCCGGTACCCGCGATGCCTTTGTTGAGCTTGCCATGGAGGCAGGATGTAAAAACTTTGACTGGATTGCTGCGATAGAAAAAAGGGATGAAAAGCAATATAAGGCAATTTGTCAAACCATCCGTGAAGATGGTGCTTATGTCGATGCGAGTGAGAACGATAACCTGATCTTGCAGAAGCTGCAGACAAATCCAAAGGCGTTAGGTATTTTCGGGTTTAACTTCCTGGATCAGAATATTGACAAGGTACAGGGTTCAATTATAGATGGTGTGGCGCCAACATTCGATACCATCGCAGATCACAGTTATTCTATTTCTCGTCCACTTTTCTTTTATGTGAAGAAAGCGCATGTTGGCATGATTCCAGGAATCAAGGAATATTTGAACGAGTTTACCAGTGAGAAAGCTTGGGGTGATGAGGGTTATTTGTCAGACAGAGGCTTGGTTCCTTTGCCAGCCGCAGAGCGTGCTGAAGTTGCTCAGACGGTTAAGCAGCTAAAGGCAAATATAATTTGTAATTAACAGATTTTAATCGGGTACAGTTGTATCTGCGCCACCTTTACTGACTTGAGATTGCACATGCATACGCTCATCCTTTTTCTTATTTTACTTGTATTAATGGTGGCCAGTTTCTACTTTGGGCGCCGACGTGCTTTAGTGATTGCAAATGGTAATATTAGGAAGCTAAACTCACTACCCCGTTACTACGGCTATTACACAGCGCTCTGGTGCGGTATCCCAGCACTCGTCATTTTTACTTTCTGGCAGTTTTCTGAATCAGCGATTATCACTAATCTTGTTATTGCTGGTCTTTCTGAAGAGGTTACCTCTCTTTCAGAACAGCAATTAAATCTTGTCATCAACGAAATTCGGAACATAGTAAGCGGAAACATGGTAGCTGACATGACTCGCCCAGAAATTGCCGCAGCGGCTGACCATTATCGAGATTTGCAGACTATCAGTGACATGGCATTATTTGTTGTGATGATAGCGCTCGGTCTGGCTGGGGCTGCCTATGCATTATCTTGTGTTGACCAACAACATAGGGCGCGCAATAAGGTTGAAAGTACAATACTGGTTTTTCTGATAGCCTGTTCGACCATCGCAATATTTACTACGATGGGTATCTTATTGTCAGTTTTATTCGAGGCAATACGCTTTTTCCAGTCGGTACCTTTTACCGACTTTCTATTTGGACTGGAGTGGAGTCCTCAAACTGCTATTCGGCCTGGTCAGATTGGTGCATCGGGTGCATTTGGTGCTGTCCCTTTGTTTGTTGGCACCCTGCTGGTATCGCTCATTGCCATGGTGGTCGCTGTGCCCATCGGCCTGATGTCCGCCATTTATTTATCTGAGTATGCCTCATCACGTGTGCGTGCCCTGAGCAAACCCATGCTAGAAATTCTTGCAGGTATTCCCACAGTCGTATATGGATTTTTTGCAGCGTTAACGGTTGCACCTTTTTTTCGAGGTTGGGGGGAATCACTGGGACTGGAGATTTCATCTGAAAGCGCCCTGGCTGCAGGTGTGGTGATGGGGATCATGATTATACCGTTTGTATCATCACTTTCTGATGATGTGATCTATGCGGTGCCCCAATCATTGCGAGATGGTGCTTATAGTCTAGGGGCGACGCAATCGGAAACTATCAGAAAGGTCGTGATACCCGCAGCGCTTCCCGGGATTGTCGCCAGTATTCTGCTGGCAGTGTCACGTGCGATTGGTGAGACCATGATTGTGGTGATGGCCGCGGGGCTCGCCGCAAATTTGACAGCCAATCCATTAGAGTCCGTTACGACTGTAACCGTCCAAATTGTGACGTTGCTGGTTGGCGACCAGGAGTTCGACAGTCCGAAAACATTGGCTGCATTTGCATTGGGGCTGGTGCTTTTTGTGGTCACTCTCATACTCAATGTGATTGCATTGTATGTGGTCAAAAAATATCGGGAGCAATATGAATAAATCAGTCTCTTCCAGAGCAAAAACGATTGATCAGGTCAATGCAAGTCTGCCTAAACGACACTTATCTGAAAAGGTGTTTCGCAGCATTGGTCTGATATCTATCATGATGAGTCTGATGTTTCTTTTTGTGCTGTTCTACACCATTGTGTCAAAAGGCTACACTGCTTTTCAGCAAACATTTATTCAACTGGAAGTGAATTTTGACGAACGGTTGCTCGATCCGGCAGGAACACGACAGCGCGATGCGCTTTCTGCTGCCGACTATAGTAGTTTAGTCAAAGTAAGTTTGAGCAAGCAGTTCCCTGAGGTAACTAATCGTAATGGAAAGCGTCTGTTATACAGTCTCGTCAGTACGGGTGCGGCTTATCAGCTGAGGAAGAGGGTGATGGATAATCCCGCTCTGATCGGGCAAACCCAACAAATATGGGTGCCAGCGGATGATGAAGTGGATATGTTAATTAAAGGACATATCATGCGAGATGTACCCGAGGCAGAACGCCGTCTGCGTGATGTACAGATTTCATGGCTTGATCAGTTAGAAGCCGAAGGAAAGCTGACGCTTAAGTTTAATACGGCATTTTTTACCAACGGTGATTCACGTGAACCGGAACTCGCTGGAATATGGGGAGCATTGATGGGATCAATTTATACGCTGATCGTCACCTTGATATTATCACTTCCAGTGGGTATTGCCACAGCAGTTTATCTGGAAGAATTCGCTCCCAAAAATAAATGGATAGATTTAATCGAGGTTAATATCAATAATCTCGCTGCTGTGCCATCCATTATTTTTGGACTGCTTGGTCTGGCCGTATTCATTAATTTCATGAGCTTTCCTCGTTCAGCGCCGCTGGTTGGAGGATTGGTGCTTGCCTTCATGACCTTGCCTACGATTATCATTGCCAGCCGTGGAGCTTTAAAATCGGTACCCCTTTCCATACGTGAAGCGGCCCTTGGTGTGGGTGCATCAAAAATGCAGACAGTCTATTTTCATGTGTTGCCGCTTGCTATCCCAGGAATGCTCACCGGAGCGATCATTGGCATGGCTCGTGCATTGGGTGAGACAGCCCCCTTGTTAATGATCGGCATGGTCGCTTTTATCGTGGATATTCCATCAGACATACTTTCTCCAGCGACGGCACTGCCAGTACAAATCTTTTTATGGGCAGACAGTCCGGAACGAGCATTTGTTGAACGTACCTCGGCAGCAATTATCGTGTTACTGGGGTTTCTTTTTGTCATGAATGTGCTGGCGATCATTCTTCGCAAGAAATTCGAGCACCGCTGGTAAGCTTTTTTAGGAGAGGATTGTCGATGACTGATAACGCTAAAATAGCACAACCAGGCAATCAGCTTGAACGTCGAAGAGGAGATCGAAGAAAATACGCCCGAATACACCTATCAAGAGCCACAGTTTCCCGTGATAACAGGCAAACTGTGGGAAAGGTGACTGTCGCTGACCCTCGTATACACTGCACTGATGTCAATGTTTTTTATGGCGGCAAGCATGCCCTTAGGAATGTGACAATCGATATAGGTTGCCAAGAGATTATTGCCATGATTGGACCATCTGGTTGCGGAAAATCCACTTTTCTGCGTTGTCTGAATCGAATGAATGACACCATAGAATGTTGTCGTGTGACTGGAAGTATCATGATGGATGGCCAGGATATCAATGACAAGTCAATTGACGTGGTGCCTTTGCGTGCCAAAATTGGAATGGTTTTCCAGAAACCTAATCCCTTTCCAAAATCGGTATACGAAAATATTGCATTTGGACCACGCATTCATGGCCTGGCCAAAAACAAGGTCGAGCTGGATGAAATCGTGGTGACAAGTTTGAAAAGAACGGGGCTGTGGGAAGAGGTCAAAGACCGTCTTGATCAGCCAGGAACGAGCTTGTCAGGTGGGCAGCAGCAGCGTTTGTGTATCGCGCGTACAATTGCGGTTAATCCTGAAGTCATTCTCATGGATGAGCCTTGTTCTGCGCTTGATCCTATTGCGACTGCCAAAATTGAGGAGTTGATGGATCAACTGTGTACCGATTATTCGATCGTTATTGTAACGCACTCCATGCAACAGGCTGCGCGTGTGTCACACCGTACCGCGTATTTTCACCTCGGCGATCTCATCGAGGTCGGCACCACCGAGCAGATTTTTACCACTCCCGCGCATCAATTGACTGAAGATTATATTACTGGCCGTTTTGGTTAAATGCTTAAAGCGAATCGAGGAGAATAAACATGGCTACCCGACTTGAAGGTCATACCTTTCGACGTTTCGATGGTGAGTTGTATCGCCTTAATACTGAGATACTCCAAATGGCTGATCTTGTTTATGATCAAGTTCAAATGGCGCTTGAATCCTTTCAGCAACAAAAGCTGGACATCATACGCGTGATCACCGAACGAGAATCACAGGTAGACGCTATGGAAAAAAGTATAGACAATACCATTACTGAAATACTGGCAAAACGCTGTCCGGTAGCGCGCGATTTGCGGGCCATCATGGCTTTCTCAAAATTGGTTACCGACCTTGAGCGTTTGGGCGATGAGGCTGCTAAAATAGCCCACATAGCTACCACCCTGTATAACAACGAGCATTCTAACCCAAGTAATTACCTGCTCCGCGACATCACGGGAATAGGCAAATTTGCATGCACTTTATTAAAAGAGGCGATTGAAACTCTGGATGCGCTTGATCTGGAGAGGGCTGAAAAATTGTTAAACAGTCATGATAATCTTGACGAAGAATTCCAGGCAGGTTTACGAAGACTTACCACATACGTGCTGGAAGATGCGCGAAACGTTGGGCACATTATCAATATTGTACTCGTCATGAAATCACTGATACGTATTGGTGAGCACGCGCGTAATTTGGCGGAGTATGTAGTATATATGGTTAGCGGAGAGGATATTCGACATACCGAGATTGAACAGACTTGAACCAATACTGAATCGTTTGGTCTAGAATTTTTCTCACGGTGCATTTGTTTATCTTCAGTATCGCTACGCTATTTCTGGTTTTACTAGAATAAGTGATGAATGTTCAACTAGAGAGCCGTAATTGGCCGGTTGTTTGGAAAGGGCTAGACTCATGACATATAGAGGCATTGTTGAAATTTTCTCATTTGCCAGGTAAGAAATGACTATAACCTTGCAACTCACACCTGAGGATGTAAAGGCACTTGGTGTTGCCTATCGGCAACTGGAGCATCCCAGCATGGCCGCTCGTCTGACCCATTTTGTCGGTCTGCCCATTGAGCGCAGCCTCAAGCTGCTGCCCAAGACCTGGCACGGGAATTTACGTCAGGGCATAAGCCGTACTCTGCTGACTGCTTTGGAAAGCATTATCAGTCCTCTTGATGATCAGCCTGGTATAGCTGCGCAAGAAAGATATCATAAGCTATTGGCGGCTACCTCAGGGGCTCTTGGGGGTTACTTTGGCTTGCCCGCTGTTATTGCCGAATTGCCCATGTCTACCATTATTACTTTGCGAGCTATTGCTGACATCGCGCGCAGCGAAGGTGAAGATGTGAGTGATTTGCATACCCGCCTCGCTTGTCTGGAAGTCCTGGCTTTGGGCGGTCGCACTGAAGAGGATAACGCCGCAGAAACCGGCTACTACGGCCTCCGCATAGCTCTGGCTCTACACTTGTCTAAGATTCCGGAAAAGGCCCTGGAAAAAGGCATCCTTAAGCCATCTCACCCAACTATAGTAGTACTGCTCGCTGCTATTGCCGCCCGGTTCGGGGTTGTGGTGACTGACAAGGTGGCTGCTCAGATGGTGCCTATCCTGGGCGCCCTGAGTGGGGCATTGGTGAATATTATCTTCATGCAGCATTTTCAGGACATTGCTCGTGCTCACTTTACGGTGCGCCGACTGGAGCGCAAATACGGCCCCGACCTGGTACGGCGCGAATACGATATTTTCAGCCGGGCAGAGCGGAAATAATTAGAAAAGGCTAGGTCAAAGGATAATAGCTAGACTATAAAGCAAGCTCCTTTTGTGGATACACTAATACGCTGTAGTTGTTGTCCAACTAATAATTTATTTCTAATTCAAGGCTGATATTACCAGCTTGTGCTTACCGTATTATTGATACTGCCTGCAGCGTACCTGCGTCAGGTTTGATTTAGGAATGAAGTGAACTCATCTGTGCAATAAAATATTATATGATGATCAGCCATACAGAATCTAAATCTACGCCACAAGTCCCGCCTGGTTTGGGTAAACCATCCGTTAAAATTCGGATAAAACCTGTTCATACTTGCGTGCCGGGTAGAGCGCGCTATCATGTCAATATTTTACACCGTGCGAGTGCGTTGGGGCAGCAGCTGGAGCAGCAAATGGGAACGATCTCAGGCATTATGACCATTAGAGTGAATAGCTTGAGTGGATCAGTGGTGATTATTTATGGCAAAGATATCGCACTGGATAAGCTGCCTTATTTGCTACTTGAAGCCTGCAAGCAAGCCATTAAAGATGTTCACTTTACCGGATCATTCAACAAAACTGATACTAAAGCGTTAATCCATTTTAAGGCCTATTTCGATGCGCTGTGGAAACATACGCAAAACTTATTCGCTTCCACGCAAGACATCTCCGCAAGCCCAAAGGCGCCTCAAGATAATAGCGATTGGCACGTCCTTGAGGTAAACCCTATTCTTGAAAAACTTCAGGTAGAGGTGCACCAGGGGCTGAGTAAGCATGCAGTGCAGCGGGCGCTGCAACAGCATGGGTTGAATCAATTGCCGGAGATGGCTCGGCGCTCACCGCTTAGCATGTTTCTTGGTCAGTTGTTCACGTTGCCGGTAGGGCTACTCGCAGTTTCTGCGGTAGTCTCGCTGGCAACTGGCGGAATGTTGGATGCAGGCATTATTGTAGGCGTGGTGCTGATTAACGCGAGTATCGGTTTCTTCACGGAAATGCAGGCGGAAAAAATTATTAGTTCACTGACTAAAATTACGCCACGGCATGCGCAAGTGATACGCGATGGTGCAATGCAATCGATCCCGCATGCGCATGTGACTGTGGGGGATGTGTTGGTGTTACAGCCGGGTGATTTTATTGCAGCCGATGCGCGTGTGATTAAAACCAGTCATCTTACCGTGGATGAATCAGCCTTAACCGGTGAAAGCATGCCCGTTTCGAAAAATACGTTACCCATTGCCAGGCAGGACACGCCGCTCGCTGATCGGCACAACATGGTGTATATGGGTACCATGATAACTGGCGGCAATGGCGTAGGTGTGGTTGTCGCGACTGGTGTTAACACTCAGATTGGACAGATACAAAGCCTTGTTGGCGAAGCGCATGCGCCTGAAACTCCCATGCAGCAGGAACTCGATCACATTGGTACCCGATTGGCACTCACCAGTGGTGCGATTTGTTTGGGAGTCTTCGCACTTGGCATGTTACGCGGCTATGGTGTATTGCAAATGCTCAAGAGTTCAATTTCGCTGGCGGTAGCCGCCGTACCGGAAGGACTGCCCGCTGTGGCCACGACTACGCTTGCACTCGGTATTCGCAAGATGCGCCAATATAACGTGGCAGTGCGCCATCTTGACGCTGTGGAAACGCTCGGTTCGGTGCAAGTATTTTGTCTGGATAAAACGGGCACCTTAACTTTAAATTGTATGACGGCTGTAACAGCTTATGTGGGCGGAAAGCACTATTTTGTGTCAGGCGAGCAATTGTTCGTGGAGGATCAACCTTTTGACGGATTTTCCGATGCTTGCTATCGCCGCTTCTTAGAGATTATCAGTTTGTGCAATGAATCAGTGCAACAAAATAGCGGGCAGCAGATTCGCATAAATGGCACGCCGACAGAAAATGCCTTGCTGGAGCTTGCCAGATGTAGTGATTTAAATATTGATGCGCTGCGGCAGCACTACCCTCACTATAAAATCAAGTATCGCGCCGAAAACCGGCCATATATGTGCACTTTTCACCGTTTGCCGCGAAAACGGCATTTGATTGCCGTGAAAGGTAGTCCGCAGGAAGTATTAATGTTATGTGATTCTTATCAGGATCAAGTCGGGATACATCCGATAGACGATGCGTTTCGTATAGCGATGGGCAATATTAACAATCAAATGGCAGGAGATGCATTACGTGTGCTGGCTGTGGCTTACGCTGAAAGGCCAATCAGACCAATAAAAGACGAAGGTGCGCCTGTAAATTTGATATGGCTTGGTTTGGTGGGAATGGCAGATCCTTTACGCACCGGTATGCCGGATTTGATGCGCTTGTTCCATCGTGCCGGCATTCATACCGTCATGATTACCGGAGATCAATCCAGTACTGCCTATGCAATTGGCAAGCAACTGAATTTAAGTAACGGTAAGCCCCTGCAGATTCTTGATTCCACCCGCTTGGAAAAACTCGATCAAAAAATATTGAGTGGCTTGATTCACAATGTGCATGTGTTTGCCCGCGTCAGCCCAGCTAACAAACTGCAAATTGTGCAAGCCATCCAGAAGAGCGGCAAGATTGTTGCAATGACAGGGGATGGCATTAACGATGGTCCCGCGCTAAAGGCAGCTAATATCGGGGTTGCCATGGGTGGTGCTTCTTCCGATGTAGCACGCTCAGTCTCAGATGTCGTATTGGAAGACGACAACTTGCATACCATGGTTGCTGCTGTGGAACATGGGCGTGCTATATATAACAACATCCGCAAATCTATTCACTATCTGATATCCACCAATATGTCCGAAATCGAAGTGATGCTGGCCGGTATTGGAGTGGGAGCGGGTGAAGTATTAAGTCCGAAGCAACTTCTATGGATTAATCTTGTCACTGACATATTCCCTGGGCTTGCTTTATCCATGGAAGCGCCAGCATCAGATTTAATGCGGCAGCCGCCACGTGATCCTCAAGAGAAAATCATCAGACGCCCGGATTTAATACGTATGGCGCGGGAGTCCACCATCATCACTACCGGATCTATGGCAGCATATGGTTATGGATTTTTACGCTACGGTATTGGTCCGCAGTCTAATACTATACTTTTCAACTCGTTGACACTCGCGCAATTGCTCCATTCGATTACCTGCCGCTCAGAAAGCCATTCCATATTTAATCGTGGCACATTGCCGCGTAATCCCTATTTGAATTATGCTATTGCCGGGTCTGGCCTATTACAAGTTATGGCAATGTTAATTCCTGGTTTACGCAGTGGGCTCGGTTCAACGCCGCTTAATGTGCTCGATTTGCTGGCCATTGCAGGAGGAGCTGCAGCACCCATGCTGATCAATGACAGTTTCAAGCACATCATCCAACCTGAAATACACAACCCACATAATCAAAGTGACACATGCACATCTACCACTAATGTTTCACAAACAAATAAGGAGACGGCTGCATGACAGCAAACTTCATATTTACCTCCGCGTCGGTAACTGCAGGTCATCCTGATAAACTATGTGATCAAATCAGCGATGCTATTGTTGATCAATTTCTGCAGCATGATCCTTGTTCGCGCATAAATGCAGAGTGTGCAGTCGCCAGTGGGGTAGTATTCATTGCGGCGCGGTTTGCATCGCATGCGGTGGTGGATATTCCTGAGATTGCCCGCTATGTGATTGAAAATGTGGGTTACAACCAGCCTGATTTTAATGCTAAAGACTGTACCATACTCACCAATTTTGCTGAGTTACCTGCGAATGGATGTAGCTTAGGTGACGAAACTCAAATGAGTGATGTTGAGTTAGACAAGGTTACTGCGGAAAATCATGCAACCGTGTTTGGCTATGCCTGTAAGCAAACGCCCACCATGTTACCTATGCCAATCTGGCTGGCACATCAATTCGCGCGGCAATTGTCGCTGGTGCGTGAAAGTGAACTTATATCCGGTTTGTTGCCCGATGGAATGTCGGAAGTCGCAATTGAATATATAAACAACAAGCCGGAACGCATTCACAGTATGGTGCTGGTTGCCAGTCACAATGAGGTTTATAGCGATAATGCCGAAGATTTAAATGCGGCATTAATCCAACATGTCGTTGAGCCAGTCATAGAACAAAATGGTATTGGTATTGATGAAGATACTCATATTTATATCAATCCGCAAGGCCCTTTCTTCGGCGGTGGTCCAAAAGTACATTCTGGACTTACCGGCAGAAAAGTCGCTATCGATAGCTATGGTCAATATTGCCGTATGGGCAGTGCTGCACTGAGTGGCAAAGATCCATTGCGCATTGACCGTACTGGCAATTATATCGCGCGTTATGCCGCAAAAAATGTCGTTGCGGCAGGTTTGGCTGAAGAGTGTGAAGTGCTGGTGAGTTACTGTATTGGTCAGGCGAGGCCAGTAACCGTTCAAGTCAACACCTTTGGTACTGGCACTGTCTCCGATCATGACATTGCGATGCGTTTACTCGATGTCATTGATTTTCGACCTGGTGCTGTGATTAAACAGTTCAATTTGCGAAATTTGTCCGCTAATAAAGAGGGTTTCTATCGGAAGCTCGCGGTGTATGGCCATGTGGGAAGGGATGATATCGAGCTGCCTTGGGAAAAAACAGATTTAATTAATTTATTATCCGGCTAGAGTGCTAGAACCTATAAACTCGTTCCTTTGCGGGGAAATAGCTTACCTGCATTAGGCAATATTCGAAAATTTGCAGTAATTAATGGATGACCCTTTTCGCTATGTTATAGCTCTTTAGGTCTTATCAATTGAAGGGCATACAGAAACAAGGTGATTGCGTTGCCAAACACAGCGCCTTGTGTGAGCTGCCGTACAGCAAACATTACGAGGCTAATAAATAGCACGGAACGTAAGTCTATAAAACCATTGCTGAATTCCTTTAGAGTAGAATCCAATGATGCATACGTGCTTGAGGCTTTTTGCGCGGCAGTTTGCTGGTGAGTTGCTCTCAATACCTCGTCAGATGGTCCGATCTGATGATCTTTGGATTCGAAGTCAAGTAAAGGGTGGTTTCTAATGTGCCTAATCAGTGCGTCTTGTTCGATATCTTCATATAGCAACAAAACACTACCGGTTAAAACATTCGTCGATACCTGCTTTACTCCACTAAAGCTACTGCAATCATTTTGCAATTCTTCAAAAAAAAAAGTGTCACGACGTTTTGCGGGTACTCGGAAACGAATTCTTCCTGGAGCGGTATGAATGATTTGAGCGGATAGTTTCATAAAACTAGGATGATGGCGAGATCGTCTTTTTTGAAACTACTTCAGACTCTGCTTCAGCAATGTCTACACTATCCTCGATGATATCCTCGGTTGCTACCGTTGCAGAGTTTGCTTTCGCGCGTTCCTCATCAATTTCTGCCCGAGCTTCTGCGACCAGATCTTCAACAACTTCTCCCATTTCGGCCACGGTTTCGCGGCTCTTATTCAAAAACAGGAGACCGGATTTAATTGCTGCACGTGCTAAAGGTCTTGCAGCTTGTACAACCACGGGTAGTATGGCTGGCGCCAGAATGGCTGCAGCAATGCCTATTGCAATACCTTTTCCAGTATTGTTTTTAAAGAAATCTTCAACTGCCATCATCACCTCGTAATAAAAAATGTGCTGTGTTTATTCGATGAATTAAAAATATTATTTTTAGCATAGATTTAAAGACAATACGTGGTAGGCGAATGTTCCCTGCTTCATCAAGTGTTGCGCGAATTTATATATATCAATAAATTATACTTATTCATCCAGATATGGCCGTAATTTTTCCGTATCCAAATCCGGAAATAATTTCTTCAAAGTTTCTAATAAGTGATTAGAATTTGTTGCGTCCTTAATGGCACACTTATCGTATTTGACTAACACACTGCCTGTCAGCACATTGATTTCCACCTCAGTAATACATAATGTATTTGACAGCTCCGTTTCCACTTTTTTTGCAAAAGTTATATCATTTTTTATTTTTTCAACTTTTAGGCGCACACGCCCTGGCAAGAAATGCATGATTTTGATGCCTGGAAAGCTGAGCATAATTGAATCCCTTAATGATTAACTCAAATTAAGAGTAAGTTAAGAGCGAGTGGTTCAACTAGATTGTTGTCGATTGCATGCATTTATGCAATGATTTCTTATTCCATTTTTAAATCTAAAGTGTATTTGTTGAATTTTTTATCGATGTAATTTCAATTGCTTGCCGGAATTAATAATTAACTTTTGATTTAGAAATGGAATTATTGTTAGTCATTAACAATCGATACATTGTATGAAATCATGGTATATAAATAGAGAGCTCATTATCAATTTATATGCTTATTAATGTGTTTGGCAGTCAATCCGAGTTTAAGTACTTTCAGCTTCGATTAAAAGAGAAAAAGGATGTTTAATTTTGTTTATAGACGTCCAAGTACAATATCTTGTAAAGAAGGGGAGGACTCTGCTTGCTGATATCGACCTACGCTTCACCTTGGCTGGAGTTCCTGCTCTGCCTGATCGTAATCGGTTATGCCGGCGTCAAACTATCAGTATTCGGCGATGTGATCGCCGACAAAACCGGCCTGGGTGGTAGCTGGGTGGGTTTGATAATGCTGGCCACTGTTACTTCGCTGCCTGAGCTGGTAACGGGCGCGATTTCCGTGAGCATCGCTGGGCTGCCGGATATCGCCGTTGGCAACGTCTTGGGTGCTTGTGTCATCAATCTTTTTGTTTTTGTACTACTGGATTTTTTGCATCGCGGCGAGTCTGTCTTTCAGAAATCGAGTCAGGGACACATCCTCTCGGCCAGCTTCGGCGTATTGATGATAAGTTTTGTTGGCTTCAGTCTCTTGCTATCCCACAATGGCTATCAGCTAAGTTTCGGGCATGTGGGGCTTTACACACTTATAATAGTCATCATGTACGGTGTGGTGGTACGCAGTATCTTCCACTACGAAAAAAAGCACGTAGCAGATTTTGCCGATCATGGACCAGATCAGCGGCCGGACTTGAGCCTCTTCCAGTCTGTGGCACGTTTTGCGGCTGTTGCTATACTAGTGGTGGTCGCGGCTACCGCGCTCCCTTTTGTCGGTGAGCATATCGCGCAGGATATGGGCTGGCACCGGAGCTTTGTAGGTACGATATTCATCGCCTTGGCTACCACTGTTCCAGAGATTGTGGTTTCCATCGCTGCTATGCGCATTGGTGCGTTGAATATGGCAGTAGCCAGTTTATTGGGCAGCAACTTGTTTAATATATTCATCCTGGCAATCGACGATGTGCTTTATACTCGCGGACCACTACTGGCACATGTTTCACCCGTGCATGGTGTTTCGGCATTTTCCGCAGTGATGATGACTAGTCTGGCCATTATCGGGCTTTTCTATCGGCCCAACGGTCGTGTTCTCTATACTGTCGGCTGGACGAGTCTCGTGATGTTCGCTGTCTACCTGTTCAACACCTATATTCTCTATCTGTATGAGCATTGATGTTGGGCAATGAAGCAGTATGCCTCCCGCCTGCGTTTAGTCAGGTATGTCCTGCACGAGTTGCAGTCTAATGCTGAGGATCACGTGCGCTGCCCTCATCACTCCTTCGCAAAGTGGCAAACTTATTGATTCTAGTGATTTTCATTACTCGGATGACCAGTCCCGGTAAATGGGATAGTTCTGAGTCATGCTGAAACACCTTTACTTTAGAAGACAAACATGCTTACGATCAGGAAATACACCAGCAAACTCAGAATATCCTGCATGATCGTCGCAAATTGACCACTTCCGGCCTAATCGCTGCAGTAACCATGGCAGTGAGGTGTGTTGTCAAATATGGAGTCCATATAATTAAGCAACGAGTATATTTGCATCGTATCGCTGTGTAAATTCTGCTGGGGATAGGTAGTCCAATTTTTCCTGTTTGCGCTGCCGGTTATAAAAGATCTCGATATATTCGGTAATCTCCTGTTTTGCTTGCAGTCGTGTTTTGAATTTTCGATGATGTACCAATTCATTTTCAAGAGTTCCCCGGAAGCTTTCCATAGGAGCATTATCCCAGCAATCACCTTTGCCACTCATGGAAGAGACTATGCCTAGTTGTTTCAATCTGTCCTGGTAATCATGCGCACAATATTGGCTACCACGATCCGAGTGAAGAACTAACCCCTTTTCTGGCAGTTTTCTATCAGTTGCGCGAAACAAAGCCTGTATAATCAGATCCGTCGTCATCCTCTCATTCATGGCATAGCCTATTAATTCGCCATTAAATAGCTCTTTTATGCCAGAAAGAATACAGCCAGCCTTCGTCTGTAGGAATATAGGTGATATTGCTGACCCACGCTTTGCCAGGTGGGCTAACAGCAAACTCTCGTTCCAAAATATTAGGAGCGAACGGTGAATGATGTTTAGAATCAGTTTGAATTTACGCTTTTGCTTACAATGCAAATTCAGCTTATTACGAAGTGCTCGAACACGGTATGCTGTAATCTGCACACCCTGATCTACCAGCTCATTATACAAGCGTTTCACGCCGCAGATCTCTCGGGCGCGGTGGTGTACTGCCAGTATTTCTATTACCAGCCGTGCATTTTTTTGTGCACGCTCACAAGGTGGGCGAGTATGCCAGGCATGAAAACCATTCTCTGAAACATCGACTACACGGCAGTTCCATTTCAATAATTATCTTTATTGAATATGAACAATGAAACCGTGGTAAATCCAGTACTCAAGATTGAGTTGATTAATTTGAGATCGAGGTTGCGGTATTCGATGCGGCTTGTGAACCAAAGCACAGTAACAAAAATGTATACAATTGAAAATCAATCACCACATACCAAATACCTGCGGAGAGCGCTTCCTGATTGAGAAGATCCTGCAGCAAAAATATATGCACGAGGAGCTGAAAAAATTTGGGTGGATTGGGGGTAGAGGTATGAACCATCCATGCTCTTGCCAATGCTGCACATCCGATCGCTAAAGTAAGTGCAGCAAGAGAGGGTATGACCAGCCGAAGATAACGCCGTTTGATGAGATGAAATGGATCAGTGATAAGAGGATATCCCTTCGGGTGCAAATTTTTTGGCCGACAAGAACCCTGCTGTGACAAAAAAGACTTGTACGGCAATTCGTCCATATTCGCGAAGCCAGTTAATCAGGCTGGGGATTAAGGGATAGGCATAATCCGACATTGGACCATACCATGCCAAATGATGAGATACAATCAGCAAACATGAAGTCGCCTTGAGCACATCAATAAGCGGTATTCTCGGTGAACCAGCTTACATTGATGTTGTCAGTCAGGAGAAAAAAATGATTTTGTCATTGAAATAATCGGCTATTATTTGTAACAAGAAAAAAGAAATATCTTACGTTTTTTTTAAGCTGGAATGTTAGTGCTATTTATTTCAAATCGTCTTTCAAGATTAGACCGTATTAAGATTATTTATTCCTGAAAAGAATCAAAAATATTTTGATATTATGTCGCCTAAAAATTGATTCTAGTTCTTCATTTAAGGTAAACCATTCTGGCTACGCAACAAGAATTTGCAGATTTCTTGAGTGAGATTGAGTTACGTGCATATAAACAAGCGCTATTTGCAGTACTTGATGAGCATGTAGCATTAGATATTGTACAAGACTCAATGATGAAGCTCATCGAGAAATATGCGGATAAACCACTCGAAGAGCTGCCTCCTTTGTTTCAGCGTATTTTACAAAATACCATTCGTGATTATTACCGAAGGCAGAAATCCAGATCAATGTGGATCACACTATTCTCGGCTTTTAAATCCGACGATAATGAAAAAGGAAATGAAGATTATGATTTACTGGAAACATTACCGATACCTGAAGACTCTTATGGAAGTAACGATCCACATAAAGAACTGGAGCAGTCACAACTCTTAAATTTAGTCGAGAAAGGACTTAAAACATTACCTGCGCGTCAACGAGAAGCATTCCTGCTGCGTTATTGGGAAGGAATGGATGTGAGTGAAACTGCCAAGGTGATGGGTTGTTCGGAGGGAAGTGTGAAAACACATTGTTCTCGTGCAGTACATACACTTGCTACTCTACTGGAGAAAAAAGGGGTCAAATTATGAATGAAGAAGATAGAATGGGAAAAGAGGTCGCCAAACTATTGAATCTTGGTTTAGCTGATATTGATCAGAATACGCTTTATCGGTTGCAAATAGTACGCAGATCTGTTCTAGAGAATTATCAACCAAACGAGCAGGTGTTTCATGTCGGTAGAGGAATTTCTGCACATAGCGGACATGGCTGGTTTTTTGCTCGTGCCAACAAATTGGTTTTTTCATTAGTTATATTGCTTATTCTGATGGTAAGTCTTCATTTAAAATCAAATTACGATATTGATGAAAATGCTGCACTCGATACGATGCTACTTGCTGACGATTTACCCATTGATGTTTATCTTAGTGATGAGTTTGATTTATGGCTCGATTCCCCTCGATAGTGGTGTTGTATGTATGTATTACATTTTCTACGGGAACTTTAGCGCAATTAAAGCAGCCTTCATGGGCGGAGCTTCAGCCTTATCAGAAAATAATCCTGCATCCTCTTGAACAGGACTGGGATACGTTGGAACCAGACCAGAAAAAGAGATGGGTGAAGATGACTAAATATTATTTAGAGAAGACGCCACAGGAACAACAGCGGATACAATCTCAAATGCGAAGCTGGAGTGCTTTGACTCCTGAGCAACGAACGCAGGCTCGGGAACGATATAAAAAAATAAAGCAGTTACCAACTGACAAGCGCCGGGAAGTTAAGAAAAAATGGCGCAAACCCGAAGAGTTACTAGGAAATAACAGTAAATAGTAATTATTTACACCATTATTAAGCTCAAATGATGACTACTTTGTCGTGATGATGAGGCAGTAGGCCTTGAGTGAGTTAGAAGGACTCGTAGTCAGGTATTGTAACTATAAGCTTTGTCTGTGAAAGATATCTTATTCCATTTTCAAATCAAAAACGACGCGAAGGCGAACCACAGACAGTATCGCCGACAAAGTTAGTTTTGATTTAGAGAAATGGAATGACCTAAACCATTTTGCCTTTTCCTTCTTTTTTGATGGTACTTAAGCAAATGCAGCAGAATTTTTATCCATTGCATAATGACGCTACCCTTACGCTTCCTTCCACCTGGGCTTCTCAAGTTGAGGCGCATTTGGCAAGGGAAGAAACCGTATTGGCTTGGCTAGAAGTTGATCTTGATATTCAATTACATTTTTCTTCCGGCATCATCGTATTAACTAATCGACGACTGATAGCAAAAATGGCGGAAGAAGAAAATTGGCATGACTGGAATTATCAACCGGACCTGGTATTGGTGTGCCGTGATTATGCCGGTGTAGGTAATCTTGAGCTATTTGATGCGCATGCACGGCTGGCTCATTGGTGCTATACATTGAGCAAGGGTGCTCGAGCGAGCTATCTTATCGCACAATTTACTCAACTTCTTAATGCCCAGTTAACCGGGGAAAATCAGATACAGTCCATAGCAGCTAAGTGTCCAAAATGTGGAACAGCTTTACCCTATGATCAGGCAATTTGCCCGGTATGCGATCAGGGAGCTCATGTTGCTCCTTCTACGTGGACTTTGTTTCGTCTATGGCGTTTTGCGCGACCTTATAGATGGCGCTTACTCACTGGCTTTCTGCTGATGCTAGGCAGTACGGCTGCTACATTGGTGCCTCCCTATCTGACCATGCCTTTGATGGATAACGTGCTGATTCCCTATCAGAATGGTAAGCCCATCGACGTGGATCTTGTCGTCATGTATCTTTCTGGTTTGCTGGGGGCAGCTTTTCTTGCTTGGATACTGGGCTGGTCGAGAACTTATCTGCTGGCGAAAGTATCCGAGCGGATAGGTGCGGATTTACGAACGACGACGTATGAGCATCTTCTTAAGCTTTCACATAGATATTTTGGCGGTAAGCGAACAGGTGATCTGATGGCACGTATCGGTGCGGAAACAGACCGTCTCAATCTCTTTCTTTCACTCCATTTGCTTGATTTTGCCACCGATGTGATCATGATGAGCATGACGGCCATTATTCTATTTTCGATTAACCCCTGGTTAGCACTCGTGACACTGTGTCCGCTGCCAATTATTGCCTGGTTAATTCATCTGGTTCGCGACAGATTGCGCACTGGTTTTGAGAAAGTCGATCGAGTTTGGGCAGAGGTCAATAATGTACTGGCAGACACCATTCCCGGCATTCGTGTAGTCAAAGCTTTTGCGCAAGAAAATAGGGAAGTAGCACGTTTTCGTGCAGCTAATCAGCATAATTTGGAAATAAATAATCGGGTCAACAAGATTTGGTCGTTGTTTACGCCTACCGTAACGCTATTGACTGAAATTGGCTTGTTGGTGGTATGGATTTTTGGTATCTGGCAAATATCGGAGAATCAGATTTCTGTCGGGGTGCTGACTGCTTTTCTAGCTTATATTGGTCGTTTTTATCTGAGACTGGACTCAATGAGTCGGATAGTTTCCGTAACGCAGAAGGCTGCTGCTGGAACCAAACGTATTTTTGATATTCTTGATCATGTTTCCAGTGTGCCAGAACCCACCAAACCGGTTCATTTACCTGTGATTAAAGGCCACATTGAATTGCGCAATGTCGGTTTCCGTTATGGAACCCGTAGTGTCACGCAAGATATCAGCCTGACAATTGAGCCCGGGGAGATGATTGGCTTGGTTGGGCATAGCGGCTCAGGTAAGAGTACCCTTATTAATCTAATCTGCCGTTTTTATGACGTGAGCGAAGGTGCCATTCTGATCGATGGAGTAGATATTCGTTCACTACCTGTAGCAGAATATCGCAAACATATTGGGCTGGTGCTACAGGAGCCATTTCTTTTCTTTGGCACGATTGCAGAAAATATTGCTTATGGTAAGCCCAGCGCAACGCGCAAAGAGATCATCGCTGCAGCTCGTGCTGCATATGCGCATGAATTTATCCTGCGGTTACCTCATGGCTATGACTCTCTGGTAGGTGAACGTGGGCAAGCGCTTTCTGGGGGTGAGCGCCAGCGTATTTCGATAGCCCGTGCCTTGTTGATTGATCCACGTATCCTGATTCTCGATGAGGCAACCTCTTCTGTTGATAGCAAAACCGAGGAAGAGATTCAAGAAGCACTTAATAATCTGGTGCATGGTCGCACCACGATCGCCATTGCCCACCGTTTGTCTACTTTGCGTGAAGCCAATAGATTGGTGGTACTTGATGGAGGAAAAATCATCGAAATGGGTAATCATGCCGAATTGATGGACCGTCACGGATTTTATTATCACCTTTACCAATCTCAGGCGCGTAATGTTGATACGGAGTCTCCTTTGCTTAGGTTGGATACCGAAGGGGGTGCTAAGGGAGAACGGACATGAGTAAGCCAGATTATCAACTGAGTCGAAATGCCTTTGGACGGCTAGTTTTTATGGATAAGGATCAGCAGCTGCATGAAGGTATCGTGCCAGTACGAGCATTTCCAATTACAGCATCTGATGAGGGCATCGCGCTCGTCAATGCACATGGTCAAGAACTAGCCTGGATCGAATGTCTGGCTGAGTTACCCGAAGAATTTCGTATATTGCTCGAAACAGAGCTTGCTAATCGTGAGTTTATGCCAGAGATAAAGCATATTAATAAAGTATCCAGTTATGTCACACCGAGCACCTGGTGGGTTAAAACAGATCGAGGAGATACCACCTTTGTGCTCAAGGGTGAAGAAGATATCCGCCGTTTATCGCCTACAGCTTTGTTAATCGCTGATAGTAATGGTATAAATTTCCTGATTCGCAATCGTTTGCTGCTTGATCGCCACAGCGGCAAGCTGCTGGATCGTTTTCTTTAAATTTTGATAACAATGCATCCAAAATTCTTCAACGATTTTGGTTGATTCCATTTCAAAATAGTGGCTTCCCTTGACGGACAGACTTATTGTCTACCGCGTCAAAGATGGCAATTTGGGTGAAGAAAATCATTATTTATTTAAACCTAAAAATTGCCTTTAAATTTAATGCCATAGCACAAGTAATTCTAGAGATATGATTGTTTGCTGTATGCAAGAGCCATATAATTTCTAATGCAACATTTGCTGTACATATTTATATGTACGAGTTGTTTTTTCACTTCCAAATCAAAAATGACGCGAAGGCGAGCTGTAGGCAATATAAAAATAATACGGCAAGGAAAGCCGACAAAGTCAGTTTTAATTGAGAAATGGCATTTTCTGTTTTTTGATATTTTATGTCATAACACTGTCATAAAATATCATACTGAAGACTGAATCTACGTTTTTGTTTTTCTCTATAAACGCTCCTCTGTATCTGAATTCCTCTGTACCTACGTTCCTATTTATAGGAAAAAAACATAAATCTTTATATTGATGTAAACCGATTGGCACCCGTTGCGTTAATAGAAGTGTTACTCATTCCCAACTTCAACTTATAGCTTATGTCAAATCATTCCAGTTTGGATAGCAACAATAAAAAAGATCTTAAATTTCTTGAAATTCGCCATTTAAATGGGCCCAATATTTGGACCTACTATCCGGTACTTGAAGCGATTGTCGATATTGGTGAACTTGAGGATTTTCCATCCGACATCATTCCTGGCTTTTATGAGCGCTTGTCTTCGTGGTTGCCAACTCTGATTGAGCATCGCTGCAGCTACGAAGAACGTGGTGGCTTTCTTCGCCGTCTCAAGGAAGGCACATGGCCTTGCCATATTCTTGAGCATGTGACGCTCGAACTGCAAAATCTTGCAGGTATGCGCGGTGGATTTGGCAGGGCGCGCGAAACTTCGACCAGAGGCGTCTACAAAGTTGTTGTGAGTGCCTGGCATGCAGAGATTACACGGAAGGCTTTATTCTTGGCAAGGGAGCTCATTCTAGCAGCGATGGGATTTGATCCGCATCAGCAACCTTATGATGTGAAGGGGGCTATTGAACATTTGCGCGACATGGTTGATTCATTATGGCTTGGTCCTTCAACCGCTTGTATTGTGGATGCAGCAATAGCCCGCAATATTCCAGCGATGCGATTACTTTCCAAAGGAAA
Source organism: Nitrosomonas sp. Nm34 (assembly GCF_900113925.1). GTDB lineage: Bacteria > Pseudomonadota > Gammaproteobacteria > Burkholderiales > Nitrosomonadaceae > Nitrosomonas. The sequence goes on from NZ_FORD01000002.1 coordinate 192,825, forward strand.
CCTTGTTCAATTAGGACATGGTGCGCACAGTCGGCATATTTGGACGGCTGAAACAGATCGGACATCTGCTATTGCTGAAAGCATTTCACGTGACAAGGATCTGACCAAAACATTGCTCCATTCATGTGGCGTACCTGTTCCGGAAGGACGTATGGTGACCAGTCAAGAAGATGCATGGCAAGCGGCTATAGAAATAGGCTTGCCGGTAGTGGTCAAACCATGTGATGGCAATCATGGGCGAGGCGTGTTTATTGAGTTAAGCAGGCGTGAACAAATCGAATCCGCTTTTTCCGTTGCATTAGAAGAAGGAACGGATGTACTGGTCGAACGCTATATTCCGGGGACTGAGCATCGTTTACTCGTTGTCGGTGGACAACTCGTAGCAGCGACGCGGGGTGACTCAGTATCGGTCATCGGCGATGGGGTCTCTACTATAAGTGACTTAATTAAAAAGCAGATTAACTCGGATCCACGGCGAGGAACTTCTGAAGACTATCCTCTCAACATTATCCGTCTGGATAGTGCAGCCAGGATGGAAATTGCTCATCAAGGCTATACCCCTGATTCTGTAGTGCCAGTGGGAGTCAAAGTACTGATTCAACGCAATGGTAATCATGCTTTTGATGTAACGGATGACGTTCATCCAAGCATTGCCAAAACGGTATCCTTAGCAGCGCGTGTGGTGGGTCTGGATATTGCTGGTATCGATCTGGTAGTCAGTGATATCTCATGCCCACTGGAAGAACAAGACGGTGCAATTGTTGAAGTAAATGCTGGTCCTAGCCTGCTCATGCATATCAAACCTGCTGTAGGGAAATCCCGACCCGTCGGTCAGGCGATTGTAGATCATCTTTTCCCGCATCAAGACCATGGTCGAGTTCCTATTGTTGGCATTACCGGCAGTTATGGTAAAACCACAGTTGCTCATCTGATTGCCCGATTACTTACGCTTTCAGGTAAGCGTACAGGGTTAGCATGCAGCAACGGGCTTTATCTTGATCATAAGCAAATTGATAAAAGTGATGGTGCCAACTGGCACGCAGCTAATCGCACATTAATGAATCGCACTGTTGAAGCGGCAGTTTTTGAGAACGGCTTGGATACTATTCTGCAAGAAGGATTGGCTTACGATAGCTGTCAGGTAGGTGTCGTGACCAATGTTGAGCCGACTTTATATTATGGCCGGCATGGCATTGAAACCTCTAAACAAGTTTTTACTGTGCTGCGCACTCAGGTTGATGTCGTGTCACCGACTGCGGCTGCGATTGGCGATGTTCTGAAAGAGGTGGTCTTGCCGACAGGAGTAGCGGTTCTTAATGCAAAAGATCCTATGCTGATCGAAATGTCGGAATTATGCCATGGTGAAGTCATTTACTTCAGCTGTGATCCAGCGTTACCGGTTGTCAACTTACATCGCCAGCAAGGGACAGGTCCTACCCAGGGTAAACGAGCTGTCATTGTTCGTAATGGAAGAATTGTATTGGCTAATGGATCGGATGAGACGTCATTAATCAAACTGGCTGAGTTGCAGCCTGCTGTGGGTGATCGCGCAGTGAGAGAAATAGAGCATGTATTAGCTGCAGTAGGCGCTGCCTGGGCATTGGGTATTTCGCTTGGGCTTATTCGGCTGGGCATTGAAACATTCGGATTCGGCCAAGAAAAGAGTAACACTCAATATCAGGATTTTCCAGAAAAACAAGAAATTTAAGGAAATTTACTATGAAAGTGATCCAAATCCGTGCATTGCGCGGTCCCAATCTGTGGAGTAAGCATACCTCTATTGAAGCAACGGTTGTTTTTAGCGAGAACGCATATACTATCGACAGAATTCCGGGTTTTGAAACCCGCTTGCGTGAACGCTTTCCTGAAATTGCACTACTCCTGCCCGCCGATCGTTATAAAATAGCAACTGTGGCCCATGTTCTTGAATTTGCTGCACTCGGTTTGCAAGTACAAGCAGGTTGTCCAGTTACATTCAGTCAGACTATTCAGACATCAGAAGCCAATACTTTCCGGATTATCGTGGAATACAGTGAAGAAGCAGTGGGAAGACTTGCTTTTGAGCTCTCTTTAGAATTTTGTCACGCTGCGATAGAAAATATACCCTTTGATTTGTCCAAAGCGTTACTCCGCTTACACGCGCTTTATGAGGATATCCGTCTCGGGCCAAGTACTGGCGCTATTGTGCGAGCAGCTGTCGCGCGTGGTATTCCATACCGTCGCTTGACAAACGGAAGCTTGGTACAGTTTGGCTGGGGAAGCAAGCAGCGCCGTATTCAAGCTTCTGAAAGTGATTCAATCAGTGCGGTTGCCGAATCTATTGTGCAGGATAAGGAACTAACCAAGGCGCTCTTGCTTGCGGCGGGAATTCCTGTTCCTGTGGGGCGACCGGTCATCGATGCTGAGGATGCATGGACTGCTGCCTGCGAAATTAGTACGCCAGTGGTGGTTAAACCACAGGATGGCAATCAGGGTAAAGGTGTAACCGCTAATCTCGTTGATTATGAACAGGTCAGAGCAGCTTATGTGAAAGCTAGGGAAATTAGTGACAATGTGCTGGTTGAACGCTATGTGACCGGGCATGATTATCGTTTGCTGGTTGTGGGCAAAAAGCTGGTGGCCGCTGCGAGACGTGATCCTCCGCAAGTAGTAGGGGATGGCGTTCATAGCATTTATCAATTAGTGGAGCAAATCAATCGTGATCCACTGCGCAGTGAAGGTCACGCAAATCTACTGACTAAAATCCATCTGGATGAGATTTCACTGACGCATCTTGCTAGCCAAGGGCTGACAGCAGAATCTATTCCAGCTAAAGGCATGCGGGTTGTATTGCGCAATAATGCCAATTTGTCCACAGGTGGTACGGCAACTGATGTAACGGACGATGTTCATCCGGAAATTGCAGCCAACGCGGTTGCTGCTGCACAAATGGTGGGACTAGATATTTGCGGAATTGATTTGATTTGCGAGAGCATCATGCGACCATTGGAGGAGCAAGGCGGTGCCATTATTGAAGTCAATGCAGCTCCTGGTTTGCGTATGCACTTGCAGCCTTCATATGGTAAGGGGCGTCCAGTAGGAACGGCAATTATCGATAATATGTTCGTGCAAGGTGATGATGCGCGTATTCCGGTTGTTGCAGTAACAGGCACAAACGGCAAAACGACAACGGTGCGCTTGATAGCCAATATTTTGGAAAATAACCAGTTGCGTGTTGGTATGACGTGTACGGATGGAGTCTTCATCAATGGGCAAAGTATCGATACCGGGGACTGCAGTGGACCGAAAAGCGCCAGAAATGTTCTGTTCCATCCTGATGTCGATGCTGCCGTGTTAGAAACCGCGCGAGGGGGGATGTTACGTGAAGGGTTAGGTTTTGATCATTGCCAGGTGGCTGTCGTAACCAATATCGGCCGGGGTGATCATCTCGGCCTGGCTAATATCAATACCATCGATGAATTAGCAGCCGTTAAACGCCTTGTCGTAGAGAACGTCTTACCTGGGAAAGGTATCGCTGTGCTCAATGCAGATGATCCTCAAGTTGTCAAAATGGCTGCTCATTGCCCAGGTACTGTTATGTTCTTTTCTCGAGATGGCCATAATCCAGTGATATTGTCGCAACGTGCGCAACGTAAACGCGTCATTTATCTTGAGGATCATTTTATTGTTGCATCAGAAGCAGAAGTTGAGCAAAAGATACCTCTGAGTGAAATACCCCTTACCAAGAATGGTCTCGTCAGTTTTCAGGTTGAAAATGCTATGGCAGCGATTGCCGTCGGATGGGCACTGGGGCTGGAATGGGCTGTTATTCGTGACGGTTTAACAGATTTCATCAGTGATACGCAAACTGCTCCAGGGAGATTCAACCTTTTCAATTACCGGAATGCCACATTGATTGCAGATTATGGGCACAATCCAGATGCGATGGAAGCGCTGGCAAGTGCGATTGATAGTATACCCGCGAAAAGGCGGATGGTCGTCCTCAGCGCTGCGGGTGACCGCCGTGACGAGGATATTCGGTTACAGACCCAGATTCTAGGAGAAGTGTTTGATGAAGTGGTGCTTTATCAAGACAAATGCCAGCGTGGACGTAACGATGGTGAAGTACTAGGATTGTTACGAGAAGGGTTGGAGAATGCCAAGCGTGTGCGTAAAGTGAGCGAAATACATGGGGAGTTCAAAGCGATTGATACGGCGCTGACCAATCTGCAAGCAGGCGAGCTTTGCCTCATCCTGGTTGATCAGGTGGAACAAGCACTTGGGCACATCCATGATCGGATAGCTGACGCCTGCTAAAGTGGTGGTTAAATAATGGAATAATTTGCTTTCAAGCTGGCGCTTATAGATTATTGCACTATTTTTTATGGAATTGCAGTATTGTAGAATTGTTTTGTCCTTTAATTAATAGGATGCGGTGGGATTTAGTCGAAAACTAGAAGAGAATCGATATTTTTTGTTTCTTAGAACAAAATACAGCCTGTATTGTCGGATTATTTTAAAGTCCTAATAGAAGCAGCTATATAAAAATGGATGGCAATCTCTTGCTTGGATAGCAGAAGGACTATTATTCATTTATTTTAACGGGGGTTTGCGTTGATTAAGCAATCAATACAATCAATTACTGCAGTTTGTCTTTTAGTTGTGATATTTTATGCAAGCACAGCTATGGGTCATGGGAGAGTTGCGATGGCAGAAGATCCCTGTGCGCGTCATATAGGAGGGAATATGGTGCACTTAAGTGCATACCAGCCACAATATGACCAAAAGGAGCAATACTGTACAGAAATTCCGATAGCAGGAGATACTTACTTTGTGGTGGATCTGGTCGATCAGCCCTTGCGAGGTATGCCTGTGAGTTTAAAAATTTTTCGTGGCGATGATAATGAGGGTGAGACCGTTGCCCAGGTAAAGGCTGATTATCATCCTGATGGTGTTATCAGCGGAATAGGTAAGCTGGATAAAGGACTCTATTCAGTAGTGGTGACAGCAGAAGGTATTCCGCCTTTGCAATACGCTTATCAACTTCGTGTGGATATGATCGATTATGGGAAGGTGGCCCGTACCTGGGCAGGTCCTCTCATAGCAGTGCTATTCTTATCGTGGCTAATGTATCGACTGATACAATCGGGGCGCTGGCGCCAATGGCTTGGTTCTCGTAATCAATAGATAAAGATAATCACGTCATAAACCGGATTAAGGGTTACTTTAAGAGAGTTAATTGCCTCCGTTAACCGGAGGCTTTTTTATGTGGTACCAAGTGAGATCAAACACTCATTGCACGATTGATACCTGAATTGAGCTAGCTTCATCTTCTCAATATCGTAATGCCATGTTTGATTTTGACTTCGTTTACCCGCATCTCCCCTGATAGTGTATTAATAAGTCTCGATATTGACCTTTGCCGGCACTGAATTGAGCACCACATCAATTTACAGGTGAAAATTTAGTTAATTCTTTCAATTTCATTTCCAAGTCAAAAATGACGCAAAGGCGAGCCGCAGACAGTATTAATAATACGGTAAGGTGAAGCCGGCCAAGTCATTTTTGATTTAGAAATGAAATAATCATAAAATCCCAGGATGGTGGATTGGTTGTGACCACCACTCAGCCAATCCATGCCACCAACTGGGAGATAGTTGGAATAATTCCAGTGATACACCGATAGAAATATTAATTGTTGCTATCCTTGGGCCGGCTGAATCGGTGCTTTATGGTATGGCTGATATCTTTTCGGCTGTGGATATTTTTTGGCAGAGTTTGATAAGAACTGAGACTGAGCCATAGCAGAAACTATTTCACGCGACATTCACGGAGTGCCCCCATCCGTAGTTATAATGATGGTAACTGGAGACTGTTATCCCAAAAATCAGGAGGTCATGATGAATAACTATATTATGTGGTTTGACCAGTTGAGTAAGGATGATGTTGGCATTGTGGGTGGTAAGAATGCCTCATTAGGCGAGATGATCAGCCACCTTAGCAAAGCAGGGGTCAATGTCCCGAATGGTTTTGCCACCACCACGCACGCCTATCGTGATTTTCTGGCGAGTAATGGCCTCACTGAGCGCATTAAGCAATTACTGGATAAACTGGATGTCAGCGATATCAACGCGCTGACCACTACAGGCAAAACGATTCGTAATTGGTTACTGGCTGCCACATTACCCGATGCTTTGCTGCAAGCAATCACTCAGGCCTATCAGCAATTGGTGGCTGATAGCGATGATGCTATTTCCTTTGCCGTACGTTCGTCAGCAACGGCTGAAGATTTGGCTGATGCCTCATTTGCAGGGCAACAGGAAACTTTATTGAATGTGCATGGCCTCGATCAAATTTTTGCGGCGATCAAAATTGTGTTTGCATCGTTATATAACGATCGCGCTATCGCTTATCGCGTTCACCATAAATTTCAGCATGATAAGGTACATCTGTCCGCAGGAATTCAGAAAATGGTGCGTAGCGACCTTGGCGCGAGTGGCGTGATATTTACACTGGACACCGAATCAGGGTTTCGGGATGTGATTTTCCTCACGGCCACTTATGGTTTAGGAGAAACCATTGTGCAGGGAAGGGTCAATCCGGATGAATTTTATGTTTATAAGCGAGGGTTGGAGGCAGGCCATCCGGCCATTCTTTCGCGACGTTTAGGGGCTAAGGCCATCGAAATGATTTATGATGAAAAAGGTAAGCAGGGCGCATCCACATTGATACGTGATGTTGAAGTCAAGCGCCGCCAGCTTTTCTGCTTGTCTGATGCGCAAGTGGAAGCACTGGCACAACAGGCGTTACTCATTGAGAAGCATTATGGCCGTCCAATGGATATTGAATGGGCACTGGATGGACTCGATAAGCAGCTTTATATTGTCCAGGCTCGCCCAGAAACGGTTGAAAGCCGAAAGAGCCTCACAGTAGAGCATTTCAAATTAAGTGAGCAAGGAAAGGTACTGACTGAAGGCCGCGCCATCGGGCAAAAAATAGGGCAGGGAGTGGCGCGTCTGATCATGCATACTGACCAGATGCAACACCTTCAAACGGGAGAGGTGCTGGTTACCGATATGACTGATCCGGATTGGGAACCAATCATGAAACGAGCAGCCGCTATTGTTACCAATCGTGGAGGGCGCACGTGTCACGCTGCGATTGTGGCACGCGAACTGGGGATTCCGGCAGTGGTGGGTTGTGGCGATGCTACGACACAAATCAAGGATGGAGTGGAAATCACTATTTCCTGCTCTGAAGGAGATACCGGTTATGTTTATGAAGGATTACTCAAGTTTGAGCACACGGTTGCCGATATCGGCAAACTGCCCGATCTGCCCGTTAAAATCATGATGAATGTCGGTAACCCATCCCATGCATTTTCCTTTTCCCGTTTGCCCAATCAAGGGGTTGGGCTGGCGCGGCTGGAATTTATCATTAATAATATGATCGGCATCCACCCGAAAGCATTGCTGGAGTTTGAGCAGTTACCGCAGGAATTGAAAGATGAGATTGGGCAACGTATAACCGGTTATGCTGATCCCGTCAGCTTTTATGTGGATAAACTGGTGGAAGGGATTGCTACTTTAGCCGCAGCCTTTCATCCTCACCCTGTGATCGTACGCACGTCCGACTTTAAATCCAATGAGTACGCCAATCTGCTCGGTGGGGACCGTTATGAGCCAGGCGAAGAAAATCCCATGATTGGTTTTCGTGGGGCATCCCGCTACCTGGCAACCGCGTTTCGTGATTGTTTTGAGCTGGAATGCCGGGCGTTGCGTAAGATACGCGATGAGATGGGGCTGACTAATGTTGAGGTCATGATCCCATTTTGCCGTACTGTGGAAGAAGCCCGGCAAGTTACGGAGCTGCTTGCCTCGCACGGGCTGGCGCGTGGCCAGAATGGTTTACGTTTGATTATGATGTGTGAGATTCCTTCCAACGCGGTGCTAGCAGAAGAGTTTTTGCAATATTTTGACGGCTTTTCCATTGGTTCAAATGATATGACTCAGTTGGCGCTGGGCATCGATCGTGATTCCAGTCTAGTATCCCACTTGTTCGATGAGCGCAACGCGGCCGTTAAAAAGATCCTGAAGATGGCGATTGACGCCTGTCACAAACAAGGTAAATATATCGGTATCTGTGGTCAGGCACCCTCTGATTATCCGGATTTTGCAGTTTGGCTGGTTGAGCAGGGGATTGGGAGTTTATCGCTGAATCCCGATACCGTTGTGGATACCTGGCTGCATCTTGCCAAGTTGAACAAATAGTGAACAAACAGAAGCGTACTGTCTTCTATTTGTCGGATCGTACCGGCATCACTGCGGAAACGCTTGGGCACAGCTTATTGACCCAATTTGACGGAATTGAATGGAAAAAAGTCAACGTGCCCTTTCTGGATAATATGGCAAAAGCCCGGACTTTGGTGGAACGAATTAATCGTGCTGCCGAATCTGATGACCATCGACCATTGGTTTTTAGTACCTTGCTTAGAGAGGATATCCTGGCAGTGATTCAACAGGCAAACTGCCGAGTGTATGATTTTTTTGAAACATTTATTAGCTCAATCGAGCAAGAACTTCAGCAACCCTCTGCCCGAATGGTTGGACGCGCTCATGGTCTTCAGCAATCTCTGTCCTATTTCAAGCGGATTTCAGCGCTCAATTACGCGTTGGCGCACGATGATGGCGTTAATCCAAAAAATTTTACCGAAGCAGACATTATTCTGGTGGGTGTTTCCCGCACCGGTAAAACCCCTACCTGTCTTTATCTGGCATTACAATACGGTATTGTTGCCGCAAATTATCCGTTCACGCAAGAAGATATGTCTGCTAACCAACTTCCCACAGTGCTTGAATCTGTCAGAAACAAGCTCTTCGGCTTGACACTCAACGTGGCACAATTGCATTTTATTCGCCAAGAACGCCGCCCTCAAAGTCAGTATGCATCGCTCGCCCAGTGTCAACTTGAAATTAAATGGCAGGAATCCTTGTTTCAACTATTGGATATTCCCTACTTGGATACAACGCACATTTCTATTGAAGAAATTAGCACCATTATCCTTGAGCACAGTGGTTTGAAAAGACAGCTGTATGGTTAGAACGAGCGTTTTCTTAACCTTCTCGCTGGGTAAAATTAGGTTCGTCACCATTTGTGTGCTTGCCAACCCGAAACTCTCGCAGGGCACGCGCGCAGACTAGCGTGTATAGTAGCAAGCAAGCCGCTATTCCCTTATTTCCTGCCTCTTTCGCCTGCGTGGCTAACCTCAACCACAGTTCAGGCGGCTCTGGCGGTGGATCGGGAACTTACTTGAAAGAGTCAGTAAAGCCTGAATCATCCATTTTAGCAAAGGCAGTTAGGTACTTGTTGCTCCAATCTTTCCACTCCGTGTCATTCGATACTGCTGTACTCGAAATCTCCGCATGCAAGGCTGCCCGTTCGGTTTCGGTAAACCCTGTGCGTTATTTCGTAATTTTTCCTTAATTGGTCTCAATTGAGCGATCACAAAAAGCAAGGCGGGATGTGATTACGAAGAAGTATCGCGAAATTTTGGGCGGATGCATCATTATGTATTTGCTTCCCACCTAGTTTTATATTCCTGTATTTCTTCCGATCCATAGCAAACTCTACTCGGTAATGTTCAACACGCTCTAACAACAAGTTGAAAAGGGATCAGTCATTGTATCTTGCCGACTAACAGTCCTGTAATGAACATTAAAATACGCTGCCATTTTAAATATTGTGCAATATCCGATTTTTATATACCACATTCATTGTGCCTCTCCTTTATTGGTCATATCGATCATCATATCGATCATTTGGAATCGTTGAAGAGAGCAGGTTTATCTTGGTGACGATGAGTTTATCAAAGAAATACAGCAGTATGTGGAGTGAAATCCCACGTGCTCAGACAAGAGCAAGAACTCAACCACTTTCCTATTATTCATCCTTTAGCAATAAAAATAAAAAAATGGCAACCACATCTCAAGCAGATAATTCCATAATAATGGAACTGTCAGAAAATGGCATTGTCCCATAATTTGTACATGTGTTTTTGGAGGAGTTTGCTTTATACGAAACGATACTGTATTAATTCCACAATACCTATTGGCAGTTAAATTGACAGCCATAAGATAATTTAAAAATGTCTCGGTACTCACAAAATTAATATCCTTTTCATCCATGCTAACACAAGTTAGGTTGCGGTATTCATGAAACCTCCTTGAGGGAAAATGACGCTAACAGTTTAAAGGTATGATTGGGCATTATCTGTTCGGTATCACACATTATCCTGAAAACTTTTTAGGATAATTCTACTGACGGTAATTGAGTTGGATTGTCAGCACCCGTTACGCTTGGCAGAGACTTGATAACCTATTGACAACTTGAAGATCAGAACGCTCTGCGTTACAGGACAGAGTTGAGTTTAATTCATAATCAAGGCCCCTAGTTTTCTACTAATTTAATAAGTTTATTAGGGCTATAGCACCTTACGTTATTGATAGGAGTAGAAATTATGATTAACATACCAAGCCCTCGACAAAATCAACTGCTCAATGCTTTACCCTCAACCGAATATGAACGTCTTCAACCTCATCTAGAGCCGGCCCAGATGAGCTGTGGTGATATTCTTTATGAACCAGGAGAAAAGTTGCATTTCGTCTATTTTCCTACGGATTGCATCGTATCGCAGCTCCACGCCATGAAAGATGGAGGGTCTTCGGAAACCGCCATTATCGGCAATGAGGGGGCAATCGGGATTACGCTATTCATGGGCGGCGGAACCATGACTAATCGAGCTTTAGTGCAGAGTGCGGGTTACGCCTATCGGATACGGCAACCTTTGTTTATGCAGGAATTTAACCGCCATGATGCGCTACTTCATTTACTACTGCGCTACACCCAGGCACTCATTGCTCAAATGGCTCAAACTGCAGTTTGTAATCGGCATCATTCGGTAGGCCAGCAACTTTGCCGGAGGCTGCTGCTCAGCATTGACCGGCTTCATTCAAACGAGTTAACCATGACTCAGGAATTGATTGCCAATATGTTAGGTGTACGCCGTGAAGGGATTACAGAGGCTGCTGGAAAATTGCAGCAAGCAGGATTGATTAATTACAACCGTGGGCACATTAAGGTGCTGGATCGATCGGGATTGGAAGCACGAGTCTGTGAATGTTACCATGTAGTCAAGGATGAATTCGATCGCCTCCTACCCTTGAGTTACCATGATTCAGGAAATGATTGCCTATATGCTGGGTTCGCCAATATGCCGGGTAGGCGTAGTGAAGGTGTTACAGAGAGTGCTGGAAAATTGTAGTGAGCCGGATTGATTAATTACAGCCGCAGGCACATCAAGGTACTGGTCGCTCGGGGCTGGAAGCATAAATGGGTAAATGTTGCCATGTAATCAAGAATGAATTCGATTGCTTCCTGCCCCTGCGTACGTCCTGAATTTTAATAGGAGAGAGGTATTTAATCTTTAAATTTCTCTTTCACTTTCGCGGCGCCTTCTCGCACAGCATTTCTCAATGAATCCCAGGCATTTTCTATACCTTCCTTAAGCTCCTCCCAAGCGTCTTCACTGGCTCCTCCAAGTTCTTTCAGCTTGGCTTTTGCATTATCAATATGCCGCTCAAGTTCTTCAGTGCGCTGATCATGTTGCATACGGATACTGGCATCGGCCGCAGAACTCTTCGCTTCGGCTTTTAATTCCTTCAATTTAGCTTCTGCTTGTTCTATCTCGGCTTCTAGCTTTTGTTTGTATGCATTTAGCTCGCTCATAATGTCTCTCCTTTGTTAATAAAGTTAGGATTGATTCTTAGACTTCACGATCACTTCATTACAATTAATAACACAACAGCTCCTGCTATGCCTGTCAATACTAGTCCGATGAAGTAGCATTAAGCCAAGCAAAAGGCTGCTAGTAATGGCGCTAATAATTTCAAAAATGAGGTTACTCAACAGGGCTAGTTAAACTTGTCTTTCACTCGAGCAGCCCTTTTTAATATATTCCAAACACTTTCTGCCCTGTGTTTAAGGTTCCTCAAGCAAGCATACTCATTAGCGATACCCTCGAACGTACATTTAATATTTCAATTTTGGTGACAAAGCTAAAAGCTGTCTGTGCGGTGCCGCACATAATGGAAAATACACTCTGCTTTCAATATTTCAAAGAGAGAGCCTGCTTAGCAGTTTGTGTAGGGCGTAATAGCGAAGCGTATTCCGCTGAATTTGAAACTTTGTCATGGCGGGGCACGATACGACTTCCCCTATTGCGCTATACTATAACTAAGGGCAGATCGGGGAAAAACTCGGATTGTAGTATACTACTGTCAGTTGAGCTGTTAAAAAACTATACTTCTCGTGAATCAAAAATTGGTTTAAGTTAATGCGGCATAGTTGTGAATATATTAGAATTTTAATATGTCATCACATTACCCGCTCACTGCACAAGAAATTGCCAATTTAAAGGTGGCGCACCGTCAAACCAGAGACAAGCGTTATGCTGACCGGCTAAAAACGGTCTACCTGTTAGGTAAAGGCTGGTCGGTTACTCAAGTGGCT
>NZ_FORD01000023.1 GCF_900113925.1 Nitrosomonas sp. Nm34
ATATTAACGGTATCGAATCTTTCTGGAGTTTCGCAAAAAGACGTTTGGCAAAATTCAATGGCGTGCCTGAGCATACTTTTTATCTTCACTTGAAAAAAACCGAATTTCGTTTTAATCATCGACATGATAAGCTCTATCTTCAAATTCTTAAATTATTACGTCTAAACCCGCTTTAACTTCCTAAGACCCTTAATTATTAGATTCTGACTGATTTCCAATATGTGGATTTCCAGTAACGATCATCTAATCTGGATATCGTTACTCCTCTGGATCTGGAAGCATGAATAAATTTTTTATTTTCAAGATAAATACCTACATGATTTGATCTTTTATTAGTTCTAAAGAAAATTAAATCACCTGGTTTAAGATCATTTTTATTTATTATTTTTCCTAACTTCGATTGCTGGGTTGCTGTTCTTGGTAATTCCTTACCTAATCCTTTTTTATAAACAATATGAACGAATCCTGAACAATCGATTCCGTCTTGACTTAGCCCCCCAAGCTGGTAGCGCACTCCCTGCCATTTTTTATAATTTTCATACAAAATATTTTTTACAGAGTGTGAATTTATTTTGCCATCATTTTGGATGTGAGAAGGCTGTCTATTAAAATTTGCCTCCTTTTTTCCTATTGATCCACAACCAGCTACTAAACATGCGTAAATAAATAAAATGACAATGTTCTTAGCAGACATGTTTTTAATTTATGCTTACATGATACATTAATAAAAAGTATATCAAGGAATAATATAAATGGAAAGTATTGTTTATATTAAAATTTCATGAAACTTTTCTTATCTGAAAATTTTTATGGATAAATTAGTTCTAGAGATTAAATATTTTTTTACATAATACTATATGGTAGAAAAAAAGTAGGAGCCAGACATTTCCATCATCTTTTTTACTCATTTGGATCTATAAAAAGCCACAAACATAATATTGTAGAAGCCTTACGGTTGAATGAAAAAGTCACTCAATAGGGAAATTGGCTTTGTGCGGAATTTGAGCAAAAATTACTGGTAAATGTAATAGGTGCGGCTGTGCAGGAGATAGCACAATTTGAGGAGAAGTTGCGTTGTTCATCCCCGGTCGCTGAATTCACATATGCTGTGATCAAGGTAAGAAGGATACCGAGAAGGGGATTAATGTTAAAACTAGAACGAGCGTTGATCGATTGATGAACTTATTACATTTCAAACTAAAACTGACTTTGTCGGCTTCACCTTACCGTATGATTGAACTGTCTGCGGCTCGCCTTTGCGCCATTTGTGATTTATAAATGGAGCGGTTATTTGAGTACTTTGCGAGAAATTATATTAGTGGTTGCACAAAAAGCGGTTATTGATCGCATAAAAAAGAGAGGAATTTCTCGACTCTTTTAGGGTTAGTAACAGACAATCTTCTCTTTTATTGGATTAATTTTTTTCAATTTATTATAGCTGGACCATTTCAATCTCATGGTTTAGCTGTTGAAGCATTAAGAGAGGGTCATTAGATTGTGTAATAGGTCTACCAATTACCAAATAATCAGCACCATTTTGTATCGCTTCCTGGGGTGTTGCTACGCGAGCCTGGTCATTTTTATTACTATTCAGAGAACGAATTCCTGGCGTTACCAAGCAAAAATCTTTTGAAATGATTTTTCTAAGCTGCGGGGCTTCCATGGCTGAGCAAACTACACCATCCAGACCACAATCGCTGGCAAGTAAAGCAAGGCGTTGTACAATATCGATGGGTTCTTCATTCAAGCCTATCTCATAGAGATCGTTCTTATTTAAGTTGGTAAGTAATGTTACCGCGATGAGCTTTGTTTTTTTTGTGGAGAGTGCTTCTTGAGCAGCAATAAGCATTTTTCTCCCTCCCAACGCGTGAACATTAACCATCCATACGCCCAGATCTGACGCAGCTCGACAAGCATTTGCTACCGTATTCGGAATATCATGATATTTTAAATCAAGAAAAATATCAAAACCGTAACTCATCAATTGTTCAATTAATTGCGGGCCAGCACTAGTAAAAAGTTCTTTACCAATTTTTATTCTACATAAATTCTTATCCAACTTGGATGCAAACTCAAGCGCCTGTTTTTTATCAGAAAAATCAAGCGCAACAATAATACGTGGATTATTCATGTGGTTACGTTAGGAGCATTATAATTTTTTTCTTAATCTTTTGATTAAACAAAAGAAATATCCCAAAATAATACCTAATGCAAAAAATGCTAATAGAGCTACTATTAGTGGAGCTTGCCATTCAAAGCCAAAATAATAATGAATAGTTATTATTTCAGTATTTTTTGCAGCAAAGCTAACCAGGAATAAGAAAAGTATTATATTTAAAAGCCAAATAAAAAAATACATAAGCTTTACATTATATAAAATATGAAGATGCTCTCTTCGACCAATAATTGCTATTAGTTCAAAAAGAGCATCCTCTATATTTTAAATGGATTTATTATGCTCTATCTTTTTCTTTAAAATCAACGCGTTCACGCATTTTTTTTCCAGCTTTAAAATGTGGAACATATTTTTCAGGCACATGAACCTTCTCTCCTGACTTTGGGTTGCGGCCAACACGAGCTGGCCTGTAATTTAAATCAAAACTGCCAAACCCGCGAATTTCGATACGCTCCCCTCTAGAGAGGCTATTAGCCATCGCATCAAGTATCATTTTGACGGCTAATTCAGTATCTTTTGCCAAGAGCTGAGGGTATCGAGCAGCAAGCTTGGAAATCAATTCAGATTTCGTCATCGATGTCCTTTATTGTTCTTCAGAGTTTTTGCTATCCATTTTAGCTTTGAGCAATGCTCCCAGATTGGTAGTACCTGTACTGGCAGGAGTTTTAGTGGTCACCATCTGTAATGCACTATTTTCTTCATATTGATCTTTTGCTTTTATGGAAAGATTGATATTACGATTCTTACGATCAATATTGATAATCATCGCTTCAATCTGATCCCCTTCTTTGAGCTGAGTCCGTATATCTTCAATTTTGTCACGAGATACTTCAGAAGAACGCAAATAGCCTTCAACTTCTTCAGTTAAAGCGATGACTGCACCTTTGGCATCAATTGATTTTACAGTACCCTTGACAATACTATTTTTATCGTGTGCTGCGACAAATATAGTAAAAGGATCTCCTTCTAACTGTTTTATTCCCAGGGAAATACGTTCTTTCTCAACATCAATTGATAATACAACGGCTTCTACCTCATCACCTTTTTTATAATTTAGTATGGCTTCTTCACCTGGTTGAGTCCAAGAAAGATCGGATAAATGAACTAGGCCGTCAATATTGCCCGGTAAGCCGATGAATACCCCAAAATCAGTGATAGATTTTATTTGACCCGTGACCTTATCACCTTTTTCATGGCTCATTGCGAATTCTTCCCAAGGGTTGGGTTTGCATTGTTTCATTCCAAGAGAGATACGGCGGCGCTCCTCATCTATCTCAATAATCATGACCTCAACTTCATCACCTAATTGTACTATTTTGGAAGGATAGACATTTTTGTTGGTCCAATCCATTTCAGAAACATGCACTAAACCTTCAATTCCCTGTTCAATTTCTACAAAGGCACCATAGTCTGTGAGATTAGTTACTTTACCAAAGAGGCGTGTGCCTGGAGGATAACGTCTTGAGAGACCGACCCATGGATCTTCGGTTAATTGCTTCATGCCTAAGGAAACTCGGTTTTTTTCTTGATCAAATTTAAGCACCTTGGCTGTTACTTCGTCGCCAACATTAATGATCTCTGAAGGATGTTTTACACGACGCCAAGCTAAATCTGTGATATGAAGGAGTCCGTCTATTCCACCTAGATCAACAAACGCACCATAATCAGTAATATTTTTAACAATACCATGCACGATAGCGCCTTCTTGCAAGTTTGCCAATAAAGATTCTCGATCTGCTCCTTGAGTTTCTTCTAGCACTGCGCGTCGAGATATAACCACATTATTGCGTTTACGGTCGAGTTTAATGACTTTAAATTCCATTTCCTTATTTTCATAAGGAGTAGTGTCCTTGACGGGTCGGATATCTACTAATGAACCAGGTAAGAAAGCACGAATACCGTTGACCATGGCAGTTAATCCACCTTTTACTTTACCATTGACCATGCCATTTACTATAGTACCTTTTTCCATAGCTTCTTCCAGGTCATGCCAAGCATTTAATCGTCTAGCTTTATCTCTGGACAAGCGCGTTTCACCAAAACCGTCCTCGAGCGCATCAATAGCAACACTGACAAAATCTCCTACTTTAACCTCAATCTCGCCTCTGTCATTTTTAAATTCCTCAATAGGAATATAACTTTCGGATTTGAGGCCTGCATTGACCACTACAAAATTATAGTCAACTCGCGCAACTTCTGCGGTGATGACCTCACCTACACGCATTTCTTTACGTGTAAGGCTTTCTTCGAAGAGTTTGGCAAAATTTTCTGAGGAAGGGGTTACGTTGGAAGCAATAGTCATTATAGAAAAATACCCGATTTTAATTTCATCCCATAAATGAGATGGTTAGTTAGTTAAAAGTTAATCAAAAATTACTTGAATTTAAAATGTGGTCTTATTTAAAAAATAAAACCTCTTCTCATTAAATTTAGTTCTTGCAAGCCGCATTGTGCAACCGCAGTACTTCATTAACAGCCTCCTCAATACTGAGAAAAGTTGTATCTAACAATTTTGCATCAACTTGTTGCTTTAGAGGAGAAATATCTCGATTGCTATCACGCGTATCGCGTTCATAAATATCCTGCAATATGGATTGCATGTTAGCATTTATTCCTTTCTCTATCAACTGCTTATAGCGTCGTCGTGCTCGCTCTTCTGCACTGGCAGTAAGAAAAATTTTAAGGGAAGCATCTGGAAACACAGCTGATCCCATATCTCTGCCATCTGTTACTAATCCAGGTGATTGACGAAATGCACATTGACGCTGCAGTAATGCTGATCTTACTGCGGGTTGGCCAGCAATTATAGAGGCCAGTTTACTGCATTGTTCGCTACGTATAGCATCTGAGACATCTTCTCCATTTAATAGAATAGATGAGCCATCGAAAGTTGCATCTAAATGTGAAGCAATATTTGCTATGGCCGACTCATTCGCACAATCAGTATTTGATCGTATTGCTACCAACGCCACTAGACGATAAAGTGCGCCACTGTCAAGATAATGGTATGCGAGTTTTTGAGCAACCATTTGTGCGACTGTACCTTTTCCAGAAGCTGAGGGACCATCGATAGTAATGACTGGAATAATGTCACTTTCCATAAAAACCTCTTGAGTAAAAATATGAGAACTCGTAGTGTCAGGAATGCACAATCACCGCAAATTTTTCAAAATAATCTGGGAAGGTCTTAGCGACACAGCCCGGATCATTGATGCGTAGAGGGACACCTAGCGATACAAGAGAAAAACACATCGCCATCCGATGGTCATCGTAGGTATCAATGATTGCATGAGGAGTCAAGGCGGTAGCAGGTGGTGTAATCCGTATAAAATCCTTGTCTTCCTCAACCAGCGCGCCAACTTTACGCAATTCCTTTGCCATCGCTGAAATACGGTCAGTTTCCTTGACCCGCCAACTCGCAATATTTCTGAGTGTAGTCGTTCCTTTTGCAAACAAAGCTGTTGTGGCTAATGTCATGGCTGCATCGGGGATATGATTGCAATCGAGATCAATAGCTTGCAGAGGCTGACGAGAAGTGTTACTAATTGGCGAAGAAGACTCAATCCAATTTTTCCCTTTTCTGATATGAGCACCCATTTTTTCTAACGCATCAGCAAAATGAATATCACCCTGCAAACTCTCTGTACCCACACCTTCCACGCGCACGGGTCCCCCACCAATCGCTCCAGCAGCCAAAAAATAGGATGCTGAGGAAGCATCTCCTTCTACAATTATTTCACCTGGACTCTTGTATGCTTGTGGGGCAGGTACTGTAAATTGTTGCCAATTTTCTTGTATGACTTGGACACCAAATCGTGCCATTTGAGCCAGAGTAAGTTCAACATAAGGTCTTGAGATAAGTATGCCATTAACCATAATTGTGGTAGTTTTACCGGTTAAGGGTAACGCCATCAGGAGTCCGCTGAGAAATTGACTCG
The DNA here is from genome assembly GCF_900113925.1 of Nitrosomonas sp. Nm34. Taxonomy (GTDB): domain Bacteria; phylum Pseudomonadota; class Gammaproteobacteria; order Burkholderiales; family Nitrosomonadaceae; genus Nitrosomonas. The sequence continues at coordinate 6,115 of NZ_FORD01000023.1, forward strand.
AAACATCTCCCTTGATTGAAATGGCTTTGGTTTGTATCTCAGCCGGCTTAATCTCTAAGGGAGGAAAACCTTCATTACCAAGATAAGCAATATTGGCATTTAATTGACGTAGCGCATTTACTAAATCCGCAATAGGGCGTTCATGCATGCGGGTTACGCCAGATAATCGATAATGCCCCTCCATTATGGCAAGCACCGCCACGAGAGGGCGAAAAGCAGTACCAGCATTACCTAAAAATAAATCAGCTTGTTTGACTGGGAATTTTCCTTCAGCACCTTCCACGCTGTAATCATTTTTATTAATTTGATTGATTTTAACTCCGAGCGTTTCAAGTGCCTTCAGCATTTGTGCTGTATCATCGGAAATCAGCAGATTCCGAACTAGGGTTTTACCGTTTGCTAATGCTGCAAGTAAAAGGATCCGATTAGAGATGCTTTTAGAACCTGGCAGTTGAATGATGCCACGTGCAGCATTAGCAACAGGAAGATCAAGCCAATCCATAAATTTTCCGAAAAGTAAATATACTATAGGTCTTCATGCCTTTTTTATTCATGTCTTTTTTATAATGGCAGATTAGATGAGCAGGTCAGGGTAGTTTAGGATAAACAAAAGATATGATATAGAAGCAGAACGTAAATTTGTAGTGCCTGCTATAATAATAAATTTTCTAGTGATACGACTAGCTAAAAACTAGATAGCTAGGATTCATATTTAATTAAATTATAATTGATAGGTAATGGGACTGAGCAATGGAAGATGATTCTTTAAATTCACTAATTATTTCTGTACTGGCTATTCCATTTGTCATTGCAATCCAGCTCTGGGTAAAAGATCGGAGAGATCGCCGACGCAATAGCGATGGTGAAGTAGAGTTTAAGACCACGCGTGAAGCACTCTTTTCATTTTTGATAGAAGGAATAGCGGTAGTTGGAGGATTGGCCATTCTTATTGCTGCAACATCTGGAATTGCTAAGTATATTATTAATATTTATGGCTAATTGAGCCTCAAAAAGCCTATTAAGGCTATATAGTGCGAATACTGTAATTGAAAGAAAATTTCATTACAGTATTCACTTTTTAATGTGAGAAATAAAGAGATATTAAAGGATAAATGTAGAAGATAATAAGTTTGATGAGCGTACAGTTGGACTCTTATGCACGTTTTTTCTTACTTGAAGACGGTGATGCTTTAACTTCACTTGTATTTTCTATTTTTTCTTTGGAAGCCTTCTGCTCAAATTCAAACTCTATTTTACCTCCTTTTCCGATTACTAAATAAGCCGAGAATGGTCGTCCTTTCTTGGAAATAAATTTAGTTAACAAATCAGTTTTCCCTGTCTGTAGCAATTTAACGATTTGCTCCTGTTCAATAGCTCGGCTGAGAATGATTTTTCCGGTTTTAAAGTCGCATGTGTGCGTTGCACCTACTGCCTTTTCGCAGACATAATATAATCCGTGCTCATAAACAGAATTGCTGCATTTGGGGCATTTGCCAAGAGGGTGTTGGTTGGAAAAATCAATTGCATCAGCTTCTTCCATATCGTTGCTACCAAACTCAAATTTCATCTCGAAGGTATCATTAAGCTTAATGATAGCGTTAAATAAACGTCCCATTTTGCTGCGAAACCCTTGCAATGGACCAATTTCACCTTTTGAAATGAGAGCTTCCATTTCTTCTATTTCAAATTGCCGTCCAGCCAGAATTTTCCATAGAGCAAAATCACACTGTTGGCATTGAAACTTCTTGTATGTTTCTTGTATCACTCCCCCACATTTGGGGCAGGGAACTTTGAGTGTTGCAAAATCGCCACTAATCGTTTTTCCACGATGATTTTTCGCTTGCTCGACAATATGCTTCGTCATGTCAGCAATTTTAGCCATGAAAGCTTCACGCTTTAGTTTACCTTGCTCGATCTGACGTAATTTGAATTCCCAATCACCTGTTAGTTCCGGAGAGATCAACTCAGGTATTTTTAGCCCGCGCAATAAGGTAACAAGCGAAAATGCTTTGGCACTCGGATATAATTCTCGTCCCATGCGCTGTATATAATTTTCTGAGACGAGGCCTTCAATGATGGCTGCACGCGTGGCCGGTGTGCCAAGCCCTTTTGCACTCATTGCTGCTCGTAATTCTTCGTCTTCAACTAGTTTCCCCGCTCCTTCCATAGCAGATAACAGAGTTGATTCATTGAATCTCGCTGGTGGCCGAGTTTGATTGAAAATGACCTTGATTTCCTCAGTAGTAGCTGATTTATCCGCGCTGATCGCAGGTAAAACAGTGCCATCATTCTTATCATCATGTATAAGAGATTTGCCGTAAACCACTTGCCATCCAGAATTAATCATAATTCTACCTTCTGTTTTAAAGGGCTCCCCTTCAACGCGCGTAATACGAGTTGTTACAAGAAATTCTGCAGCTGGATAGAAGATTGCAAGAAAACGTTTGGTTACCAGATCGTAAAGCTTTGTTTCCACATCATTTAATTTTTTTGGCTCAAGTGAAGTTGGAATAATGGCAAAGTGATCGGAAACTTTCGTGTTGTTAAAAATACGCTTATTAGGTTTTACCCAATCAGAATCCAGAATTTGCTTGGCGAATTGGCCGTATTGAGTGGTTGCCAGTGCATGTAGGGTATCTTTAACAGGCGCAATGTAATCTTCCGGAAGTGCACGTGAATCAGTGCGTGGATAAGTTAATACTTTATGTTTTTCGTAGAGCGCCTGTGCCAGCCCTAATGTTGTTTTAGCAGAAAAACCAAAGCGACTATTGGCATCTCGTTGCAAGCTTGTGAGGTCATATAATAACGGACAGGTTTCTTTTGCTGGCTTGCTTTCTTCGCTAACTATGCCTGGTTTGCCTTGACATTTGATCTTGATCGCTTCTGCTTTATTTTTCTCCCATATACGTTCTGCTCTGGCTTCACTATTTTCTTTATCTTTTGAAAATTTTTCATCAAACCATTTTCCTTTGTAGTGATCATGATTACTAGAAAAAATAGCGTGGATCTCCCAGTAATCTTTGGGCACAAATTTTTTGATGGCTTCTTCCCGTTCAACCAATATGGCTAACGTTGGGGTCTGAACACGTCCCACAGTGGTTTTATGGAAGCCACCTTCTTGAGAATTAAACGCCGTCATTGCACGGGTACCATTAATCCCAACTAACCAATCTGATTCAGAACGACTGACAGCGGCTTCTGCTAATGGCTGCACTTCACTATCATCAAGTAATTTAGAGAAAGCCTCTCGAATGGCAGCAGGTGTCATGGATTGCAACCATAGGCGTTTAACGGGTTTTTTTATACCCGCGTAGCGAGTGATGTAACGAAAAATTAATTCTCCTTCTCGTCCAGCATCACAAGCATTAATTAGCGTATCCACATCTTTTCGTTTGATCAATTTTATCAATAATTTCAATCTATTAGCTGTTTTTTCGATGGGAGCAAGATCAAAATAAGGAGGGATAACTGGCAAATGATCAAAGCTCCATTTGCCGCGCTTGACCTCATAATCTTCCGGTACAGTCAGCTCAAGCAAATGGCCAACTGCAGAGGATAAAATGTATTCGTCACTTTCAAAATAATCAGTTTCTTTAGTGAAACTACCTAATGCACGGGCAATATCTGTTGCCACGGAAGGCTTCTCGGCGATGATCAATTTTTTGCTCATGAATTTTGGCTAGATAATGATATTTTTTATTAATTACAAAATTGAAATGTTCAGATTATTCAGGAAGTCAAAGGTATAATTTTTGTACATCTAACACTCTTTATTTTAAGGGCAGGTATTACCCATTAATAAAGAGTTTATATAAAGTCGAACAGAGTAATTGTTTTGCAACAATTAATTAATGCCGGTATCGCGGATTACTCGCTATGAATAATGTCTCCAGAACATTGGGGTCGGTTAATTGATTTTGTATCCATAGATCAAGCAAAACGACAAGTTTAATCTTTTCCAGACTGGAATTATTTCCATTCATTTTAAGGACACGGTCAATTAATAATTCCCGTTGTAGTGGATTAAGAATACCTGCCTGCTCAAGAAAAAGAATAAATCCAAGTCCTTCCTTATCAATTGCTTCCATTTCAGAAGGCATGAACCATCGTAGTGATTTGCTTTGAGCAAGCGTTGCAGGATAGTGATCATTATCACCTTTTGTAAGATCTGATAACCAATTAAGTGCTTGGTTAATTTCATCCTCTCCAAAGCCAGCTATAGTTAATTTATGCGTTAAGGTTGCAGAATCTGGGCAACCTCCTCTGTCGAAATAATTTTCGAACAAGTAAATTAAAATTTCGTACATATAGACGCTCTCTTTCGCTGGATGCACATTAGCAGATTTTTTGTTGGATAAATTTTATCAATGGCATTAACGAACTCTCTGATAACGGCCGCCAGGTAAGCTGGCAACCATTCCATTTAGCTCTAGTGTCAATAGCATGGCGGATACTGCTTCGACCGTCAAGCCACTTCGCATACATAAGGTATCGATATCGATCACGTCATAGCCCAAGTGGGGCAGCAATAGTGAATCCTCTTGCGAACCACTAAAATCAAGTGCTATGTTGGTATTTTCATGGGATAACGCAGTCTGACAGTTAAGTTCATCCAGGATATCCTGAATATTTTCTATCAATTTGGCCCCTTGCTTAATCAATGCATGACAGCCTTTGGACAAAGGTGAATGTATGGAACCGGGTATGGCCATCACCTCGCGCCCCTGTTCTAATGCTTGTTTTGCAGTAATAAGTGAGCCACTGTGCAAAGTGGCTTCAACGACTAAACAGCCAAGACTCATACCGCTGATAATTCTGTTGCGACGAGGAAAATTTTTGCCCAATGCAGGCATTCCCAGGGGAAATTCCGAAATGATTGCACCTTCTTTTGCCAGCTGGTGTGCTAGCTCTCGGTTTCTTGCAGGATAAACAATATCGAGCCCCGTCCCTACCACAGCAATGCTCGCTGAAATCCCGCGTAGGCCACCTTGATGTGCGGCAGTATCAATTCCTTGAGCCATTCCGCTAATGATGCAAAATCCGGCATTACTTGCAGCTTCAGCAAAGGCACTCGCATTGATGATGCCTTGGGGCGTCGCATTACGACTTCCAACGACAGCAAGGGCAGATGAATTGAGAAGTTTGCGTTGCCCTTTTAAGTAAAGCAAAGGAGGAGGATCGGCAATATTAAGCAGTAGCTTTGGATAATCATGATCTGCAAGGGTAATGATGTGGTTAGAAGGGTCTTCCAACCATTTAAGTGCACCATCAACTTTACTCTTGTCTGCACGTCGGCCGAGGTTATGAGCGGCTTGCTTTTTTACGATACGTTCCAGTTGATAGGTATCCGCTGAAAGAATTTCTCTTGGGCTACCAAAGGCAATAAGTAGCTTTCGAATGGATTCACTACTTAAGTTATCTATTAAAATAAGATTAAGCCAGGATTCAACATCTGGCGGAGCTTTCATGGTAAAGAATAATGCTTATCGTGATATAAAAAAGATAATAAATACAGCTTATCATGGAAATAAGAAAGGCTATTGTGTATAAAAAGTCTGCGAATAATTTTCACTCATTTTGATACGAACAATTTTAGTCTTATATATGGCCTATCAGGGCGTTTTTACTGCATCCAATACTTTGATTGCTTGAGAACTTTGAGTAATTAATGCATAAGATACTTTATCAAATACACGAAAAATAACTACTAAGCCAATGCGTTCATCGGGTAATGCTATCATTTCGTCGGAAGGAGATTTTACTTCACTTTTCCGATAAACGGCGAGGACATGACCTTCCTTTAACCCGTCATGAGTGCCTCGATTAAGCGTGATAATAGCATTTTCACCGATCTCAGTTAATCCACCATAGACAGAGATAATACGTCCCTTGATAGCAAAATGTGGTGCATGAGGCATATAGTAGATGTCTTTATCAGGAGGGGAAGGAAGCAAGCGATCGCCTTTTAATATTTCTTGGGCAGAATGTGTTACCGTAACAGAGCTGATCTTAGCAAAATTTTTTACTTCAACATCCCCTAAATAAATTGCTTCATACCCAAGGATGCGATTATTATCATCCGGATCCATCAATGCCTTACTCGTACGAAAAACTTGCCATAAGGAACCTTTATCATGAGGCAAATCCTGTACATAGATGATTTCTCCCGTGCTCAATATTACTCGGTTGTCACTAGAGCCTAATATAAGGGGGGCTTTATCTAGAGCGTGTCTTTCAATAACTAATGGCTGACTCAGAAATGGTTTGATTTTGTGGATAGGAATAGTTGGGATACCATGCACTCCTAATTTTTCTATTCGCATTTTAGGAGATAATTTTATGATTGCTTTTTCCTCGGAAAGTTTTAATTGAATCCCTCTGGCTGTTTTTTCGAGGACAATGATATCGCCTGGATATATCATATGTGGATTTTTCATGGAATCCCGATTCTGATGCCATATTTCTGGCCACCGCCAGGGATCTTTTAAAAAGCGAGAGGCAATACCCCATAACGTATCACCTTGAACAACAACATAGCGATCAGGCGCATTATGATGTAGCTGAATTTCTGCTGCCTTAACGGTCTCATCAGAAAAAACGAATATAAGTAAAATCGCGGATATAATCACACGCATAGATTTAGCCTGGGTTTCTCATTTGGGCGACGGAATAGTGTATGGTTGCGCAAGTGCAGGGTAAGGCGCAACATCGCAGAAGGGTTGTTCCATTCCAAGGAACTGCAACGCAGCCATATAATCCGCACCGGAAGGGAAACACCCGAAAGAGAAGAATAAAACTTATCAGAAAGATTTTTATATTCATAATATTAATACTAGAACGAGCGATCAACTGAGGAATCCAGGTTTCGTTTCTAATAGTTAAAGAGGTCTTTATTAAGATGCAAATCTTTAAATTGAATTGAACAGCATTCAAAGCTTACGATCTAACAGCAGAATTTATTAAACCGAATTAGGCTAGTTTGCTATGGCAATTCTGAAAATATTACAATATCCGGATGAAAGGCTGCATAAGGTTGCAGTTCCTGTATCGACCATTACCGATGAAATTCATATGCTCGTTCAAAATATGACGGAAACGATGTATACCGCAGTGGGAATTGGTCTGGCGGCGACTCAGGTTAATGTGCATCAACGTGTGATTGTTATTGATGTTTCCGAAACTCGTGATCAACTTCATGTTTTCATTAATCCGGAAATTATTGCAAGCGAAGGAGAATTTGATTATCAGGAAGGATGCTTGTCACTGCCTGGAATTTTTGAGAAAGTAAAACGAGCTGAAAATATTTCTGTTAGAGCAATGAATCTGAATGGCGATCTGTTTGAACTGGATGCTAGCGGTTTATTGGCAATATGTATTCAGCATGAAATGGATCATTTGATGGGTAAGGTATTTATTGAATACCTCTCACAACTAAAGCAGTCACGAATTCGATCAAAATTAAGAAAGCGACAACGTGATGCTAAATCCTAGTTTACTGGGTTTTGCCTGAATCTTTTTCTTTCCAAGCAATAAATAGGTTGATCTGAAGTTTTTTCCATGAGAATTATTTTTGCTGGTACACCAGTTTTTGCCGCCAAAGCATTGCTTTCTTTGCTGAGCGCTGAATATCAGATCGTATTAGTATTGACTCAACCAGACCGTCCAGCAGGGCGCGGGATGAAAACTCAGGTGAGTGATGTAAAAAAAGTTGCACAAGCACATGATATTCCTTTGTTGCAGCCGCTTACATTAAAAGCGGAAACTGTTCATACTCAATTAAAAGTATTTAATGCGGATGTGATGGTGGTCGCGGCGTATGGATTAATTCTACCCAAAGAGGTTTTAAAAATTCCACGTTATGGTTGCTTGAACATTCACGCTTCCCTCTTACCTCGCTGGCGAGGTGCAGCGCCAATCCAACGAGCGATATTAGCAGGTGACCAGGAAACGGGTATTACCATTATGCAAATGGACGAGGGGCTTGATACCGGTGATATGTTGCTGCAGCGTGACATTCCTGTTGACGCTGTGGATACGGCACAAACCCTTCATGATAAGCTTGCTGATTTAGGCGCGCAGAGTATTGTCGAAGCATTAGGATTAATGCAGCTTGGTAAATTGAGCGCAACTCCCCAGGATGAAACACTGGCTAGCTATGCTGCAAAGATCCAAAAAAAAGAAGCAGAAATTGACTGGCGAATGGATGCGGATCAAATTGATCGGAGTATTCGTGCTTTTAACCCTTACCCGGGAGCTTATACGTACTTTCAAGGTAGTTTATTGAAAATATGGCAAGCTAAAGCTGTAAAAAATAATTCTGGTAAAGCAGGAGAAATCATTATGACCGGTAGTGAGGGGGTCGTAGTAGCTTGTGGAAGAGGAGCGCTGATTCTAGAGGTTGTGCAAAAACCTGGAGGAAAAAAAATGCCTATCGCAGAATTTCTGGTGGGGCATTCTTTACAGCCAGGCCAGCTTTTTTCTACCGTGGCGGATGGCTAATTCGGAATATGATTAAAGCTCAGCACCTCGCTGTCATTGCTATAAGACGTGTTCTTGCAGGTAAAAATCTAACGGAAGTTTTACAGGAAATATGGCAATCGAATCCGCTTCTTTCTCATCAACAGCAAGGCGCCATTCAGGATTTGAGCTATGGAGTGCTGCGTTATTACGGGCAACTTAATGCATTACTTAATTTATTATTAGATAATACGCTACAAGATCTTAAACTGCGTTACTTACTATTGGTAAGTTTATATCAGCTGCAATACAGCAAAGCACCTTCCTATGCAATTGTTGATCATGCTGTTTCTACTGCCCGTATTTTAAGTAATAAACGAGGCGCACCAGGATTAGTTAACGCTGTCTTGCGGAATTTTATACGTAATAGCTCTGCATTATGTGAGCAAGTTAGTAGTGATATTGGGAAATATTCCCATCCACAATGGTGGATTAATAAACTACGTAAACAATACCCCAACCATTATAAAACTATTCTGAATGCAAGCAATCAGCATCCTGCAATGACCTTACGCGTTAATGTCCGGAAAATTGGAGTTAAAGCCTACCAAGAAATGCTGGAGGAGCACGGTATTAAAGCTGATTTAATATGGGATGCCGCATTGAAGTTGGCGCAGCCATTGTCAATAGAGAAACTTCCAGGATTTAAGGATGGTTTGATGTCAATACAAGATGCAGGCGCTCAGTTGGCTGCACCTTTACTGGATGTGCATGAAGGTATGCACGTGTTAGATGCTTGTGCAGCACCAGGGGGGAAAAGCACTCATTTAATGGAATTAGCCCAAATAAAATTGACTGCGATTGATAGTAATGCGCAGAGACTTAAACGTGTAGCAGAAAATTTTGAGCGTCTCGGGAATGAACCTCATCGTCTGGTATGTGGTGATGCGCTTTATCCTTCAGAATGGTGGGATGGCCAAGCATTTGACCGAATTCTGGCTGATGTACCCTGTAGCGCATCGGGCGTAGTCAGTCGTCATCCTGATATTAAATGGTTGCGACGACAAACCGATCTATCCCTATTTGCAAGCAACCAAGAGAATATTCTCAACGCTTTATGGAAAATTCTGAAAAGAGAAGGAAAATTGCTGTATATAACTTGCTCTATTTTTCATGAAGAAAATTTGATTTTAATTAAGGAATTTCTAAAATCGCATCAAGATGCTCGTTTATTACCTCTTTCGCATTCTGATATGGTTAATGGGCAGTTGCTGCCAAGTTCTTTACATGACGGTTTTTTCTATGCCTTGCTTTGTAAGACTTGATAGAACACTACGACTTAAAATATTGTTGCAGATGATGGCGACAATATTGCTGATTTCATTGATATTATTAGCAGTACCAGCTCGGGGCGAAGGGGGAGGGGGAATAGAGATAAAATCGGTTACGCTGGAAGCAGTCGATAAAGGTTACCAAATAAATCTTGATGCTGATATCACACTCAACAATACTTTAGAGCAGGCCTTAGAAAAAGGCATCATACTTTATTTTGTATCCAAATTCACACTCATAGATAGTCATTGGTATTGGCTAGATGAAGAGGTGGCTCGCAGTAAGCAGCGTGTAGAGTTGAGTTATCATGCGCTCACTCGGCAATATCGTTTGAGTGGTAATCGAATGATGCCACAAGGCTTTGACACGCTGCAAGAAGCACTCCAGACATTGGGAAAACAGCATAATATTCCTATTGAAATGAAGTCTACGCTGAAACAGAATGTAGAATACATCGCCACATTGCAAGTATGGCTGGATATTTCTCGATTAGCCAAACCATTTCAATTGGAATGGTTTAGTTCAAAAGATTGGAATTTAAGTTCAGAAAAAAAGGAATGGCGTATTAAATTGCCTGCGCCCCCTAAGAACCTACTATAAAGAGCATCTATGAAGTACCTCATCATCATAGTTACGGGGCTTAGCGTAGTCATGCTGTTTTTACTGGCAACAGCCGGTGCTAATACTGAATTTCTTGAGCGTGTTTACCGCTGGCTGATTGGCTTTAATGTAATTTTTGTATTATTTTTGCTGGTAGTTGTGGGGCTCTTGCTATGGAGGCTAAACAGGAGGCTAAAAGCAGGCGTATTTGGCTCTAAACTTGCAGTTCGCTTACTGATGGTTTTTTCACTGATGGCCATCCTTCCAGGGGTTCTGGTGTATGGTATTTCGGTCCAGTTTTTAGGGAAAAGTATCGAATCCTGGTTTGATGTCAAAGTCGATGAGGCATTAGAGGGCGGATTAAATTTAGGGCAAACCATGCTTGACAATTTACTTGAAGAGCTCGAGAAAAAAGCCAAGGCTACTGCATTAACATTATCTGAATCACCTATAATGCCATTGTCAGCATTGAATCAGCTATTGGTTCAGTCGCAGATACAAGAAGCCACGTTGTTTAACCAGGATGGTAAAGCAATTGCTTTTTCTAGCATAGATGACATGGCACTGTTTCCAGAAATACCCAACGCCGCCGCTATGCGGCATATCCGCATGCAGAAGAGCTATAGTGCAGTGGAATCTATTCCTGGTAATGGGCTATATTTGCGAGTACTCGTTCCTGTGAATGTATTAAATCTTGATGATGATATCCGTGTATTGCAGGTTTTGCAGCAAGTGCCCCGATTACTTGCGGAGAATGCCGAGATTGTTCAAACAGGGTATCGCAATTACCAAGAGTTAACATTATCTCGTCATGGGTTGACTCGACTTTATGGCATAACACTAACATTAGCATTATTTTTAGCGCTTTTTTCTGCTCTTGCTGCCGCCTTCCTTATTAGTGAAAAATTAAGCGCACCGTTGGGTATGTTAGCTGAGGGAACAAGAGCTGTAGCACAAGGGGATTTTAGTAGACGCCATTCTGTACAAAGTAACGACGAACTTGGCATACTGACAGAATCCTTTAATCTTATGACTGAGCAGCTTGAAGTAGCGCGTGCTACCACGCAACGGAATCAGCAGGAGATTGAAAATGCCCGGGCTTATCTTGAAAGTATACTGGCAAACCTTTCTTCTGGCGTGATGGTACTTGATGAAAAGTTACGCATCAGTACTGTCAATCATAGTGCTGAGCAAATTCTACAGACTCCGTTAACCAATCTGGTAGGGTTAACGATTGAAGAGTGTGCCGAAAAAGAACCGAAATTGCGTGTACTCGCAACAGAAATACGGATAGGATTCAATTCCGCGGAAATGGGAGAGTGGCAACGTCAAGTGTTACATTTTAGTGAAAATAAAGATCAGGTTTTGCTTCTTCGAGGGTCACACCTGCCTCAAGTGGCCGGAGGAGGTGTTGTGGTATTTGATGATATCACCAGCTTACTACAAGTTCAGCGCACGGTTGCATGGGGTGAGGTTGCCCGTCGACTTGCTCATGAAATCAAAAATCCTTTAACACCTATCCAACTTTCCGCAGAACGTATGCAGCATAAATTAATGGAAAAATTAACTGGGCAGGATGCAAAAATTTTACAGCGCTCTACTGAAACAATTGTCAATCAGGTCGAAGCACTTAAGAAGATGGTCAATGAATTTAGCGAATATGCGCGTATACCTGAACTGGAATTATACCAGCTCGATTTTAATAGGTTGATACGTGAAGTACTTGCGTTATATGAGACTGCAAATACTCACTCAAGTCGCAGTCACGGCCCAAAAATTAATTTAGAATTGAGCGCTGAGCCTTCATTAATTCGCGGAGATCCAACAAGGTTAAGGCAAGTTATACATAATTTGCTGCAAAATGCTCAGGATGCTTTAGTTGATGTAGTAGAGCCTACGATCACCGTGCGAACCGAAACGCTTTCTAATAGTGTTCAGTTCAGTGTAAGCGATAATGGCAAGGGATTTGCAGAACAGATTAAAGCACAGGCATTTGAACCCTATGTAACGACCAAAGTAAAAGGCACGGGTCTCGGGCTGCCAATTGTCAAGAAAATTATTAATGAACATAATGGTACAATCCAAATCGAAAACATCAAACCGCACGGAGCTAAGATCATCATTGTATTACCAAGATTATTATCTGATCACCCCATATCCATTCCTCTTCAAGTAACATGATAGAGAAAATAGTATTTGCGTTGTTGACTTGATAATAATGCTACAAAGCGTTAGTTGCATTCCAGTTCTGGGGAGGGTAATTACAATATAATGGCCAACAATACGATTCTTGTTGTTGATGATGAAGTTGGCATACGCGAGCTCTTATCCGAAATCTTAAATGATGAAGGGTATCAGGTAGCTTTGGCAGAAAATGCAGAACAAGCTCGCAATTGGCGTAATCAAATTCGCCCCGACTTGGTACTTCTGGATATCTGGATGCCAGATACAGATGGTATAACATTACTTAAAGATTGGGCCAATAGTGGATTGCTTACCATGCCAGTGATAATGATGTCTGGACACGGTACCATTGATACTGCAGTCGAAGCAACGCGTATTGGAGCTGTGGGTTACCTTGAAAAACCCATACCTTTGCAAAAATTACTTAGTACTGTTGGACAAGCTTTGCGTGGCGGGCAAAGTAAGCCAATTCCGACTTTTTCCCTGGCGAGTCTGGGTCGGGGAGTTTTAATTACAGAATTAAAAAAGAAACTCGAGCAAATAATTAATTTGAAAGTGCCTGTGCTGCTCATGGGGGAGCCAGGTGTAGGAATAGAGTATTGTGCACATTTCTTGCATCATATCAATACTCCATGGGTTGAGCCGGAATCATTTTCTTTTCTCGCAGAAAATCCACTCAATTTACTCGAGCAAGCAAAGGATGGTTTATTATTTCTTAGAGAAATTGGCGATCTCAATAAATTAGAACAAAAAGGGTTGCTTCTGCTCTTGAATAAATTAGAAAAATATAATGTGCGCCTAGTATGTGCCACGACTTTGCCCTTGGCAGAATTAACCGCGCAAGGTATTTATAATCCTAAGTTATACGAGGTATTAAGCAGTCTTTGTATCAGTGTCCCCTCTCTTAGAATGCATCGTGAAGACATTCCCGAGCTAGCTAATCAAATACTCTCAAATTATATTGAATCAGGTGAAGCACCCTTCATTCACTTTAGTACAGCTGCATTGAATACACTACGCAACTATGATTGGCCGGGTAATTTGGCTCAATTGACAAGTGTGGTACATTCGCTAGCTTTAACTTGTACCAGTAGTGAAATTTCAGCAGAGCTTGTGCAACAGACTTTAGCCCCTCCTTTATCGACAGCTATATCAATTGCGCCGGATATACCTTTAAATGTGTCTTTGCGTGAAGCACGAGATTTATTTGAGAAAAATTATTTTGAAAAACTGATTGACCAAGAAGGCGGTAATATGACGCGTGTTGCCGAGCGTGCAGGCTTGGAGCGCACGCATCTTTATCGTAAGATAAAGGCGCTGGGTATTAAGTTGCGCAACCAGAATAGTTGAAATAACAACAAAAACTATGTTTGAGTAATCAATAAATCGATGTTGTAGAGCACTTCGTCTTAGGAGATAATATTGGTTTTTGCCAACTTTTGTTGTCATGTGGCGCGGAAGATGGATATTCTATTTTTTGATTTTTTTAAGGGATAGTGAAGATGGGAGCATTTGAGGATTTTAACGCGCCAGTATTCAAGAATTTGACGAGTGCTATTCGTGCCTTGGCGATGGACGCAGTAGAAAAAGCTAAATCGGGTCATCCCGGCATGCCAATGGGTATGGCGGAAATTGCGGAAGTGCTTTGGATTCATCATTTGCGTCATAATCCAAATAACCCCGGATGGGCTGACCGTGACCGCTTCGTTTTATCCAATGGGCATGGTTCCATGTTGATTTATGCGCTCTTACATTTGACTGGTTATGATGTGTCAATTGAAGATATTAAGAATTTTCGACAACTTCATTCCAAAACTCCCGGACATCCAGAATATGGCTATACGCCAGGAGTAGAAACAACAACAGGGCCTTTAGGTCAGGGTATTACCAATGCGGTTGGTATGGCACTGGCTGAAAAAATTCTTGCGCAGGAATTCAATCGTCCTGGTTTTGATATTGTTAATCACTATACCTATGTGTTTCTTGGTGATGGCTGCTTAATGGAAGGTATTTCACATGAGGCCTGTTCTCTGGCGGGCACACTCGGGTTGGGTAAGCTCATCTGTTTTTATGATGATAACGGTATTTCAATTGATGGACATGTGGAAGGCTGGTTTACTGACGATACACCTAAACGCTTTGAAGCATACGGATGGCATGTTGTGCCAAATGTAAATGGTCATGATCCAGATGCCATTGAAGCTGCTATCGAAGCCGCTAAAAATATCCCAAACAAACCTTCTATGATTTGCTGTAAAACTGTTATTGGAATGGGCTCTCCCAATAAAGCCGATACACATGCAGTTCATGGCGCAGCATTAGGGGAAGAGGAAATCGCGGCTACACGACCTCATATTGGGTGGCATCATCTTCCCTTTGAGATTCCTCAAGAAGTCTATGATGCATGGGATGCTCGCGCAAAAGGTCAAAAGCTAGAAAGTGAATGGAATAACAAGTTTGCAGAGTATGAAAAGAAATATCCTGAAGAAGCAACCGAATTTAAACGCCGTATGGCTGGGGAATTACCAGCTAACTGGCCAGAGCATGTTAACAATGTTATAAATCGCGTTAACGCAAAAGAAGAGACGATTGCGACGAGAAAAGCATCACAGAATGCAATTGAAGGATTAGCCCCTAATTTACCGGAATTGATTGGCGGGTCGGCAGATTTAGCTGGTTCAAATCTGACGCAATGGTCTGGCTCAAAAGAAGTAAGCGCAGAAACCGGCGGGAATTATATTTACTATGGTGTGCGTGAATTTGGTATGAGCGCTATTATGAACGGTTTATCGTTACATGGCGGTATCATTCCTTACGGTGCCACATTTCTGATGTTCTCAGAATATGCCCGCAATGCTTTACGCATGGCAGCTTTAATGAAAATCCGTAACATTTTCGTATTTACTCACGATTCAATTGGTCTGGGTGAAGATGGTCCGACACATCAGCCGATAGAGCAAACGGCAACGTTACGCTTGATACCTAATATGGATGTATGGCGACCCTGTGATACAGTTGAATCAACTGTAGCCTGGGCACGTGCAATTGAACGCACAAATGGACCAACGACACTTATTTTCAGTCGTCAAAATTTGCCATTTCAGAAAAGAGATGCGGCAACTATCAAACTCATCGATAAAGGAGCTTATATCTTATCTGAAGCCGCTGATGGCAACCCACAAGCAATTATTATCGCAACCGGATCAGAAGTGGCACTGGCCATGGCTGCGCAGAAAGCATTAGCTGCCGAAGGTATTCAGGTACGAGTAGTATCTATGCCATGCACTAACCTGTTTGATCGCCAAGACCAAACCTATAAGGAAAGTGTACTACCAACAGGCATTAACCGAGTTGCAGTAGAAGCGGGTGTGGCAGATTACTGGTATAAATATGTCGGGTTTGAGGGAGAAATCATTGGCATCGACACTTTCGGGGAATCAGCTCCTGCTGAAGTGCTATTTAAATACTTTGGTTTCACTGTCGAGAACGTCATTGAGGCTGTGAAAAGAATAATATAAATCGTGTCGCCCATTTAGTAGACAGAAGAGACACACTTAGTTATGGTTTTTTTTTGTTTTGAGGAGCTTATGTAATGACAATAAAAGTAGGAATCAATGGGTTTGGTCGTATTGGCCGCATGGTGTTTCGTGCATCTGTTGAAAAATTCAACGATATCGAAGTGGTGGCTATCAACGATTTGCTTGAGCCAGACTATCTGGCTTACATGCTGACACATGATTCTGTGCATGGTCGTTTTAACGGCAGTGTTTCAGTGGAAGGGAATACTTTAGTAGTAAATGGTAAACGAATACGCTTAACTGCGATTAAAGATCCTGCTGAGCTAAAATGGAACGAGGCAGGGGTTGATGTGGTAGTGGAGTCAACCGGGCTTTTCCTTACTAAAGAAACTTGCGAAAAGCATCTTGCAGCAGGCGCCAAGAAAGTTATTATGACCGCACCATCCAAAGATGATACGCCCATGTTTGTCTATGGTGTTAATGATAAATCTTATAATGGACAATCGATTGTTTCCAATGCTTCTTGTACCACCAACTGCCTTGCACCAATCGCGAAAGTGTTGAATGATACCTGGGGAATCAAGCGTGGATTAATGACTACTGTTCATGCGGCAACGGCTACTCAAAAAACAGTAGATGGTCCTTCTAATAAGGATTGGCGAGGAGGGCGGGGAATTCTTGAAAATATTATTCCTTCTTCTACAGGAGCGGCTAAAGCAGTGGGTGCCGTTATTCCGGAACTAAACAAGAAACTCACCGGAATGGCCTTTAGAGTACCCACGTCTGATGTATCTGTGGTAGATCTTACTGTGGAATTAAATAAAGAAGCTACTTATGATGATATCTGCAATGTCATGAAAACTGCTTCAGAAGGTCCACTGAAAGGTGTGCTTGGCTATACTGCCGACAAGGTAGTCTCTACCGATTTTCGCGGTGAAAGCTGTACCTCTGTTTTCGATGCTGAAGCAGGAATATCATTAGACAAAAACTTTGTTAAAGTCGTTGCCTGGTACGATAATGAGTGGGGATACTCCTGTAAAGTGCTAGAGATGGTTCGCGTAATTGCCAGCAAATAAGCATTCGAAGAATCAAGGCAAGCATACGATTTACTCCGAGTAAAGGTTCAAAATTTTAAACTTCTTAATGAGATGTTAAAAGAACAAGGTTATGAATTTACTCGGAGCTATTTTTTTCTTATTTCATCTTGACTAGTGTATTTCTTTGAGTAAGTAAAACAATCAATACTGCAAGTTATCCCTATTAATATTTAGTATATATATTGGAGTTAATGTGTCTGTTATCAAACTCACCGATCTGGATTTGAAAGACAAACGCGTTTTTATACGCGCTGATCTTAATGTACCCATCAAAGATGGCAAAGTTACATCCGATGCGCGCATCACAGCATCAATGGCCACTATAAAATATTGTTTAGATCGTGGCGCAAGAGTTATGGTAACCTCCCACTTGGGTCGTCCGGAAGAAGGCGTGTGGAGTGAGGAGAATTCGCTAAAACCTGTTGCCGATAATATTGCAGAACGTCTGGGTAAACCGGTCCGTTTGATCAAGGATTGGGTGAATGGTGGGTTTGATGTTGCGCAAGGCGAGTTGGTTATTCTCGAAAACTGCCGTTTTAATAAAGGCGAGAAAAAGAACGATGATGCTACTGCCCAGAGTTATGCTAAATTATGTGACATATTTGTCATGGACGCTTTTGGTACCGCGCATCGAGCAGAAGCATCCACGCATGGGATCGCAAAATATGCTCCCGTTGCCTGTGCCGGCATACTTTTGACAGAAGAACTGGAAGCCTTGACTAAAGCTTTACACAACCCAGCACGACCTATGGTTGCGATTGTTGGAGGTTCAAAAGTATCCACCAAGCTGACAGTACTTGAATCACTTTCTGAAAAAGTAGATCAACTGGTGGTAGGGGGTGGCATTGCAAATACTTTCCTTAAAGCTGCTGGAAAAAATATTGGTAAATCCTTATGCGAGGATGATTTAATTCCAACGGCAAAGATGTTGATAGAAAAAATGAAAAAGCGAGGTGCAATCATTCCAATTGCTGTAGATGTCGTGGTTGGTAAGAAATTTGATGCTAATGAGACAGCTGTATTAAAAGATGCTGATGATGTATCAGATGATGACATGGTTTTCGATATTGGACCAAAAAGCGCGCAAGAATTGGCTGATATCATAATGAAGGCAGGGACGGTTGTTTGGAATGGACCAGTCGGTGTATTTGAATTTGATCAGTTCGGTGCAGGCACACATACCATCGCAAAAGCAATTGCTGACACCAAGGCTTTTACATTGGCTGGAGGTGGCGATACTATTGCTGCAATTCAGAAATATGGAATATACGATAAAGTGTCATATATTTCGACAGCAGGGGGGGCTTTTCTTGAATTCCTGGAAGGGAAAAAGCTTCCAGCGGTTGAGATTCTTGAATTGCGTGCACGTTAAAATTTAATCTGAAAATTCTTTTGGAATGATTAGAAGAACAAAAATCGTTGCTACGCTGGGACCTGCTTGTAGCGATTCTACTGTTCTGCGACGTATGATTCTTGCAGGTGTTGATGTCGTGAGAATAAATTTTTCACACGGTACTCGCGAAGAACATATCGCTTACGCTGACCTGACTCGTAATCTTGCACGCGCTACTGGTTATAAGGTTGGGATATTAGCTGATTTGCAAGGGCCAAAAATTCGTATTGGTAAATTTGATCATGGGAAAATCTGGCTCAAAGCAGGTGATGAATTCATACTGGACGCTGACTGTGAATTAGGCAATGAAGAGAGAGTAGGACTTGACTACAAGGAATTACCTAATGACGTGGAAGTTGGTGCGACATTATTATTAGATGATGGCCGCATTGTTCTTAATGTCACTAAGGTGGTAGGAAATGAAATATATTGCCAAGTCAAGCAAGGAGGGGTGCTGTCAAATAATAAAGGCATTAATCGAAAAGGGGGTGGATTAAGCGCACCTGCACTGACTACTAAAGATAAACAGGATATCCAGACCGCTGCAGCATTGAAAGCAGATTATTTGGCGGTATCTTTTCCTCGCACAGGTGAAGACATCCGTCAAGCACGAACCTTAATGCAAGAGGCTGGGGGTAATAGCCTGATTATGGCGAAGATTGAACGCTCTGAAGCTATCTTGGCATTAGATGACATCTTAGACGCATCAGATGCGATCATGGTTGCGCGTGGTGATCTGGCCGTTGAAGTGGGAGATGCTGCCGTACCGGCATTGCAAAAGCGGATGATACGATCTGCTCGTGCTAAAAATAAACTCGTGGTAACTGCAACACAGATGATGGAATCCATGATCATTAATCCGATTCCCACTCGTGCGGAAGTTTCAGATGTAGCCAATGCGGTATTGGATGGAACGGATGCGGTTATGCTATCTGCGGAATCTGCAGCAGGACAGTACCCGACCGAGGCAGTAGAAGCCATGGCAAGAGTATGTCTGGAGGCAGAAAAAGAATACATAGTAAATCAGAGCCTTGAGCGTTCTCCCGAAACTCAACTTGTCAGTATTGAAGAGGCTATTGCTCGGGCAGCGATGTATACTGCCACCGGTCTCAAAATTCGTGCTATTGCAGCACTTACTCAAAGTGGTGTAACAGCATTACTTATGTCACGAAGAAGCTCAAAAGTGCCCATATTTGCCCTTAGTCCCCAAGAAGATACCCTTGGTAAGATGACTCTATTTCGAGGCGTTTACCCCATAGAATTTGGTCAGGGTTTATTTGATCCAGAAGTTATTTTAGGTCTGGCAGAAGATGAGTTATTCAAGCGTGGAGCAGTCCGTGATGGTGACCTGATAGTGATGACTATAGGAGAGCCTGTTGGCAAAGCGGGAGGGACTAATACCATGAAAATTGTTCGTGTAGGTGATCACAGAAAATTAAGAGATGTACAAAGTATTGAAACCAATTCAGTATCGATAACTTCTTAAGTTTTCTTATCGTAAGTCAATTTAAAAGATTAATAATACCCTTTATCGAGATACTTGCTTCGTATCAACTAATTTTTTTAATAAATCCGATACAAAATTTAAAATGAAGGAGACTTAAATGGCACTTGTATCATTACGACAACTGTTGGATCATGCAGCAGAAAATGGATATGGACTACCGGCATTTAATGTGAATAATCTCGAACAAATTCACGCGATTATGCAGGCAGCGGATGAATGCAATAGCCCAGTGATCATGCAAGGCTCAGCTGGTGCGCGTAAATATGCTGGAGAGCCTTTTTTGCGTCATTTGATTGAAGCCGCGGTGGAAGCCTACCCGCATATTCCTATTGTGATGCACCAAGACCATGGCGCTTCACCTGCAGTGTGTGTAAATGCAATTCGTAGCGGCTTTTCTAGCGTTATGATGGATGGCTCTCTTGAAGAAGATGCCAAAACACCTTCATCCTATGAATATAATGTTGATGTTACCGCAAGAGTTGTTGCAATGGCTCATGCCGTCGGCGTTTCTGTTGAAGGTGAATTAGGCTGCCTTGGATCACTTGAATCCGGGATGGGCGAAGCAGAGGATGGTCATGGTGCGGAAGGTGTGCTGTCGCATGATCAACTACTGACCGATCCAGAGCAAGCTGCTGACTTTGTGAAAAAAACTAACGTGGATGCGCTTGCTATTGCCATTGGTACGTCACATGGCGCATATAAATTCACACGCAAACCAACCGGAGATATTCTGGCTATTGAGCGTATCAAGGAAATCCACAAACGGATTCCTAATACTCATTTAGTCATGCATGGCTCAAGCTCTGTCCCTCAAGAATGGCTTGAAATTATTCGGGAATATGGCGGCGAAATGAAAGAAACTTACGGTGTGCCTGTCGAGGAAATTCAGGAAGGTATTAAAAATGGTGTGCGTAAGGTCAATATTGATACAGACATTCGGTTAGCTATGACTGGAGCCATCCGTCGTCATTTGGCTAAAAACAAGAGTGAATTCGATCCAAGAAAATATCTAAAAGATGCGACTGCCGCAGCTAAAGAAATTTGTAAAGCACGATTTGAAGCATTTGGTAGCGCAGGGCAGGCAGGTAAAATCAAACCTATCTCGCTAGAAGGAATGGCTAATAGATATGCAAAAGGTGAACTAAAACCTATCATTGCTTAATCAGTAGAGACAGGGATAAAAAGGCTGCTCGAAATGGGTTGATGATCTTCCCAAACACCAGCAGCCTTAATTTTTTGCTATGCTTTTTTAACTATATTTTCTTAATATTGATATAAGGGTGGCTCTAAAAATTCAAAGTTCTAACCAGGACAAGGCGAGAACAAAAAATGTTGATGCGACATATAACTGAATATACCTGATAGGTAAAGGAAACATTTTTTGTGAATACCGAAGTATTGTGACGAGACGGGGTAAGCAGGCAATCCACGAAGCAGATGCTCGCAGACATGAATTTTCAGAGGTACCTATAAAAGCAAAATGCGGTGTAGCAGCTCAGCATCTCAACAAGCTTCCCAGAAAAGGGGAGTGTCGTAGAAAAGTTGCAAGGCTTCCTTTATTTCTGTATTCATTCGCTGAAGTTGCTGCATATTCCAACCTAGAATAATTCCAACCGCTTCCCGCGATACTAATGTCTTTGTCTTCGAAACTGGAATTTCTTTAAGCCGTCTTTGAGTATTTATACTGTCATTAATGATGCCAAGGATATCTTGTAGCTCAGATAATGAATGGATATATTTTTTAACCTCGACAGGGACGAAAAGCGCTTGAAAAAATTCCACGGTATAACGTTGTTTTTTTATGCTGATACGAAGCGAATGGAGTGATGTGAGATCAAATTCTTCAACTTTACTCATAGTATCAATAATGTGCTTATGGCAATTGATCAACACAGATTTCGTGAAATTAATCAATGTCATGTTAGTAACTGCTTTTTTCAAGGTTCTCGGTTGGGCTGGATATTTAAATGCTTCTTCAAGATATAAATTTAACTGCAAAATCAATTTGGTATAACGTTTCGATTTGATACTATTGCGTGCAGCTTTATTGTGTTTTTTGCGTAATATTTCACATGTTTTTATGAGCGCAGCTACTCCTGCATGTTCTTCAAAATTCTGCTGAATTTTGGGAAGCTGTTCTGTAACAAAAACATCCCAGTCACGTGCTGGATTCAATTGGTGCATTAACCATTTAAGCTCATGTATGAGTGATACCTCATTTGGGATAGCAGCAGCAAAAACATCAAAAGCTGTGCGGAGCCGACGCAGCGCAATACGCATCTGATGGAGATATTCAACATCACTACGCGCTATCACGCCATGTTCATTTCTGGTCAATTGATCAAGGCAGTTTTGTGCAATCAGAATAAAAGCTGTCGTTAAGCCCATATCAGCTTTAAGCTCGACAGGCAAGGCTTTAACAGGAGGATTTTTATGTCCCGTATAAAGCATATAGCCTCGTTCAGCCTTACTTATGTTTTCCAGTCTGAGTGGGAAAGGAAGTATCTGGACAAGCGTAAGGGCAAGCCGGAATAGTTGAGTGGGCTTGCCCGACTTTAATTCAAGTTCGATTTCAGTAAAAGATTCCTTGGTGTGGTCGATGATAATTTTGCCATGATCAAAGCAGAACTCGATTTGACTACCTTCTTCCGTTTGCAGGAGATACATATGCCGGGTAAATCGCGTAATGAATACCTGCCGTAGTTGCTTCCTTAACTCAGCATCCTTCAATAATTTGATCATTCCAGGATCGCCTAATTGAGTGAAATCAAGCTGATTACTGGGAACGGATACTTCCCATTCATTGCGCTCATGTAATCCAGATGCAACACTCCCTTCTGTCTTAATGGTTTGTAACCAGTTTTTGCCCATTTGACGTAGGCGTAGCGCACAATTTTGCCGTTTTAAAGCTAAGTCAGGTGTATCGAAATAAATGGTATAAAGCTTTTGTTTAGTTGGCCGGGAAATACCCAAAGTCTTTAGTAGCGGTAAGTGCTGCAAATGTTTAATGCAGCTTCTGGGTAGCGATAGCTTGAGCTCGATTTCTTTAGGCATAAATACAGGTCCAGTCGATCTAGCTTTGTTTGGCGGCAGCGAGCTTAGTAAGTAATGCCTCTTGCGCACTAAAACGCCTACTCGGGCGAACGGATTTACGTTTGTAACGCCCACTGGCATCCATTTCCCACGCGTTAGTGTTATCTCTAAGATAAGGTTTTAATCCTTCAGTAATCACGCGTTTTTTTAGGCGCGGCTCTAAAATTGGAAAGCAGATTTCAATCCTGCGGAAAAAATTACGATCCATCCAATCAGCACTCGATAAATAGATATTATGATTGTTATTGTTACAAAAATAAAAAATACGCGTGTGTTCAAGAAAACGTCCAATAATGGAGCGCACTGTAATATTCTCTGATATGCCAGGTACGCCTGGACGCAAGGCACAGGCACCTCGTACAATAAGCTGAATTTCTACGCCAGCTTGCGAAGCAGCATAGAGGGCCTGAATGATATTAGGCTCCAATAATGCATTCATTTTGGCAATGATCCCAGCAGGTTTACCTGCTTTCGCATTCTCCATTTCGCTGGTGATAGCAGCTAGAATTTGGCTATGAAGAGTAAAAGGGGATTGCCATAGATATTTCAATTTGCTGGCTTTGCCAAGGCTAGTCAGTTGTAAAAATACTTCATTGACGTCAGCACAGATTTCTTCATGACAGGTGAGCAAGCCGAAATCAGTATAAAGCCGGGCGGTACCCGGATGATAATTACCGGTACTAAGATGGGTGTAGCGACAGAGTTTACCTTCTTCACGTCGCACAATCATTGCCATCTTGGAATGAGTCTTATGACCGACAACACCATAAACCACATGGGCGCCGACTTCTTCGAGGCGGCTAGCCCAATTGATATTAGCTTCTTCATCAAATCGCGCCAATAACTCGACAACCACAGTCACTTCCTTTCCCCGGCTGGCTGCGGCAATGAGCGCTTCCATGACAGTAGAGTCTGAGCCTGTGCGATAGACCGTTTGTTTGACCGCTACGACATTCGGATCCACTGATGCTTGCTGGATAAACTGGATGACTGGTTGAAATGACTGATAGGGATGATGCAATAAAATGTCATTCTTGCGAATTAACTGGAAAATATCGGAAGTTTTCTTTTTCTGAGTGGAAAACGGCAAACCAGGAATGAACAGAGGAAATTTCAGGTCGGGGCGATCAATTTGTGCAGGAACTTGCATAAGACGTACCAGATTGACCGGTCCATTAACCTGATATAAATCATCCAGAGTCAGGCCAAACTGGCTAAGTAGAAATTCTGTCATATGTGGTGAGCAGTTATCCGCCACTTCGAGGCGTACCGCATTACCAAGATGCCGTTGAGGTAATTCGCCTTGCAAAGCCAGGCGCAAATCTTTGATTTCTTCTTCGTCCACGAACAAATCGCTATTGCGAGTGACGCGAAATTGGAAACAACCAATCGCTTGCATGCCTGCAAACAGCTCGCCGACATGCGCATGAAGAATCGAAGATAAGAAGATAAAATTATATTCTTCGGTACTGACTTCTTTCGGGAGTCGTATAATACGCGGAAGAATACGTGGCGCTTGAACTATTGCCATACCTGAATTTCGCCCAAAGGCATCTTTTCCTTCTAGTTCTACCGCAAAATTCAGACTTTTATTCAATACGCGTGGAAAAGGATGGGAAGGATCCAGGCCGATCGGTGTGAGCATGGGCATAAGCTCACGAAAGAAAAAAGCTTTAATCCACTCTTGCTGGCAATCATTCCAATTATTTCTGCGAAGGAAACGAATCCCGTGTAGTGCTAACTCAGGGAAAATAGATTCATTAAGTAACTTATACTGTTCATCTACAATTTGATGTATTTTTTCGGAAACCAGCTTGAAGGTCTGGCGAGGTAGCATGCCATCTGGCCCAAAACCTGGTGTATCCAGCTTGATTTGTTCTTTTAATCCAGCGACTCGTACTTCAAAAAATTCATCGAAGTTGCTGCTCACAATACATAAAAACTTCAATCTCTCCAGTAAGGGTGTATCTTTGTTTCGAGCTTGAGCAAGCACACGCCGGTTAAACTCGATTTGGCTAAGCTCTCGGTTGAGGAATGGAGTGGAGCTAGTCACATCACTCATAATGGCTGAATCTGGCATTTCCGGCTTATCTTGTTTAATGGTTGCAATCCATGATCTGTTAAGATAAAAAATTATGCTTTTCTTTCCAGTTTACTTATCAGGTTGAACATACCCTGCTGGCTGATCAGCACCCTCACCAAAAAAATAAGCCTCCATTTGCGCTATGAGATACTTACGTGCTTTGATATCAGCAAGATTGAGACGATATTCATTAACAAGCATAGTCTGGTGCTGGATCCATTGGCTCCATGCTTCTTTAGATACACTCTCATAAATTCGTTTCCCCAACTCACCTGGAAGAGTTGGAAAATCCAACCCTTCCGCTTCACGACCCAGCTTGATGCATTTCACGATTCTTGTCATATTGTTACCCAAACAAGTTAATTGAAGAAATATTTTTCTCAATTATAAGTCATATTAAAACAAATGGTTGCCATGCCACTTCCTCCAACTTATATTTCTTTCATGAATACTTTTGAGCGACGCTGATAATTGTAAAGATTCTGCTTGCTCTCAGGCAGCCTATCAGGTGTAGTCTCTGTGAAACCTCTTTCAATGAACCAGTGGGCTGTACGCGTGGTTAAGACAAATAGCTTGAGATAACCTTGCGCTAAGGCCTGCTGTTCGATATGTTTAAGTAACGTACTGGCACAGCCAGTCCTGCGATAGTGCGGATGAACAGCAAGGCAAGCCAGCTCGCAGGCGCCTTCATTTGGGAAAGGATAAAGTGCAGCACAGGCAATGATCATGTTATCGTGTTCCAGAACGGTAAAATGATCAATCTCAATCTCTAATAATTCGCGATTGCGTCTAACCAGCACACCTTCATTTTCTAATGGCTCAATTAATTGCAAAATGCCGCCTATATCTTCTATTTCAGCTTTGCGTATAGTTTGCAGAGGCCCTTGTGTGATCATGCTGCCAATACCCTCATGGGTAAATAATTCCTGCAACAAAGCACCTTCTATATGACGGCTAATCAGATGAACTCGCGCAACACTATTCTCGCACGCATGTATTGCGCAGGGGAGATATAACTGAATATCATCTGTTGAATCGATGGGTGTGATAAATTTTTTTTGTACTGTTTTTGCTTCCGCAACAGTCAATTCACGCCATAAAGTGCTACTCTGGGCCGTAGATCCGCGCATGACACCAAGTGGGTTCATCAGAAATATAAGTTTTTCTGCCTGAAGCGCAATAGCGACTTCGGTAGCAACATTTTCCAGTGTGAGATTGAAGATTTCTCCACTGGGTGAGTAACCAAGTGGGGAGAGTAAAACGATTTCTCCCTTTTCCAAACGTGAGCGGATAACTGAGGTGTTAATTTTTCGTACTTCCCCGCTATACATAAGATCAATGCCTTCAAGCACACCGATAGGGCGGGCTATCACAAAATTACCGCTAGCAACATGGATAGCAGCATTAGCCATGGGTGAATTGGGTAATCCCATAGACATCAAAGCTTCGATTTCAACACGAACTTTCCCGACTGCTTCTTTAACACATTGAAGCGTGGGATTATCTGTCACGCGTATTCCGTTTACATACATTGCTTCCAAATTATGCTGTTGTAATCGGGATTCAATTTGTGGTCGTGCGCCATGCACCAGAATTAACTGGATTCCCAAGCTTGCTAACAGGTTGAAATCGTGAACCAGTTCAACAAAATTTCCATCAGCTACAATTTCACCCCCGAATGCAACCACAAAGGTTTTACTGCGAAATACGTTAATATAAGGTGCAACGGAACGGAACCAAGTGACAAAATCAGCATTTTGTGCCATGTTCAAGTAATGTTGTTATGAGTTTAATGATCACTTAGAGCTTTTTCATGAGAGCAAGCTGATCAGTAGTAGATATTTTATTAGAAGAAAAGCAATTTCATGTATTTTGAAACTATACTCATAGCATTTTAAAATCCGATTGTTATCATTCCTCATTCAGCTTTCTTTCTTCAGGTAAAAATATGAATACCACATTTTGGAGGGGGATGAGAATGAAAAGCTTTTGTCTATGGATACAAAATTTATTCAATAATCCCCCCATAAAGTCTGCATAGTGGCTATCGCAGCGAGTGCAGCAGTCTCAGTTCGTAAGGTGCGCTGACCTAAGCAAATTGATTCAAAACCCATCATATGAGCCGCTTTTTCTTCTTCTATGGTAAAGCCCCCTTCCGGCCCAACAAGCAGTAACAGGGGGGTATCCATGCTTGGCAGCAAGAATTTTGATAAGCGCTTATTTGCTATGGGTGAAAGCATAAGTTTATAAATGGATTGATTCTCTATGCTATTTAGTTTACTTTCAAATTGTTGATTGAACCAATCTGATAGTGTTAGTAAAGGGTGTAGTTTTGGAATACGGTTTCGACCACATTGCTCACAGGCAGCAATGATGACTTGATGCCAATGCAATAGCCGTTTATTTGCACGTTCTTCTGAAAGCCGTACAACACTGCGATTTGCCGTAACAGGCTGGATACAGCTAACACCGAGTTCTACTGATTTTTGTATGATCCAATCCATTTTCTCATTAGAGCAAACCGCTTGCGTCAAATTGATAGAAAGCGGTGATTCACGTTCGATTGCGTGAAATTGTGAGAGAATCACTGTGTTGGCTGATTTAGCAAGATGATGGATTGATCCAGAGAATTCGCCCCCTTCTCCATTGAATAAAATCACTTTGTCGCCTTGCTTAAGACGTAGCACGCGCGTGGCATGATGGCCTGTATTTATAGGCAAAGTAATAATTTGACCCGGTAGCATAGCGCCAGGGTAATAAAAGCGTGCAGTCATAGTGAATAAGGGCCTGAGAGCAGCCGAGTTGTGATTCCATGATAATATAGCAAAGACAAACCAGACCTACGATAAGGAGAATAAAATATGGCAAGTCTTGAAACACCTGTTTGTGATTTTGGCTGGAAAGCAATTGATTTTGATTTGCCTGGAGTAGATGGCAAACGTTATAGCCTGGCTGCTGCAAAAGGTGAGAATGGGTTGCTGGTGATGTTTATTTGCAATCATTGCCCTTATGTCAAAGCAGTACGCGATCGTATTATACGGGACGTAAAAGAGTTGGCGGGATATGGTATTAGTGCAATCGCTATCATGTCGAATGATCCTCAGGATTATCCAGAAGATTCTTTTGATAACATGGTTAAAGTGGCTAAAGAGTATACCTATCCTTTTCCCTACGTATGGGATGAAACCCAGGAAATTGCCAAAGCCTATGGGGCAGTTTGTACACCGGATTTTTTTGGTTTTAATAATCGCCTGGAACTACAGTATCGTGGACGGTTAGATGCCTCTCGCAAAGAGGCGGCGCCAAATGATGCGCGCCGTGACTTATTCGAGGCAATGGTACAAGTGGCTCAAACAGGTCAGGGCCCTAAAGATCAAATACCGAGTATCGGCTGCTCGATTAAATGGCGAGCTGATTAAATATGCTGGAACAACTCATTGCGGTCGTAAAAGACGTTGCACAAGAGGAGATTATGCCTCGATACATGCAAGTGGTGCGCCAGCGTAAAGCGGATGGTAGCTTTTATACTGAAGCTGATTTAGTCGCACAGAAAGTTTTGCTGGATAAACTCCAGAGAATTCATCCTGCTGCAGTAATGGGTGAAGAAATGTCCATACAGCAACAACACGCACTGTGGGAAGCGGGAGATGCCGGGCTCTGGAGCGTTGATCCAATCGACGGCACCTCCAATTTTTTTAATGGCCTTCCCTATTTTGGAGTTTCCGTCGCATTGATGCGCAAGGGACGAAGTATTTTGGGTGTGGTCTACAACCCTGTCACAAAAGAATTGTTTTACGCAGAGAAAGGTAAAGGTGCTTATCTTAATGGCATTCGATTACCGTTGAGAAATCGTCAGACTCATTTACGAAATGCCATAGCTAACGTCGATCTTAAACGCCTTGATCGTAAACTGGCTGCGAAGATAGCTGCCTCTCCTCCCTATGCGTCACAGCGTAACTTTGGTGCATGTACTCTAGAATGGTGTTATACCGCTGCGGGTTACTTTGATTTGTATCTCCACGGTGGCCAGAAACCATGGGATTACGCTGCCGGCTGTCTGATTCTGGAAGAATCAGGTGGCTCTATGTGCAGCTTTGAGCAGGATGATTATTGGGCAGGATCACCCTGGCAACGCTCAGTAATTGCTGCGCTTGATCCTGCATTATTTAGGCAATGGCGTGATTGGGTAAGAGCACACTATCAAAATGACGGGATTTCTGCAGTGTAGGATGTTTTATCCTAAATTCCTCAGTTGAAATTTTTTAAATTGCTCAAGAACCCTACTGATTAAGGCACTTTGAGAGATGCATGGCCTCACCAATCGGTGAGATTTTAGTAAAATAATCTAAATTTTCTCAAAGTATTGTCACACCTTGCTTTCAGCTTGTTTACTGTAACTTAGGAGCAGTTAATCTTTTTGGCCGGGAACGGTTGATTGAATTAGATTACAGCTATTTTCATCCTAAATTCCAACAGAGGAACTTAGGTTTATAGTTATTAAAAACTCAAAAGAACAGATTGCCTCTATGAAAATTCTTATTCTGGGAGCTGGGCGAGTTGGTTCTACTGTTGCCGAGAGCCTGGTAAGTGAGGCAAATGACATCACGGTGGTCGATATTGCCGAAAATCAGCTAGCCTTACTGCAGGATCGCTTTGATTTAAGAACAGTTGCCGGAAATGCTTCTCATCCTTCAGTACTTAAACGAGCAGGGGCTGAAGATACTGATATGGTATTGGCTGTCACCGAAAGTGATGAAATCAATCTTGTGGCATGTAAGATTGCCGCCAGCTTATTCAATATTCCTACCAAAATTGCACGAATTCGTGCAATTGATTTTCTAAAGCATCCTGATATTTTTTCACAAAAGAATTTTTGTGTTAATTATGCGATCTATCCAGAGCAAATATTAACTGAATATATCGAGAAATTAATCGAATTTCCAGAAGCATTACAGGTACTTGATTTTGCTTCTGGTAAAGTGAGTCTGGTCGCTGTGAGGGCACTACAAGGTAGGCCATTAGTAGGACATCAACTACAGACATTACGGAAGCATATTCCCAATATCGATACCCGAGTTGCAGCGATATTTCGCAAAGATCGCCCTATTATTCCCGAAGGAAGTAGCACCATCGAGGAGGGCGATGAAGTCTTTTTCATAGCGGCTACTCAGGATATTCGTGTTGTGATGAGTGAGCTCCGCAGCATGGATAAGCCGGTCAAACGGATCATGATTGGGGGAGGCGGGAAAATTGGCAGGCGTCTGGCGGAAGCCCTGGAAAAAGAATATCAAATCAGAATCATCGAACGTGATGGCAAGATATGCGAGCTTCTGTCTCAGGAACTACATTACGCGCTGGTGCTGCATGGAGATATTACGGATGAAGAATTACTGGAGGATGAGAGTGTAGCTGAAATGGATGTATTTTGCGCATTAACCAATGACGATGAAAATAATATCATGGCATCGCTGTTAGCTAAGCGTCTGGGTGCACGAAAGGTCATTGCTTTAATTAACAGAAGTGTATATGTGGATTTAGTTCAAAGCAGTGGAATTGATATCGCAATTTCACCTGCACAAGTGACGATTGGCTCATTACTTGCCTATGTCCGGCAGGGAGACGTCGCTGCAGTCCATAGTTTGCGCCGTGGAGCAGCTGAGGCGCTTGAGTTGGTCGCGCACGGTGACTCCCAATCATCCAATATAGTCGGACGCAAAATCGAGGATATCAAATTACCTAAAGGTGCGACGATCGGTGCCATCGTGCGTGGCTTACCATCCCAGAATAAGCGATGGTTGAGTATAGGCGCTATTGACGAAAGTAATAATGTCAAAGTTTGGGATAAAGCACGCGTCATTATTGCTCACCACGATACAGTCATCGAGTCAGAAGATCATGTAATCCTGTTTGTCATCAATAAAAAGATGATTCGACAAATTGAAAGGTTATTTCAGGTTAGTGCATCCTTTTTATAATTGACCGATCCATGAATCAATTTTTGTCGGTTACCAATGTACTGAGCAAGATCATACTGGTATTCGGATTTACGATGCTGGTACCTTACGGTGTCGCATACTGGTCAGAAGATGGCTCATCAGTTGTTTTTGGTGAGGCTATTCTGATGACAATGAGTTGTGGCGCAATTATCGGATTAATGACCCGCCGTTACAAGCGTGAACTACAGATTCGCGATGGTTTTTTATTGGTTGTTCTAGTTTGGCTCCTGCTTCCACTTTTTGGCATGCTGCCTTTATTACGTTTTTTTCCTGACATCAGTTTTGCTAAAGCATACTATGAGGCAACATCTGGTCTGACAGCTTCTGGAGGAACAGTCTTAACCGGTCTCGATATCCTGCCTCATTCAATTAATTTGTGGCGTGGTGAAATGGTATGGTTAGGAGGTATGGGGTTGATTGTATTGGCTGTTGCTATTCTGCCTATGCTCGGGGTAGGGGGTAGACAGATATTTAAAGCAGAGATACCCGGCCCCATGAAAGAATCTAAATTGACACCTCGTATTGCTGAGACCGCGAAAGGATTATGGTTAGTGTATGTATTGCTCACCTTGATTTGCATGATTGCATACAAGCTGGCGGGGATGAACTGGTTCGATGCAGTCATGCATGCATTCACGACTTTGGGGTTAGGAGGATTTTCTTCTCACGATGGAAGTTATGGATATTGGAACTCGCCAATAATTGAATTGGTTGCGATCATATTCATGATAATCAGCGGAATAAATTTTGCAACCCACTTTATGGTCTGGCGAGCCAAAAGCTTCTCATCTTATTATCATGATCCTGAGATCAAACCTTATTTTGTAATTGTATTAGCGAGCTGTATAGGGCTTGCTGGCTATTTATGGTTAACAGGAGTGTATACTGATCCGTTAACAGCGCTGCGCTATGCTTCCTTTAATGTTGTCTCCGTTGCGACTACTACCGGTTACAGCAATACTGATTATAGCTTGTGGCCGATATTTGCTCCGCTATGGATGCTATTTTTATCCGGTTTTTGTACTTCCTCTGGATCAACTGGAGGGGGAATTAAAATGATCCGTGTGAGGATTTTGTATCAGCAGTTTTTTCGTGAATTGATCACAATTATGCATCCGCAAGCAGTTTCGCCTGTTAAGTTAGGTAAAAATATAGTCGCCAATCGAATTATCTTTGCAGTATTCGTATTTTTATTTGTTTATTTAGCAAGTATGATTCTCTTGACTTTGGTGCTGACGTTAAGTGGTCTGGATGAAATAACAGCCTTCTCGGCTGCCGTCGCAAATATCAATAATCTGGGGCCCGGGCTTAATCAAATTGGACCAGCGACAACCTATGCTTCTTTGACAGATTTCCAGATCTCGCTCTGTAGCTTTGCTATGCTACTGGGAAGACTAGAGTTTTATACTTTTTTAATCGTATTTACGGCTGCTTTCTGGAAAAAATAGATTACTCACTATTATGTCAATATTTTGGTAATATTATGTTAAAAATATACACATGAGTAAGTTTTGCATATAGTATTATTACAGGAATGATGGTTATATTGCAAATTTAGGTAATAATTTACAAGATTTATATATACTTAGAGAACTTCAGAAAGAATCGCTTGTTGCCTCGTTTCAAGTTCACATCGTAGTGCTGTGTATCTACGCATTTTTCAAAAGCTATCCTTAGGCATATATTATTCGGGCAACTAACATTTATTTTTAACTGCCAATTACTTTTAGTAATTTATGAGATTAGCCATCTCCTTTTGAAGATTATTTGGATAGCTTTGATTTATGGATGAAACTAATCTTAGCTTGAAAAATTGAATAGCTATGAGAACGATACTTGCATAACTCGATTCTTAATATTTTAACTTTTGACCTACTCCATACATTCACTGTAAGTAGTTATGGTCTTTTAGAGATAACTAAATCTAAGTTGGTAATTTGGTGTAATTTGGAAAATAGTGCGCTATACACAAACTATGAATAACGAAAAAAAATATGATATCAATATATTGGTCCGCACAACATACTTGCCAGAACAATCAGACGAAGAAGCGGATCGCCATGTATTTTCTTATACTATTACTATTTCCAATACAGGAAATGTGGCATCCCAATTAATAAGTCGCCATTGGATCATTACGAGTGGTGATGGTAATATTCATGAGGTACGAGGTTTAGGTGTGGTAGGAGAACAACCCCTTATTAAACCTGGCGATACTTTCGAATATACCAGCGGTACAACGATCCCTTCTCTAGCTGGCACAATGAAGGGAAGTTATCAAATGGTTGCTGAGGATGGCTTTCATTTTACCGTAGATATTCCTGAATTCATTTTGAGTGTTCCAAGAGTGCTTCATTAAATATTTAACAAATCAGATTAACCTTAGACTTCTACGATTAAGATACTTTCAAAGATGCTAGTTAGATCATTCCTAATAGCTTCATAATTTGACAGAGAAATGAGTTGTAGACTGTCTGTATATGCATCCTGGCACACTATTTCTTATACCAGCTCCATTAGGAGAGGCAGAGTTTGCTGATATCATTCCTGCAAATGTTCAGCAGCGTATTACTTGTCTCAAATATTTTATTGTTGAGCATCCAAAGACTGCTAGATATTTCCTGAAGCAGGTTGAAGGGATGCGGCCTTTACAAGAAATTGAGATGCAGGTATTAAATGAGCATACCCGGTTTAATGAGCTAGGTCGACTACTTGAACCTTTACTTGCAGGAAATGATATAGGACTGTTATCTGAAGCAGGTTGTCCAGCGGTTGCTGATCCGGGGGCAAATCTTGTACGGGTTGCACATCAAAAGCATGTGCCTATTGTTCCGCTTGTGGGACCATCCTCTATTTTATTAGCGTTGATGGCCTCTGGACTGAATGGGCAAAACTTTCACTTTCATGGCTATTTACCCATAAAGTACGAACTGCGTCTCAAAACAATTACCCAATTAGAGCAAGAATCAGCACGATTTAATCAAACCCAAATCTTTATAGAAACACCATATCGGAATCAGAAATTGCTGGAGTTGCTCATCCAGAACTGTAATGAAGAAACTGATTTATGTATTGCCAGTAATCTTACTTTAAAAGATGAATATATTGCTACCAAAAAAATCAAGGAATGGAGAAGCTATTTACCCCAGATCAACAGGAGACCGACAGTTTTTTTATTGCACAGATAATTTGAAGGGGTTCTCTTTTCTCTTATCAGCTAACGAGAATAAATACGAATTCTGCTGTTACCATCATTTTATAAATCACAGTTAATTATTTGCATAGACTAAACATCATTTATATTATTCTTAATCCTGGTAACAGCATTTTCCTGATAAAGCCTATCAGCTATATTGATATTGCTTCATTTATCTTTTTTTTGAATAAACTCAATTTTATACCCATCTGGATCTTCAATAAATGCAATAACAGTAGAACCGTGTTTCATTGGACCAGCCTCACGCGTTACTTTTCCTCCTAAGTTTTTTACTTTTTCACACATTTCGTATGCATTGTCTACTTCTATTGCAATATGGCCAAATGCTGTTCCAAGTTCATATTTTTCTATACCCCAATTATAAGTTAATTCTAAAACAGCATTTTCTGATTCATTCTGATAGCCTACAAATGTCAGCGTGAATTTTCCATCCGGGTATTCTTTCTGGCGCAAAACTTTCATACCCAGAATTTTGGTATAAAAATGAATAGATTTTTCGAGATTTCCTACTCTCAGCATCGTGTGAAGTATGCGCATTATATTTTCACCATCTCAAAATCTTCTTTACGTGCGCCACATTCAGGGCAAGTCCAATTAATTGGTACATCTTCCCATCGCGTTCCAGGAGGAATTCCTTCTTGGGGTGCACCTTCGGCTTCATCATAGATATAACCACAGATCAAACACATGTATCGGTGATAAATCTGATTTTCATCGGTATGCATGATAGATCGAAACGTCCTTTTAAGTTAAAATTATATTTTACGGTATTATTGCATGTCACAACCACCCCCCAAAGTATTATCATTTGCTGCAAGCGATCCAAGCGGCGGAGCAGGTATACAGGCTGATATTCTCACATTAGCAAGTATAGGATGTCATCCACTTTCAGTTATTACCGCGGTAACCATCCAGGACACTGTTGGCAATGAAAATATAATGGCGCTAGATTCTGAGTGGATTACAGATCAGGCTCGTATCGTGCTAGAAGATATGCCAGTAGATGCTTTTAAAATAGGCCTGCTCGGCAGTGTAGAAACTGTCGTTGCCATTGCGGAAATAATTGCTGATTATCCTGATATTCCAGTGGTTCTTGATCCAGTGCTTGCTTCTGGTCGTGGTGATCCACTTGCTAATGAACAGATAATTACAGCCATACGTGATTTATTAATTCCACAAACCACCATTATTACGCCCAATAGTCTAGAAGCAAGGCGGCTGATACTTGAGAATGAGGACGAATTAGAGATTATTGATTTAAAGCAAAGTGCGGATCGGTTATTACAGATAGGTTGCGAATATGCCTTGATCACGGGTACTCATGAAAATACAGGGAAGGTAATTAATACATTGTATGATATCAACGGGGTTATCCGATCTGATGAATGGCAGCGTTTGCCCGGGTCTTATCATGGATCGGGATGCACGCTCTCGTCAGCAATTGCCGCCTCTCTCGCACATGGATTGCCTATCGCTGAAAGTGTTTATGAAGCACAAGACTATACTTGGCATGCACTTAAATCAGGGTTCCGTCCCGGGATGGGGCAATATTTACCAGATAGATTCTTCTGGGCGTCTGATGAGAATGATTTAGAAGAAAAAAAAAGCTGATTTTAATGATGTCTCACCACATTAATGGCTTATATGCCATTACACCTGATATTACGGATACAACACAACTGTGTGAGATGACGCTTCAGGTGCTCGCAGCTGGCGTTCAATATGTTCAATATCGGAATAAAATCGCCGATTACAGATTGCGTTTGGCTCAGGCAAATGCGTTATCCAAGCTTTGTAAGCAATATGGTACTCACTTAATTATTAATGATCATTATGATCTGGCTATAGAAGTCGACGCTGACGGCATACATATAGGAAAAGAAGATATTGCTATTACTGATGCCAGAGACTATCTAGGGCAAAACAAAATTATTGGCGTGTCCTGTTATAATCAGCTGGAGTTAGCGCTTGGGGCAGAAAGAATGGGCGCTGATTATGTGGCATTTGGTGCCTTTTTTTGCTCAAAAACTAAAACTAATGCGGTAAGAGCATCAACTGACCTACTGTCTGAAGCAAAGAAGAAATTGAATATTCCCATCGTTGCGATTGGTGGCATTACTCTGGCTAATGCTTCCTCATTAATCGATCATGGAAGCAATTCTATTGCTGTATGTCATGGGCTATTTGGTACGCAGGATATTCAATTTATTGCAAAAAAATTTAACCAGCTATTTTTTAGGGCTGAACAAACTTTTTCTTCATCATCTTAATGACGAGTAAGTAAATGACCTCACTTAATCAACAATTATATGAATCATCTCAAAAATATATTCCTGGAGGTGTTAACTCGCCTGTACGGGCTTTTAAATCTGTTGGTGGTACGCCTATTTTTTTTAAACGTGGTAAAGGTGCTTATTTTTGGGATGCGGATGAAAAATCTTATATAGATTATGTCGGCTCATGGGGACCGCTGATTCTTGGTCATGCTCATCCCAACGTGGTCAAAGCAGTTCAAGAAGCAGCACAGAATGGATTATCCTTTGGCGCTCCTACCGAAACAGAACTAGAAATTGCTGAGCTGCTTTGCAAATTGCTTCCTTCGATAGAACAAGTGCGATTGGTGAGTTCAGGTACTGAAGCCGGGATGAGTGCCATTCGCTTAGCACGTGGCTATACTGGTAGAAGCCATATCATTAAATTTGAGGGGTGTTATCACGGTCATGATGATGCCTTATTGGTAAAAGCGGGTTCTGGAGCATTGACATTTGGTCATCCTAGCTCAGCAGGTGTTCCAGCTGAAACTGCAGCACATACGATCGTACTAAATTATAACGATATTGCTGGCTTAGAAAGAGCCTTTGATGAATTTGGTAAGGAAATTGCTGCCGCTATCGTTGAGCCTGTCGCAGGGAATATGAACCTGGTGAAAGCAGAGCCGGATTTTTTACTAGCTTTAAGAAGACTATGCACACAACATGGTAGCGTCCTGATTTTTGACGAAGTCATGACAGGTTTTCGTGTTGGTCTGGAATGTGCTCAGGGACTTTATCAGATAAAACCTGATCTTACGATACTCGGTAAAGTGATAGGGGGAGGTATGCCTCTGGCTGCATTTGGAGGACGACGGGAAATTATGCAGTGCCTGGCCCCACTCGGTGCGGTATACCAAGCGGGCACTTTATCTGGTAATCCTGTTGCGGTTGCAGCTGGACTAGCAACGCTTCGCGAAGTGCAAGCGCCCGGTTTTTATGAGACACTCTCAGCTAAAACTCAACAGCTGACTCAAGGTTTGACAGCCGTTGCAAACAAATGTGGCGTAAATTTTTGCGCCGAGTCTGTTGGTGGTATGTTTGGTTTATATTTTTGTAAAAAACCGCCAAAAAGTTTTGCAGAGGTAATGGCGTGTGATAGAGCAGCGTTTAATCGCTTTTTTCATGCGATGTTACAAGCGGGAGTTTATTTTGCGCCATCTGCCTATGAGGCCGGTTTCGTTTCTGCTATGCATAATAGCGAAGAGATTGATAATACGTTGCTTGCAGCTGAACGTATTTTTAGCTCTTGGGTATAAAAATGTTAAATTACCACCGATGATAACGGTGGTAATTTCCAATTTTCAATGAGAGGCTATGCCTCTTTTTTAACAGCGGAATCTCACTCTACTTACTGTAACGTTGCAATATATTCAGCTACAGCTTTTATTTGCTGAGCACTCATGCGTAGTACGACTTTTTGCATGGAATGATTGATATCATTAGTACGACCTCCACGATAAAATGCATCTAATTGAGAAATGGTATAGGTTGGGTGCTGGCCTGCGAGTTTTGGATAATGAGGAGGGATACCTGCTCCGTTAGGGGAATGACAGCTGGAACAAGCTGGCACATTATTTTCTAAATTACCGCCGTCATATATTCTTTTACCGACTTCTAGTAATGATTCATCACTATTACTCGTCGTTGCAGGCGTGGTTTTTTGTTGGGCATAGTAAGCGGCGATATTCTGCATATCATCTGCAGAGAGTGCTGCCACCATAGAAGCCATCACCTGACTATCGCGTTTTGCAGGTGAATCACCTTCTACCTTGAAATCCATTAATTGCTTGGCGATATACTCCGGATGCTGGCCAGCAAGAGTGGGGTTGTTTGGGATAACGCTATTGCCATCGGCGTTATGGCAGCCAGCGCAAACACCCGTAGCAATTTCTTTGCCTTTTTCAGAATCACCATGAATGCTAGGTGTATCGGCTAAAATTTGATTTGAAAATATAAATGCAAAAATGACAGCAGTATTTTTAATGACTTTCATATTTTGAAGAATTGATGATTTTAAGGTTTTCATAAAAAGAAAAGAGCCAAATTAACTTCGCATTCTAACAAGGTTTACTCATAGCAGTAAACGGTTATAGCTGATAATCCATCAGAATAAAAATATTTTTTACTTATATCTGCGCTGGTTAAAAGAAATTTTCGAATATTGTATTGTTTAGATAGGATTGAATTAAAAAGAGCGCATGACACAAAAGATAAAGATATCCAAAAAATAAAATTGTTATCTTCAGGAGTAGCGTGCAAAATATAACTATATTTGGTATCGATTTGCATCGTATCAGAGCAAATATTATATAAATAAAGTAATGTGAGATTTAAAGGTAATTAATGAGTTGCTGAATTTAATATAGGGTACCTCTAAAAATTTTCAGCGTTCTAAACAAGACAAGGCGAGCAAAGAAAAACATTGGCGCAGCCTCCTATAACTGATAGCTAAGGAAGAAGAAACATTCTTTGAACTACGAAGTATTGTGACGAAACAAGTAAGCAGAGCATCCTCCAAAGCGAATGCTCGCAAATATGAGTTTCAGAAGTGCTCTATACTTTACTGACCTAAGCTAAGCAGTATAGTCCGTGACATAGTACTATTTCATCCAGCATATTACGTGAGCAGTTGGTAGCAATGCAATAGATCGAGAAAATAAAAAGTAAAGGTATTTGTATTTCAAGCGTAAATGTAAATATTAGCAAGTTAAAATTTGAGCTAGTAAAATTCATCATTTTTAATCACCCGAAAACGAAAGAAGTGGAAGAGAAAACCCATACCCTTATTCAGCAATTTTTGATAGTGAGTACCAAAATGGATGACCTAATGGCAACAACAAGCTCTAAAATATAAGAAATGTAGAATTTTATTATGTAATAGTTGGATTATTGAGAAATATTGTGACGGTTCAGATAAAAACCCCTGAGGAAATTGAAAAAATGCGGATAGCCGGTAGATTGGCGTCCGAGGTTCTTGACTACATTACCCCTTATGTTGTTACAGGCAGAACAACTGGCGAACTTGATAAGCTTTGCCATGACTATATGGTTAATGTCCAAAAAACTATACCTGCCCCCCTTCATTATGCTCCCCCTGGATACAGCCCTTTTCCAAAATCAATCTGTACTTCAATTAACCACCAGGTTTGTCATGGCATTCCAGGAGATAAAAAATTGAAAGA
The DNA here is from genome assembly GCF_900113925.1 of Nitrosomonas sp. Nm34. Taxonomy (GTDB): domain Bacteria; phylum Pseudomonadota; class Gammaproteobacteria; order Burkholderiales; family Nitrosomonadaceae; genus Nitrosomonas. The sequence goes on from NZ_FORD01000023.1 coordinate 46,086, forward strand.
GGGAGATATCGTCAATATTGATGTGACGGTAATCTATAATGGATATCATGGGGATACCAGTCGCATGTATTATGTTGGGCAGCCTTCGATACAAGCAAAGCGCTTATGTGAGGTGACTTTTGAATCGATGTGGCGAGGAATAGAAGAAATCAGACCTGGTAAACATTTAGGTGATATTGGTTATGCCATTCAACGCATGGCTGAAGGTGCAGGTTATAGCGTAGTAAGAGAATTTTGTGGTCATGGTATTGGTGCAAAATTTCATGAAGATCCCCAGGTTCTTCATTATGGGCGTCGCGGTGCAGGTTTGATGCTTGAGGCCGGCATGATTTTTACCGTTGAACCTATGATCAATGCGGGGAAAGCTGCTATTCGCGCGCTACCAGATGGGTGGACGGTGATAACGAAAGATCGCAGCTTATCAGCCCAATGGGAACATACAGTATTAGTTACTGAGAATAGTTATGAAATATTAACAGTATCAACAGGTTCTCCGCCAAAACCGACTTCTTATCGTTTTGCTACCTGAATATCTTGCTCTAATATTTCAGATGAAAATTTTTGATAACGGATTCCAATAATGTTGCGTCATAACAATCGCGCTGCTAGCCAAATTCGCCCAGTCAGGATTACACGTCGTTATACCAAGTATGCTGAAGGAGCCGTTCTCATTGAATGTGGTGATACCAGAGTTATATGTACGGCAAGTGTAGCCGGCAAAGTCCCTCCCTTTCTTAAGGGAACAGGGCAGGGATGGTTAACTGCTGAGTATGGTATGTTACCCTGCTCAACGAATGAGCGCATGCAGCGAGAGGCTGCAAAAGGAAAACAATCCGGGCGCACCATGGAAATTCAACGCTTGATAGGACGAGCATTACGCTCAATCATTAATTTGCAAACTTTAGGAGAACTAACCATTCAGATTGATTGTGATGTCATCCAGGCCGATGGAGGAACGAGGACGGCAAGTATCACGGGTGCATTTGTCGCATTATACGATGCAATCGAATCTCTGCTGACACAGCGCTTGATCGTGAGTAATCCAATACGGGATCATGTTGCAGCTATTTCAGTGGGCATACATGATGGTTCACCTTTGATAGATCTGGATTATTCTGAAGATTCTACTTGCGATACTGATATGAATGTTGTAATGACAGGAAGTCTTGGTTTGGTGGAAATACAAGGAACCGCCGAAGGTGCAGCATTTACCCGGAAAGAGTTGGATGCTATGTTAGACTTGGCTCAGCAGGGAATACAAGAGCTGATTGCCTTGCAAAAAGAAGTACTCGCAGCAGATAATTAAAACATGCAAGAGCTTATCATTGCAAGTAGTAACTCAGGCAAGTTGAGAGAAATACAACAATTACTAGCACCACTTGGAATCGAGGCCATAGCGCAATCAAATTTGGCAGTAACTGAAATCGAAGAGCCTTATGGCACTTTTGTTGAGAATGCGCTTGCCAAAGCACGTCACGCTAGCCGAGTGACTGGTTTACCTGCGCTTGCCGATGATTCTGGTATTTGTATCAATATTCTGGGTGGTGCGCCCGGTGTATTTTCGGCCCGCTATGCAGGGGAGCCTAAGTCAGACGAGCGTAACAACCAGAAACTAATTGGTATATTGAGAAATCAACCCGATCGCAGTGCCTATTACTACTGTATTATCGTGTTGGTAAGGCACGCTAACGATCCACAGCCCATTATTGTCGATGGTAGCTGGCATGGTGAGATCATGCTGGAACCTCGGGGGACAGGGGGGTTTGGATATGATCCGTATTTTTTCTTACCTGAATTGAATAAAACTGCGGCACAGCTTCCAATGGAGCAGAAGAACCAGATCAGTCATCGTGGAAAAGCACTCAAGAAGTTAAGCGAGTTTCTTGCGACGACTAAACGCTGATTATTTTTTTATCGAAAACGGGTATGTGATTGATCATGGCAACGGCTATTTCCGTATCATCTATATTTAGTACGCACTCGCCCAAGCTGTCAGCTTTACCGACGTTGAGTCTTTATATTCACATACCATGGTGCGTAAAAAAATGCCCGTATTGTGATTTTAATTCGCATGAAATTGGTAAAAAGGGGAGTTCATTGCTGGAAGATGAGTATGTCTCGGCGCTTATCCGTGATTTGGAAATGGCGTTACCTCAAATCTGGGGACGACCTGTCACTAGCGTATTCCTGGGGGGGGGAACGCCTAGTTTGTTAAGTGCTCAGGCAGTGGACAAACTGCTTACCCATGTCAGAATGCTTTTGCCATTAGAGCTTTCTGCTGAAATTACGCTGGAAGCCAACCCTGGCACATTCGAGGCCCAAAAGTTTGCAGATTTCCGTGCTGCGGGGATCAATCGCCTATCCATCGGCATTCAAAGTTTCAATCCCAGACACTTGCAAGCATTAGGGCGAATACATGGTGATAAGGAAGCGCATCATGCAATCGAAATTGCATTAAAAAATTTTGATAACGTGAACCTAGATCTGATGTACGCATTACCAGATCAAACCCTGGAAGAAGCCAGTCATGATATTGCGCTTGCATGTGCCTCAGGGGTTCCGCACATTTCAGCTTACCATCTGACCTTGGAGCCAAATACCTTATTTTATCGCTTTCCGCCTTCGTTGCCAGATGATGATCTCGCTGCTGAGATGCAATTGATGATTGAACAGACAGTATCCAGTTGGGGTTATGCCAACTACGAGATTTCGGCATTCGCCAAACCTAATTATCAATCATGTCACAATTTGAATTACTGGCAATTTGGCGATTATTTGGGGATCGGTGCGGGGGCGCACAGTAAAATCAGCTTCCAGCATAAGATAATACGACAAATGCGCTATAAGCAACCCAAGCAGTATCTTGCAAAGCTCTTAACGAAAGACAGCGTGGGTGATCCGATACAATCTGAACACGAAATTCAGGCGGAAGACCGTGTATTTGAATTCATGATGAATGCGCTTCGTTTAACTAGTGGCTTTCAGGTCGATAGCTTGCAGGCGCGGACGGGCATGCCTATTACCACTATTCAACAACAACTGGAAGAAGCAGAGCAGCGTAATTTGATCAGCTGGGATCATTATCGCATCATGCCAACGCTAACAGGTAGACGTTTTTTAAACGATTTACTGCAGATTTTTTTAAAGTGTAAAGAATAGAAACCACAACCAAGCTACTCTCGGCTATGGCTGGAGTGGAGTACTCGGTACAATTGCTTTAAATACGGGAAATAATGCACTTCAATGGAGTGGCGCGGGTGTCGGATAAATTGTTGTTCTAAACATTTACCTTCAATGGATGCTTGTTCACGCCAGTTAATTGGAAGTTGTATTTTGTTAGCAATCAGTCGGGCAGCCAGCCTGGCCTGGATCTCAGCAAGCGGCCAGATACACCCTTGAGGTTGTATCAATCCGATAAAAATCAGAGTGGAGTGCTCTGGATGAAACATGCGAAGATAAAGCGGAATACGGGTGACATCTTCCCAGTTAATGAAAGAGGAATCAAAAAAAGGAAAACTAATCTTATAACCTGTGGCAGCGATAATGACGTCGTATCCAGCAGCAGAACCATCCTCAAAAAATACGGTTTGGCCTGAAATTTCTTTAATCCCCTGACGAGGATGTACTTTCCCATGCCGTATTTTGTCTAATAGTTCAGAGTTGATGGTGGGGTGAGCTCTAGTTGGTAGAAAATCTGGCTCGGGTAATTGGTAATCACAGTAGCGTCCAATCTGGAGACGTAGAGAAATTTTCTGTAACTTATCACGGATGCTTTGGGGCAACCATTGAAGCGAAGCAGCGAAAGCATCGGTAGGTTGCCCCATAACAAACTTAGGAATAATATACTGTGGAGAACGGAGACTGATATCCACTCGCGCAGCAACACGGCTGGTTTCAACAGCACAATCACAGCCAGAATTGCCCGCACCCACTACCAATACTTGTTTGCCTTCGAACCCCTGATTAGACTTGTAATCATGGCTATGCTGATATTCTCCCGTAAAGTCACTTTTCCAAGCAGGGTGACGTGGTGCCGAATGGTGGCCATTAGCGATCAATAGATAATCAAAATCTGCCCAGGTACCATCGCTCAGAAACAGTCGCCAGCCTTCTTTTTCGGTTTTTTCTACCTGTAGCACCGCAGTATTAAAGCGGATATATTTCTCCAGTTGAAAATGCTTGGTATAGGCTTGAAAATATGCCAGTACCTGCTGATGACTTGGATAATCAGGATACTCATCAGGCATGGGGAAGTCGCTGAACTGCGACATTGATTTGCTAGAAATAATATGCGTTGTTTCGCAAATACTGCTATGACTCTTGTTGGCCGTAAAAACCCAATTGCCACCAATCTGGTCATTTTTCTCGAAGCAAGTAATGTCTTCCAGGCCAGCTTCAACCAAATTTTTTATGGTAGTAAGGCCTGAACAGCCTGCGCCGATTATCGCGATTCTCATAGACAATTAGTGGTAGTATGAGCGTAACCTGGAAGAAAGGCTACAATTGTTTACAGTAAATAAATAGGTAAATTAACGACTATCAACGCATCCGATTCTCCTCTGATCGGATCATTAGAAGATCTGGCAGCTTGACCAAACACAGCATTGGAATTCGACCCATCATGTAGAATGTTATCAAGTTCGTCGCTCACCATCATTTATCTATTTTTAAAGGAAGAAAACTGCCGGCGGTTTCTTCATACTCCAGCAGCACAATTAAACATTTTCAACCAGCGCAATACGGTCTGAAAAAAATAGCCCTGCCGGAGGGTCCAGAAGTACTGTGAAATACGGCATCAAAAATGCTGAAAAGTTGAGCAACCTGTTTTACTCAATATCATCGAATAGTATTTATGGCTGTGCTATCGACGATAGCATTTATCTTATCCAGTGCTTCTCTACCTAACAGCATTGGTGTTGAGAAATGGGAACGATCAATAAGATTGACCATGATATTGTAAAGTTTTCCATCAAAATAGATGGGCATTTTTACCATTGGGCGTAAATTATATTTTTTCGATATTTCCTTGTTTGCACGATTCTTGATTTTGACAATTCGCGTAACGGGTAAATCATATTCTGGTGTTTCCTTGATATCGGGATGAGAAACCTTAAATTTCACATAGTCTTTACCATTTTTTTTGTATATATAAATATCTTTTGCAGAAAGCGAAGAGGTCACAGCGCCTGTATCTAATTTAGCAGCTAATGGAATTTCATCAGGGTAGAGGACAACAGGCTCGATATAGCCATAAACAAACTTATCCCTAGTTGGAGATAGAAAGGCAATCAACCCGAATAAAAATAGCATTAAACTCAACGGAATAAGAATATAAAAGCTATTGATCAGTCTTGGTATTTTCATAAATGATAATCACCCCATAACTCAATATTTGATGATAATTTTATCGATACCTTATTTTTAAATTAACATTTCTAAAACAAAATCACAACTGTATAGGATTGCTAAAGGTTTAAAAGACTAGTTAATGCGTGTTGTATGTCAATGGTATGTCTGCATTAACCAGACAATGTAGCCCATTAAGACCAGACAAAGAGTGAAAGCAGAAAAAGCAATTTGGCGATATTTTTTGATCAGTCGCTTCTGGGGATAAACAGATATGATAAAAGGTCGCTGTGAGATATGATGTGGTTCCCTGTAACTGGACAACCTGAAAGAAAGTTAAGCTCTGACATGTATAGTTAATCGAGTTCAGGCAACCCGATCAATTCCTGGATCATTATAGTAGATTTCATGAGGCGTAAGACTGTCAAGGCTTTGATGAAATCGTTCTTGATGGTACCATTCAAACCATGTGGATAAATTCTGCTTTATCTCCTTCAGATTATTGAATTCTCGGGTATATAAAAGCTCATATTTAACTGTCCGCCAAAGCCGTTCAATAAAAATATTGTCATAGTAGCAACCCTTGCCATCCATGCTGATCTGAATAGGATGATCTTTTAGTATGGAGGTAAATGCTTCGCTGGTGAACTGTATGCCCTGGTCGGTATTCATGATCTGTGGACAGCCATAATCCTGAATGGCTGCCTCCAGCGCCTGAGTACAAAAATCAGTATCCAGGGTATTGGATAAGCGCCAGCTCAACACCTTACGCGAATACCAGTCGATGATGGCAACCAGATAGCCAAAGCCCTTCTCCATGGGGACATAGGTTATGTCGGTAGC
>NZ_FORD01000020.1 GCF_900113925.1 Nitrosomonas sp. Nm34
GACTGCATTCAGCCAATGGATATTTATCGCCGCTAGACTACGAATTGCAGCACAAAGCTGCTTAACATTGTGTCCAGAAAAATGTTGACACATCACTTCCATAAAAGGTACGATCTTATACAGCGCCTTGAGGGATAAAGCGTGAAACTCTTTAAAGCTGATCTCTCCGAGTGCCTCAATCATTCGGGTTTTATTAGGAAGCTCAAGCTTTTGCAGTTCTTTAGTAAGATCGTGATCTTCCTTGTACACGCTAAGTACAACGGCAATTTGATCGAGCAACTGTGGTTTCCCCTCCAAAGCGGCCACTGAAATTTGTTGCCATTCTCCTTCCAATCCCTTTTCTTTTAGTTTTCTCTTCAATGAATGCCAAGCTGGAAATTTGATCAGTTTTTCATCTTCTGGATTTTTTGTTTTTTCTTCATCTTTCTGTTTCTCATTAGGGTAGGCAAGACCTGCAAAATAAAATGATTCTGTCAAACCATTTTTTACCAATGCAGCACGCAACTGCTTGAAGGTGAAGTTACTGGATTGTTGGTAAGGCAAGTGTAGAACAGCAATTCGCTCATCTGAATTCAACGGACGATTAATACCATTTATTACGATGCGTAAATTGTTCAAACGAGTCAGCCAGACGTGACGTTCAGCAGTAAAGCTTGCCTTGGGTGCACGATATTCTTCTCTCTCAAAAGTACAGCGCCCCAGCATTTTTAACAAGGCATCTCCAGCTAGTGCAGGTCTTTGCTCCCAGAATAATCCACTTTTTTTACCGCTACTTCCCAATATCTTCGTTTCAAATTCTTCGTTGGTATAAGGATTACCCAATTTGTGTTGGCATTCAAAGAGCATTTTTAGTTCTTCAGCAAGCAGGGAACGAGATAACGCTCTGCTGTAGTCGCCCTGCTTGTTACGCTGAGCTTCAGGAAACTCTGCCATTACCATTTCAGCAGCAGTACGATAACCTCTCTCTTGCATCAATTGCTGCGTTTTCGTAAGGCCTTTTTTGACTTTCCCTCCTTCGCTATTGCTGTCACTTTCTACCGCTTTTTCCTCTGCACGACTAATCCAGTAAAAACCACGATGTTTGCAGAGATGGTAAATGACGCGCGCCCATTCTTCCTCATTGAGTAAACAATCCAATCCTTTAACACGAAGCTGCCAGAGTGAGTGAGAAAAGGGGTGTTGGTTTTTGAATAATTTTGCATTAGAAATCAGTCCTTCCTGCCTCAATAATCTCGCCAGCTTCGTTAGCCGCCATGCCCGACGCTGTAAGCGGCGGCGCATCAAACGAGCATCTCTTCGCACTTTATTGAGCGATTCACCTTCCTTGGCTGTTTCTGCCTTATCGAATGCACGAACTCCCAAATTAACGATTCGGTTAGGCGCCAATACTGCCCAGCCTACTGAGGCCATACCGATATCCAGTCCGAAAGTAAGAGGTATGTAATTATTTTGATCGTGATACTTGTCTGACATATTATTCTCCTTGATAATATAGCGGTTGTAGCTCATCCGGGGTGAGAGCCGTTGCTACAATAAGCTGAATCTAAAGATTCGAGTCGTATCCGCCCGGTGGTGGAAACCACCGGGATTAATCATAATTTATTACAAATGTATAAATCTAGGTTGGAATTTTATGCTTAATGGCTTTAATCATAAAACTTTCACTGACCTCGCGAAATCCATCTTCATCAAATAGCTTTGTAACTAGATCGGTATCCACATCACGGCTATCTGAATCTTGCTAGTTTTCCTAATTTGCATAAATCCAAACATCGTAAAATTAGGAGAGTTAGTGAGGGTGTGCTTGAGTGAATCTTTGATCAATAGCTCCAAATAGCTCTCTTTTTACCACTCAGTGTGTGGTGCACGTCGGCAGCTTCTAATCAGGACTTGTAAAGCGGATATGTTTTCCCCAAGCTAAATTTTACTGGGGAACTTTATTGAAAGTTGACTTGGATGTGTTTGCTATTTTTGGTTAAAACAGAATTTGAAGAATCTATAGAGCCAATAAGAAAACCCGTTGAATTGTTGCGGGTTCAGTAAGGTCTCCATATATTTTTGTATCTTTCGAAAAGTCATGAATATTGCATCCTAAATACAGGATAACTACTTTTATATCGGGAAAAGCTTGATGTTATGCAGTAGGAAGTTTTTAGGAAGAATTGTAGAGCTTCATTGGAAGTGTTTCAGTATTTCTCTATGCTCTTGCATCGCTGCCTTTAGTTCCCTTATGCTGCTAGTATTCATACCATGTTTTAATGCATTTTGACTAGATCGTACCTTACCATTAACTGTTTTTGCTCCGGTTGATTTCTCCCAAGGTTTCCATTGACGAATGAGCAAGGCTTGTTGCTGACGCTGCTCTACTGTCCACTGTCTCATGATTATCCTTTAATAGTTCGTTTTGCTGAATTTGATTTTCTCGCGCGTGCAGGGCTGTTGCAGTGCCATTGTTTATTTGCTGATGTCCATGGGTAATGTTGGCTTGCTTGGCAAACACTACTGGCGGATTTTTGATGGTTGACAAGGCTTCTATCGTGGTACGGCATTGTGATTGTGCTTTAAGGGCTAGTTTCATCATTGTGTCAAAACTCGATAAGGATTCTTGATTTAAAGCTTTTTCAGTCAATCGAACGAAAATACTCTGCAAGGCTACGGCCTGATTCATTAACATCGCTTCAGCCTGTGATAGATCATTCTTGTTTGTTGTTTCTGCTTGATTGCGTAGCGTAGCTACTAAGCCAGGAACATCAATTTTGCTAGCTACTTGTTGATCTTCACATGCATTGATAACGCGATAAGCTGCAACCTCAGGTGAGGTAATTAGATCGGCATAATTACGCCCCGTCTGATCAGCATTATTACCTGCCCTACATTCAAGCGCTTTCCGTGGGTATTCATTCGCATCAGGTTTTGTTGTTTGTTTAGCTTTTTGTTTATGCTGCATCAATTTAATCTGGCTTCCTTATTTGAATATAAATTAACTAACCATATCATATTATTATATTTTCTGTACTTTTCCTGAACAAGAAAGAGCCGATTAACTAGCCGTACAAGCTGAGTCGTAAAGAACTACTGCAATTATGATGGTTTCTCAAATAGGAGCAAAACTAAATCTTTTAGTCTATTTTCATATAATCAGTCTATTTTCTTATAAATTTTATGACATTAGAGAGGAGACATAATGAAGGTTTTTAAGAAAATACCAAACCCAAGGGAAATTCGGCAAAAACTTGGTCTTAACCAAATAGAATTCTGGAATAAGGTGGGTGTAACCCAAAGTGGCGGTTCACATTACGGAAGCGGGCGAGAAATACCGAAAGCTGTCAGAGAATTGGTACGTTTAGTCCATATTGATCGGATTGATTTAACCAAAATTAAGCGAGATGATCTGATGGTGGCTGCAATGCTAAAAGCGCAGTACCCTGACCTATACAAGAGTTTGAAAAAATCAGCAAAACTTTTTGCTGCACACTAGGAGTAAAACGCTGGTAGAGAATTTTCCACCAGCATCAGATGAATCAAGCAAAACCATAATTTCGGCTTTGGCAAATTAGCCAGAACAAGATCCAATTAACACCCGCGGTTATTATATATTCTGTACTTTCCCTGAATTTCTGTTCTTTGTTAATAGTTTCAGCGCAACCCACACCAGAATAAGCTTGTAAAATCGCGTTGCAAGCAATTATCCTATGCTCTGGTAATACAAGTACCATAAAGCACGAATAATCGCTCAAAGCTTAATTAGTTGCCTGTTGGTGCCATCAACTTTGAAATACCTAACCGTTTCTTCTGATTCATCATTAATAAAGCGCCAATTCTCAATTTGCCAACCTATAGGGTGTTTATAACGCACCATGTCGAATATCATTCTAGGCAGCGGCTCATTGTTCTTGGGTGGTGGTTCATGTTTTGGTCGCAAGCTATGCGGAACTGATAAGGCATCCTTATAAGCAACGCTTTCATCAGATGGCACACCATGCTGGGCACCAGCAAGCATTCTTCTGTGCAGAACCCGCAAACTTGGGGTCAGGCCTTACAATTGACATCACTACCCTAATATTTTAACCTTCAGCAAATTTAAAGTTATATAGAATGCACAGATGGCAAGACCTTTATACGTTGAATTTGCTGGAGCGCTGTATCATGTGACAGCACGCGGCAACGCACGGGAAAATATCTATCACGATGACATTGATCGTCAACAGTTTTTGTATTGCTATAGAACACGGTCAATCGTTATGACTGGTATTGTTATGCCTATTGTCTAATGGACAATCACTACCATTTTTTATTGAAACCAATTGCCTCACCCTCTCTAAGGGAATGAAGTACCTCAACGGCACTTACACGCAATATTTCAATCGGCAGCATCACAGCGTGTTGTCCACGTAATTCAAGGTCGTTTCAAAGCCATCCTGGTGCAGAAAGATGCCTTTCTGCTGGAATTGGCGAGTTACGTTGCGCTGAATGAAGAACCAGATTTATTGGGGTGATGATGACTTTGTCAATAATATGCAACGCAAGCTTAAACCTGAATAATCACTCAAAGATATCCCCAGAAAGCAAAAGCAGCCCCCGTAAAACCATTGAGCTATTTTGTTGATCGCTATAAAAATCGTAATGAAGATATGGCTCAGGCGTATTTAAGCGGACACTATACGCTCACTCAAGTAGGTGAGTATTTTGGCATGAGTTATGCTACCGCGAGTCGGGCTGTGAAGCAGGCGGAAAGAGAAAGCGGGAAGACCAAATGTAAGGTCTGACCCTGAGGAATCAGGTATATCGGAAATACGTCAGCGATCAAAATCTTTATGCTTTAGAAAGACAAGCCAAACAAAATAGGGCGGGGCTGTGGAGTCTGCGGGAAGCTCAGCAAGTTACACCCTGGGAATGACGTAAAGCAAGGCGATAAAATATGAAATTCAACTGTCTCAGATTTGTTGATACAGAAATAAATAGAGGATTAGACGTAAAAGATTAGCAAACCTGCCAAGCATAACAACTTTATTGCCATTAATGCTAAAAGCATGGAAAATATATAGAATCTATATAATTACTTATTAGGCCACTTGACCTTCGGAGCGCATTATGTCCAAAGTTTCTTTATTAGCCCCTGTACCGCTTGAACACCTTATTGAGGGCGTAGAAGTTTGCGAAAAACAAGGAAAAGTTGCCTTCGGTAGCTGTGCATGGGAAGTGTTCCGAGATTTAGATATGAAGGCAAAGCGCGATTGTAATGATGCGCTATTCGATGTAGATGTCTTTATATATGCCTCAGGAGACCCAAATGCCGAACGTTTGGAGGTTTCATGGTACGGCAAATATATTCGTCATGTGGAGAGTAAGAATGGAACTCACCCGGAAGGAATGCGCTTTCGTCCTCCATCAACTGGCAAGTACTCGTCGGATAATAGCGGCCATTGGGCTATATTCTGGGAAATCCAACAGTTACGTCAACTTAAGCAAGATGAGCGCTATCCTAGTGGGGCATTCATTGGTTACACAACTGACAAAGCATATAAGAAAAATTTTATTCCCAAGGGGCCACTTCTTGTTAGGCGCCCGATCGAACAATCCGATCCAGTGGACAGTAAACCAGCCTCGCTTTCCATCTGACACTAACCATTTGGGGTCAGGCCTTACAATTGACATCACTACCCTAATATTTTAGTCTTCAACAAGTTTAAAGCTACATAGAATGCGCAAATGGCAAGACCTTTACGCATTGAGTTTACAGGGGCACTGTATCATGTAACAGTACGCGGCAACGCACGGGAAGATATCTATCATGATGATATTGATCGCAACAGTTTTTGCTGTTGCTACAGAACACGGTCAATCGTTATGACAGGTATTGTCATGCTATTGTCTCATGGACAATCACTACCATTTATTGATTGAAACCAATTCTCCCACCTTGTCCAAAGGAATGAAGTATGTCACGGCACTTACACACAATATTTCAATCGGCAGCATCAGCCTGTTAGCCATGTGTTTCAAGGTCGTTTCAAAGCCATCCTGGTGCAGAAAGATGTCTATTTGCTGGAATTGGCGCGTTACATTGCGTTGAATCCGGTGCGGGCACAGATGGTGGAAGTGCCAAAGCGTGGCGCTGGAGCAGTTACCGCACAACGGCTGGATATGAAGAAAATGAGCCTGTTTAATGCCTGAATGGATCTTCGCTGGATTTGACAAAACAAAGCGTGTCGCGCAGCAACACTATCGAGATTTTGTTAAAGCCGGCAAACAACATCCCTCCCCCCTGGCAATGGTTGAAGAACCAGATTAATTGGGGTGATGATGACTTTGTCAATAATATGCAACGCAAGCTTAATCCTGAACAATCACTCAAAGATATCCCCAGAAAGCAAAAGCAAGCCCCCGTCAAACCATTGAGCGATTTTGTTGATCGCTATAAAAAATCGTAATGAAAATATGGCTCAGGCGTATTTAAGCGGACACTATACGCTCACTCAAGTAGGTGAGTATTTTGGCATGAGTTATGCTGTCATGAGTCGGGCTGTGAAGCAGGCGGAAAAAAAGAAAGCGGGAATGTCAAATGTAATAAGGTATGACCCTAAGATATTTGGCTGTTTGTACAGACTCATAGCTCATTGAAAGCAACAGCTGTTCTTAATTTATGCCAAATAAATCCTAAAGTTATCAGCTCTATTGCCGATATAGACTGATTATTTTCAGACAAAGGGGAGTCTGGAGATAATAATTTTTATTGCTATCAAAAATCTCAAATGTTTGCGTTACATATCGGAGAGTTTAATGAAAAAAAATATACTTCCAATCTTATGTGGAATATCACTAATAGCCTTAGGTATACAATCACAATCAACGTTTGCAGAAAGTGTAGCTGTGGTAAATAATTCTGTATTTATTGTTGATAATTCTGTAGCAGGCTCTCAAATACTCGTAAAAAATTTCACTGATGGCAGTCCGAATTCTTGCCTTGCTGATGCAGGTTTAAATGTACTTGGGCTAGAGCAAGGCACAATTGCAACAGATATCCTGGTTAATAACGGTACAGCAGTTGTTACTACTTTTAATAATCAAATTTCTGCAACCGATGTTAAGTTTGTAGATGTTTCAAGTTGCTTAAAAGACCAAATCTTAACTGTAGGCCAATGTATTGCCACATTTGAGAATGGCATACTATCTGTGCCTTGTGTTGAATATCAGAATGAGATTTACTCAGCTGTTCTTGAACAACGTGGGAACTCTATGAACTGGGAGTTAAAATCTTCACCACTTCTGAACGATAGAGCTAAAGGTCATAAACACGAGGATTAATCTAGATAAGCTATTCAATTATTTTATAGACTCTAATTGAATTCTATCTAAAAAGAACGAATAGAAACTCTAAAAAGGGTAGTCAGGATTCAGTGTTAAGTAGCATATCATTGATGTGACTACCTTTTTTGTGCCTTAAATAATGCAGTAGCAAAATTAGGCTCGATTAGATTTACATGTTTTAAACAAAGGTGAGGCAGTCAACATACTTCTCTCATGTTTGGTTGAGCATTATCTCATCCTGCAATTCTTAAAGCGATTGTTGAGGCACCTTACTGATAATTCTGAAGTGAATAAGGCTGAAAGGCTCTGCTGGCTTTAGCTTACTGGGCGGACTCATCTCTATATTGGTATAAAAGCTTTTTTAAGCTAATTCAATTGACATTGAAATAGTTTAAAACTCTATATTTTCTTAAAGAAAATTTCGGCACCGAATGAAGAATAGGCCAAGTAGAGTAATGAGGAAATTGAAGCACTAAAAATTAGGGCAAATTTTTATAGGCAGCAGGTAATGCTGAAAGTCGTTCTGGGGGAGGATGTTACAAAATAGTTTCTATTAAACTATTGATCAGAGCGCTGTCGTTATTTTACGACACTCATAATTTTTCCTACATTTTTTTGTTGAATTATAGAAAAAAATACTTATCCTAAGTATAGCGCACTTATATTCAAAATTTTCATTTGATAGTTAATAGATAAATCTTATCTAAAATGAAAAAAAGGAGAATAAATGATCTGGTTAAATGCTGTCATTGTGAGTTGCTGTGGCATTGTTGCGGCAGGTGTTGCCAGTATAGCTTATCGCAACAGTAAGAATAACAATCATCTTTATTATATTATCTTCATAGTAACGATGATCTTATCTTTCGGAGCATCACAGGCATTCATTCTTCCAATCATTAGCGCCGAATCCTCCACAGCAACTACTTCTGATGAGAAGCTTCTAGGCCATTCTGCGCTTAAATTAATAAAATGGTACGACACAGAAAGCTATAACAGAATAAAAAATGAGTTCTATCAAGCAATAAAAGAAGGTCAGAGCAAAGAGGAGGCTATGGCAGCCCTCCATAACATGATTCCAACATTTGTTCAAAAACATTTGCCAAATGCGTCTGACGAAGCAGCGATAAAGTACGCAGAAGTCAAAGTACGTGAACTGACAGAATTAATGCAGAATGGAGAAGATTTATGTTACCCATTTCTCTTTCCACAGATGGGGCAAACATTAAACTCAACCAAATATATCTCTGATACTACTAGAGAAATTAGTCTTGCAGCCTTGAGTAATATTGTTAGAACTTCATTTGTGTCATCTCAAGATATCCCGAGTGTGGAGGAAGTATCTAGTATTCTTGAGCCCGTTATCTACACAGAATTAAATAAATATGGACAAGACCTCGTTTTAATACCAGAACCAGTCATAAATAAAACCGATAAAATTAAAGTATGCGAAATCACAATAAAAATGTACGAAAGCCTCCTCCAATTACCATCAGTGGAGGGAAGTAAGGTTATACGATATTTAGCGGCAAAGAAATGACCAAAACTATAAAAGTGGAAAATGCTATTAACACTAAGAAGTTTATTTCGATGTGAAGCTCAATACAATTCGGTTCGGTTAACGACTGGCACTCGCCGCCCCCTCATTCCTTATTATTCATATTGAATATTTCTCGGTACAATTTCAGTACAGTTGGCAAAATTCTTAGGGTCAGGCCTTACAATTAATATCACAACCCTAATGCTTTAATTTTCAACAAGTTTAAATCTACATAAGATGCGCAGATAGTAAGATTGCTACGCATTAAGTTTGCCGGGGCACTGTGTCATGTAACATGTAACAGCACGCGGTAACGCACGGAAAGATATCTATCATGATGATATTGATCATCAACAGTTTTGCTGTTGCTCCAGAACACGGCCATCGTTATGACTGGCATTATCATGCCTATTGTCTCATGGACAATCACTATCATTTATTGATTGAAACCAATTGTCCAACCTTGTCCAAAGGAATGTAGTATCTCAACGGCACGTATACGCAATATTTCAATCGGCAGCATCAGCGCGATGGCCACGTATTTCAAGGTCGTTTCAAAGCCATATTAGTGCAGAAAGATACCTATCTGCTGGAACTGGCGCGTTACATCGCGTTGAGCCCGGTACGGGCACAGAGGGTGCGAAGCGCCAAAGCGTGGCGCTGGAGCAGTTATCGCGCAACGGCTGGATATGAAAAAACGCTGCCTGTTTAATGACTGAAGGGATCCTCGCTGGATTTGACAAAACAAAGTCAAAGCGCATCGCGCAGCAACACTATCGGGATTTTGTTAAGGCCGGTAAAGAGCAACCCTCCCCTGGCAATGATTGAAGAACCAGATTTATTTGGATGATGACTTTGTCAATGATATGCAGCGTAAACTCGGCCTTGAACAATCACTCAAAGACATACCCAGAAAGCAAAAACAAGCCCCTGTCAAACCATTAAGCTACTTTGCTGATCGCTATAAAAGCCGTGACGAAAGTTGGCTCAGGCGTTTT
The DNA here is from genome assembly GCF_900113925.1 of Nitrosomonas sp. Nm34. Lineage (GTDB taxonomy): Bacteria > Pseudomonadota > Gammaproteobacteria > Burkholderiales > Nitrosomonadaceae > Nitrosomonas. The sequence continues at coordinate 9,844 of NZ_FORD01000020.1, forward strand.
TAAGCGGACACTATACGCTCGCTCAAGTAAGAGAGTATTTTGGTGTCAGTTATGCTACCGTGAGTCGGGCGGTGAAGCAGGCGAAAAAAACAGGGATGTCAAATGTAAGCTCTGACCCTAAGATATTACACCAACTCTTCCAATCGTGATGTGATGATTCTTATGTCGAACTCACGTTAAGATAAGATTTTGTCCAGCCAACTCTATTGTGAAATATCGCTTGCTGGCCGCTCGGTAGTAATTTTGTTCGCTCAGCAGGTATTAGGTAAAATTGATTTGCAAGCGAATCAATAGCCTTACGCACTAAATACTCTTTTCCGTCTTTTATATATTTCAAGAGTGGTAGCATACAGGTTTGATAATCAGGGGTCGTCATGAATGATTGCTGGCTGCAAATTAATAATTCTACCTCCTGAATTTCTTGAATAAGGTAATAGATAACTCTTTTATCTTAAGAATGAGCAATGGTTATCCGGTGTGTATTATTATTAGAAGTATATAAGAAAAACGAAATTTAAATGCCAGGTTTTAAGGAAATGTCCAATGGATCTGATGAAAGATGTTATGCAAGTTCCAGGATCTCGATTGAGCACGCGACGGAACATGTGCGGCGCCTTGACGATCCACCGAGCGCATCAATGGTATAAGCATCGCATGAATATTTTGCATGCATTTGCGTAAGGGGTCATTGCACGATGCCGCGCGCATCGCCGTGCTGGTAAACTCTGCTTACCGCGGGGATAGCAGCCGTCACGGCTGGACGACTGAAGCAGACTTTATTGATGGCCAGCGCACAGACACATCCGAGATTGAGGAAATCTTGTCCGCTGATAATCAATGCATTCTCCTCGCCGAGCGCAATGAGGAAATCATTGGCTGCGTCCATCTAGAAAAACGCGATGCCAATGTCTGCTATTTCGGTATGTTTGTCGTGAAACCGAAGTTGCAGGCGCAGGGCCTCGGGAAACGCCTCATTATGGAAGCTGAGCGATTTGCATCACACCAGCTCGCCTGTACCATTATGCAAATGCACGTCATCTCAATTCGAAACGAGCTAATCGCTTGGTACGAGCGCCGTGGATATCGTCGAACCGACGAACGTCATCCGTTCCCATATGGGAACGAACGCTTCGGTATTCCGCTTCGAAATGATCTCGAATTCATCGTCTTTGTGAAAGAATTAAAGGCTAATTAGCCCATGCATAAATAATAAGCGGCGGAGCATCCAACTGGAGTGGAATGTTAAAGTACGCGGTTGTAGCCACAATAGGAAATCTGCATAAGATATTGCATCGCAAAACTTGACACCTTTTTATTTCCTAGAAAATCAGGCAAATTTCCTGAATACCGGGAAAGTCCACTATTAATTAAATCTGCTCAGCTTGATTCTTACTTATCCTGCTACTCATCGATCAATAGCTTCAAAAACTTTAGTACCAGGGTAATATGTTTTACCCCATTTAACTAAAGCTTGAAGTACAGGTTTAAGATCCCTTCCTTTTTTTGTCAGAACATATTCATATCGAATTGGTTTCTGTTGATATGCTTGTTGAATGGCAAGCCCGGCAGTTTCTATTTTCTTTAGTCTGTCTGACAATATATTAGTAGCAATACGTTCTGGAGATTCCAGAAATTCTTGATAGCGTTTTTTACCTAATAGCAGATCACGAATAATCAGCAAAGTCCATTTATCACCCAGAAGATCGAGTGAGCACGTAATTGGGCAATATGACCGCTCAAAAATTGATTTATCCATTTCATCATTCATAAATTAGTTTTCCTGAAAAATAAAAGGAAAGCTTTATAGCTTGTAGTTAGCAAGCTTATAAGTTATATTAACTTGCATTATGCAAGTAACTCGTAATATTAATAACAATTGTGGCAAGGATCAATCGCATGATAAAACTTTATCAATTTGAACGCACCTGGGGAATACCAAACTTAAGCCCATTTTGCTGCAAAATCGAAACGTATCTGCGTATGGCTGGTATTGAATATGAAATCAAACCGGCACTACCTTTTAGTGCTCCCAAAGGTAAATTGCCCTACATTCAGGATAACAATGAAGCAATAGGCGATTCTCGTTTTATCATTAATTACCTTAAATCAATTTATAAAGATTTGGACGAAGGACGAAGTGCGGCGGAATTGGCAGGATCCATTGCAATGCAACGTTTGCTTGATGAACATTTGTTTTGGGTTTTGCTTTATTCGCGTTGGCAATATACAGATGAAAATTGGAAAATTAACAAGAAAGCAATTTTTGGTGGGCTACCTCCCATTATTCGGGATATTGTTGCAAATAGATGGCGTCCAAAAATCAAACGACAAATTTATGGTCATGGTACTGGCAGGCATCAAGCAGAAGAAATTTTTACATTAGGTAAACTAGATATTGATGCGTTATCAGCAAGCCTTGGGAGTAAGCGGTATTTTCTAGGGGATCAACCTACTACATTGGATGCTTGTGCCTTCGGTCACTTAATTAATATTATCGGCTGTCCGATTGAATCCCCCCTTAAGGAACATGGTTTGTCAAAGAGCAACTTAATTGATTATGTTGAACGAATTCAAGGTGAATTCTATCAAGATCTGAAAAATAATAATGCTTCCTTAACTCAAGTGAACAAGAAAAATAAAGGTTCTATGTGAAATACCATGAGTAAGTAAACTGAAGCTTTCCACATAAAAATAAATCATATTGATAAAGTTGTTAATATTCCGGTAACCTGAATCTTGTTATTGATGCTCTCAAGAATGCCATTGGTCAGACGGGATTCAACAAGGTGAATAATCCCGTTCCAATGAGAGGTGACCGTATGAGCCGAAAGCCTGAAAAGCTCGAATACCGGCTTGGTTGACCTCATTGCATACAAAGATGTCAAATCTTGCAATGCAATATTTTTTTGTATTTGATAATGCAAGGCTGACACCTTGATTAAGAGGTACTTAATGGACAGGCCTAGTCTAAAGAATTTGCATTCTAGCTTTCATTCTTCTATTTTTTTCTTTATTCGCACCTGACCCGAAGATGTACAACCTCCTCGGGTAAGTCACGCGGGGGCAACCCGCATTTGGTATAGCATATATTCACCACCATGCGCATACTGGTCCCAGGAGAATACTCCTATCAAAAATTGGAACACTCGCTATCGTCGTGGCAATCCGTCCTTTTTTGTTTCCTTGAGAATAACTCGTCCTGCATTCAAGCTTTAATTTTAGGCGTATGTACGCTTGCGCACAGAGAAAGCTCGCTACGAAGCGTACGCTAAAGATGTTCCTGGTTTTATCAAACCGGAGATAAAGAATCCAAACACATCATAGGTGTTTTTTGAAATTAATAAATAGGAGAGCAATTATGCCTTCGAATAAAGGAAAGGATGAGGACAACAAGGGCACCAGCCAGCGTGGTTTTGCTTCTATGGACGAAGAAAAACAGCGTGAAATTGCGAGCAAGGGCGGCCGTGCAGCTCACGAGAAGGGCACTGCGCATGAGTTCAATTCAGAAGAAGCACGCGAGGCGGGCCGTGCAGCTCACGAGAAGGGTACGGCTCATGAGTTTACTTCTGAAGAGGCGCGTGAAGCGGGCAGGAAAGGAGGGCATGCTGCTCATGAAAAAGGTACAGCCCATGAGTTTAGCTCGGAAGAGGCGCGTGAGGCAGGTCGCAAAGGTGGACAGTCAAGTGGCAAAGGCCGCTCTGAGGAAGATGATGATTCATCTTCCTCTACCCGTGGCGGGACATCTGAGCAGCATGCTAAAGCAGGCAGCCAAAGCCATAAAAATCGCTAACCAGCAATAACAACGACGAGCAGATTCATCTGCTCGTTATTTTTTGTGTCAATACAAATAATGATGTGTTGGCTAATCTTGGCATTACTCTTCATTCACTACTAAGCCTAAAAGGAAATTACTATGAGTACTCATACACAAAGAAACGTAGTGCTATCTTCACACACAGATTGGTGGACCATTAATTGGGGCGCTGTTTTTGCGAGCCTGGTTTTTATTTATGCCTTAAGCTGGTTAATATTCACTCTCAGCGCGGCGATTGGCTTCAGTATTGTCGAGGTTCCAGAAATCAAGCATATCGATACCAAATCTGAAACACTAACCGTTAGTATTGCATTATACGGATGGTATATTTTGACTGCCTGGGTAGTGTATCTTTTAGGCGGCATCCTGGCTGGTAAGCTTTCGGGTAATATTGATCAGCGTGCAGCTACCTTGCATGGCGTAGTGGTGTGGTCAATTACCATTGTTATTGCCGTTGTATTGGCCTCCATGGGCGTTAACAGTTTGTTGAGTTCTGCAGCCGGGGCAATAAAAACCACAGCTACAGCTGGCACGAATATAACGAAAGCAGTTTCATCCGGTAAAGAAGGAGCAATATCACAATTACCTTCTTCTTTACAGCCTTTAATCGCCTCAATAAAACAAGGGATTAAGAAAGGAGCCTCTCAAGATGAAAAAAAATTAGAGAAAGCTGCCGAACAAATTGATCCACAAGCTTTAGGTTTAATCGCGACTGCACTCATACGAGGTGATGAGCAGGAGGCGAAGGAGATTATGGCAAGTAATACTGATTTAGATGAAAAAGAAATCGACGAACTGGTCGGTTCAGTAAAAACCAAAGCAGAAAAAATTGGTAAAGACATCCAGAGAAAAGCTGATGAAGCCAGAGGATATGCAGCTGGAATTCTCTGGTTAATGTTTTTAAGCTATATTGTAGCTTTAATTGCAATCATTTTTGGCGCCAGATATGGCGCTAAGAAATTAGCTTCTTCTGTTCAGCAAGCTTAACTTATGCAAAACAAATATAGCCGGATCTCTGCAGCGTTCGTTGCGGAGATCTTCATCAAATTATACTGCTCGCCAGATTTTTAATAGTCTTCTATAAAAAGCCGCGAGGCTGTTGATAATCCACATAGTAACCATAGAGATCCCCCAAGCCATGGCAGCCATGCTTTCATAATTATTCTTGTGGTTGTGATAGCGTATTGTCACCGCTCGATGCTGCTTTAAGTAGTCAAAGGCGTTTTTTCACTAAATGCTAATGTTATAGCGTAATCAGTTAAGAATGATTCAGAATGTATAGAATTTGAAGAGCATATCAACGGTTTGCCGGTATTGTTTACACAGCACTTTGGCGTATGCCCATTTATGCTCAGATGAAATAATGAGCATACTCCTTGAATCATTTCTAGCTGGTTTTGCTATATATCAGCCCTAAAGTATGTTGATATTCACCTTAACCGAGTTGATCACGCCAGAACCTCAGCATTATGGATTTACTTTTCTTTATTAAAGAGTTATCTGAAATTGTCAGCCGATCTTAGCTCGGTTTGCCAATTTCGGATGATTTCCCGTTCAGTTGGCGATCAAACCCTTCTCCACTCCATTCGGTTGTTATTAACAAGGCGGTTTATTTTTCATAGACCCTGAACCTTATTAAGCTTTTTCCAAACAGATGGCAAACTTAGCTTGAAAAAAATGTAAAATCAAAAATTAAAATGCTTAGCATACCAATATCCGAATGGGTGGATATACATAGTACTCTTGCTCGCTTATTGATTTTATTTGTACCGTTTCAGAATCTCCATTGTTTTTCTTCTGTAATGAATTAATACCGTACAAGTTCACCTTGCGAAGCGCCAGAATTTCTTACACTCTTTTACTCTACTGCGCAACAGTTTCTTAGTTTAGCAAAAAGGACCAATGGAAATAAAAGACAGAAAGTCAGCAGGTGCAGCCGACCATCTTGCCAATGAGCGTACCTTTCTTGCATGGGTACGCACCAGTATTGCACTCATGGGTTTTGGGTTCGTGATTGTAAAATTTGCTCTCTTTATCCATCAGATCGCAAATGCGCTTGGCGAAACTAATACACCACAAGGGAAAAGTGATTCAGCTATCATTGGCGTAACAATGGTAGCTTTGGGCGCTCTCATAACAATGCTGGCGTTCATTCGCTATCGTAATATTGAAAGGCAATTAAATGATAATTCTTACTTTCCCTCAAAATGGCTTTCAGCCCTGGTGACACTCAGCATCATAATTGGTGCAGTTTTGCTTGTGTTTTATTTATTACCAAACATATAAATCTACATTATAGAGAAATTTTGCATTTTTCCAGACAGTATTAGGCAATAAGAATAGACGAACTCTTAACATGGCAGATCTTAGCCAGGTGCATTATCATTTGTATTATTGGTAGTGGTATTGCTTTGCTAATAATAGGTAAGAAAAGAAATGTACTCAGCCATAGTGTGATAATTCTTATATTGAACTCACGTTGAACAAATGGCTGTTGCATATTACGATAAAAATTAATAGGTTCTTGTAATACTTATTGCGAATGCCGAGTGAGCAGTACATTGCAATGGCACAGGAAAGCTATGGGTAATCTTTAAATTAACCAGTTCATTTGTCTGCTTTATGTTTGCCCACTTGCGACCACAGCAGCAGGAATGTACCTCCTGATCAGCGTAACCTTCACTGCATCATTTATGACGAGACACGAGAACAGCGCATAAGCAAATAAAGTAATCGTCTGCCACCAGGGAAGCGGTGCAAAATCCAGGAGACCGACGAGTGTCAGTCCAGTGCCTATAACGACTTGCGCAACAAGCGCTGCGACAAGCGTCTTGCTGGGCAAGGTCGTCCAGAACCATCGCCGCTCCCTCACGGACACGATGGAGAATGCGGCGAAGTAAAGCAGCGTTAGGAAGCTAAACGTGTAAAGTACATTGTCATCGGTCGCCAAACCAAAGTATGACCAGCCGAGGTATAAGGCCAAAAGCGTCTCTATCACCATTGCTACACCCAGCACTACCGATACTATGATAAAGCTACCAATGTGCCATGTTTCCGGTTTTCTGGAAGGTTGGACGTTATCTGTGGCGAGGGAGATCTTCGCGAAATCCGTCATAAAAACCAGTAGCAGCATAGCAAAGGATGAAACTACAAATTTATCTGTCACCACAAATGCTATGGCGACAAATCCCGCCTTGAGAATAGTGCGGCTGATCTTATTGATGATCCAGGTCAGAATGCGTTGATAGATAGTCCGGCCCTGCTCGACTAACGCTACGATGTTCGTCAGCCCCGGTTTGGTCAGGACAACGCTGGCTGCACTTTTGGCCACATCAGTCGCGCTGCTGACGGCGATGCCCACTTCGGCTTGGCGTAGGGCCGGCGCATCGTTAACGCCATCACCTGTCATGCCGGTCACATGCCCTGCGGCCTGCAAGTGTTGCACCACGACATATTTATCTTCGGGGTAAATTTCTGCAAAACCATCGGCTCCTGCCAGCAGATCAACCATATTCTTTCCACCCTGAACCCCTGCGGTTTTCAAATCTGCCACGGGGCGAATATGAAGTAACCCGACCCCTTGCGCGATCTCATTTGCTACTGCCAAGGCATCGCCCGTAAGCATCTTCACAGAAACGCCAAGATCGTGCAATTCAGCGATAAGCTGCTTGGCATCCGGTCGAGGCGGGTCGTATAGGGTGACCAGTCCGATCAATTCGGGCTTGCTCATCACGGGGCCGCGAGCGACCGCCAGTGTCCGGAACCCCTTCAGCGCCGATTCATTAATCCGCGCTTCCAACGCATCAATAGCCTGAGGAGGAAGGCTGCAGAGGGCGGCAACGGTTCCTACCGCCCCTTTCATTACCCGCAGCCGTTGTCCATTCTGTTCGATTACCGCTTCCGTTCGTCGGTTTGCTGCATCGAATGGCGTGAAAGAAACGATGGTAACTGCGGAAGGATCAGTGAAAATCTGCCGTTGCTTCGCTGCTGTGAGGAATGCTAAATCGATCGGATCCTGATTAGCCTCCTGCGACGCGAGGGCGCCAGCAAACAGCACGTCGTCTTCGTTGGCGCGCTCTAGCGGGATCACGCCAGTAACGGCTAATTGGTTCATGGTAATCGTGCCTGTTTTGTCCACACACAGCACATCCATCGTTGCGGCATCTTCTGCTGCGCTAATGCGTGTGACCAGTACCCCGCGTTTCGCTAATTCCTTCGCCCCGACGGTCATGCTGACTGTGAACATCACAGGGAGGGCAACAGGTACGGCACTCATCAACAGAACCAGCATGAGTGGAACGATCTCAAGAAGCGATACACCCTGGATCAGCGATAATACTGTGATCATACCAAGCAGGATGCCAACAATCACAAAAAGCCAGCGCACTACCCTGGCCACCACTGCTTCGATGTGAAGTTTGGGATGCGCCTTCTGCACGAGCTCCGTCATCTGTCCAAAACAGGTCTGCTGCCCTGTCAATACCACTACCCCATTACCTTCGCCCCAGCGAATGATTGAGCCAGATGGCAGCACCTCCCCTTGTGATTTTTTTACAGCTATCGACTCACCGGTAAGCACCGACTGATCAACACTCAAGATACCTGTCAAAAGCTTGATGTCCGCTGGAACGATATCACCTGGACGCAAGCGGATAATGTCACCAGGAACCAGTTGTCGTGCCGGAATGATTTGCCAGTTTGCCTCGCGCAGCACCCGTGCTGTGACTTGTAAACGTAGCTTTAACGCATCGACTACGCCAGCAGCTCGACGTTCCTGCATGAAACTCAACACGGCATTAACTACCAAAAGCACACCCACCACAGCCAGATCTGAATATTTCCGAAGAATAACCGACAGCATCATGATCAACTCCAGCATCCACGCTGACACTCCCCAAAATCTTTTGAGGAATTGGAAAAACATATTTGCTTTCTGCTCGGCTATTTCGTTGTAACCATATTCCTTCAGACGAGTGTCTGCCTCACCATGCGTGAGGCCGATTTGGGGGTTCACCTGAAGCGCCGAGAGTGTATCAGGAACTGATGCGGATGCAATGTTAGGCGCCTCAGTAGCTGCTGGGGTCGGATCAGGAACCATGGGCTGTCGGGAAATTACTCAGGTATTAGCTAATAATACGGGAAATTAAAACCGGCTGCATTTTTTGATGTAGAAAAGAGAGAAAACAATCTTTTTATGCGAATTAAGAGCTGAAATAGAAGCCAGTTCATCAATAACGTTAAACTATTGAGGAAGATATCACCCAACCTCAATCAATCAAAGTAACCAATGAACTGGCAAAACCGATTAATAACCATTTATCTCTATGTTTGCAAGCATTATCAGCAAAATCTTTGGGCTTATAGTCAAAGAATGAGCCATTACGCGGATTTAAGTTTTAGCAACGAAGAAGTGATCGCTCTCTACCATTTCAGCTGGCTGCGGCTTTATTTTTCTGGAATTATTTATGAGTTAGCTCTTAATTCGCATTGGAGCTATTGTTCGCAAGAACAGGAATTTCTGATTTGCGGCCTGGCCTCTACCCTTCTCTTCTCTTCTCAATTATCGAGACTGTCAACGATTAATTGAAAATATCCCGCAAATTGAGCAATCCTGCCATCGCAGCCCATTTAACTTCTTTGTTAATTGATAGCTGGGCTAGTGGCTTATCCCTTCCGAGAGAAGAAACCCTCTCTTAGTATTAGATTTTCTTATATCCTTCAGCCGTAGTATGATGATTTTTATGTCGAACTCACGTTACATTACTATCCCTCAGAAAGTCTCGCGGAAAATTTTATTGCAGACGCAAAGCCAACTGCTATCGACCAATAAAACAGAATTTGTTTATGACTTGCTTTATACGCGTACTTCGCTTGGTTAATTCCATTTGTAAATCAAAACTGATTTTGTCGGCTTCACCTTGCCGTATTATTGATACTGTCTACGGCTCGCCTTTGCGACATTTTTGATTTGGAAATGAAAAACCATAAAAAATGGTTGCACAGTATGCTGCTTTCGCAACATACTGCTCTGTTTTACACAGGAGAGGGGCACTATTTAATCTTTAAGGTTTCTTTCCCATTCGCCAACTTGCTTTTCTGCTTCTTCCTTACTGATTCCATATGATTCCTGAATACGGCCAACCAGCTGATCGCGCTTCCCGGCAATCGTGTCGAGATGATCGTCCGTGAGGTCGCCCCATTGTTCCTTGATTTTACCTTTGAATTGTTTCCAATTACCTTCGATTTGATTCCAGTTCATTTTGCAGCTCCTTTTTAGGTTTGAATTGAATTTCTACTGCTTGATGCTCATTTCATCGGGGATGTTTTTCACATCCTTGATTTTCTGTGGAACTTCAATAGCCCGGTCAATCTGAGTTTGGTCTTCCACAAAACTGCTGAGTTGAACTTATCGGTAGTGCGTTATTACATTAATTTTTGCCGGCAGTATCTTTTGCTTCACCCTTCTTGGTCCTTATTCATGATGAATTCCTCAATAATAAGTTAATTCTCCACAAAAAGTACCAGGGCGGTTCGCGTGCTACCGGCCGCCTCATTAACTTACATGAGGTTAACGATATTGTAATGCTGGCATGACTACGCTTCTGTACGCTAGCTAACATAGGACTCAATGTAATGTTTTTTCTAAAGTAAAGCTGATTCATTTTCAAGGCTAATTATCGTTTTCAGATTCTTCGCCATCTACTCATGTGTGAATGGTTTCTCAGGACGGGCTGACCAGACCACCCAAGCACTGCTGTGAGCAGAGACTAGCGAACTTCGGTAACGGGCACGGGGTGGGAAGACGCCGTGCAGGTGTTCGTCCCGAAGTGCTTTATTAATCTGGAAGTCTGCCAGCACGCAACCATGCGCTTTGGTGTGAACGTGGCGGAGCGCAGGAAGGTTATCCATATAACGCGATTTGATCGCTTGCTCGATGTTTTCCGTGATAGCCAGCGTTGCGGCTTCTTCCCTTGGCCAAGGCGATTCGCCGAGCTCAATGTCATATTCGATGTCGCTGGCCAGTGTCGGCTCGCTGCCTGAGTGCGCTGTTCGAAAGCAAACTTTTTCCGGGATACTGCAAGCGGTCACAAATATCAGACTTGATAAAAGTACTGCCAGCCTTGTTGAAATTGAGTGGTAGGTGAGTGGTGGCATAATGGTCTCATGTAAAAGCAGGACAGTAATTCAGGACATTCGCTGGATAGGCCTAAAAATGGTAATTTTCCAGTTCTGATTGGACTGAGCCTGCGGAAAACCCATTTCCTTCGCTAGTTAATCCAAACAGGGCCGGAAGGGGCTCTTATTTCCCGTGTCAGTAGCTACTGAAATCGATATGAGAAGTATTACAGGAATCGGGTATCTGGTATGTGCGCTAATATACAATGAAAGTGACGACGAGTAGAGCCGAAGACGTTCTATGTCCCATCACGGGATCCGCGGCGTAAATGATAGTAAACCGAGTAATAATAAACCGAGCGCCAGACCGGCAATTCACGAGGCAATTGTCGCTCTACTGACAACGTGTTTTCTGACCTTACAAAAAGGCATTGACTACCTGACGCATATGCAACTCTCGTGGCTTCCTACAGCTGATACTGATAGATGTGGTTTTAACTATTGCCACGCTCCATCACTCTGGTTGCTCGGATACGTTTCTGCCGTTTTTTGTTGACTCATCATATTGTTGTTAATAGCAAAAAGGCGCTACGTTAACCCAAAACTCATATGTGTGCGCTAACGCACAGAAACGACAGGGGATTAGGTGTACTTTTTTTATCGCATAAGAGTAGATGCTTTGTATTTGAACATCCGGTGTGGGCTGTTTGGTTTGTTTAACGCGGACAACCGTTATAGAAAAATAGAACAGAGAAAACCAAACAGGAGATGAAGCAGACAGGATAGTGACGGGTACAAATTTCATTTTAACATAGGCGCTATTTATGCAGCTTGGACTGTTTGAACTTCCTTGGAGAGAGTATGTACTGGTTACGTTGGGTTTAACGCACATGACCATCGTTCCGGTGACAATTTTTCTACATCGGCATCAGGTGCATTGAGCGCTGGAACTGCATCCATAGCTAATCACTGCTTCCGCTTCTGGTTGTGGCTCACTATCGGGATGGTCATCAAGTAATGAGTGCTTATTCACTGCAAGTACCACCCCAAGTGCCACACCTCTGAAGATTCACGCAGTCCTGACATCTATGGCATCGGAATAGTTCTGTTCAAGGATGCCAAACTTTACCGTATGGAAGCTAGGAACACCGTTACATTGGCTACAAAGGGATGCGGGTGAGTCGCCGCAGGAAGGCGGGCAGCCTTGGAGCAGGCGCTCTATTCCAGTGAAGTGCTAAGGATCATTTACTCGATGCGACAGGGACTGACCGTTCTGTGGAGCCGCTCTACTGCATCCAAGGAACAGCTTGTAAAGTAGCTGGAAGACTGGTGTCAGCGCGCCGAGGAGAGCGGCATCAGAGCATTGCAATAATTCTCTCGGAAATTGCGTTGTTACGACTAACCATTTGGAAGGAGAAATAAAATGACATTAGGAACAATACTACTGATCATTCTGATTCTGATCCTGCTAGGTGTAATTCCAACATGGCCCTACAGCAGGGGGTGGGGTTACGCCCCCAGCGGCATTCTCGGGTTAGTGTTGCTGATCTTGGTCATTCTGATGCTGATGGGACGAATATAGCGCTCGGTAAATTGCATGGAAAGTTATATAGTCAAAGTAATGGATATTACACAACAGGCTCTGTGCTTTAACACGCAGGGCCTGTTTCGGGTATTTTTAGCGAACGAAGGGAAGCACGATTAATTAGCTGGTAATAACGAAGAAATTTATGGCAGGGTTATGCAGAGTGAGGCCGAAAAGTAGATCAATCTCAGCAGTAATCAATCAACTATCCATTCAAGGAGAAACGGTATCGGGCTCTACCATTGAATTTGTGGGTGATACCCGTTGTCGAGTACCCTATTTAAGGGACAGACCTAGAATAAAGAGTTTGTATTCTAGCTTTAGTATTTCTATTCTTTTTTATTCGCGGCCTGGCCCTAAGATATAATTCCATTTCCAAATCAAAACTGACTTTGCCGGCTTCACCTTGCCGTATTATTTATACTGTCTGCGGCTCGCCTTCGCGTCATTTTTGATTTGGAAATGGAATAAGAACTCTGGTGCTATCATTAGATTTAATGAAATTTTTAATTAGCGCTTGAGCAATTGAAAATATCTTTACTATGTTCCGCAACTGGAGTAGTTAGAGAACCTGTTGTGCTGGATGCAACGGTTAAGATGGATGAAAGAAAGAAATCTTTTTCTCTTCATTGACGTAGCAGAAAATCTTACAGAAGCTCAAAATTTTACGAAGTAAAATAGTTTGCGGTTTAAGGGAGGTGAGTTTCCGTCGCAGGTCGCGTCTGTTCTGTAGCTTTACTCTAATTCAAATTTAAATTCATCTCTGTACGACAAGTAGATTTAAATCTTTTGTTGCTTGCGACGTAATCTAAAAATCATAAGTGTTCTCAGCCGCTGTAAATTCCTGAATAACTATCTCAACTCAATGTCTAAGGCAATAAATGGCTTCAGTAGCGGTAAAACCCAAAGCAAAATAACTGATAAGTTGCCTAAATTTCGTTTATTTAATTCGAGAAAGAATGGAGTACTTATTTTTGGATTTCAGCTGTGTAAGAAATCAAACTTTGAAAAGTGCTTAACTTACTTGGACTGATAATCTTTAAAGCATTTATTAAACGTGATGAACAATCATAAACGTCTGGTTTGCTGTTTTCTTATGTGCGGTATGGTGAATGCTTTTTCTTCAGATATACAAGCCAAGGATAATACTCAAAGAAATATCACTAACCAGCAATCACATAATGATCCAACCGCCACCATATTAAATGACATTATTAAAAAAATCAGCACGCAGAAAAAAGAACTTGACAAACAATTAAAACTATTAGCAAAGGCACGCACTGATCAGGAAAAAGAAAAGATTCAATCTAAGATAGACACTCTCGAACAAACAATAGCCGATCAGGAAGATTCGTTTGAAATGATTCTCACCGCTGGGATAGATCTAGGTACCGATGAGACTGCTGCTAAGAAGGATTTTGATTGGCAGCAGGATTTAATCGAAATTATACAGCCCTTTTTGAGAGAGTTACATGAACTTACTGAAAACAAAAGGAAGCTTGATAATCTTCATTTCAGGATTAATTTCTACCAACAACAAATTGAGAAAATAAATGAGGTGCTAAAACATCTCTCAAAAATCAATCAGGAAAACTTGCAAACGGAAGCATTAGCTGAATTTGAACGAATTAACCAGAAATGGCAAGACCAACTCGATGAAGGCAAGCATTTATTCGAGGTTGCTCAGTTGCAGCGCGATGAAATGATTCAGTTTAAGACCGAACAAGAACGTTCATTTCTTAATTACCTACAGGAATTTTCTGAAGGTCGTGGAGCGACCTTGTTTTTAGCGCTAACCGCATTTATTAGCGTCTATTTTATGATGTTATTGATCTTAAAACTTTTTGGTTTGTTGTTAAATGGTAGAGATAAAAAAAGGAATTATTTTCAGAGGCTTATTTTGGTTCTCTATTATTTTCTGACGGTAATATTAGCATTAACTGCGTTTTTTTATGTTCTGGAAGCACGAGATGATGCAGTGATGACCGGTATAATGATTGTAATTCTGATCAGCATTGCTTGGGTATTAAAAAACTCAATTCCTGCTTTTTTTGAAGAATTGAGGCTATTGCTTAATACAGGTTCTGCTCGAGAAGGCGAGTGCATTTCTTATAATGGGATCACTATGCAAATAGGAAGCTTGCATTATTATACTAATCTAACCAATCCATTACTCCCCGGGCTAAAGCTGAGGTTGACATTATCAGAATTAGCTAAATATGTTTCACGTCCTGTTTCCAAAGATGAGCCTTGGTTTCCCTGTAAAGTAGGAGATTATGTGATGCTTTATGGAGATATTTATGGAAAGGTGAAAAACATTACACTTGAGAATATCGTTTTATCATTACCTGATGGAACCATGCCCATCACATACACTATTGAGGATTTCTTATATGCTACTCCACGAAATTTTTCATTAGGTTTTGTCGCTACCACTACATTCGGACTTGATGTTAAGCATCTTGAAATGAGTACTGTTGAGATACCTGCAATTTTGACAGAAGGGATTCATCAAGGAATATTGAAGGAAAGTTTTGGAGTTTCTTTAATAGACTTATCCGTTCATTTTGCTAAAGCTGATCTTTCTGTCTTAGAGTACGAAATTATTGCTAACTTTGATGGTGCTGCAGCTAATGAATTTTATTCCATAATACGCGCTTTACAACGTTATGCAGTACAAATATGCAATGAACAACAATGGATTTCAATAACTGAATAAAATTTTGCTGGTTCTTTACTCTACCAGACATCTATGACTTGGATGTCGCTTTATAATTCCAACTAAAACAATACTCTAATTTTTATCAGCCATTATCCACAGGTTTTGTGGAGGAGGGTTAATTTACAACCTGTAAAAAATATACAGCACTCCACTATTCCTTATAGCTGTTTTCCTGGTTTGCTTTTTATTGAATCCTCAGCGTTTGTTTCAATTTCCGAATTGCTATCTTGATGAGCATATTTGCCGACATTAAAATCCTCGCCGAAAATTTGCCAAAATGCGACGAACAAAACAGCAATAAGCGGACCAACGACGAATCCATTGATTCCCATTAGCGTAAGCCCGCCCAGCGTCGACAATAAAACCATCCAATCAGGTAATTTGGTATCCCGACCAACCAAAATCGGCCGCAAAACGTTATCTGCCAGCCCAATGATAAATACACCATACGCAATTAACACTGTCGCCTCGACCCACTGTGTGATTGTATACAAATAGATTGCAGCTGGCACCCATACCAGGCCTGCACCAATCACCGGAATCATCGAGAAAATTGCCATAATCACACCCCACAACAACGGAGACGGAATGCCTAAAATCCAGAAAATAAGACCACCTAGCGTTCCTTGAAGTATAGCAACCAGTAAATTTCCTTTAACTGTAGCTCTAGCAACCCCGGCAATATTTTGGAAAAGCAACCGCTCGCGCTCGTCACCCATTGGTATGACATGAATGAGCTTTTCAATCAACTGCCGACCATCGCGCAATAGAAAAAACGCAATGTACAACATTAATGCAAGCTTAGTAAAAAAGTTAAAAGTACCGATACCTAACGCTACCGCATTTTGCGTTAGAAAACTACCAATTCCCACCACTACTTCGGTCGCATTTTCATGCAATGAAGCGATATCGATGTCCATCCGTTCAAGAAATTGCTGGATTACCGGAAACGCTTGCCGAATCTGATCGAAATATTGCGCTAGCTGAATCTCACCATTTTCAATACGTTGGTAAAGGGCACTACCCTGCTGAAAAAAAGATGTCAACAACAACAAAAAAGGGATAACGACTAAAAATATACAAGCCGTTAGTGTAATTAAAGCGATCAAATTAGGTCGTTTACCCAATTTTTTTTTCAACCAAATCTGCACTGGATGAAACAGGATTGCAATAATGCAAGCCCATAAAATAGGTGCAAAAAACGGTTTAAGCAGAAATAAAAAAAGACCCGTAACAAATGTTAGTGCAATCAAGAATGTTTGCCGCTCAAGTATTTTGATCATCACAGAGTCCTCGTTATGTCAACACACTTTGGGAAAAGTTATCGTGGTGAGAATAACAGCCGAAATACACCTAAATGATTAAAATTTTGCAAAAACAAAAGCCCTCTTCTCACTTATATTAAGAGCCTGAGAAAGCTACTATAACTCGATTAATCTACAATCTTGCTTGCTCGCCCGAGAGCGGCCTGGAGCTCAACGATTAGCGAGTGGCGTTCGCCCCCATCTACGCTAGCCTAGCTATTTTTTCAAATACTTGATTGTGACTTCATAAACTATTTTTATCCATCGTTGTTTTTATTACTTTTTTGGCTTTGGATTATTTTCTTCTTTAATAGAGAAACTTTAAACTCTGGTTAAGCAGTGATTTTCAATCAATCCTCGTATACTTTTACTTAAAAAATCCCGCACCAGTAGCAGCAAGAAATTCTTCAAGCTGGATTTTGGCGATTTCCTGATTATGTGCTGTACCACACAGATTCCCTGGCTATTATGAGCTAAATTAGTGTGAGCACAGCCATTTATTTCATTGTGCACTAACATTTCCGGCTACTTATAAAGGAGAAGACATGCAAAATATTAGAAATGACTCTTCCGTTTCCATCTGGCAAGCTACCACCACCCTTCCTGCTTTTCCTCCTCTTGAGAGCGATGTTGAAACGGATGTATGCGTGATAGGTGCCGGTATTGCTGGTCTTACCACAGCCTATCTTCTAACCGAACAAAATCAAAAAGTAATACTAATAGATGCCCATTGCATTGGTAGTGGTGAAACCGGGCGTACTACAGCACATTTTTTTCCTCCAGATGAGTGGTATCACAATATCGAAGACCATTTTGGAGCCGAGCATGCTGCCTTAGTAGCCAATAGCTTTTCTAAAGCAATCGATTTAGTTGAATCCATTATCAAAAAAGAACGAATTGATTGTTCATTCGAGCGCTTGGATGGCTATTTATATGCCTACTCTGAGAAAGATTTTAAAAATATCGAAAAGGAATTCAATGCCGCACGCAAAGCGGGCGTCGCTGTTCAGAAACTGGAGCAAGTTCCTGGAATAAGTTTCACTACCGGCCCTTGTATACAATATTCTGACCAGGCCCAGTTCCATCCGCTTAGATATTTGAAGGGATTAACAGAGGCTCTTGTGCGTAATGCCGGTATCGTTCATTGCGGTACTCGTGCACTAAAGATAGAAGGCGACAAATCAATGCAGATAGTGAGTACGGATGGTGGAAAAATTAAAGCCAAATCTGTCGTCGTCGCCACGAATACTCCCTTCAACAATAAATTAGTCATACACACCAAACAAGCCGCGTACAGAACCTATGTAATCGGCGTACGTGTTCCTAAGAAAAGTGTGCCGCGCATTCTAATGTGGGATACCGGTGATCCCTATTACTATGTGCGCCTCGAGACACCAGATTCTGAAAACGACTCTGAAATACTGATTGTGGGCGGGAGGGATCATAAAGTCGGACAAGATGATCATCCTGAGCATCGTTATGACGAAATCGAACAGTGGGTGCGTGAACGCTTTCCAATGGCTCAATCGGTTGAATATCGATGGTCAGGCGAAATCATGGAATCCGCGGATGGCTTAGCGTTTCTCGGACACAATCCGATGGATGACAACAACGTATATGTGATCACAGGGGATTCCGGTAATGGCATGACACATGGCACGCTCGGTGGAATGATTATCACCGATTTGATTATGGGAAGGGATAACCCATGGACTTCCCTGTACAATCCAGCACGTAAAGCCATTCATGGCATTTCCGACTTTGTTACTGAACAAGCTAATACGCAGGCTCAGTATACCGACTGGTTAAAAGGAGGCCAGGTAGCCTCTGTTCAAGAGATCCTGGCAGGGCAAGGGGCCATTGTTCAGGATGGCCTCCACAAATGGGCCGTTTATAGGGATGACCGAGGTGAATTGCATGCGGTATCGGCTGCGTGTACCCATTTAGGATGCGTTGTTCACTTCAATTCCGCAGAACGTTCATGGGATTGCCCTTGCCATGGCTCACGCTTTGATACGAATGGTGAAGTATTACATGGCCCTGCTTCAACTCCGCTTGCGCCCGTAGATCTCGAACTCAATAAAACTTAGGAGTACAAAGTGGATGGCGAAAAATGAATTCGTCATAAATTGAGGGAAATGCTGTTAACTGATCTGACCGAGCTGCCCGTCAATTGGACGGTGCTGATAGCAGTGAAATCCAGAGAAAAACACCGAATAAGTTGCCTGAATTTGGCTTTGCTAATTCGAGAATGGAAAGAATATTTATTTTTACTATGCCTCTTAGGAAGTTAGCATGCTTTAATAAGTACTTAACTTCCTAAGACCCAAAACAAATAAATACAACGTAATATTATTTATCAGTCGCATCTCTGACTGTATCTGCCTCATCTTCTAATCTATCAGCCGTATCTTCTGCTGATTTTCTGATTTGTTTTGCTTGCTCTTCCTTTCTATCAGCTTCTGCCTCACCAGCTTTTTCAGTTGCTTTACGCATTTCTTTGTCTTCCTTGCGAATTTGGTCTGCTCTGTCTTCTAATCGATCAGCTTCCCTCTCCGCTCTGTCGCTAGCAGAACAACTAACAGAAGTTAAAACTAATAAAGAAGCGCTGAGTAACAGAGTTAATTTATTTGATTTATTCATTTCTATGACCTCCAATAATTAAGTTAATGATTTTTATCCTTTTGAAGGATTTAATTTCATCATTCCACTGCTTCAATAGCTTATCCAATATAGTGAGTAATTCAATACGTACAAACACGTAGGGTCTTGTTGACATTTCATAGAGATAATCCGCCTATCTAATTTCTATCAGGCACGGCATCATGTTTTCGTCATTTCTCTTTAGTTTGTCATACCGTGTGATTACTACTCGATATTATCGGCTTCAATATTGGAGCGGACGCAAGCGCTGCCAGTGCGCTACTTCGTTCCATTGAGGAAGGTTATTCCATTTTTAAACCAAAAATCACATTGTCGGCATCACCTTACCGTATGATTGATACTGTCTGCGGCTCGTCTTCGCGCCATTTTTGATTTAGAAATGGCGTTAAATGTGTGCAGATACTTCAGAGAAACGCTCCTTTATAGCAGGGGAAAAATTCACTTTTTAGCAGAAAAATCGGGCAAAGCTGTCATCTGAAATTTTCCTCTGCCATAGCAAAATTTTAAGGGTGGTGCAGAGGCCACTAAATGAAAAAGGGAACGCTGCCTGTTTTTATTGTATTTATGCATAAAAAGAATAATATGGCGTTAGAATCCTTTTGTAATATTCTTTCAATCAGCGTGCAATGCATGAGAAGTATCATGAACTGGCACTATCGGAAAGGAGATTGTTATGATAAATGAGAACTTCGAGCAGATGGATAGCTGGACAAGTGAGGAAGTCGCCAAATTCAAAGGAGCAGCTAAGTTAAAAGAGATCCAGCCGAGGGAAAAAGCAATAGGTTTTCTGGTAAAAACAGCTGCCAAGAAGCCTGGCAGGGTCATCGCTGAGGGAGACTCATGGTTCGATTACTTGCCGGGCACTGACCTTATCGACTGTCTTAAGAACCATTATGATTACGATATCGAGAATTATGCTAAGGCTGGCGATACCTTGGAAAACATGATTTTCGGCACCGGAATCAACAAACACTTCCAGCGGGTTGCTCCGCAGATTGAGACCGTACTGCGCCGGATAAAAGAAGTGCAACCGAAAGTGTTTCTGTTCTCGGGAGGGGGCAACGATGTGGCCGGTGACGAGTTCGAGTCGTATCTGAACCACAAGAATAGCGGTTTATCTGCCTTACGGAAAGATTTCGTCGAAAACATGATTAACATCGTATTTCGTCAATACTTCACAGAGCTTATCAAGCGGGTGGCTGCCGTATCACCAGCCACGCAGATAGTGGCCCATGGTTATGGCCACACGTTTCCAACGGGAGAAAGTGTTGATTTCCTGTTTTTCACCTTTGCAGGGCCGTGGTTGCGGCCGGCACTTGCAAGAAAAGGGATCTTCGAGGCTACTGAACAGCAAAATCTCGTGTTTGAGCTTATTGATAAATACAACGAGATGCTGCGAGAGATGACGCATGTTCACGCCAACTTCCACCATATTGATCTGCGCCCTATTCTCAATCCTGCAAGTGACTGGGCAAACGAGCTTCATTTGAAGAATAGCGCTTATGCACGCTCGGCTGCACAAATTCACGATAAAATACAATCCTTGCTCTAGCCATCGTGGTAGACAATGATGAAAGATTATCGAAATGGAGAGTTAGGAGGTGGAATAATCAGAGGCATTGTTGGTTGCCTTGTCTTATCCGAAATTAAACGTGTCTCACGATAGCAATCGATAATGATCGATTATTCCATTTCTAAATCAAAACTGATTCTGTCGGCTTCACCTTGCCGTATGATGGATACTGTCTGCGGTTCGCCTTTGCGTCATGTTTGATTGAGAAGTGGAATGATGTACTGCTTCACTAGCGCATCAATACGCAACATGCTCCTGCTCTTCCCGCATTTTCATTCTGAATAATAAATGTTAGATTGTCCGATTTATTCGGAGAATCATATGCCCCGGCCGGTTACTCCATCGCTTGCCAGCGATATCATTATCGAACTTATCCATTATCCCAATCGTCCCATTGTCTTGATCGAGCGCGCTCATCTTCCCTATGGCTGGGCCATTCCTGGAGGGTTTGTCGATGTCGGTGAAATGATGGAGCAAGCAGCGGTGCGAGAAGCGCGAGAGGAAGTTAGCTTAGATATAAAGTTGATCGCTTTACTCGGTCTTTATTCTGATCCAAGCCGGGACAGTCGTGGACATACTGTAACAGCAGTTTATGTGGCCGAGGCTTGTGGTGCCCCAGTGGCAGACGACGATGCCAAAAATTGTCAGATATTCAGTGTAGATAATTTGCCCCAGCTTTTGGCTTTCGACCATAGTCTGGTACTCTCCGATTACCTTAATTTTCGTTCGACTGGAAAAGTGGCACCACTACGCGGTGTTTTTAAAATTTAAAGTATCCCTATCGCTTCAAAATTAGGTTTTCATCATCCTTCACTCAGTCTTCGCCCAATAGGGAAGGTATTGATGCCTAATTTTGAGGTACGAGGTGTATGCCTGACAAAAAGTCGCTTTTAATCATTGCATCGCTTGTGCAACCGTTCATTACTTCAGCAATGATCACTGCGCTTACTCTGCCATACGTAGCTAATCCCTAAAATTCTGATATTGCAGTGGAAAGTCTGTAACAGATTTTTTAACAAATGCAATACAGTCCTGCAAGTCATCACGATTCTTGCCCGTAACACGCACGGATTCGCCCTGGATGCTTGCTTGTACCTTTAGCTTGCTTTCTTTGATCAGCTTGACGATCTTTTTCGCCAGTTCAGTTTCCACTCCTACTTTCACAGTGCAGGAACGCTTCACTTTGTTGCCACTGACCTTCTCGATCTTGTCCTTGATATCAAGGGAGCGGATATCTACGCCACGTTTGCTCAACTTGGAAGTGAGAATGTCTTGCACCTGGCCCAGCTGGAATTCATTGTCAGCATACATGGTAAGTTCCATTTCGGCCTGTTCCACGCGCGCGTCTGACCCTTTGAAGTCAAAGCGTGTAGTGACTTCTTTGTTGGTTTGTTCGGCTGCGTTCTTGACTTCGGTTTTATCTACTTCGGATACGATATCAAAAGACGGCATGTTTACTCCTTATAACAGCAAGAAAACAGACAAATTAACTTAATTCCATTTCTAAATCAAAACTGATTTTTGTCGGCTTCACCTTGTCGTATGGTTGAAACTGTCTGCAGCTCGCCTTCGCGTGATTTTCGATTTAGAAATGGAATAAACACTGCGGCTGCGCGGGGTGAAGCATGAGGTGACTCAGGTAACAAGGCTGGGTGCAATAAGGTCGCAGGGGCGCTCCCTGCAACAACGCTTTCGCGCCTGGAGCGGCCCATATTATACCGGCGTGGTGGCTTAATATTCGGCTGAATGAGAAATTTCCAAAGAGGCCTCTATATGTCATGGGCTTAACTCTCCAATTAAGCGATCAATTGCAATTTTAGGATAATTAGGAATCAGCGTCCTCATTACCTGATCTTGAGAAAGCGGTGCTACACCCTTTTATTCAATTCATGCATGAAAAAAATAATATAGTAAGTTTTATAAGATATGGAGATTATGTTGTCATGTGCATGTTCTTATATGCGGCCCTACTACCATTAGTCACACCACTCGAATTTCAGGATTTTACATCGTAGTTCTGACTGCGATGGGCTTGTGCCCATTTGGTTAGCGAACTGTTGTATAGCAGTTTTACAATTTTCTAGTGCCATGTGCTCTGCTTGCTCTCTATCTGGTGCGCGCGCTAATCCATGCACTCCAATCAAGCTGTATCCCTGGTTTGCTCTACAATACTGGTGGCCACAATAATAGTTAGGAAAATAGTCAAGCACCCATTGGCAGCAGCTTCCCCATCCTTCCCGGGGAGGGCTTAAAACATCATATAGAGGTACAGCCAGCACCGTGGCAAATCCCTTGTCGTTGAACCCAGTCTTGTCAACGACATCGCCTTGCACGACTTCACCACGATTATCAAGATAGCTAATTACGGTATTTGGCTGCGGATGCTTAGAACTACAGAGATCAGCCTCATATTGTGCCCGTAGTTTTTCTTGATGCGTTGCACAACCCACTAGGATACTAACTGAAAGTGCGAAAAATACCAGCGGTAGTTTCATTTTTAATTATTACAATTTAGTTTGTGGTTAAATTAGCTGAAGCAGAAATCAGAGAATAAATCTTTTAAGCAAATAAATCATTGGCATTATTTAAAATTTGCGCGAGTAAATTAAACCCTATCATGTAATCTCTTTTAATAAAAGCTTCTTCAATAATGGAAATGATACGCTAAATAGAACCATTCTCATCGCTGTTGCTCATAACAAGTTTCCGTTACTGGATTAGCCTGGTTATAACGTTTATCCACAATTTCCGTGGATAAGGTTGTGAATAATTGCTGTATGTTGAAGAAGAGCCATGTTTATTCAGGACGCTGCAAAAAGATGCAGATCGGATGTTTTTACCACATTAGCGTTAGTGAGTCTAAGGATCGAGACTGCTTTGTCAGCCAAAGTGACAGCTGTATTAATACTTTTCCCAGCTTGAATAATCACGTTATTTCATTTCTAAATCAAAACAGACTTTGTTGGCTTCACCTTGCGTATGATTGATACTGTCGCGACTCGCCTTTGCATCATTTTTGATTTGGAAATGAAATGACTACATGGTTTTTGTGGGGGTATAGTGATAGTTGCCGCTGGCGTACATCGCAGCCAAAGCAGCTTAATCGTATTTGCTGATAAATATTTTTACTTAACCTGGCTACTAGCAATGAGTGTAGGCGAAAATAGTCACTCTCCAGTAATCATTGTTGTGCCAACAGTTGAAAATGCCTGACAATGAGGTTTAATCAATGCACTCTATTATTTTAACAATAGACGAATCTAACAGTTACTCGCATTGAGTAAAAGTAGCTTCTCCATTGAATGTTTGCTGAGGGTCATCCTCACTGGCGCGCAGAAGGAAGATGCCATTCAAAGTATTTGCATCCAGGATGAGATGATAAGTGCCCGACCATAGTCTTTTTTGTGCAGAATCTGGAACATTTTCTGCTTCTGAGGCATGAAGCGAAATCTCGATCTTATCACTTACTGTCGTGCTTGAACCGGTTACCAGCCGCGTATGGTGTTGAAATGGTGGGGTGGTAAGGATATCGAAACTGGCTGTTCCTGAGACTAAACGATTCTTGTTTTTTTTTCTGTGATTCGCTTCCTGATTCGCTTGCTCATTAAAGTCAAAAAGTTGCAACTGCGTGTCACCATGCCCTGGCATTGCGGTATTCAACAACCAGCAATAAGGAGCAGAGTCAGCCTGTGCCACTGAAGCCAAGCTAAAGATACTCACCAAAAGTAAATGATTAATAGTTTTCATGAGACCTCTTAAAGCAGTATTAATATTTAGCAGTTAAATAAAGCTGTAACTGCTAAATTAATAGCACTTGGTGCATAAGTAATTCTATTTCTAAATCAAAACTGACATTGCCAGCTTTACGTTGCCGTATGAGTGATACTGTCGGCGGCTCGCCTTTGCGTCATGTTTGATTTGGAAATGGAATAACGCTTTGTAACACTTAGCCATTGCTAACTTCAAACATACTTGTTCCAGCAAACTGTAAAAAAAATCGACAAAATAAATCCTCTCAAAAGCAGAGAAGAGACCACGGCTCAAGCTACTTGCGCTTTATTACGAAATGATAATAAAACGCAACCAATAGGCAAGCAATAATGCATACGCATACAATTTTGTGTCTGAATAGCAGAAACATGAAAAAAAGCCATATGATCAACCTGTTGCGTTATTGCGTCAGGTAAATCAAGTTATCTGATATTAAAAATCCAGGCTGGCTCGTGTCATTTCGATAATTTTGTAAAAGAATTCTTTTTTTCTGTCGAAATTTTTTACAGAATTATCTGGCGGCGGGGTTTCATTGATTAATTAATAATCATCAATCAAATTAAATTAATTTGAAAACAATAATATATATTAATTCCGTTTAAATCGGCATATTTATTGCTGATATTAAAGGAAATCATATTAAATTCAAATTAAGCGTTTTATAAATTTAAGATTGAGTCAGACAAAGCGTGAACTGAAATAAAACAACTCTGACTAAAATAGATAATAATAATGAGAAGTATCTTTCCAGATTTGTTATCTGCTTTGTTTTTTATGATTCTTAAGGGTGTTCTAATCTTTGTATGAGCCATCAGGAATTCCCGCTCTTAAGAGTGGCCTATGCAATTTTTTTGAAAAGGACTACTTATGAGTGTAAATATAGTTGACATAGATCAGAGTCAAGCCAAACGACTTACTCGGAGTCAAGGTAAACGGCTTACGCCAGCACTATACACATTGTTAGAAGCATGTGTTGAAATGAAAACAACCAATACCAAAGTACTCGCGGCTCACTTATGTCGCTCTCCTGCCACCATTCGTACT
The DNA here is from genome assembly GCF_900113925.1 of Nitrosomonas sp. Nm34. Classification (GTDB taxonomy): domain Bacteria; phylum Pseudomonadota; class Gammaproteobacteria; order Burkholderiales; family Nitrosomonadaceae; genus Nitrosomonas. The sequence goes on from NZ_FORD01000020.1 coordinate 35,437, forward strand.
GAGTTCCAACGAATTCTTTCCTTTATGGATGTGCATTGCAGATATGAGGCATTGCGAAAAGCAGAAGATAATGGGTTGATCCGACGACGTAAGCGAAGATAAGTTGGCAAGGAATGGCAAGAAATTTGGTAGAGCAATCTGCTGATGCTGAAATTTCCATTCCAGCCTTATTGGCAAGAACATACTTATAACATATTAACTATCTATGTTACTGTTACTTTCTGGAAGCGCTTCATCTGGGATTGTAATTAATATATTGCTGTATATCTGACGTGATAGTTAAATAATCGATCTCATGGTAGCTTTTGATGTTCCTGGTATTGTGAGATAAAAAGGTATGCTCATGTATTATTGCTAAACTTTTTTTATTCTTGAGCATCGCTATGGAACAAAGCGTGACGATGCCTCGCGAGCTTCGCTGACTGAATGCACGGTATAAATTCTTTGTTTTAATCTACGGATCACAGCAAATCAGACCATCTCCTACTTTTCTCAATGAGAATATTTGCTTTGTCTGGACATAATAGGGCAATATCGGTAATTGGCAACTTGATTTGCTTTTTATTGATTGACGCTCTGCCGCCCAATGGGAGATCAAATCAAAATGTCGCTGCTCTTCGTATTACCTATCATAAAGTGCCATGATGTGATGTGGCTGCTGCCATGACAGCGTGCAGGCAGCTGGCGAAGGTTGATTGAGTATGGTGAATCATCAAAACATTGATATCCATAGCTCTACGATAAAGCACGAAATAACGTTTAGCTAATCTGGAGATGATCTGGAGATGAGCTCAGATAAGCTCTAATTTGATAAGATTTTCCACAATTTTGGCGGGAGAATGCTATGACGAAAAAAATGATCATAATTTTGGCCCTGATCCTAGCTGCATGCACAAGTATCAGAGGACCGAAAGAGCAGCCATGGATTTATGAAGAACCGATAGCTGGAAATCATGTTGATCTGGCACGCTGCGTTGTGGCTAGGTTGCAAGCGGATAGCAGATGGTCAATTCGTATGTTGCAATTCAGCAACCGACTCTATCAGGATATCGACGCATCCGCAATTTATGCCTATGACACAAGATTCCTGCCGGGTATCTTTGCGCGTAATTCCCCTACCAATCCCGATGCAGTGTTTGAATATGTTGCCCCGAACCCAGGAATCCGCTCCTATCATCAAGATAGTGCCGAGGTGGAACCTGCTTATGCATTTGTTTTGATGATTAAGAATATGGGTGATAACCGTACGATGGCGACTTTGAAAGGCAATAAGCATGTAGGGGGTATCGCTTGGCAGCATTTGCAAACGTGCGTACTGACCAGAGCACAGTCTTCGTAATAGTGCTTCAGTTTGGCTGATCAAGGTTTGCCATTAGGCTCACTACTGTACACTTATGAATTCATGGCATGCTGTTTCAGCTTGCAAAAATAAAAATGTTATTCTTGTCAGTAATTTAAAACATGTTTCGAGGCTACGATGTGATCATCATCGGTGCGGGTGCAGCCGGGTTGATGTGTGCGATACAAGCCGGGAAGCGCGGACGGCACGTATGGTTGATCGACCATATGGCAAAAATTGCGGAGAAAATACGCATTTCAGGTGGCGGGCGCTGCAATTTTACTAATCTCCATGCGCAGCACCAATGTTATCTTTCGCAAAACCCACATTTTTGCAAATCAGCACTCAAGCAATATACAGTTCAAGATTTTATTTCTCTAGTGCGCAAGCATAACATTGCTTTTCATGAGAAAAAGCTGGGGCAGCTATTTTGTGATGATTCGTCCAAGCAGATCATTAATATGCTACTCACGGAAGCGCGTCAGGCAGGCGTCAAGCTGGAGACACAAACATGTGTGTTTGATATTGAGGCTGTTCCAGGTGGTTATCGTGTCAAGACCAATAAAGGTGATCAAATTTGCACTTCGCTTGTGATTGCAACGGGTGGCCTTTCTATACCGAAAATCGGGGCAAGCAATTTCGGTTATGAAATCGCCAGGAAGTTTGGTTTGAATGTCATCAAACCCAGAGCCGGCCTGGTCCCCTTGACGTTTGACGGTGCGTTATTGGAGCGGTGCAAAGCATTAAGCGGTGTTTCAGTCGAGGCGAAAATCTGCTACCAAAAGCAGGTCTTTGCTGAGGGACTGTTATTTACCCACCGCGGCTTAAGCGGCCCATCCATCTTGCAAATCTCGTCTTATTGGCAAGAGGGAGAGCCAATCAGGATTAATCTGGCGCCTGGGATAGATGTTTTCAGGTTTCTGAAAGAAAAGAAGCACAGCAACTCAAAAATGCACGTTAGTAATGCCCTTTCTGAGATTCTTCCCAAACGCCTGGCACAAAGCATCTGTGATGAGCAGACGTGCAATGGCATATTGGGCTCACTACCTGATAGTAAGCTGGCAGTGCTTGCGCGTGCAGTCAATGACTGGCACATCCATCCCACTGGCACTGAAGGCTACCGCACAGCAGAAGTCACGGTAGGCGGTATCGATACGCAAGAACTCTCATCGCAGACAATGGAGGTCAAAAAGCATCCCGGTCTGTTTTTTATCGGAGAGGTTATCGATGTGACAGGCCATTTAGGCGGCTTTAATTTCCAGTGGGCCTGGTCTTCGGGTTATGCTGCAGGGGTGGTTGTGTAGCGCACACTACCTATAAGGAATTAGAATTTAGGCTTATCTTTTGCTGAGGTATACCGTTTGACGCCCTCTATGATCTCTGCTTTGGCATCTTCAATACCGCCCCAACCTTCAATCTTGACCCATTTTCCCTTTTCTAAATCTTTGTAATGCGCAAAGAAATGTGCAATCTGCGCACGCATGAATTCAGACAGATCGTCCACTGATTTAATTTGCGTGTAAAGGTTGCATAATTTGTCAATCGGCACGGCCACTAACTTGATATCTTCACCGGCCTCATCGGTCATTTTTAATGCGCCAAGCGGTCGACAGCGAACAACTACACCAGTAATCAAGGGTACCGGCGAAATAACCAGCACATCTACTGGATCTTCGTCCCCGGATAAGGTATGCGGGATATAACCATAATTACACGGGTAATGCATGGAGGTAGACATAAAGCGATCTACAAACAGGGCACCTGTTTTCTTGTCCATTTCATATTTGATGGGATCAGAATTCATGGGTATTTCAACGATCACATTGAAATCATTGGGAAGGTCATGACCTGAATCGACACGATCTAAGTTCATCGGCAGTCCTGAAAATTGTTAATACGCTATTATAACGGTAAGCGTTGATTATCACGGCATGATTGATTGATTCATGCTTAACTTTTCTTCTATAAAGTGGTACGTTAACTTAGTCTTATGCGCATGTTACTTAAACTGGTTATTTTCATGGCAGCCGCTTATGCGACTTTGTTGTTATTGGTATTTTTTGCCCAATCGTATCTTATCTATTTCCCGCAACGCAACATTACCTTTACACCCGAGCGGGAAGGCCTTGCCTATGAGCCGGTGACGATTGCCACGGCTGATAAGGAAACCCTACATGGATGGTTTGTACCGGCCCCTTCCGCTGCTAAAGGAACCATTCTTTTCTTTCATGGCAATGCTGGCAATATTTCCCATCGAAGGGATTATTTATTGACGTTTTATCGATTGGGGTATAACACCTTCATTTTCGATTACCGAGGTTATGGCAGAAGCAGCGGTTCACCGTCAGAAACTGGCACATATCAAGACGCATCAGCAGCATGGCAGTATTTGACCGAAATAAAAGCTATCCCACCTTCTCGTATCGTGCTATTCGGTGAATCACTTGGCGGTGCTGTCGCAGCATGGCTTGCTGCCAAGCAAAAACCCGGCGCATTAGTGTTGGCGTCGGTATTTATTTCGGTACCTGACCTGGCATCAGAATTGTATCCATTCCTGCCAGTGCGCCTTCTCTCCCGATTCCAATACAATACGATCGATTATTTGCAGTCTGTCATTTGTCCGGTAGTGATCGCGCATAGCCGCCAAGATGAAATCGTGCCTTTTTGGCACGGCCAGGCGCTCTTTCAAGTGGCAGCCGAACCAAAGCTATTCCTGACGTTGGAGGGCGGGCACAACGAAGGTTTTATTTTTAGCCGCAAAGAATGGGCCATGGCGCTGGATGATTTTATCAGTACCAGATTGGAGGCGGCTAGTAGCTTGTCCCAGTAATACCATTTCTCAATCAAATCTGACTCTGTCGGCTTCACCTTATTGTATTCTTGATACTACTAGCGGTGCGCCTTCGTGTCATCTTTGATTTGGAATGGAATATTATTAACATCGACATATTGTTTGGCTTGAATCGGGCCAAGGCTGACGTTCGCGCAGCTTATTGGTTTAATATGCTTACCGCGAACAGTCATTAATAGATATTGTCAGATGGGATATCAATTTAAATAGAAGCTGCAAATATACTTTTGAATAATTTCTCTGCTTATGGGGGGGTTGCTAGATGAGCTTTGGTCCATTGAAGTGGACTTATTCCATTTCTAAATCAAAACTGACTTTGTTAGTTTCACCTTGTCTATGATTGATACAGTCTGCGGTTCGCCTTCGCGCCATTTTTGATTTAGGATTTAGAAATGGAATGAGTCAAGTTCAATTAACCAAGGAAATAAGGAGATTCAGATGAAATTGCGTCATTTTATCGTTATGCTATACCTGCTTGTTTTTAGTAGCGGAGCATACGCATATCGTTATACGATCGATATGAGAAAAATTGATGAGGCTTTGGCAAATAAACCGGCGATCACTGAAACGCAAGAAACTGAGGTCCGGAAGTTGCGAGCCGAAGGTGAAACCTTACATAGCAAAGGAAAGCATTCAGAAGCACTGGAAGCGCTTCCCAAAGCGCTGGAAATACTCGATATCCAGTAACCATTTTATGAAAATAATAGTACTGACTTACTCAGTGCCAATCCTATTGGAAAAAATTGAGAACAAATGACTCAGACTTATTTTGATCATAACGCTACTACCGCAGTAGATGAAAGCGTATTAGAAGCCATGTTGCCTTATTTTCGGCAGGAATATGGCAATGCCTCCAGCCGTCATGCATTAGGTATGGCAGCGCGTCATGCGATCAGCCAAGCACGCGAGCAGGTCGCGCAGGCCGTCGGAGTGCAGCCATCACAGATCATCTTTACCAGCGGCGGATCAGAAGCAAACAACCTTTTTATCAGAGGGGTCGCGGATTATTTAAAGCCCTCGCGCTTAGTCATCAGCGCGATCGAGCACCCGTGCATCAGGCGGCCAGCCCAGGAATTAGCACGAAAAGCAAGCGAGCGCTGGCAGTTGCGCCAACTGGGGGTGGATGAATTGGGGCGGGTGCAATTGGAAGAGGCCCGTAATGCCTTGACCGACCGACCTGCTATGGTATCAGTGATGTTAGCAAACAATGAAACCGGTGTGATTCAGGAGGTCGCTCAGATCGCGGACATGGCCCGCGCCCAAGGGGCCCGGATGCATACCGACGCAGTTCAGGCATTCGGCAAAATTCCGTTAGATTTCAATGAATTAAAAGTGCATGCGATGACTATTTCAGCACACAAGATTTATGGGCCCAAGGGCGCGGCAGCATTAATTATCGATAAGCGGCTACTGCTCAAGCCACTGATTTATGGTGGAGGGCACGAAAATGGGTTGCGTTCAGGTACGGAGAATGTGCCCGCTATCGTCGGTTTCGGTGTGGCCTGCGAACTGGCCTGTTCGCGCATAAACGAGATGTCCACTCGCTTAACCGAATTGCGTGAATATCTAGAACAAGGCTTGCTTGCAATGGGTGCGACTATTTTTGGATTGGGCGCGCCACGCTTACCTAATACCTGTTATTTTGCGCTGCCGGAGATTGAAGGAGATACGTTGGTTGTTCGGCTGGATAAAGCGGGTTTTGCAGCTGCCAGTGGTGCTGCCTGCTCCAGTGTGACACCTGGGCAGAGTCATGTGCTGGAAGCAATGGGCGTTGACCCTATGCTGGCGCGTTGCGCAGTAAGAGTAAGCTTCGGTTATGGTAATACTATGACCGAAGTCAATGATTTCTTGCAGATCGTGGGCAAAATTGCGAGCGAGCTGAAGAGATTGAATGGAATGCTACTGCAATGATTACCTTCAATATAGTTATCAAATTAAGGAAAATTTGATTTTTTCCAGTAAAATAACTTACCCATATTCATATCCCGACACGACAAATTATAATTGTAACAAGATTAATAATGCATCAAATGATGTTATGACTAACAAAAAAAGCCGAATCCCTGCGAAAGCAATTGTTTTAAGTGCAGGCCAGGGGCGGCGGTTACTCCCTCTCACTGAAAATACGCCTAAGTGCTTGTTACCCGTTTTTGGCAAACCTGTGATCGCATGGCAAATCGATGCTTTACTGAGAGCAGGCATCGAAAATATTACCGTGATTGTCGGGTTTCAGGTAGGAAAGGTGGAGGCATTACTCGCAGAGCGTTACGCTGATTATCCACAAGTCAGAACGCGCTTTAACCCTTTTTTTGAGGTGGCGGATAATCTTGCCAGTTGCTGGATTGCGCGCGATGAGATGACAGATGATTTCCTATTGCTGAATGGCGATACACTTTTTGATGCCGATTTATTATCATGTGTGCTACACGCTGAAATAGCACCTATCACGCTTTGTGTAGACTTCAAGCAAACATTTGATGAAGATGACATGAAAGTGGAGCTGGATACTGAAGGATGGGTTAGACATGTCAGTAAAGAACTCACTGCGGAGCAAACAAACGCAGAATCAATCGGTTTGATTTATTTCCGCAAACAAGGCGTTCAGCTTTTCCGTGCTGCGGTTGAGCACGCATTGCGCGATCCAGCCAGGCTTAAATCCTGGTATCTCAGCATTATTGATAAGTTGGCTCAGCAGCATTTGGTGAATTCCTGTTCTGTACATGGATGCCATTGGGGTGAAATTGATTTCATAGATGATTTGCGCAGAACAGAAACTTTGTTTGCGATACAGGGCGACGCGCTTAAGAAAGCAAACCCAGTGGAAAGCGTAGTAGGCGATAAAATATTACCTTCTTCTATTTAGCTTATGATCATAACCACTTTTAATGGCACCATGCAAAAATTTGGTGCGCCGGCTACGGTCATCCGTCAGTATACCCATTGGAGCGTGCTACTGCGTCCTGCCCAGCTTACCCTGGGAGCGCTGGTTCTTGTTGCACATGAGCCAGCCCAGGCATTTTCTGAATTAAGCCCGGCGAGCTTCATCGAATTACACCAAGTGATCGGGCAAATTGAGCCTGGTCTGAAGAAAGCGTTCAATTACGACAAACTGAACTACTTGATGCTGATGATGGTGGATCCTGATGTTCATTTCCACGTGATCCCACGTTATGCACATTCACAGCAATTTAACGGACAAGAATTTATGGATGCAGGCTGGCCGGGTGTCCCTAATTTCAGTCAAATCAATCCCACCGAAAGCGTCACCAATCAACTCATCATGAAACACATTACTGCTTGTTGGGAATAAAGAAGATAATATGTCTGATCGAAATACACCGCCTGATTTTCCATTGCGCGAAGCACATGCCCTTGTGCGTGATTTGATGACACCCAATCCATGGATTTACTGGCTGGATTTTCTGGTACACATCACGCTCGGCTGGGCTGCGTTTATAACGGCACTGCATAGCTCATTTCTCTCCGTGTGGCAGATTCTTGCTTGTGGTGTGGCAGTATTGGCTTTTTATCGGTCGGCGATCTTTATTCATGAACTGGCCCATCTCAAAAAAGGCACATTTAAAGTATTTCGTTTGGTATGGAACCTGATCTGCGGCATTCCATTGATGATTCCTTCATTTACTTATGATGGCGTGCATAACGATCATCATAAACGGGATGTGTACGGTACCAGCAAGGATGGGGAATATCTCCCCTTCGCCATTCAACGGCCAGGTGAAATGGTGCGTTATGTATTGCTGTCATTTATTCTGCCGTTGTTGCTGGTGGCACGTTTCTTACTGTTGACATCCTTATCCTATCTGATCCCACCCTTGCGCAGGCTGGTCTGGGAACGGGCTTCTTCCCTGACGATTAACCCCAATTACAAACGAGCAGCCAATGCGGTGCGTAATGATCATAATTGGCGCCTGCAGGAATTTGCCACCTTTATATTTGCACTGGCAGTGGTTACCGGTGTGGCCCTCAATATCCTTCTTTACCAGGTGCTGGTACTGTGGTATGTCATAGCCGTATTGGTTTTTATCCTCAATTCCTTGCGTACATTGGCTGCGCATGCTTATCGTAATCCTGGCACTCATACCTTGGAGTTGGCCGAGCAGTATCTTGATTCCATCAATATTCCGGGGAATTTCCTCACAGGGCTGTGGGCTCCAGTAGGGCTGCGTTATCATGCAACCCATCATCTTTTTATGAGTCTGCCTTATCATAATTTAAGCAAGGCGCAGCATCGTCTTGTGCATGGATTGAGTGACAACACCCTTTATCTGCAGACTGTGCGCAAAGGATTATGGGATGCATTGACGCGCATCTGGAAAGAAGCGGCTGCCTCATCTCGATAGGAGAGAAAGTATCATGGAACTAGTGCCGTGAGTGAAAAACCGGAAATAACCAAGCTCGTCCTGCTGCGGCACGGTAAAAGTATCTGGAATCATGACAGGCATTTTACCGGCTGGAGTGACGTGACGCTGAACCTGGCAGGAGAAGAGGAAGCCAGGCGAGCAGGGCATTTGCTTCAGGAAGCTGGTTATACTTTTGATCTCTGCTTTACTTCAGAGCTGAAGCGTGCAACCGATACCCTCAAGATCGTGTTGTCGACCATGGGCTTGGAAGAAATACCCGTTCGGCGAGACTGGCGATTGAACGAACGCCATTATGGTGCATTGGAAGGGCTGCGGCCGTGGGAAGCGATCAGGCAATTTGGAATCTGGCCGATATTGAGTACTCAGATTTGCTTTGCAGCTACACCCCCCTCCCTCAATCTGGGAGATCCACGTTTTCCAGGTAATCAAGTCAGCTATGCAGGCATTGATAAATCCCTCCTGCCTTTGGCAGAAAGTTTAAAGCAAACAGTGGAACGTGCCAAGCCTTTCTGGCAACAAACCATTTTGCCAGAGATTGGCCAAGGAAAGCGTGTACTGATCGTGTCACACAAGAACCTGTTGCGTGGCTTAATGATGCAACTCGCCAACCTGTCGCAAAAGCAAGTGATGAAACTATCCATCGCAACCGCCCAGCCACTATGTGTTGAGCTGGATAGCAGGTTGAATCTGGTCAGGTACTATTATGTGCACTAGGAAAAAGGGTAAATTTGAATGATCCATTACCTACAAGACTGGAGTTTTTATATACGCTAGCCTAGAAAAAAGATGAGTGCCCTTTCGGCTATAGCAACCTGCTCCTGCGGTAAAAGGGACGCCTCTCGCAAAGGTGCTGCATCAAGATTTGAGAGAAGCATACCATCTTAAAAGTTAGCACATGTCTTAAAACCGCCAAAAGCTGGCAATCAAGATGGGCTCAGGATAGAATCATAACCATTAAAGGGTAATCTAGTGATGTTTGTGCCCCTACTATAGGTCTTCTTTTTTACCATTTAAACCTAGGTCGAGTCTTTATGCGTATCGTAGTGACAGGGATGGGAGTGGTTTCGCCGATCGGAATGGGCGTTGATCACTTCTGGAAGGCAGCCATTAAGGGCATGAGTGGAATTCGTCGTATTCAAAGTTTTGATGCATCCAGACAGCGTTCCCAGATAGCAGGCGAAGTCATCGGATTTGACCCTACCTCTTTTTTGTCAGCCAAGCAGGTGGAACAAACAGACCGATTTACTCAACTAGCGTTATTGGCCGCTAGCTTGGCGTTGGAAGATGCTGGTCACCTTGATGGTTATGCGCCAGAGCGTCGGGCTGTGAGCTTGGGGTCCGGGATGGGTGGTTTTGCCACCTTTGAATCTTCTGCTGCACGCAAGTTGCAGAATAAATCCATACCTCCCTTTACTGTACCCCGTATCATGGCAAATTCTGCTGCCGCCTGGATCGCTGCCAGATACGGATTGAAAGGCGTTAATCTGACCTCGAGTACGGCTTGTTCTTCGGGCGGAAATGCAATCGGTATGGGGCTGGATCTTTTGCGCACCGGAAAAGCAGATGCGGTTATTGCAGGGGGGGCGGAAGCCTGTGTCTTGCCGCTCACCATGTCGGGTTTTGAAGCCTTGTTTGCGTTATCTACTCATTATAATAATGATCCGGAACAGGCTTCCAGACCTTTCGCCAAAGACCGCGATGGGTTTGTGATTGGAGAAGGTGCGGGTATACTCATCCTGGAGAAAGAAGAAGAAGCCGTGAAGCGTGGCGCTAAAATATACGCTTACTTGGCGGGCTATGGCTGCACCTGCGATGCAATGCATATCGTCGCACCCGAAGTGGAAGGACAGGTATCCGCCATGAAAGCCGCTATTCGGGATGCCGGTATACCACTAGAGAGAGTGGACTACATCAACGCTCATGCGACGTCTACACCACTGGGTGACATTGTTGAAACCAAAGCCATCAAAGAGCTTTTTGGGGAACGTGCGCAAGAGATTGCCATCAGTGCTACTAAATCGCTCATTGGTCATACGATCGGTGCATCAGCTGCAATTGGTAGCATTGCTACCGTGATGACATTGTATACCGGTACAATTCACCCAACTATCAATCTTGCTGAGGTTGATCCCGAGTGTGATCTCAGGTATACACCAAATCAGGCCATCCAACAGAGAGTCCAAACCGGTATGTGTAATGCATTCGGTTTTGGCGGCAACAACGTCAGCATTATCTTTACAACGGTTTAAAACACAGGGTAATTTCAAATATGGATAAAACAGATACTGAACAGAAAGTAATACAATTTATCGCATCAAAGGTTGAAAATGTGGATGTTTCCCAAATAACGACTGCTTCACAATTTGGGGAGCTGGGACTTGATTCCATGGATACCGTTCAGCTGCTATTTGATGCAGAAGAGGAATTTGGCGTTTCTTTTGACGGTGACGAAGTCAAAAATTTTCGCAGTGTTGGAGATATTGTTAACCATATCGATAATCATCCTCCTTCTGTATCTGCATAAGAACGCATAGAAGTCATTCGGCATAGCCCGGTCCCTTACCGCGTGAGTCGCGCGCGAAGAAATTGATCTTGCCCATGGGTAATACCACGATGCCGCCGGGTGAAACCACATACTTCTTGTTATCCGCTTCCCGATCATAGCCAAGTTGTGTGTTGGGTTCGATGGTGTTATGGCGGTCGATAATGACGTGCCGCAGGCGGGCATTACGTCCTATTCGCACATAATCCATAATGATGCAATCCTCCAGTTCGGCACCTTCTTCTATTACGGTTTCACGGCGCACGATACAATTTTGGATACGCGTGTTTTTGTGGATGACGCAGGCTGCACCAAACAAGCTATTCTTAATTTCACCGCCCAGGATTTTTGCCACCGGGCCCTGATAGTTACTGGAGAAGATAGGCCATTGTGGATTAAATGCGTCGAAACGGGGAGTCTCTCCCAATACATCCTTATGTGCGCCCAAATAAGCATCGATCGTTCCCACATCACGCCAATAGCCCACTTCCTCGTAAGACTTGATACCGGGTATTACATTGGTGGAAAAGTCATAAGCATATAAGCGCTGACTGGCCATTAAGCGTGGCAACACATGGCGTCCGAAATCGGTTTCGCCAAGCCGGTGGGCTTCGCGTAACGCTTCTATCAACACTTCGGTATTGAATAGATAGTTTCCCATGGAAGCATAGGCTCGGCCGGGGTCAGAGGGCATAGGTTTAGGTGCCGAGGGTTTTTCTTGAAACTCGCAAATTCTTCCCTCCGTGTCAGTGCCAATAACACCAAAGCTCGATGCCTGTTCTATAGGGATCGGTAACGCTGCAACTGTCACATCAGCCTGATGCTCTCGATGGAACCACACCATTTGGTTGATATCCATCCGATAGATGTGATCAGCGCCAAACACAGCGACAATATCGGGTTGATGTAATTCGATGAGCCTGAGGCCCTGATACACAGCGTCCGCGGTACCTTTAAATTGCAGGGTTTCCTTGTGCATTTCTGGGGGCACCACTGTGACAAACTGGCTGGGCAGTAAGGGCGATATGACCCAAGCTTTTCGAATGTGTTCAATGAGCTCTTGTGATTTATACTGCACTAATAGGTATACAGAATTTATTCCAGAATTGATCAGGTTGCTTAAAACAAAATCTACAATTCGATATCGTGCACCAAAGGGAACAGCAGGTTTACAACGCTCTGCAGATAATGGATTTAAACGCTTACCTTCTCCTCCTGCTAGCACAAATGCGATAATTTTTTCCAGCTGTCTTCTATCTCTCATTATGACTCCTTGTGATGACGTTTTTTGAGCTGATTACCATATTAAAATATTAGCCTATATGAGTACTCAAGCGGACTTTAATTTGATAGGGATCAAGAGAGGCATCCTAGATAAATTCTGCCAGACTACTATGGTTCAGGATCTTTTAGCAGGTTATTGAAAAACGTATTCGAGGCAGTTGGTAATAGGTAAAAACAGGCGAAGCAGAACTTATCCCTGATAAATGAGCACGTTGAGCCTATTTTTAACACCACAGCAGCCAAGCAGATAGTTTTTCAACAACTTGCTAATTCCATTTCCCAATCAAACATGACGCGAAGGCGAGCCGCAGACAGTATCAATCATACGGCAAGGTGAAGCTGCGGCAAAGTCGGTTTTGATTTAGCAAGCGTATAAGCAGGCTCATCATCTGATTTGTATCCAAATCGACCGCATTGAGTGTCTGGTCGAGTTCATGGAAAAATTGCTTGCCGATAACTATTTCTCCCGCCATCATAGAAGAAGCACAAAGTTTGGCCGAAGAAAGTGGAGGTTGTAATGAAAACGATTCATGTCATCTCCCATGTTCACTGGGACCGAGAATGGTATCGCACTTTTCAGCAGTTCCGTCTCAGGCTCGTTCATCTTATGGACGGCTTGCTCGACCTGCTCGCTAAGGATGACAATTACAAACACTTTATGCTGGATGGTCAGACCATCGTGCTGGATGACTACCTGCTCATGCGGCCAGAAGCAGAAGCAACTCTCAAGGAGAACATTCGCAAAGGGCGTATTTTGATTGGTCCCTGGCACATCCTGCCCGATATGTTTCTCGTTAGCCCGGAAGCGCATATTCGCAATTTGCTGGCAGGTGAACGGGAGGCGCGCAAGTTTGGTCAGAAAATGAGGATCGGTTATCTGCCCGATTCCTTTGGTCATATCGGGCAAATGCCTCAGATTCTGCGTGGATTTGGCATTGACAATGCCTGTGTTTGGCGGGGATTGGATGATCAGCCTGCCGAGTTCTGGTGGCAAGCCCCGGATGGCTCGCGTGTACTGATGATGTATCTACGCGACTCTTACAGCAATGGTGCTGGTCTTGATGTGGATAATCCCGCGCAATTCACTGAACAAATCAAACAAACCGCAGATTCACTTGCGCCACATTCTGCTTTGTCTCATTTGCTGGTGATGTATGGTACGGATCATATGGAACCACCGGCCGGAACAAGCAAAGCCATTCAAGTTGCGAATGAGCATCTCAAAGCATACTGCGCCATCCATTCGACCTTGCCAGCCTATCTCAAAGAAATGCAGACAGAAATCGCAGAGCAGAAATTACAACTTCCTGTGGTTACCGGTGAATTGCGTTCCTGTAAACGCTCACCTTTATTGCCGGGCGTGTTATCTACGCGCATGTGGATCAAACAGCGCAATCACATCTGCGAGAATTTACTGGAGAAATGGGCCGAGCCATGGAGTGTGTTTGCTTCACTCATGAAGTTAGTTAACAAACCAGCACCTATTGTTCGTCAAGCATGGCAACTGCTGATGGAGTGCCACCCGCACGATTCAATTTGCGGCTGCTCCATTGACCAAGTGCACGAAGAGATGAAAACACGCTTTGCCCAGGTAGAACAAATTGGTGAAGAGATCACCAAACAAAATATCGACGCGCTAGCATCCGTAATCAACACCGAGCAGGAGACCTCATCACTTGGCCCTAAGCTGTCAGTCATCATTGCCTTTAATCCGCTTTCTTTTCCCCGTACCGACGTGGTAAGTGCGAGCATGGTGTTGCTACCGAACATTTTCGATTTTGAGATCGTGGATGAAGCAGGTAATCACGTGCCGCATCAGTCTGCCAGTGAAAAGGTAACCGATTTGATCAATGTTCATGTATCACGTGAAAAGCTTGGCAGTCTGCTTGGGCTGGTACATGAAGGGCGCATCAGTAACCTGGCCGTACAGGCGGTTCACTTCGAGCGTGAGGGTGTCACCATGCATATCGAAGCCATTTTTGCCGAGAATAAGCCTCCTGAAGTGGAGGTATGGAATAAGGGCGTGATGGCACTTCGGGAGTTCATTCATGATGCCAGCATAGAAATCTTTCACATCCATGCTCGTTCGCCGCAATCGACTGATATTACCTTTGTAGTAAATGATGTGCCTGCTTTGGGATGGAAGACTTTCTATCTTTGCGCCAAGGAAAACAACTCGCCTGAAATCGAGGTGTCACCCGTCATGCGTTCACTCACGCCACTGGCATCTCTGCCATTCGTGCAAAAACTCATAGCACGCCTGTCCAATCGCAAATGCCGTCCACCTTATGTGATTGAAAATACCCTCTTCGTGGTTGAATTAGAATTAAGTGACCGAACGTTGACGATTACTGACAAGACTACAGCAAAGAAATATCGCGGTTTGAATCGTTTTGTAGATAGCGGTGACTGTGGCGACGAATATAATTTCTCCCCACCCTCAGTCGACAGCACACAGTACCTCCCCGCCTTATGTGGGGTAAACATCGTGCGTGGTGCTGTCCAGCAGGTTATCACTGTTTCGCTTGAAATGAATATTCCTGCCAGTTTAAACACAGACAGGAAATCACGGTCAAGTGAAAGGGTAACCCTTCCCATTACTACTACTATTACATTGATCAACGGCGTCCCGCGTGTGGATATTCACACACGCGTCAATAATACCGCCAAAGATCACCGCCTGCGGGTACATTTTCCCTTCTTGACAGAAGTTGAGTTTGCCCAATTTGATGGTCATTTTGAAATCGTCAAACGAAAAACGGGTGTTCCTTTGCATGAGGCAACATGGGTAGAGGAGCCACGCCCCGAAGCACCCCAGCGCGCGTTTACTTCAGCTGCTGACATAGTCATCGCCAACCGCGGCTTATCGGAAGTGGAAGTAACCTCGCGCCATGAAATTGCCCTTACTCTTGTGCGCTGCGTCGGTTGGCTCTCACGTGATGATTTTTCTACCCGTACTGGGCACGCAGGTCCTTTTCTGGAAACACCGAAAGCGCAAATGCAGGGTGAATGGGCGTTTGATTATTCGATCATCTTGAATCAGAGTAATTTTCAGCAGGCATGGAGTTTTGATGTACCCTTACGCGTTGTTTCGACCCATCTACACCGCGGTATGCTTCCTGGCACAGGCTCCTTTGTGACTGTCGATCACCCTTCTTTTTTAATAAGTGCTGTGAAAGAGACAGATGACGGTCGCGGCTGGCTTGTGCGTGGCTATAATGTTGGTGACGAAGAGATTGAAGTTACCATCACGCCATGGCGTAAATTCGGCAAATCTGCGCGAGTAAATATGGCAGAGCAAACAATCAGCCCTCTCGAGATTGGGCGAAACGGAGAAATAACCGTCAGCGTGCACTGTCATGAAGTAGCTTCGGTCATGTTTGAGGAGGAGTAGGCTGGGCTGATCAATCAACAGGAAGTTTGACGAGTCAGCCAGCTTTGCGTATATTTTCCTTATACTGAGCTGGACACATGGTTGCTTCCATTGCCCAATCAAAACTGAGTTTGTCGGCCTCCTCTTGCCGTATGATTGATAGTGTCTGCGGCTCGCCTTCATGTCATTTTTGATTTCGCAATGGAATGAGTCGGGTTTCATACCGAGCGGCCACTTCGGAAGTAAACTCTTAAAAAGGAAAACGCATGAGAGTTACCGTCATTGGTGCTGGTTATGTTGGACTGGTCACGAGCGCGTGTTTCGCCGATGTGGGAAACGATGTCGTGTGTATTGATACTGATCCGAAAAAAATCGAGCGTCTTAATCACGGCGAAATTCCGCTTAGCGAGCCAGGTCTTGATGTCATCGTCTCTCGTAACAGCACAGCGGGTCGTCTGAAATTTTCAACGAGCTATCAGGATGCAGTCGCTCATGCCTCACTTATCTTTATTGCCGTGGGGACACCTTCGAGCGAAGATGGCTCGGCCGATTTGTCGCGGGTCCTGTCCTGTGCGCATGCCTTGGGTCAACAAATTGTGCGCGATACGCTGGTGGTCATCAAATCCACCGTGCCCGTCGGCACTAATGATCAGGTGCTGGCTGCCTTGCAAAAGGAACTTCAGCAGCGTGATGCTAACGTCCAGGTGCGTACCGCCTCCAACCCTGAGTTTCTTAAAGAAGGCGCCGCCGTCGACGATTTCATGCGGCCAGATCGTATCATTGTCGGCGTAAACGATGCGGCTGCAGCCGATATATTGCGTGCGCTTTATCTTCCTTTTAACCGCAATCGTGATCGGCTGTTTATAATGGATGTGCGCTCGGCTGAATTTACTAAATATGCAGCCAATGCGATGTTGGCGCTACGTATTTCCTTCATGAACGAGATGGCCGACATGGCAGACCGGCTGGGCGTGGATATCGAAGAAGTGCGCCACGGCATCGGTGCGGATCCCCGTATTGGGCCGCACTTTTTGTATGCTGGTATGGGCTTTGGCGGCTCGTGCTTTCCCAAAGATTTGCGCGCACTTGTGCGTCTTGCTGATAGCATCGGGGAGCCGGCTCTGTTGCTGCGTTCCTCTATCCAAGTCAACGAACGGCAACGTGGCATTTTATTTGAAAAGATCAAAGCTTTTTTTGGAGGAAACGTACAGGGTAAGACCATTGCGCTGTGGGGCCTGGCCTTCAAAGCTAATACCGACGACATGCGTGAAGCGCCCAGTATTATGCTGGTCGATTTGCTCACTCACTTCGGCGCGCACGTGTATGCCTACGATCCCGCGGCGATCAACAACGCGCGTCAGATATTTAAAACAACCCAAGGAATAACGTTTACCGCTTCAGCGCGTGAAGCGTGTGAGGGTGCTGACGTGCTCGCTGTCGTCACCGAATGGCTGGAATTTCGTAGTCCTGACTTTGAATGGCTGGCCGCTACGCTCATCCATAAAGCCCTGTTTGACGGTCGTAATCTTTATGATCCTACTTTCGTACGCGCTAATGGGCTGCAATATTTCGGTGTGGGACGTGGACACAGCAACTAGCTGCAACGCCAGGAATGTTCTCACCATCGTTACCGGGGTGGCCGGATTTATTGGCATGCATCTGACTCAGGCGCTGCTCGCGCGTGGGGAGCAGGTCGTGGGCGTGGATAACCTCAATGACTACTACGATCCTGTACTTAAAGAGGCGCGGCTGGCGCAGTTACAGACTCATTCCGCTTTTACGTTTGAGCGCATGGATATTACGCATCAAACAAAGTTTGCTGCCTTAGTCGCGCGGTTGCACCCCACCCGTATCGTGCATCTGGCAGCACAAGTGGGCGTACGCTATTCCATTACGCAGCCGCAGGCTTTTATCGATGCCAACCTGAGTGGTTTTCTCAACGTACTGGAAGCAGCACGTCATCTGCAGCACGAAGGGAGATTCACCCATCTGGTCTATGCCTCCAGCTCCAGTGTGTATGGTGCCAACAGCAAGGTACCTTTCTCGGTGGAAGATCGAGTAGACACGCCCGTGAGTCTGTATGCGGTTTCCAAGCGCGCCAACGAATTGATGGCGCAGGTTTACGCGCGCCAGTTTGGTGTTGCCGCGACGGGTTTGCGCATTTTCACAGGATATGGTCCTTGGGGTCGACCTGACATGGCAGCCTTTAAGTTTACCCGTGCAATTTTAGCGGGGGAGCCGATTGATGTTTACAATCACGGCCAGCTGCAGCGCGATTTCACCTACATTGATGACATCATTAGCGGTATGCTGGCCGTGCTGGATCATCCCCCGCCTGCGGTGGAGGGCGTGCCTCATGCCCTCTACAATATTGGTAACCATCAGCCTGAGTTACTCTTGCGCTTTATTGAGGTGTTGGCTCAAGCGCTGGACCGTACTCCGAGGTTGAATCTGCTGCCGATGCAACCGGGTGACGTGCTGACTACTTACGCTGACACCACGCCGCTACAGCGTGATTTCGACTGGCGTTCTACCACAACAATTGAGCAGGGTTTGCCGCGTTTTGTGGCCTGGTACCGTGAACACTATCAGGTTTGATCAGCAAGCATTGCCTGGCCGTCACTTCGGCCTCTGCGCTTTTTGGTCATATCGCTCGCTAAGCAAGCGCCGAGTAAGTATTGCTATACGATACAACGCTTTGCTGATATGAGACATAATTACCCAATCGAGCAGCATCGACTGCGCATCGCGGTGTTCTTGTCCGGTTTAAGCGGCGGCGGTGCCCAACGGCGTAGTCTGCTACTTGCACGAGGTTTCGTGGAACGCGGCTGCGCGGTCGACGTGGTCGTGGTGCGTGATGAAGGCCCCTTTCGTGCCGCAGTACCAGCCGGTGCGAGATTATTCGTACTCGAGTCTTATGCGATTGATTTGCCGATCATCCGCAGCTTCAAAGGGCTGTGGGTGATGAGCAGCCTATTTGCCTTGGCGCGTTATCTTACCGTGGAACGCCCTCACGTTGTGCTGTCCACTTCGATTCCTGCCAACCTGGCTGCTTTATGGGGAAGAGCGTGGTCGCAGATGCGCATCCCGATCGTGATCACCGCCAATCTTAATCTCACAAAGGCGACGGCAAAATGGGGGGGATTGATTGCGAAGCTACTGCGCTGGCTGATTGCGCGTGCCTATAACCGCGCACAAGCAGTCATCGCTATTTCACGTGGCGTGGCTGAAGACCTTATGACAGTCACCGGCATTCCCCGGGAGCGCGTATTCCAGATTTACAATCCCATCGACCTCGATCTTGTGGCCCGCCTGTCGTGCGAAACGATCCAGCATCCTTGGCTGAGCACCGGTGCGCCCCCTGTCGTGCTCGCGGTCGGAAAACTCAAATTGCAGAAGGATTATCCCACGCTCATGCGGGCCTTTGCACGCGTGCATACCAAGCGCAAGATGCATCTGGTCATCTTGGGCGAAGGCGAAGAGCGTGCGCGCATTGAACATCTCATCAGGGAGCTTGGTATCGAAAATGACGTGTACCTGCCCGGCTTTGTTGAGAACCCTTTCGCGTGGATGGCGCGTGCTTCGGTTTTTGTGCTGGCGTCTGCCTGGGAGGGTTTCAGCAATGTATTGCTTGAGGCACTTGCCTGCGGTTGCACGGTAGTGAGCACGGACTGCCCAAGCGGTCCGCGCGAAATTCTCGCCGACGGCAAATTCGGCTATCTGGTCCCGGTCGGAAATGATGCAGCACTAGCCGATGCGATCCTGGCCACCTTATCAGCACCATCACCGCGTGAGCATTCAATCGCACGCGCGACAGAGTTCAGCTTCGACATCGCCATAGAACGCTACCTTGCGGTGCTCCGCGGCGTGTGTGCGCTCAGAGAGGAGAATTGATATGCGCATCGCGCTATTTATCTACAGCCTGCGCGGTGGCGGTGCCCAGCAGCGCGCCCTTACGCTCGCCAATGGTTTCGCTGCGAGAGGGCATGCTGTCGATCTCGTGGTCATTGCTGACGATAACGCTGGCATCGCGCTACATCCCCGCGTGCGAGTCGTTGTGCTCAAGCAGGGCTGGCGCCATTTCTTCGAGAGACTCAACCGGCGCATCAATCTGCGTGGGCTGTTTACTGCCTGCGCCATACCGGCGTTGGCGCGCTATCTCCGAGACGAGCACCCTGAGGTGTTGCTTTCAGGTGCGAGTCACGTCAATTTGGTGGCTACATTTGCGCGCCGTTGCTCCAAGATGAATATTCCCCTCGTTCTGCGTGCGAGTAATTACCCTTCTGGTAATATCCGCTGGTGGCCACCGTTTGAGCAAGCGATCCACCGCTTACTGCGCTGGACACTCGGCGTTATTTATCCGTGGGCAGATCACATTATTGCCGTCTCCCAAGGGGTGGCGCGCGAGGTACAGCGCCTCGCCGGTTTGCCAGACCATCGCGTCAGCACGATCTATAATCCCGTGGTTGGTCCTTACATTGCACACCGTGCCGCGCAACCTGTCAACCATGTTTGGGTCACCGACCGCTCTGTTCCGTTGATCATTGCTGTGGGTCGCCTGACCGTTCAGAAAGACTATCCAACCCTGATTCGTGCTTTTGCACGCGTGCGCGCCGTGCGTGCGGCGCACTTGGTGATTCTGGGTGAAGGGCGCCAACGCCACAAGCTCGAGAAGCTCATGCATGAGCTCCGACTCGATACTGATGCCGCGCTTTTGGGCCATGTGGACAATCCGTTTGCCTGGATGTCGAAGGCAGCTGTGCTCGTGTTGTCTTCTGCGTGGGAGGGATTACCGGGTGTGTTAATCGAGGCGCTAGCGTGTGGCTGTCCAGTCGTGTCGACCGACTGTCCGAGTGGTCCGCATGAGATACTGGAGGGCGGCATCATCGGTCCCCTGGTACCGGTGCACGACGACCGGGCACTCGCCGCAGCCATCCTTAAGCTGCTCGCGGCACCGCCCGCACGTGCCAAGCTCCTTCGTCGGGCTGAGGATTTTCGTATTGATGCCGGGGTTGATGCCTATTTGCGTGTACTCGCGGCTCAAGTCGCCGCACGGGGCGTTTCCTCTGGGCCAAGCAGCACCGCATGACCCGACTCAAGCCGGTAAGTTTGGTCTGCCAGAAAAAGTGGCGTTTGCTGATGTGAGACGGCAAGGATGGTAACCTGACCGCGCAGTCCTGCTACCATCTGCCATACCGCTTCCTCGCTGGCAGTATCCAGCATTGAAGTGGGTTCGTCCAGGATGAGGAGCAGCGGACGACGCACAAGGGCGCGCGCAATCGCAATGCGCTGGCGTTCCCCTCCCGAGAGTTTGGCACCAAGCTCGCCGGCATTGCTGTCCATGCCTTGTGGCAAGTTTGCGATGAATGGCCACGCACCACAGCGTCGCAGCGCGTCCTCGATGTCTGCGCGACCGATTGCTGGATCACCGAGCGAGACGTTTAGCGCGATACTCTCATTAAACAGTATCGTCTCCTGCGGAACATAACCGATCATGCGCCGCCATGTGGTCGCATCTAGCTCACCAAGCGGCACGTCATCCACATAGATATCACCTGACTGTGGGCTCACCAGACGAGCCAGCAAATCGATAATAGTGGTCTTGCCGGCGCCGGATGGCCCAACAAGGACAGTGAATTTGCTGGCTGGAATGTCGACAGATACCCCATCAAGCACCCTGTGCGTGTCGTGAGCGAACACTACATCGCGTAGCGTTATGCCGCGTGTGAGGTGTGGTATGGTATCGCCAGTGATCATTTCACGCTCGGCCTCGGCCTTCTCGACGGTCGAGAGCAGCGACCAGTATGCGCTTTCCTTCTCGGCCATATCCTGGTACTGTCGCTGCGCTTTGTTGAGGCTGGTTAGCATGCGAATAAAGACCAGCGCGAGCATGAATACTAAGGAAAGGTCGAGGCCAAGCACAACGATGCATACATATACACTAATGGCGACGTAGGACATGAGCGCCATGTCCTGGAGCGCGGCGACTGCTTCTTTAGTGATGACCTGGCGGCGTAAGGCGGTGTTAAGCTGCTCGGTCTCATTCACAAGTATCGGCGTGACAATCGGCTCGCGTCCCATAACCTTGACGAGCTTGATGCCGCGAAAGATGTCGATGAGGCGGGTAATGGCATCTTTTTGCAGCGTCGTTTGCAGTGCACCTGCAGCCCGTGTAATGTGAACGAGATGGCTGAGAATTGAAACAGTGACGATGCCAAGTAGAATCGCCACGCCCGTTGCCGGCGAAGAAGTCATTGCGGCGATGATGGCATAGGCAATCACGATAATTAACTGAGAGATCATCGTGACGCCCGCTAAATAAGCTTGCGAGGCACGGGTGGCTTCTGCTGCGAATGCGTTGGCGAGCACTCCGACAGGCTGACTCGTGAAATAGGCCCAGCGCGTATCAAGCAAGGCGCGCAATAAACGCAGTCGCAGATCAGTGGCGACTTGCGCTACAGTGTAGCCGACCTGGCGGTTGGCAACGAGCAGCAGCGCCGATTTGATCAGCAATGCTACTAAAATTGCCAATAATAGAACAGGTGTGGACGGAGCGAGCCCGATAGACGCCAACACAGGCTCCATTATCTGAGCAAGGGCTGAATGTTCGCTGGCTGGCCGTTTACCCGCAAGGCTCAGCAGCGGGAGCAAAGTAGAAAACCCAAAACCCTCTACTGCTGCGGCCAGCACCAGCGAGGCAACCACCAGTGCACTGCGCCATGGATCGCTACGGGAAAAGATGAGCAGCAGTTTCATGAAGCAGACCTGTTATGACGCCTTCAAAAGATGCTCTGCCAATCCGGGTTTCTGCGCACCACATCATACTGGCGGTGTGCTTCAAGATGTCGTTTCATGTATGCTCCGTTTTGAATAGTTGCTAATATTATTCCATTTCTAAATCCAAACTGATTTTGTCGGCTTCACCTTGCCGTATGATTGAAACTGTCTGCGGCTCGCCTTCGCGTCATGTTTGATTTGGAAATGGAATGACTACAAGCATATACCGTACCTCAGACAAGGAATAGCTCCTTATGAAAAACATTTTATTACAAAGGATAGAGGGGATAGCGCGTGACTCAACACACATCTTATGCTGCTGTGGTGCTTGCAGCAGACCGCACCGCCAACGATGCGGTTGCCAGCCAAGCAGACGTTGCCTGTAAAGCGTTTGCTCCTGTTGCTGGCACACCCATGATTATCCGTGTGCTCGATGCATTGGCTGCGACTCACAGGGTGCAATCGATCATCCTATGCGGCCCGCCCAAAGCCTTACTGCCGCAATGTCCTGAGCTAGTCAAACGTATCGCAAGCGGACAGATCGTCTGGGTCGCCAACGAGAATTCACCTAGCCGCAGTGCAGATAAAGCGCTGGCGCAAGTGGATGAGCACACACGCGTGTTGCTGACCACAGCTGATCATGCGCTCCTTACGCCAGAAATCGTACAGTATTTTCTGGAGGCATCGAGCGCGGCGGATTGTGATGTGACAGTGGGGATGACCGATCATGAACTCATCAAAGCCGTTTTCCCAGGACGCAAGAAAACAGTCATCCGCTTACGGGATGGGAATTTCTGTGGTTGTAATTTATATACCTTCAATCAACAGGGTCGTGAACTGATTTCATTTTGGCGCAGAGCGGAAGAACAACGCAAACGACCTTGGCGGCTGGTCGGCCGGGTCCTGGGCTGGCGAGCCGTATTGAGTTATTTGTTTGGATTTTTAACGATGACGCAAGCGCTGAAAAGTGTTTCGGCCAAAACGGGTGTAAGAATACAGGCGATTAGACTTCCGTTTGCAGAAGCGGGGATTGATGTCGATAAGGCTGAGGATTTGCAGTTGGTAGAGTCTCACTTAAATAAACAATGAAGTATTTTGTCTGAGACAGCCGGTACAGCCAGTAACAAATTCCGCAGTGATTTTCAAGAAGAAATTGTGTGAACTACGCTTCAACAAATCTATAATGACTTCACTGACCGCTATGAGCGGCAGCGAGGCCATCATAATATTTGACTTATCAGGGACAGACCACGGTTTGGGTTATGGGGGCAACAGATTGCAGGATTCTGGTTTTATAACCTTATATACCGTTACCCAGCTTTGCTAAGTGCTTCCCGATGTCCCGGTGTCTGGCGATATACTTATTGCTTAAAGAGTCCATTACTCAGCGTATTGCGCTATTCGTCTCCGTCAGATTATTTTATCAGCGCTGACTTCAATTCATAACAGAACAGCTCGCAGTAAGCTTTCAGCCAGTCAAACCATGGTCTATCTATTTGTTACTCTATTCTCCTATCAACTTACGCTCAACTGAGTTATTTGTTACGAGCTGGCGTAAAAGGTTTCGGCTTGGTAGGGATCTCGGTATCGCTAAACGTTTTCAAATACGCCACGATGGCATCCTCTTCCTCTGAGGTTAACCCAAGATTACCAAGAATCGGTCCCCCGCGAGCGGTATTTTCCGGTTGTTCTGCTGCGGGCCAGCATTTATTCGCCAGTGCCTTCTCTTCCGTGTCTACCCCTAATTCGGGAGGACACACGGTGGCGCTCGTATTATAGAAATTTACGAAACCCTTGAGACTCTTGAAGAAACCATTATGTGCATAGGCCTTCACGAAAGAGGGATTGGGTCGAGTATCCACATTGCGCAGGGTCGGAGTCTTCCAAAAGCCACGGTGAGCCGGGTCGTTGGTGGTATCACTCAGGCCATCGTCTGGGTTTGTAGGGTTGAACTGTCCGATCTCGGGATTGGGCGGTGTGCCTATATTATGATAACTAAAATCAGTGTACAGCTGAGTAGGCTCCGTCCCATCCGAAGGATTCGGACCAAAAGGAGAATTGCCACTATAGCCTAACCAGTTAAGAATGATTCAGAATGTATAGGTTTTGAAGAGCATCTCAACGGTCTGGTTTTGTTGTCTACGCAGTGCTTTGGCCTGTGCCCATTTATGTTTAATAGGGTTAAGATCAGGAGAATAAGCGGGCAAATATTCAAGGGTGTGCCCAGCGTTTTGTATGGCCTCTTGCGTATCCTGCCTCTTATGGAAAGTGGCATTGTCCATCACAACGACGGCATATGACGGCAATTCAGGCAACAGGTCCTGCATCGCCCATTCGTGAAACACATCCGCATTGATATTGAGTGC
>NZ_FORD01000047.1 GCF_900113925.1 Nitrosomonas sp. Nm34
CAATAAGGCAAGGCTGAAACGATGGGGATTATGGGTTCCATCAGATTTTGTGACAGCTTAAGTTACTGGGTTCAACCGCCGGATGCGGAAAACCGCACGTCCGGTGGTGTGGGAGAGGTAACGGATACAATCCGTTACCCCGACCCGATCACGGGTTGACCTATTTCTAGTTTTCTTCACCCTACACGGCTGTGGATTTCCTCAGTCTCTGAAATTTCCCGCCGTATATAAAAACGATTCTTCTTATCTTTGCCATGCTTCTAAAGACGACTTTTACGAGGATGACAGAAACCCATCGCATACCTTTTATTATGGAATCAAAAAATTGCTGAGACAAATCTATTGCCTTGCCTGGGTATTCGGGGTGTGCTTATTACAGTTACAGGCTGAATTGCCTGCAATGCGATGGGGGGTGGGTTTATTTCCTGCTGCAGCAGGGTTATTTTTTTATGCTTATTGTTACCCCAATACATTCCCTGCATTCCGAAAAATTTCGTCAGTGAGTTTATTTTTCGGGTTGGGCTTTTTCTGGGCGGCTATGTTTGCCCACTGGCGTGTGGCGGATGCCTTACCCCATGAATGGGAAGGCCGTGACATCGAACTCATAGGCGTTATCGCGGAATTACCGCAAATAATGGATCGCAGTGTGCGTTTCCGCTTTGATGTCGAGCGGGTATTGACAGCAGAAGCAACCGTCCCAGCTCATATTTTGCTGACTTGGTACAAAATGGATGGGAAATATGACGCAATCCAATCTGCTACGCTTCCTGAAATCCATGCTGGTGAGCGCTGGCAACTAACCGTACGGCTAAAACGCCCGCATGGCCATGCCAATCCGCATGGTTCTGATTTTGAAGCCAAAGCCATCGAGCGCAATATCCGTGCGATAGGTTATATCCGTAAATCAGCAGACAATGTACATCTGGATGCATGGGTTAATCATCCCCAATACCTGATTGAACAGGTTCGTCAGCAGATTCGCACACGCTTTAGTCAAAATTTGACAGACCATGCTTATGCGGGTATTCAAATTGCGCTGGCTATAGGGGATCAGCAGGCGATTCCGCAGGAACAGTGGCAAATTTTCACGCGTACGGGCACGAATCATCTCATGTCTATCTCAGGACTCCATGTCACGATGGTGTCCGGGATGGTTTTTGGGGTGATTTATTGGCTGTGGCGGCGAAGTTTACGTTTATCTTATTGGCTGCCGGCACGTAAAATGGCTGTGGCCGCAGGCGTCCTGGCAGCATTATGTTATGCGCTATTGGCTGGTTTTTCAGTGCCGACCAGGCGTACTTTCGTGATGCTGGCCATTATCGCCATGGCACTCTGGAGTGATCGAAGGGTATCCATGCCCGCTGTACTGGTAGGAGCGTTATGGATCGTGGTGGTATTCGATCCATGGGCCGTGATCTCACCTGGTTTCTGGCTATCGTTTGGTGCGATTGCGCTGATCACGCTGGTGACATTTGGCCGAATCGGCAAGGCGGGTGCGATCATCAGTTGGGCCCGTGTGCAATGGGTGATTACACTGGGCTTGAGCCCTTTATTGCTAGTCTTGTTCCAGCAAGTGTCACTGATTGCACCGATAGCGAATGCTATCGCGATCCCGCTAGTGAGTCTGGTGATCGTCCCACTGACGTTACTGGCTGTGGTGCCGTTCTTTGATTTTCTACTCTTGCCTGCCCATGAGATATTAAGTGCGGGCATGCAACTGCTGAAATGGCTGAGTGAATCGCCTCAAGCTGTCTGGCAGCAACCTGCTCCTTCCTTATGGGCATTAGTGACGGGTATGGCAGGGATCCTCTGGTTGTTTTTGCCTGGCGGCTCCGGTATAGGGATTTTTTCCGGTTTTCCTGCCAGGTGGCTTGGGATGGTGGCATTGCTGCCCCTGTTTATGGTTACTCCTCCCAAGCCAGCAACGGGGGAATTATGGTTGACTATGCTGGATGTCGGGCAGGGGCTCGCAGTGGTGGCGCGTACCGAACATCATACGCTGTTATACGATACAGGGCCCAACTATGGAGAAACCGATAGTGGTGCGCGCATTATTGTGCCTTTTTTACGGGGGGAAGGAATCAGGCAGCTGGATCTCATGCTGGTATCCCATGCTGACTCGGATCACAGTGGCGGTGCCTTGTCTGTGCTCGCAGCCATCCCCGTGACATCATTGTTATCTTCGCTCAATAGTGATCACCCCATTCAGCAGGCCGCTCGCAATAGTCAACCTTGCCATGCGGGTGACTCCTGGCAATGGGATGATGTTCACTTTGAGGTGCTGCATCCGCATTCTTTAGCGCAAAGCGATCATCTGGCGAAGCGAAAAACCAACGAAACGAGTTGTGTATTGAAAATTACCACCCGCCATGGCAGCGTGTTATTACCAGCCGATATCGAAAAAGATACCGAGCAGAGCTTGCTTGCGCGCGCGAGTCGGCAACTTTCCGCAACGGTTTTGATTGCGCCCCATCATGGCAGCAAGACTTCTTCGACAGAAGCGTTTATACGCCAGGTCAATCCATGGCTTACATTATTCAGTGTGGGTTATCGTAATCACTTCGGCCACCCAAATGAGCAAGTCGTTGAACGCTACCGTAATCTGGGCAGCCAGATGATGCGCAGTGATCGCGATGGCGCAGTTTTGCTACAGTTTAAAGATAACGGCATCACCGTAGCCAGTTGGCGGGAAATGAATGAGCGCTACTGGCACGATCACTGAGGTTGTTCCATTTCTAAATCAAAACTGACTTTGTCGGCCAAATTTTGCTTGTTGCCTTGCCGTATTATTAATACTGTCTGCGGCTCGCCTTCGCGTCATTTTTGATTTGGAGATGGAATGATATATCGATACCGTATGCTTGGCGACTGATAGCATTATCGCTTAGCGACCGTCAATATCGGTTTGACAGCGATACGTTGTGCGATTTCATCCGCACTTTTTTTAGCGGAGAGCTCATTGGAGTAAGGACCTATACGGATCTTGTATAACCCATCTTCATTGGTAATATCAGTTTGATGAGGGGTTGAGGGTAACTCCGACCGTATCTGTGAAAGAAAATTATGCGCATTGCTGGCAGAACCAAATGCACCCAGCTGTAAATAGATTTTACTGTTCTGGGGATGAGGCGGTTGGGTAGACGCGACTTTCTCGCTCTGAGAAGGGGAGACCACGCCTGGAATGATCGTTTCAACTTTAACTTGAGCACTTCCTTTGGCGAGTACATCCAGTTTATACGCCGCAGTATAGGAAAGATCAATCACTCGATTAGCAAGAAAAGGCCCGCGATCATTAATACGTACCACGACTGACTTGCCATTTTTGAGGTTGGTCACACGCGCATAGCTGGGAATGGGTAAAGTCGGATGAGCGGCTGTCATGGCAAACATGTCGTACACTTCTCCGGAAGCCGTCTGTTTGCCATGGTAGCGACGGCCATACCACGAAGCAACCCCTTGCCTGGTATAAGGAGTGAGAGAGGTCATGGGGGTAAATGTCTGCCCCAAGGCATCATAAGGACGCATGTTGGCCGACCTCAGGGGCTCGAGGCGGGGGATCGCATCTGGAATGGACTCCAGGTTGGCGGGTGCATTGTCAGGCGGACCGTCATCCAGATAATAACCTCCTCCCTTAATCCTGGCAAAGAAAGTGGATGAAGTGGCGGAGCTCTTATCTCGCACCCCGGCATGTTGCGAGACGTTGCTACAACCAGCCAGGATAATCAGGGCAAGGATAACTATGAATGGAGTCGAACAGGCTATCCAGCGATGAGCGAAAGAATGCAGTGTATTTGTCAGCATGGGGTTACCCTCTTTATGTTTTTACCAGTTTAGGGTGGGTTTGTATACTCATCAAAATACCAAAACCCAGTAACATTGTGACGAGCGAGGTGCCTCCGTAGCTGATCAAGGGAAGGGGGATTCCTACCACCGGCAGGATGCCACTGACCATTCCCATATTGACGAATACGTAGGTAAAAAAAGTCAATGTGATCGAACCAGCCACCAGGCGGGTAAACTGTGTCGGTGCATTGGCGGTGATGATCAAACAACGCCCGATGATTACCAAGTATAACAATAATAACAAACCATTCCCGATTAAACCAAATTCCTCTGAGAACACTGCGAAAATAAAATCGGTACTTTGCTCAGGTAAAAAATCCAGCTGGGATTGTGTCCCGTTTTGCCACCCCTTGCCAGCCACCCCGCCGGAGCCAATGGCAATGCTGGACTGAATAATATGGTAGCCCGCCCCCAACGGATCCTGAGAGGGATCGAGCATGGTTAATACGCGCCTACGCTGATAGTCATGCATGGCAAATGTCCAGAAGAGCGGTAGGATGCCGCCAGCGGTAACAAGCAAACCCACCATGACCCGCCAGGATAAGCCGGCAAAATAGAGCACATAAAAGCCGCTTGCTGTAATCAGTAAGGCTGTTCCCAAATCAGGTTGGCGTGCAATCAGAAGCACGGGTAATAATAAAATTAACGCAGCTCCCGCATAATCACGCAAGCGTAGCGTGATTTCCGTTTTATCAAAATACCAGGCCATCATGAGAGGGACCGCAATCTTTAACATCTCGGAAGGCTGTATCCGAGTGATTCCCAGGTTTAGCCAGCGTCGTGCTCCATTTTGGATCTCACCAAATAATGTTACCCCAAGCAAAAGAACGATCCCTAGTATATACAATGGTAAGGCAAGGCGCATAATCTGCTGAAGTGGAATATTGGCTACTAACCACATAATTGCCAGCGCCACGACCATATTTAATATCTGGCCGATTACCCGGCCTAAATTCCCCCCACTCGCGCTATAGAGCACGACCAATCCCACCAGCATCAATAGAAAGAGGCCAGCTAGCAGAAAATTATCGATGTAGCGTGTGCAATAATGCCATAAACGCCTGAATTCAATCATGATGCTAACAGCCGTAATGGGACGGGGTGGAGTGTGGGGTGATCCCAATGCGAGGTAAGGCACAACGAGGCACGACAAGGGGCAGGGTGGGTTCCTGTCACGGAGAGCAACGTTGTATTCACGCCCCAAGCGCCATACGATACCTCTTTTAGCGAGCTAATTATTCTGGCGTATAACAAAAGTTTGAGAATGGTTCTGTATGTCATGAATTTAGTTTACCAGTCAACTGACGACTCACTATGGTTTTCAGGGTAATAACTTAATCATTAATACGATAATGATCAAGCGTGATGATGCTGAACAAGCAGTGGTTATGGTTGATCACTCGCCTTCGCGTCAGGTTTGATTGGGGCATGGACGGGATCGTTTGTTACTTTGTCAGTGCGATGGAGTATTTGCTTTCTCAGCAGGCATCGGCTCAGGTGTTTTCCCGAGAAGGAAATAATCCAACACCTGTCGTGCGATAGGAGCAGCAGTGGAACCACCCGAGCCACCATTTTCCACCAATACCGTCAGCGCAATCTGGGGATCTTCTGCTGGCGCGTAAGCGATAAAGAGGGCATGATCACGATGACGCTCCTGTATCTTGCTGGCAACGTAACGTTCGCCTTGCTTAATATTGATCACTTGTGAAGTGCCTGTTTTGCCGGCAAAGGTATAAGCTGCATTCGCGCCTGCTTTTGCTGCGGTGCCACCCGGGCGAGTGACATCGACCAGCGCGTTTCTGACGCGCGCGACATTCTCTTTTTTTAAATTAAGCGTATACATCTGACTGGGCTTATTCTCATACAAATGGCCCAGCTTATTATCTTGCACCTGTTTCACAAAATGGGGACGATAGGCTATGCCATTGTTGGCAAGAAGCATGGTAGCGAAAGTCAGTTGCACCGGGGTGGCTAAATTATAGCCTTGGCCGATTCCAACGGAAATCGTATCCCCAGGAAACCAGTTCTGGTTAAACCGTTTCTTTTTCCAGTCGGAAGAAGGGAGTAACCCGGTGACTTCCCCTGGAATATCGATTTCGGTTTTCTTGCCAAACCCAAATTGACCGATAAAATTGAAAATATTATTTATTCCCAGATCGTTTGCGAGGGTGTAGTAGTAGGTATCGCAGGAAATCACAAGCGATTTGTGTAGATTAACTCTGCCATGCCCGCTCGGCCTCCAATCCCTGAACCGGTGTGAACTGCCGGGCAGGCTGAAATAACCTGGATCATTAATCGCATAATCGGCGGTACGCTTGCCTAATTCTAAGCCAGCAAGAGCCATGAAAGGCTTAAAGGTGGAGCCGGGGGGGTAAACGCCTCTGAGTGCACGGTTATTGAGTGGTTTGTCTATGGATTCATTGAGTAAGCGCCAGTTCACATGATCAATCCCATCAATGAACAGATTGGGGTCAAAGCCTGGTTTACTGACAAAGGCGAGAATTTCACCCGTCTTCGGATCCATCGCTACCAAAGCCCCCCGATAATCGCCAAACGCGCTTTCTGCTGCTTGCTGTAATTTAAGATCAAGGGAAAGGATTAAATCATTCCCGGCCACGGGAGGCGTGCGCGATAAGGTGCGTACGTGTCGACCCGCTGCATCGGTTTCGACCTGCTCAAATCCGGTTATGCCGTGTAATTCTTTCTCATAACTTTGCTCAAGGCCGATTCTGCCAATATGCAGGGAGCCGCGATAATTTTCAAGCGCATTATTGTTTTCGAGCTGCTCCAGATCTTTATCACTGATACGGCCAATGTAGCCTATCACATGGGATAACAGTTCAGCGTGAGGATAATGACGCAGTAGTCGTGCTTTGATTTCCATTCCAGGAAACCGGTAACGATTGGCGGCAAAGCTCGCCACTTCAATATCGGATAAACGCAGTCGAATGGGTAAACTGCTAAAGCGCGTGCTTTCGCCCCTTAGTTTGTTAAATCGCCGGCGGTCTTCCGGTGAGATTTCAATGACTGTTGCCAATTCATCTATGGTCGCTTCCAGATTGGGCACCTGATTGGGCACAATTTCCAGCGCATAGGTCGTATGATTCTGTGCGAGGATTTCTCCGTTACGATCAAAAATAAGGCCCCGGTTGGGAACAATCGGCATGATGGCTATGCGATTAGCTTCTGCCAGGGTAGTGTAATGCTCGCTTCGGAGTACCTGCAGATAGAAGAAACGAGCAAGCAGCAGGCAAAATAACAGTACGACAAAACCCGCAGCGATCGCAAGCCTGATATGGAAATCCCGTAATTCACGCAAGTGATTACGAAGCTCAACAACATAATTCATAGTTCGTTAGGATCGCTCTTCGGTTTTTGAGGAATGCCCAGCAGGAATGAAATGACAGGCCACAATAATGCACCGGTAACGCTGGGAAAAAAGTAATACCAGGTCGGGAAATAACTTCCCCCCAGCAAGCCCGTCAGAAAGATGGCAAATTGAGTGATGAGCAATATCCAGAAAATTTGCGGGGCTTGTTGAAAGCTATTGAATAATCGCAGACGCCGATGCAATATCATGCCAAAGAATGTGATCACGCAATAAGCCAGGGCATGCTGGCCTAGCATGCTGCTATTGCTGACATCCATTGCTAAACCCGCTATAAAAGCAAGGCTCATTCCGATGCGCTGCGGGTAATGAATGCTCCAATAGAGTAACGTAATCGCAACAAAATCGGGGCGAAGCAGCAGCATAATTCCTTGTAGCGGTAACAGATTGAACAAGAGTGCCAGCAACAGGCTGAGAAAAATAAAGCTGCGCTTTGCCTCCAGGGGAAGCTCCTGATTAAAATAATCATGGGGCACGGTTTCTCCTTCCTTGCTGAGTGGTATGCTTGGGTCCTTCTTCGGGAGGTGCTTCTTCGGGATGCTCGGGTATGGGCGTTGACAAGGAAAGAATCAATACTTGTCTGTTTCTATTCACGCCTGCGATAGGTGTGCATATAATGACTGCAAAATCTCGTGAAGGATCATGCTCAATATTTTCTACGCGTGCTACTGGCAAGCCGGGGGGATAGAGGCCTCCGATGCCAGAGGTGACCAGCAGGTCGTCTTTTTCGATATCTGCGTTGACCGATAAATAGCGTAGCTCTAACTCATTATTTTTGCCGGCGCCTGAAATGATCGAGCGCAAGCCGTTACGGGCCACTTGTACCGGAACAGAATGACCTTTATCCGTGATCAGCGTGACTTCGGATAAAAAAGGGTGAACCTGCGTGATTTGTCCGATGACTCCCTGATCATCGACCACGACTTGACCGGCTTTAATTTCACTCGAGCTTCCCTTGTTAAGGGTGACTTTACGATTAAAGGGATCGCGTGGGACATACAGAATTTCCGCCATAATCGCTTTGATTTCTGCTTGCTGGGCTGCGCCCAGCAATTTCCGCAATTGGGCGTTTTCTTCTTCCAGTATCTGTAAGCGGAACAGTTTTTGTTGATTTAAGAAATATTGCTGTCTGAGATTGGCAATTTCTTTCGTGAGGTGAAAATCATTGATTAGCTCTTCTGCCTGGTCAAATAAAGTCGCGGGAATATAGGCAAGTCGTTGCAGAGGATAGAGGATCATACCCACAGTCTGGCGCATGCCGGAAAAAGAACTAAAACGAGCATCCATTACCATCAGGAGAATGGATAACAATGCAAAAAAAAATAAGCGTACTTGCGGACTCGGGCCAGCCCTGAAAAATTGAGGAACCGTCTCCATCACATTTATTTATTTCAATCACCCATGATAAGAAATTGAAACAAGATTAAATTTCGCGCGAAAAAATTCCAATGGATCGATCAATATTTTCAAGTGCAATGCCGGCACCCCGTACGACACAGGTGAGCGGATCATCTGCAATAATGACGGATAAACCCGTTTCTTCCATCAATAGACGATCAATATCACGCAGTAATGCCCCGCCTCCAGTCATCACCATCCCCATTTCAGCAATGTCAGCGCCTAATTCCGGTGGCGTATGTTCCAGAGCCGTTTTAACTCCACTGACGATATTATTCAATGGTTCAGCCAATGCTTCCAGAACCTCATTACTGGAAATCGTGAAGCTGCGTGGAATACCTTCTGCCAGATTACGCCCTTTGACTTCGATTTCGCGAACTTCTGATCCCGGGTAAGCTGAGCCAATTTGTGTCTTGATGATCTCGGCAGTCGCTTCACCGATCATCATGCCGTAATTACGGCGAATATAATTGATGATGGCTTCATCAAATTTATCGCCTCCGACACGGGCTGAGTTTGAATAAACCACTCCTCCCAGAGAAATCACTGCCACCTCAGTGGTGCCACCCCCTATGTCAACCACCATGGAGCCGGTGGGTGTTTCAACAGGCAGATCGGCTCCAATTGCCGCAGCCATCGGTTCTTCTATGAGCTCGACTTTACGTGCGCCTGCGCCAAAAGCAGCCTCACGAATGGCGCGCCGCTCTACTTGAGTTGAGCCGCTGGGAACAGAAATCACAATACGTGGATTAGCAGAAAACAGGCGAGGAGGGTTTACCTTTCTGATGAACTGTTTCAGCATCTGTTCCGTGACGGTGAAATCAGCAATGACCCCGTCCTTCATCGGACGAATGGCCGTAATGTTGCCGGGTGTGCGCCCAAGCATCTGCTTGGCGGCAAGTCCCACTTGCTGGATCACTTTCTTGCCGCCGGAGCCTTCTTGCCTGATTGCCACAACGGAGGGTTCATTCAATACGATACCATGACCGCGAACATGGATCAGTGTATTGGCTGTGCCTAGATCCACTGCCATATCCGTAGAGAAATAGTTTCCAAGAAAGTTATTGTTCAGGAGGTTAAACATGATGGCGAAATTCCATTAGTGATGACAGATTCAGAAAAAGAAGTGATTTAAGCAATGTGGATGTACAAAAAGTATGTGCTCATCAGGCATGTCATGATACTCTATTACCCGTTTGAATATAAAGCTTATGACAGCAAATGACCTTATCCGTAGATGATGTAAAACGTGTAGCCAATCTTGCTCGTATTGAAATTAGTGAAGAAGAATCAAAACAAATGCTTATACAATTATCGGGTATTTTTAGCTTGATCGAACAGATGCAGGCTGTCGATACATCTCATATTGAACCAATGAGTCATGCGCAGGATATGATACAACGGTTGCGTGAAGATGTCGTGATAGAATCTGATCAACACGTTCTATTTCAATCGATTGCACCACAGGTAGAAGCCGGTCTTTATCTGGTTCCTAAAGTGATCGAGTAAACATTTAAGCAGGTTATTTCTCTTCAATTCATTTTTGTTATTCTCCTTCCTGAATTCTCATGTTGAATGCTAGTCTCAAGCAGCTCGCCGCACAGCTTCTGGAAAAAAAAATTTCTAGCGTCGAGCTGACTGAAGTGTTTCTGAAACACATCAGGTCACTTAATCCCGAATTAAATGCTTTTATTACCATCAATGAAGAGATGAGTCTTGCGCAAGCGCAAGTTGCTGACAAAATGATTGCATCAGGTCAGATGCATCCTCTCACAGGCATTCCTGTCGCACAAAAAGATATTTTCTGTGCCAAAGGGTGGCTGACGACTTGTGGCTCGAAAATGCTCTCCAATTTTATCTCTCCTTATGATGCGACGATCATCGAGCGCTTCAATCAAGTGGGGGCAGTTAATATCGGCAAGACCAATATGGATGAATTCGCAATGGGGTCCAGTAATGAAACCTCCTATTATGGACCGGTCAAAAATCCATGGGATCCCCTGGCTGTACCTGGCGGTAGCTCTGGCGGATCGGCATGCGCCGTAGCTGCGCGTATGGCACCTGCCGCAACAGCGACGGATACAGGTGGCTCCATACGCCAACCCGCCGCATTATGCGGTATCTCGGGTATCAAACCCACCTATGGATTAGTTTCCCGCTATGGCATGATTGCCTTTGCTTCCAGTCTGGATCAGGGTGGTCCGATGGCTAAATCGGCTGAAGATCTGGCGCTATTGTTGAATGTCATGACAGGGTTCGATGCGCGTGATTCGACCAGTCTGCAGCGTGAACCTGAAGATTATGCGCGCGATCTGGACAAACCGGTTGGGCAGCTACGGATCGGACTACCCAAGGAGTACTTTGCTCAAGGAGTGAGTCCTGATGTGGCCAGTGCGGTAGAAGCGGCTATTGCGGAGTTTCGTAAATTAGGTGCGACGACAGTGGAAATTTCTTTGCCTAATACCCGGCTTTCTATTCCAGTTTATTATGTTTTGGCACCGGCCGAGGCATCGAGTAATCTTTCCCGCTTTGATGGGGTGCGTTATGGCTATCGGGCTTCCGACTATGCTGATCTCGAGGATATGTATAAAAAAACTCGGGCCCAGGGTTTTGGCGCAGAAGTCAAACGCCGTATTCTGATTGGTACTTACGTGCTTTCCCATGGCTATTACGATGCCTATTATCTACAGGCGCAGAAACTGCGCCGTTTGATTGCAAGTGATTTTACTGAAGCGTTTAAGCAATGTGATGTCATTATGGGGCCGACTTCGCCAGCGGTGGCATTCAATCTAGGAGAAAAAAGCGGCGATCCCCTGCAAATGTATTTATCGGATATTTACACCAGTGCCGCAAATCTGGCCGGCTTACCCGCTATGTCGATCCCTGCCGGGTTTGGAGATAAGAACCGGCCGGTGGGACTCCATATGGTAGGTAATTATTTCAGAGAAGCTCAGATGCTAAATATTGCGCACCAATATCAACAAGTGACAGACTGGCATGCGCGCGCACCTGCCCGCCTGCCTGAAGCATAATTAATCATTATTCATGATTTAGCGGCTTTTGCAAAAGTAACCGAGAAGAAAGGTTTTTAGAACATGCAATGGGAAATTGTTATCGGCCTTGAGGTACACGCTCAACTTTCGACACGATCGAAAATATTCTCAGGCGCTTCCACCGCCTATGGAGCACAACCTAATACCCAGGCATGTGGCATCGATATCGCCTTGCCAGGTGTCTTACCCGTATTGAATTATAGTGCAGTCGAGCGCGCGATTAAATTCGGCCTGGCGGTTGGGGCAACGATTAATTCACCTTCTGTCTTTGCACGTAAAAACTATTTTTATCCGGATTTACCCAAAGGCTATCAAATCAGTCAATTTGAGCTGCCTGTCGTACAGGGTGGCAGCATCCGGATCCAGGTGGAGAATGCTGAAAAAACAATAC
This sequence comes from Nitrosomonas sp. Nm34, assembly GCF_900113925.1. GTDB lineage: Bacteria > Pseudomonadota > Gammaproteobacteria > Burkholderiales > Nitrosomonadaceae > Nitrosomonas. Next base: position 12,074 of record NZ_FORD01000047.1, read on the forward strand.
GGTTGACTCGTGCACACTTGGAAGAAGATGCTGGAAAATCCTTGCATGAAGATTTTCATGGCATGAGTGGGATTGATCTGAATCGTGCCGGTACGCCCTTGTTGGAAATTGTTTCTGAACCGGATATGCGTAGCAGTGCAGAAGCCGCTGCGTACGCGAAAGCGCTGCATACGCTGGTGCGCTGGATCGGGATTTGTGATGGCAATATGCAGGAAGGATCATTCCGCTGTGATGCTAACGTTTCTGTCCGGCCACGTGGTACAGAAAAGCTCGGTACCCGCTGTGAGATTAAGAATCTCAATTCGTTCCGTTTCCTCGAAAAAGCCATTGATTTTGAAGCCAGGCGACAGATTGAAATCCTCGAGGACGGCGGCAGCATCAGACAGGAAACGCGGCTGTATGATGCGAATCGCGATGAGACCCGAACCATGCGCAGCAAGGAAGAAGCGCATGACTATCGTTATTTCCCTGATCCTGACTTACTGCCGTTGAGTATTTCCAAAGAATGGATTGAGCAGGTCAAGGCCATGTTACCGGAGTTGCCGGAAGCAAGGCGTAATCGTTATATCGAGGATTTCGGGCTTTCCAGCTATGATGCAAGCGTGCTGACGGCAACCAGAGAAATAGCTGATTATTTTGAAAATACAGTCAAGCAACTGTCCGCCCAGGCTAAACTTTGTGCCAACTGGATCATGGGTGAAGTCAGCGGCAGGCTCAATAAAGAGAATATCGAAATAACGCACTGTCCGGTTAGCCCAGCGCAGCTGGCAGCATTACTTGCGCGCATCAGTGATGGTACCATCTCGGGCAAGAGCGCCAAGGATGTGTTCGATAGTATGTGGCAGGGCGAGCAGGGGGGAGACGCTGATGCCATCATTACTGCCAAAGGACTTAAGCAGATTTCCGATGATAATGAAATCGAAAAGCTGATCGATGAGGTGCTGGCGGCTCATCCACAACAAGTGGCGGATTATCGTAGCGGTAAAGAAAAGGCTTTTAACTCGCTTGTGGGGCAAGTCATGAAAGCCACCAAAGGGAAAGCGAATCCTGCTCAGGTTAATACGATACTCAAGCAAAAGTTGCTGAAATAAATTTCACGATGATGTCATTCCATTTCTCTTCCATTTCTCATCAATGTTGGCTTTGCTGGCTTTTCCTGGCCGGATTATTGTTTACTGTCGGCAATTCACCTTCGCGTCATGTTGGGAGTTTTTTCATCATTAATTTGTCTACTCGCCCCATCGGTTGAGAGATGAGGTTGAAAGATGAAAGAGGACAATGCGGCCAATTACACTTCCTTGATGTGATCCTTATCGCATTAAGGGGCGAGACTACCATGGGATCAGTTGCCCATCATAAGCAAAGAATTTTCCTGAATCTGTCAGGGTAATTTCCTTCAGTATCCGGCGCATGCCGGTAACGCTTTGTTCCGTTGAAATGAGTGCACCGGCTCCGCCCATATCAGTTTTTACCCACCCTGGGTGTAATAATACTGAAGTGATGCCACGAGCTTTTAAATCAATGGCAAGACTCTTGGCAACCATATTGATGGCTGCTTTGCTCGAGCGATAGATATAACTCCCGCCACGTTGATTATCAGCAATGCTTCCCATTTTACTGGTAATGGTAGCCATGGTTTTTAGCTTACTGTTGCTGATCTGATTGATAAAAGCTTCTGCCATTTTGAGGGGCGCCATGGTATTGATCTGGAAGGTTTTATGCCATGCAGTGTAGTCGATGCTGCCAAATCCGCCATCATCAGAAGGTGGATAAACTCCGGCATTATTGATCAGTAAATCAATGGTCTTGTTAGCCAATGTGGTAGATAGTTGATCAATTTGCTGATGATCTGCCACATCAAGGGCATAAATTCTGATGTGATCCGGGTATTGGCTGGCGAGTCGATTAAGATTTTCTGCTGTTGCCGGTTGGCGGCAACAGGCGATTACCTGCCAGCCATCCTGTGCATATTGACGGGCATACTCTAATCCAATTCCGCGATTGGTACCGGTAATCAGGGTAGTAGCCATATTCTTATTACTCCTTTGTGATTATGCTTTCATCTTATAAATAAATAGTCTGCTTGATGCAGAATGACGCGATAGCAGCGGGATATGGAATCATTTTACAAAATTAAGCAGTACAAAATAAATTGTTTAGAGTGAATTTCAAGTAGTCACTACAATCAAACGATGATGTTATACTTGTTTTTTTACAGTCCTTTTGGGGATAATTATGAAGAAAATACTGACACTTCTCACTTTAGCCATGTTTACTTTTACCTTGCTCCCGTTTGACGACGCTGAAGCAAAGCGGGTGGGTGGTGGTAAAAGTATCGGGAAACAACGCGATTCCATCAATCAACAGGCTACTCCAAAACCAGCACAATCTCAATCAGCAGCACCGGCATCGGCTGCGGCAGCAGGCGGCGCCAGCAAATGGGGCGGAGCATTAGCCGGGCTAGCTGCGGGTGGTTTATTAGCCGCTCTGTTCATGGGAGGAGCTTTTGAGAATATCAATATGGCGGATATCCTGGTGCTGCTGGTACTGGCTGCGGTGATATTCTTTATTATCCGTATGGTGCGTAAATCTAAAGCAAATCAGGCGTCTCGTCCAATGCAGTTTTCAGGGGCCGGAGCAGATCGCGCTGGCGGTATGTTCACGCCCACCCCCTCAACTTCGGCGCCACCTCCAGCTATGGGACAAGCGGGTGCAGCTACGACCAGTGACTCTGGTGTGACCAATAGCATTCCTGCAGATTTCGAAGTAGAGCCGTTTTTGCGTAATGCGAAACTTTCGTTTATTCATATGCAGGAAGCCTATGGGGCACATAATCTGAATGAAATTCGTGAATACACTACGCCCGAAATGTTTGCTGAGCTTGAAGCGCAAATTAAAGAGAGTGGTGACAAGCCTAACAAAACAGAAGTGCTGTTCGTTAATGCCAACTTGCTGGATGTCACAGTGACCAATGATATGGCCATTGCCAGCGTGCGCTTTAATGGACAGTTGCGTGAAGCACCCGATGCACTACCCGAAGCATTTGATGAAATTTGGCATGTGCAGAAAGATCTCAAGGGCCAACATTCAGCCTGGTTATTGACGGGCATTCAACAACCTTCGTAACAGGTCGCAAATAAATTAACTGCCCATGTCCCGTAGCTGTGCACTGGACGGGGCCTGGACAGTTCGTTCATACCTCGCCTATTTCATTTTAGGGTAGGCGAGGTGATTCATTCTAGCTAACGTCAATACTAAGATTGACGTTAGCTATCTTCTTTGAGCGGGGAGGCTTGCTATGAGAATCGCTGTTGTGTCAGATATTCATGGTAATTTACCCGCATTGGAAGCAGTGGTGGCACATTTCAAACAGAGCGGAGTCGATGCTGTCATCAATCTCGGTGATAATTTGTCAGGCCCGCTGCTACCATTGGAAACCGCACAATATTTAATGGCGCAGGATTGGATCCATATCTCCGGTAACCATGATCGCCAACTTCTCGCATATGGAACTGAGCAATGCACCGATGTAGATGAATTGGCCTATTCCCAGTTAACAACGAAAGAACTTGCCTGGCTCAAATCACTTCCGCCTAAAGCAGATTTCGACACGGATGTGTTGCTTTGTCACGGCACACCCGCTAGTGACTTGACCTATTTTCTGGAAACTGTTGAGGCCTATGGCGCACGTATGGCAACGCGTCAAGAAGTAGACGAGCGCCTGGGAGCAACGCGAGCAAAGCTGGTTTTATGCGGACATACTCATAAGCCACGCGCGATGCGAGCTTCCTCGGGCTCTCTCGTTGTTAATCCGGGTAGTGTTGGTTTGCCAGCTTTTGATGATGCCACACCTTATTTTCATGTGGTTCAAACGGGCTCACCCGATGCGCATTACGCCATTCTGGAGCGCATTAAAGGCCGCTGGGTAGCGTCCCTTATCACAGTGCCTTATGATTATGACGCTATGGTCAAACTGGCACATTCACGCCGCTATGATGACTGGGCACAGGCGCTTGCAACCGGTTATATGTCCTGATTCTATTTCTAAATCAAACTTTATCGGCTTTACCTGGCGGTCTTATGATTGATACCGACTACGGCTCACCTTCGTGCCATGTTTGAGGGGGAAATGGAATACATAAGCAAGTCCGTGATATGAGTCTGTGGACTGATACATTGGCCTGAGAATCCTGATCGCAAATAGATTGAGATTGCTGTTTAAATAAAGTTAACCTCATTCCTCTATGTCTGCTTTATAATCTCAGCTTTTGTCCTTTTGCTTCATGAGTGCTCACCAGCCACTGACGTGGCATCCTGTTCCTGTCAATGCGGCAGTTAACATTCGTTGGTGGTTACTGCATCGAGATTCACTGACACAGTTGATACAGCAACGTTGTAGCAAGTTTTGGGTTGATCCGGTCTTTCAATCGCTTGCACCTGCTTGCGCCGATGAATTGGTCATCATGAATTTGCGTGACAGTGAATTGGCTTTGGTGCGTGAAGTGTATCTTTACTGTAACGATACCCCTGTCGTGTTTGCCCATTCAGTGATAGCGAGAAAACATCTGCAGGGTGCATGGCGTGGATTGAGTCGCTTGGGCAACCGATCTTTAGGCACCCTGTTATTTACCAATCCGCTGATCAAACGTGCTGAATTTGGTTATAAACGGATGAATATCCATCATCCCCTTTTTAAGCGAGCCTGCCAGCGCTTGCAGGCTCCACCGCTTAGTTTATGGGCGCGACGTTCTCTATTTATGTTACAGGGGCAACCCATACTAGTCACTGAAGTCTTTTTGCCAGCTATTCTGAGATTAAAAATATGATGAATAAAGAACGGCTGACTGCTTATGCCAAACTGATAAGATTGGATAAGCCGATCGGCATCTTGTTGTTATTATGGCCTACCTTGTGGGGGTTATGGCTGGCGGCAGAAGGCCTGCCTGATCTGATGATTCTGCTTATTTTCGTTATGGGCACCATTTTGATGCGCTCAGCCGGTTGTGCCATCAATGACTTTGCTGATCGTCGTATTGATCCTCATGTTGAGCGTACTAAAAACCGTCCTTTGGCGGCCGGCATAGTGACCCCTAAAGAGGCCGTGTTGCTGGCTGCCGGATTGAGTGTTTGCGCATTTTTACTGGTGTTGCCACTGAATCAATTGACATGGCTGCTTTCGGTAGGGGCATTGTTTCTGGCTGGAACTTATCCTTTTACCAAACGTTTCTTTGCCATGCCGCAAGCGTATCTTGGGATTGCCTTCAGTTTTGGCATACCCATGGCATTTGCTGCGCAAACGGGTGAGCTGCCTGCTATCATCTGGCTATTATTACTGGCCAACTTATGCTGGGTCATCGCCTATGATACCGAATATGCCATGGTTGACAAAATGGATGATCTCAAAATTGCCATCAAAACATCTGCTATTACGCTCGGGCGCTTTGATATAACGGGTATCATGCTGTGTCATATTATTTTTCTGGGCATCATGGTTTATGTGGGTTGGCTGTTGCAGCGAGGTATTCCTTATTATCTCTCATTGGCGGCAGTCTTGGGCCTGGTGGGGTATCAGTATGCTCTGATTCGTGAGCGCAACCCTGCTAATTGCTTCAAGGCTTTTCTGCATAATAACTGGGTGGGTGCAACGATATTTGCCGGGATTGCACTGGATTTCTTGCTAACAGGCAGCTTCTAGGTTTTTAATATCAATGAAATACAAAGATCTGCGTGATTTTATCGCACAATTGGAAATCCGAGGGGAACTGAAACGAGTAAGGATCGAGGTGGATCCTTTTCTGGAAATGACCGAGATTTGTGACCGGTTACTCAAAAAAGCGGGCCCTGCTGTGCTGTTCGAGCAACCGAAAGGGCATAGTATGCCGGTATTGGCCAACCTGTTTGGCACACCTGAGCGTGTCGCGTTGGGAATGGGGCAGGAATCGGTTACGGCGTTGCGCGAAGTGGGTAAATTGTTGGCTTATCTTAAAGAGCCTGATCCCCCCAAGGGTCTGAGGGATGCGTGGGAAAAGCTGCCCGTGCTGAAGCAGGTGCTCAACATGACACCCAAGGTGGTTTCCAGTGCCGCATGCCAGGAGGTTATCTGGGAAGGGCAGGCAATCGATTTAGCCAGGTTGCCCATCCAGACCTGCTGGCCAGGCGATATCGCTCCACTGATTACCTGGGGACTTACCGTGACGCGCGGCCCGCATAAAGCGCGGCAAAATCTAGGTATTTACCGGCAACAAGTCATTGCGCCGAATAAAGTCATCATGCGCTGGCTTGCTCACCGAGGGGGCGCGCTGGATTATCGTGATTTCTGCATGGTCAATCCAGGCCAGCCTTATCCTGTGGCCGTCGCCTTGGGGGCGGATCCGGCCACCATTCTGGGCGCCGTTACGCCCGTGCCTGATAGTCTCAGTGAATATCAGTTTGCTGGATTATTGCGTGGTGCCAAGACCGAAGTCGTCAAATGCATCAGCCATGACTTGCAAGTGCCCGCCAGCGCAGAAATGGTGCTGGAAGGGTTTATTTATCCTGATGAGACCGCGATTGAAGGACCCTATGGTGATCACACCGGTTATTATAATGAGCAGGAGACTTTTCCGGTTTTCACCATCGAACGCATTACCATGCGGCGCAATCCGATTTATCATTCCACCTATACCGGCAAACCGCCTGATGAGCCGGCTATTCTGGGGGTCGCGCTAAACGAGGTATTTGTACCTTTGCTGCAGAAACAATTTACTGAAATTGTCGATTTTTATTTGCCACCGGAGGGGTGTTCCTATCGCATGGCGGTAGTCAGCATGAAAAAACAATACCCCGGGCACGCCAAACGGGTGATGTTCGGGGTATGGAGCTTCTTGCGTCAGTTCATGTATACCAAGTTCATCATTGTGACAGATGACGATATCGATATCCGCGACTGGAAAGAAGTCATCTGGGCAATTACGACACGCGTGGATCCCGCGCGGGATACCTTGATCGTGGAAAATACTCCGATCGATTATCTGGATTTTGCGAGCCCCGTCTCTGGCCTGGGTGGTAAGATGGGATTGGATGCAACCAACAAATGGGCGGGAGAGACGGCACGCGAATGGGGCAGACCGATCGAAATGGAGGCTGCGGTCAAAATACGTATTGATCAGCTCTGGAGTAAGTTGCCTTTTTGAAATAACGCTAGCTTATTCTATAGCCTAACCAGTTAAGAATGATTAAAAAAGAATTCTCATCTAAACCAAATATGACGTGAAGGCAAGTTGTAGACAATATCACTAATACGGCAAGAAGAACCGACAAAGTCATGTTTGATTTAGCTGGTAGGGTGCAATAAGTGCAACGCATTGCACCAGATGGTAAGGTAGCACATACGGCGCAATGCCCGATGGTTATTGCGCCTTAGTGTGCCCGGCATGGGTTAAAACTTGTTATCTGAGAGGAGATAACCGGAGTTAGTAACGACAACCGTAGTGAAACGCAAGGGGGAAACCGCGA
>NZ_FORD01000048.1 GCF_900113925.1 Nitrosomonas sp. Nm34
CGTTTGGCGCGCTCGTACTGATACGCGTCCGGATAATTCTTGATGTCCTGCGCCAACATTTCCATGTTGATCTTGGTGGCAGGTTTGTTGCGGGTGGTCTTGGGATCGGGAGTTTTGATCCAACGCATCACGCTGGCGACCCCTACATCAAAACGCTTGGCCACTTGTACGATTGAGAGGTTCTCCTTCTCACGAACGGATAATACTTTACGGCGAAATGATATCGGATAGGTCATCTGCAAATTACAATCAATTTATAGGAGACATGCTATATTTAATGCCGAGTCTTCTAGCCAGTGTTTCACTTGGCTCCACAGAAAAATACCGCCACGCCGTACCATTTATGGCAAGTAAGGCTTTCGATGTTGCAGCAACGTCACAGATAGCTTTTCAAGGGAGTGCCATGCACAGAAAAAAGTTGGGGCTGTGTGTCAGTTGGATTATTGCGCGCCTTCATCAACTGCAATGGCTGATTAGGCGGCACACGAGGACCAACGGAACACAACCTCGATCGGCGAGTGATCGCTAAGACCGCGCTCTCGGAGCTCGTGGAGATACTTGCACTGCTCTGCCTTCAGGACCGGCGACGCGAACACATGGTCGAACCGACGCTCGAACTAGCTCTTGCTTTGTCGGCATACCCAACTCGCATCCATCCTGTCATAACCATGAAGCTGACGGTAAACATCGGGTAAGCCCCACTTCGCGAGACCGGTCAAGACTTGCCGCTCGCCACGATCCCAGTCAGACCCAGCACGGCCGTGTATTGTCCTGGCAATTCGCCAGCCATTGAATCCTGGGCGCTGTCCCCAGGTCACGACCTCTCCGGTCGATAGTTCCTCACGGGGTGTATTGAAATCTCCGCAGAGGATTCTTGGCCGTTCTTCTGGGCACGCAAGCCCGGCGTACAAGCCGTCTAGATGATCGATCTTTATCCATTTGTTGCTCGACCCGGGTGGAACATGTGTGTTGTGGATCTCCACACGACCTGCCAACGTCAGCAGGGTTACGCTGAGCACACGCTCCGGCCATGGCACCGTAAAGCGGCTCGGAGTCTCTGAAATGAGCTGGCAGTGGCTCGCAGTGAGTTGACCGTATCGACGGCGGCCAGTTAGCTCACTCCGCGACCCTGCCAAGGAAAATGAATCCGCCACATGGCGAAGACCAGCGTTTGCAAGCATGGTGCGCAGGGCAAAAATCGTTGTCGGCGTGACTTCCTGCAGCGCTACGACGTCAGGCTTTAGAGCCATCAGCGCTGCAACCTGATTCTCTAGGTCTCGCTGCCGAGAGTTGAGGTTCCACGAAATTAGACGCATATAATCACAAAGTAACTAATATTCAGCCGCGAGCATGCCAAAGGTAAGATGGTCGGCAAGAATCTTCAGCAGGATACGCTGCCAATTTCACACGAACTCTCTCCAATTACGCATTCTATACGTGACTCTTGCCATAACGTTCACTTTCATGCTTCGGCAGTGAGTGCTCGTATACCTGGAGAAATTTCATTCTCAAGTGCGCGAATTGATTGAATAATTTGTGTGCCGAGCTGCCGAGTATTGAACTCGTTGCCACGGCTATTCAGGAGGCCAACATTCAGCTGTACTGCAAGTTCTCTGAGGACAGGTTTGACTGGCTGCACCACCATACCTTCATGCTCCACCTCAATGGTTCCACTCTCAAGCTCTCGCACCAAGTAGCTTCTATATCGAACTTCACTTGTAGTAGCGGCTCTGCGGTTTGGCCTTGTGCAGGTGAGAAGCTTGGACAGCGAGAGTGTGCACCTTCCCGCTGCAGCAGGTGACAGCATTGGCATGACGTCTGCGACGGGAGCATCTAAGAGGACTTCGATTTGCATCTCCTCCGTATTCATTCGTAGCACGATCACGCGATCCACAAATTCCAGAGAGTTCGCATTGAATGCAACATGACCAGCGACGCTCATCATGGCCGTTGTTTTGACCGATATGCGCTCTCCATTTCCGCTCACCACGTCATAACCAGGCTGATTCACCTGTTGGGCCATCTGCCCATTTGAGATGAGAGCAGCGTAAAGCTCGCCGATCCGACCACAGAGATGGCGCAATTCCGTCGGCTCAACTCCCCATAACAGCTCTCGCTCGAACCATGCCATAGCCTCCCCAAGTGATTGGATAAGCTGCATCTGTGTAAGAGCCATGGATTCTCCTCAGGTGGGTCTAACTAAAATTGGAAGTTTGAAACAACGCAGTATATTATATTATCGTCATGTTCTTGGAACTTCATATAGCTTAATTTAGATGACATACAGCTAGTAAAACAGACAAATGCTATATCTTTGTTGCTGTAAGTGCCAAATGTATAAAACATATACTAAAACAATACGATTGCTTGTTAGGCAATAGTAATGAACTGACTCTGTAGTTGGTTGGTATAATGATTAAGGAATCTTTCCTTTGCCTGAGATCGCAAAGCTAGTGCATTGGATAACAGCAATATGCAGGCAGTGAATCTTGATAGCTCCTGTAAACGGTTAGAAAGAATTGAAATCATGTTCAGATACCAGCACTGTCATTCTGTGGTTGTAGTTTCCTTGATCCTGAGCGTTTTAGTGGGATCCTGTAATACCTTGACACCACAGGTATCCTCGAAGGTTCTCATCCGTGGTGCTGCCCTTATTATCACCATGGATTCCCAAGTAGGTACTGGCGAATTAGGAGTAATCGAGCATGCCGATATATTGCTGGATAGAGATAAGATCGCTAAAGTAGGTAAAAACCTACAGGCAAGTAGCGCTCATGTTGTGGATGCGACGGGTAAGATTGTCATGCCAGGTTTCGTTGATGGACATAACCATCTCTGGCAATCACTCATCCGTGGCTGTGGCGCTGACAAGAATCTCATTGGTTGGCTGGATACTTGTGTATTCCCCCTATTTAATCCTGACATTGCACTCACTGAAACCGAGGCTTACGCGGGCGTTCGGCTCAGCACTCTGGACCTGATCAACACCGGGGTCACCACCACGGTCGACTGGTCGCATGCCTTTACTCCCCAGTTCGTGCGGGGGAATATTCGCGCCCTCGGTGACTCTGGATTGCGCTTTGTGTTCGCGTATCTTGGCACTGCCGATCCTGCCAGCATCGCGGATATCAAGCTCGTCAAACAGACACTGATTGACCCCAACCCTAGAGCTGCTTTTCAAGTCGCTTCCCATCCATCGGAATCACTTCAAGCTGATCTTACCGCGATGTCTAATCTGGCCAAGGAATTAGGCGTGAAACTGCACGTGCATTTGCTGGAAAACATTGCGCAGCGTGAGGATAAAGTATTCTCTGTACTCAGAGACGCGAACGCACTGGGGTCGGATCTGCTAGGAGCCCATGGGATACACCTCACGGATCAAGAAATTAATACCCTGGCTGAACATGATGTGCGCATCTTGCATAACCCTCTTAGCAATATGCGGCTAGCCTCTGAGGTCATCCGCCTACCCGAGCTGAAGCAGGCCGGAGTCCAGGTCGGCCTGGGCATTGATGGCGGTACCAATGACGCGAGTGATATGTTTAACGATATGCGTGCCGCACTGGGGTTGCAACGCGCTATATCACTCCAGCCTGGCATATTTCATCGCGTCGCTGACGTGCTACGCATGGCTCCGGTGGATGGAGCCAAGCTGTTAGATATGTTTGATCGCATCGGCTCCCTAACGCCTGGTAAAAAAGCCGACTTGATCATCATCAATCCGGGCAAGGTCAACTTTGCTCCGAGTTTCGAGTGGGCCAATCAAATCGTCTTTAACGGCCAACCCGTGAACGTTGAATGGGTATTTATCGATGGGAAAGCCTTGAAAAGAAAGGGAGAGCTGGTAGGGGTGAATGCTGAAACCGTTATGGAAGCGGCGCATAAGGCTGCCTCCCGCATCAGGCATGATTTACTCCATTAAAAATGGTACTAAAAAAGGATTAACTCACCAGGTAGATACAGTTTTGCCATCCCATATTTTTAAAGGAGTCAGTTGCTAATCAAAAGTAATTACCGGGATTGCTGCCTATGTCCTGATTGATTCTATCGGTCTGGCTCTTTAATGAAGAGATGAGGAGAAATGATTAACTCGGCACGCTCGGCTGCCTTGCGATTTCTCAAGATTTTAGTATCATCTCCCTAAAAATGCCGCAACGCCGCAATAATGATGTCTGGCATGGGTTTTGGCGTAGTGATAACGTGGCGGATGAAGCTCGGTGGCGCAACGCGCCGGCGCGCCCCGGGGCAGGGACGTTGCGGGGATGTGGCGTTTTATCGCAACGTGGAGTGCTATGCCTGGCATGGCTTTCGGGGAAACGTTGCAGCATGGCGGCAAATTTCAGGGGGTTGCGCGCGCTTCTCCCCCGCCACTACCCCCTGTGGTGCGTGCCAGCATCCCCTACTCGACGATTTCCTAGCGCAGTACGATTTTCAGGCCGCTTCTGTGCTGTTGCATTAATGTATATCAAGTAGGCAATGCCGCTTGTAGAAAAAGAGTCAGTGCACGCCAGGCGAGCAGCGGCGTATTCACACTTTAAGCCATTCTTTGTCCATAAGCAGAGGGATGTGTTTGCCCGCAATAACAATCATATGGATCAAGACAACCAATTCATGGTAAATATTGCCGTAATGGCGATGTTACACACTCATTCTTGAGGTTTGCTTAATTCTGTAAATTCTACAGCCGCTGAGATTCAAAAAGATATTTTCATAGAGAATGGGATACCTTAGAATGAGATTCTTTGTATCCGGGCTTGTCCAACAATTGCTTCAGATTGTGATTAGCCTCGCTCGCACAATCAACTCAACGCATTTCTATAGAACAAAGGAGATAGCATGCAACTTGCTAGGTTAGATTTCATTTTTGATTTAATGCATTGCGTTATCACGAAGCTCTAATTCTAACTCGGCCTTGCGAGCATCTGTTTACCATGAATTCAACTATGCAGGTGGAGATGGCCGCGTTATGAGTTCACTGGCGATTGCGTGCGTGATGTTCGTGTGTTTGCTGGTGAGCACCTGGGCTGCAATGGGGGTCGCCCGGCGGTTGCCCGAGCACCACCTCAACAAAGAATCCAAGGATGTAATCACACTCGGGCTGGGTGTGATCGGAACTTTGACTGCCTTGGTCCTCGGTCTATTGGTCGACGCAACCAAAGGAACTTACGACGCACAGAGCGGGACAGTCAAGGAACTCGCCGCCGAAGTGGCTGTGCTCGACCGCGTCCTGAACCGGTACGGGCCGGAAGCTGGCGAAGCTCGGGGTCGGCTCCGCGCGCTCGCTGATGCCTTGCTGGAGCAGGTGTGGCCCCAGGAGATTACCACCACAATCGACTTCAGCGGTGGGCCAACGAGGCAGACGGGGGAGGCCTTCTTCGATGCGGTCGCGGCGCTTGAGCCGAAAACTGACTCCCAGCGCCTACTCAAATCGCGCGCGCAAAAGATGGCCGTGGAGATGGGCCAGCTCCGCCAGCGCCTCGTGGTTAATAGCGAGCGCTCGATACCGACTCCATTGCTGGTGGTGCTCGGCGTCTGGCAGGCGGTTCTGTTCGCCGGGCTCGGGCTGCTGGCCACCCGTAACGCGACTACCATTGCCGTACTGGTCGTCTGCATGCTGTCGATGTCGAGTGCCCTCTTCCTGGTACTGGAACTCGATCGTCCATTCGACGGGACGATTCGTGTGTCCGATACGTCGCTCCGAGCGGTGATATCTCATCTGGGAGAGTGATCACTTCCACTCATTCCAGCTCGCTACTCCCGGCAATAACGTCCACCTAAGCACGCACTCCGCATGACAGGCATGATGCCGCTCTGTTGCGTTTGATTCATTACACCGACTCCTATACCTGGCATGATTTTCTGGGAAGATTACGGTGGAATCAGCCTCCAGGATGACTTGATTCAGCTCAGGAAGCGTACCCCTCCGGTCTTAAGATCATATACAGTTCCTACCAGGATGACATGCCTCTCCTTCAGTGCGCGTTTTGCTTCTGGAAACATGAGCAGTTGTTGCATTGACCAGCGAACGTTCGCTTCCACTGCTGCATGCAACAGGTTCTTCCAGCTCTGATTGAAATCGAGCCCCCTCAAACCGGGTTTGATCAGCTTGATGAGGGATTCGATATGTTCGGGTTCCTGGGCATGATGGAGTATCGCATCCAGCGTTGCCGCCACCGCTCCGCAACCCCCGTGTCCCAGCACGACAAAGAGCGGTGTGTGAAGGTGTGACCCGGCGTATTGCAAAGAGCCGACCACATCTTCAGCGATGATGTTCCCGGCAAGGCGAACCGTAAAGATATCGCCAAACCCTACGTCGAAAATGAGCTCTGGCGGCACACGCGAATCGCTGCATCCTATCACGGTGGCAAAAGGTTTTTGAGTATCAACGAGCAAGCTGCGCCAGGAAAACTTCTCATGCGCATGAAACGATTTCTCAGCCATGAACCGCTGGTTCCCACGCTTCAATCGGTCCAATGCCTCGGTAGCATTACGAGGATAGGGTTCAGTACTGAGCGCATCTGGATCAGTCTTATTGGTGGCCGCACAAGAAGTCACACCGAGACTCAGACAGCAAGCCCCAAGCAACAATTGCCTTCGGGTAATGGTCGGATTGGTCATGGGCTAACTCCATTCATCTGTTTTGTATATATGGACAAATATACTCATTACTTTCCATCAGCTACATAGGAAGATGGGTCACATTACTTTACCCTTTGTGGTCTATCGGGCCTGACTGTGCCAATTGAATCTGTTTTATAAATCCTGTCGCCGATTATCCTGCTTTGATTCTGGCTTCCGTTATTCCTCGTGCCGATGCTATCGGTTGGAAGGATCCGTCCATCCCGTTGAATGACATAGGACGGCCTATCTGTGACAACAGTACGTATTGAATCCGTTTGATAGAGGCGTCTTTCCTTTGGTGCTTGTTCATCATTGCTAAAGGCTAATAAGCTAACCGTTAATAGCATGATCATGAGTGTTCGAGACATATTTTGGTTCTCCTATGTGAATACACAAACCAATCTCTCACGGGTTCTAGCTACTACCACCTTTCCAGATCGCCGATGCTTATGGTCTGATCGCCCCACACTATCCGGGAGCGGTACTGGCGCCTCAACTCCTCGTCGACCAGACTCGCTGTCTTCTTCTCCATCATGACTGCGGATACTAGCGCGTCGATTGCAGTAGTGTTTACGAATACGTACTCCACGCCGTTCTTCAAATCATGGACGATCGTCTGGCTCACCAGCCTTTTGTTTCTCATGTTCACCCTCCCTGTTATACTTATCCCTGAATTCGTCGTAGGCTACCCTTCGTCTTTCTGGCATCGCCCGGCACATGTCGATGGCCGTGTCCAGGTCGAGCATTTTTATGAGTCAGAACACCCTCCACACGTCCGCGTTGACTGCACCCTTCCTCTGCGACACGAGCATCTCCCTCGCCCCCTCTACCGAGATCGTGTAGTGGTTTGTCGACGCCGTTGACCCCGGAGAAGCTAACCCCCCTTCACGACCGCGTTACCGATGCACCTACCGCCCCGGGTATTGAGGCAGCTGCCCACCTCGAACGGTCTCTCGGTACGCCTGATGAAGCCGCCGAACTTGCTGAAATCTACATCTACCATGTGGTACCCTCCTGATAAAAGTAATATTGTTAATCGGAAAAGCGGAAGAGGAAGAGGCGCCTGTGGCCCCGCACCCGGCCACCCTGCGACTCCCCGGAGTTTCGCGTCACGCCTCCCCCGAAAATACCGCCACGCCGCAACATCAATGTCCAGCATGGGTTTCAGCGTTGCGGCAGCGTTGCGGATGAAGCCGGGATGCGCCACGACGCAACAGGGTGTGTCCCAGCCGGGCGCGTTGCGTTTGATCCGCCATACCGAGACCCACGCCGGGCATTGGTTTTGGGGAAACGTGGCGCCGTGGCGGCAAATTTCCAGGGTAACGCGCCCCTTTCCCCCTGTGGTGTCGGCCGGTCCGTTCGCCCGCGGCGCCACCCGACTTCGACACTTGCGCGCATACGGGGGCAAAGGCGGTGAAGGCGGCGCACCGGCGTGCCATACCCAGAGGGACACGTGCTCTCCCCTGCTGGCGTCAGTCGGTGGCCCCCAGGATGGCCGGCGATTCGGGCAAGTCCAGCATATAGTCCCGTAGCCAATGGTACTGCTGGGCGCAAACCTCAGAGAACTCCTGATCCTTGCTGAAAGACAGGTGTCTGTAGGCGTAGAGGCAGACGGTTATGCCGAGGGCGTCCGCTGACAGCATGCCCTCGTAGCCGTTATGGCAGGTGACGCGGAAGGCTTGCTCCGAGTCAGTCGGGCGCCATGTAGAAGCCACCGTTGCTCAGCGTGTAGTACACCCAGTAGCCGCCGTCGTAATCTGTGGACAGCCTTTCGGCGAACGTGTACACGAGCGGCTCAAGGTTCAAGGGAAAGCGGATGCCGAAGATGGCCGCGGCATGCTCGATGCGCTGGTCTTCGGCTACCAGCCGGCGGGTGACGGTTGGATTGGTGGTCATGTTTGCTCCTTTGTATGTAGTAAGTATATCGATAGAAGATGGAGGGCAGCGCGAATGAACGCACTGCTCCCCCGCGTGTGGCTTCCCTGCCCTTCCTCCAAGCGTGCGCAATCCTCCGCATGAACGCAGATGAGAGATGCTGCTGAGAGAAGACGGAGTAGGAAGCTGGTTAGGAAGCTGGTCTGGAACTGAAAAGGAAATGTGATGGGGCGCTGGGGAGGGTTCAATCTGGAGCGCACTCCGCGAGCTCTTCGGGACTGAATCCCGCCATCAGGCTGGCCTGCGCCTTGACTGCATCGGCCAACGCCTCATCCGGCATGTCCCAGGTGAGCACCTCGTTGACTGCGTCGAGTAGGAAGTTTTGGTACGGCATGATAGGTCTCCTGTAGTGTTTTTGGTTGAAGTAAAGAACGCCGCCCGCAAACGCGAGCAGTGCCGTGAACAAGAATGGATCCAGCACCCAGCTCAGCAGTGCCAGGCTCATCATTCCCCGCCAGCGGGTACTGGCGTGGACGAGGCTGTACAGTGTGATCAGCACGAAGAATGCAGTAATGGCGGTGCTCAATGGTTTTTCTCCTTGTGTAGGTAATTGGAAAAAGCGACTATTGAGGTTGAAAAGACGTTGAAGAAGTGACAGCTTGAAAATGGCTCGGTATAGGGTCGGTATTGCAGGGGTGCTTCATTGCGAAGCTGAGAAACCCTTGTGTTGCTTCAGGTTATGGGTGTAGAAGAAAACTCACCCACGGAATTCAACTCCGTAGCTCAGCTGGTGGCGGCGCTTTCCGCAGTGGGCTTCCCTTTCTTGCCGCGCTTGGCGTGCTGTAGAGCGGATTCGGGCGTTTGCTTGCCCTCCTCTGCTTTCAGTGGGACAGCTGAGTTGATGAGTTTCTTGATACCCGCCACGAATTCAGCGGGATCGACGCGCTCATAGCCTCGCTGCTTGTCGCCCAGCGGTTTCACCAACCCTTCGCCTTCAGCACGGCCAACAGGAAGGCAGGCGTGTTCAGCGAGCGGCCATTGAACAACGAAAATAGGATGTGCGACACGATGGGTTTACCCTTCGGTTGTCGATCGAAGGCCTCCTGGATGGCGATGAATGAAATCCACTCGTCGCTGTAGAAACCCCCGCCGGTGTTGTCCGCTATCCGGAAGTGGACTTCGGATGCAGCCGTGCAGCCGAAGTGGTAGATCAGCGTGGACTTGCCCGAGAGCGAACGGCAGGTGCCCTCCTTAAGGACACGGATGGCGGGCTTGGGGACTTCGGATTTGGAGCGTTTCATAGACAGAACTCCTTTGTGGATATGGATGATTGAAGGAATGTTTCTTTCATATAAGATGCTCCAATTTCCGCAAATCCCTGACTGGCCTAAACATTGCGATACCGCTGTAATGCAGATTGAGTACATTGGCAAGATCGAGGATGGCGACCTCTTCCCCACCGTTATCTGCAATGAGCTGGTGTGCAAGATCGAGATCGTAGACAAGCAGATGTTGGGTTATACCGTCAGGAAAGTCACTTCAATAAGCACAGAGGGATGTCGACGAAGAAGATCGATTAGCGCTAGGCATTCGGCGTGAGCTCTCTCCATGTTGGCCTCGAACTCCATGATGGTTGACCTCTCCTCGAAGTCCTCGCGCAGGTTGGGATCGAGCCTGGCGACGATGTCGGCAACGAGCGGATTCAGTGGTGTTTCCATAAGTGTCTCCTTATTAGCGGTTTAGAAATGTAAATCACCCAGCCCAGCGGGAAGCACGGGGTGGGAGGTGGGTGGAAATCTGGGAAACTGTGAAACTGGAATTCTGGAAAACTGATACTCGGGAATGCAGATGGGATGAGATGCGGGGAGTCAGGGCTACGCCAGCGCTGCCGCCTGTGCCGGTACCGCGTATTCAGCGCACATCGCCAGCAGGTCGCCATCGACGCCATGCTGCTTCGGGATGAAGATACCGACGCCGAAGCCCTCGCCGTTGAAGATGAAGACCATCTCGTAGCAACTCTCGTGTTCCTCCAGCGCTTCGAAGGATGGCGTGAAATCAGGTTCTCCGTAGCAGGTGTTGTCGAAGGAGTTGCGCAGGATGGGGAAGCCGATTTCCCGCTCCAGGGCTTCGGCGCTGTCGCCGGGTTCCACCACGACCATGTAGCCGTGGAGGTCGTAGTCGTAGGGTTCGCCAGCACAGACTTCAGAGAATCGCTGCTGCACTAGGCTGGGTATGGCGGGATCGGGGATGCGGTTGGCTAGATGAGGATCATTGAGGACTATCATGGTGTACCTCCTTGAGTGATGGATGAGAAAAAGCAAAACGCCCAGGGCCAGTTGATGTCCGAGGGCGCTTTGTAAGATGCGACGCTTTCAGATTATCGAGCCCATACATAGCGTCGCCGAAGGCTCTTGTGGTTGTTAGGCTAGGTAGATGTTTTTATACTCAAAAAGAAAGGTCGAATGAGCAAAGTAATCAACTCTGCCAGATTCATTGGGGTTTACTGAAATTGTGACGTAAGCGTAACGAATGGAATGACCGGTTCAAGAACCGTCGGTTGCTGAAAGCGATGAAGTATTCCACCGACTGAATTTGAAATGGCGTATTCTTGACAATTGAAGGAGTCAGCTAATGCGGCCTGACTCGAACTAAAAAGCCTCCAGAAAAACCGGGGTGATTCAGTTTAAGGGTGCGCGTATTGATGGATAGCTGGTATATGCGGCAATATTTTATCAGCACGATGCTCAATCGCGGCTTTCATGTAATTGGTCAGGTCAGAAGAGATACCCGTCTATATAATCTACCTGCGCCGAGATTGGAGCGCCAACGGGGGCGAAGCCGGCAATACGGCGAGAAGCTTACGCCCGAACAGGCTGAGTAGTTGCATCGTTGGATGGCTACCTTGCATATCTATGCTATGGCAAAGAACAACGTGTCCGTTTGCGCAGCCCCCTGGCAAAAGCGCGCTTTCTGAACGGTCGGTTGGTTCGGGTTGTCTGGTGCGAATTTGAAAATGACCATATGCCTCTGGCCAATGGGAAATAGCCAGTCTTCTGCTGAGCACTGATACCACGTTAACCGCAGAACAGATCGTAGAAAGCTATAGCCTGCGCTGGTCGATTGAACCCATGTTCAATCAACTGAAACAGGCTTGGGGAATGAAAGAGGCATGGCAGCAAACACGACCAACACTTCATCGCTGGATACACATTACCATGACAGGCTACGGCCTGGTACAGCTATTGAGTTGCTTGAACAGCCAGGCAGTGGCAGTACTGTATCAGCATTCCCCATAGCGCAAGCATCAGCCTCAAACTGCCGGGCAGATTCGTAAAGCACAGGTCAATATTTTAAGACATGTCGCTATTCGGTCATGGTGGCATGCAAAGTATAAAAAATTCATGCAACCAGATTGGAATAAAAATTGGAATTCAGGATAGGAATAACGCAACAACATGTCATACAACAAAAAGATCAAGTGCTTTACGTCATTTAAGTTGGAAAAAATCCCAACTTTGGGACATGGCTTACTCTAAACTCTAGAATGTCAATTAACTTTAAATAATGAATTTGATATTCTGATTCAATGAGGCATACATGAAACAGTATATTCGTTGCTGGGTTAGTGGACGGGTGCAAGGTGTCTGGTATCGGGCATTTGCTCAGGAAAAAGCCCGAGAATTGGGTATTTCCGGATATGCTAAAAACCTGCCGGATGGTCGAGTAGAAGTGCTGGCCTGTGGCAGTAAGAATGCGCTTGAGAAATTGCGCCAATGGTTATGGCAAGGTCCCAGCCACGCTAAAGTAGACCATGTGCACTGGCAGCCGGTTGCTAAAGAGAATTGCGAGGAAGAATTCTATATCATTTAAAGTTGATATAGATGATAGAGGTAATAAAGGACGTACCGCGGTTTTGCTGGCAGGCGAAAGCTTACCGCCAGTTGTTTTTTGTCATAAAGATGAAGAATCAGGTCCCTTTTCCTTCCTGCTCTGCTTATATTTGTGGTAGAAGCGCTGGTGAAGATCATGCACCTGCTCCGCGAGGGCGGCTACTGGACCCTCTACTTGGACACCGGGGACAACCTCCTGGATCCGCAAGGCCCGCACGGGAGGCGCGGCACTCCCCAGCTCGGTGAACCACGCGGCCAGCTGTTCGGAAGAACTTGCGTACACAATGCGGCCTAGTCCAACCCAGCCATGCGCGGCGGCACACATTGGGCAATGCTCACCTGAGGTGTACACAGTTGCCGCCGCTCGTTCCTCAGAGGTCATATTCGCCGCGGCCCAGCGCGCCAACTCGAATTCTGGATGGCGAGTTGGGTCGCCACTACCGACACGATTGCGATCCTCAGCGAGCACGGTCCCATCCGCCGCGACGAGCACAGACCCAAATGGCTCATCGCCTGCTTCCAGTGCCTCGGTCGCGAGCTCTACGCAACGGCGCAGATTTTGTAAGTCGGTATCGGTCAGCATAATAGTCTCCTGAGATTTGTCACTACGCTTTTGCCTGTATTCTAGGCGAAGAAAATAACGGCAAATCTGAATGGCAATGCTTAATTCCATTTTTAAATCAAACACGACGCGAAGACAAGCCGCAGACAGCATTAAATAATACAGCAAGGAAAGCCGCCAAAGTTAGATTTGATTTAGAAATGGAATAACTACAATTAGCTATCCTAAATGACGCAACCTAATTAACGTGAGTTCGATATAAGGATCAGATCACCACAGATGGAAGAGCTTGAGGGAGTATGATATTAAGGGAGGGTTTCTTCTCGCGGAAAGTATAGGCCACCAGCCCAGCTATCAGATTAATAAACAAATTAAATGGGCTGCGATGGCGAGAATGTTCGATTTGCGAGACATTTTTCAATTGGTCGTTGATATAGCCGATCCTATATAAAATGATTCAAAAATGCATGTGCAGCAAAGAGCTGCTCGACGGAACATCTTTCCTTTTTCTGATTGCTTTAGCCTGGGCCCACTTTGGCTCAATATCATTGGAGTCTGGAGAATAAGACGGAAATTATTCAAGCGTGTGCCCGGCACTGGCAATGGCGGTTTGGATACCCTGCCGTTCGTGGAATGTCGCGTTGTCCATGACGAGCACGCAGCGCTGACTCCAAGCCGTTTGGCTCGCTCGTACTGATACACGTCAGGATGATCCTTGACGTCCTGCGCCAGCATCTCCATGTCGACCTTGGTTGCGGGCTTGTTGCGGATTGTCTTGGGATCGGGAATCTTGATCCAACGCATCACGCTGACGACACCTACGCAGAAACGCTGCGCCACTTGCGCAATCAAGAAACCTCTCACTCTCCAATAGATAATACCTTGCGGCAGAATGGTATCGGATATATTCTCTATACTTAACTTGCAAGCGCACCCTGTTCGGCTTCTTGAAGAACTTGGATAATTCCGGAAATGCTTTCCACCGTAGGGTTTTCTCTCGAGACAAGCATGCGAATGATCGTATATACGGACCTTCCAGTAGGCTCTCCACGACGGGAAATTAATCCTCATCCACGCTAGGCTTGCTCGACTCAAAATAGGTAGTGACATGAACACTTCAATTCTCTTTCAGATGGTGCTGTTCCTTGCCTCGGCCGTGATTATCGTGCCATTATCGAAGCGGCTCGGCCTTGGCACAGTGATCGGATTTTTAGTAGCAGGTGGGCTCATCGGCCCGTGGGGGTTACGGCTGGTAGCCGACGTAGACGAAATGCTGCACCTCTCGGAACTTGGCGTTGTATTGTTGCTTTTTATCATCGGGCTGGAGCTGCAACCGTCACGTCTGTGGGCATTACGCAGACGGGTGTTTTTACTGGGCAGTGCACAAGTGTTCGGTACGGGCGTGGTACTGGCATTGGGCGGACATCTGCTTGGATTGCCGATAACAACAGCAGTTATCGCAGGGCTCGTGTTGTCGTTTTCATCGACGGCGTTTGCGTTGCAGCTGCTCGCGGAACGTAAGCAACTTACCACGCACTTCGGGCGTATGTCGTTCGTGATACTACTGTTCCAGGATCTAGTGGCGATTCCGTTACTGGCTATCGTACCGTTGCTTGCGGATGGTACCAGCATAGATCAAGCGGACGGGTTCGCAGCCGTGGGCATAGCGATCGGAGTGATCTTGGCAGTCGTCATGGGTGGCCGCCTATTGCTGCGGCCCGCATTGCGTTTCGTCGCCGGCACGGCAAGCCAGGAAATCTTCACCGCAGCGGCGCTACTGATCGTGATGGGCACGGCGCTGTTGCTGCAATTCGCTGGACTCTCGATGGCGCTCGGCGCCTTCCTCGCCGGCGTGCTGCTCGCAGATTCGGAATACCGGCACGAGTTGGAAGCGGACATCGAGCCGTTCAAAGGGCTGCTGCTGGGGCTGTTCTTCATGAGCGTGGGCATGTCGCTCGATCTCGGATTGATCACTAATCAACCGCTCACCATCGTAGGTCTCACACTCGGATTGATCACCGTCAAAGCCGTGCTGTTGTACGCGATTGGTCGATTGTCTGGGCAGGACAACTCCTCAGCGGTCAACATGGCACTGGCCATCTCGCAGGGCGGCGAGTTCGCGTTCGTGGTCTTCGCCGCGGCCGGGGCCGCAGGCCTGATGGATACTGCAACAGTAAATCAGCTGGTAGTGGTGGTTTCGCTATCGCTCGTCGCCACCCCATTACTGATTTTCATCAATGATCTGGTCTTCCATTTCGGAAAAACGGGCGGCCCGGCGCGCGAGTTCGATCGTATTGAAATGAGTGAGAACCGCGTGATCATTGCCGGCTTCGGGCGCTTTGGTCAGATCGTGGCACGCAATCTGCGCATCCGCAAAATTTCGTTCACAGCGCTGGAATCGAGCTTCGAGCAAGTGGATTTTGTGCGCAGCTTGGGTAACAAGATCTATTTTGGCGACGCCTCCCGGCTCGATCTGCTGCGCGCGGCCAAGGCCGACAAGGCGGAGGTATTTGTGCTCGCGATCGACGACATTGCGGCGTCGATCAAGACAGTCGAGATCGTGCGCCAGTATTTCCCACACCTCAAAATCTACGCGCGAGCGCGCAACCGCCAGCACGTGTACCATTTGATGGATGCTGGGGTCGAATACATTTTTCGCGAGACCTTCGCGTCCAGCCTGGAAATGGCCGATAGCGTGCTGCAGGGGCTTGGTATCTCGCCGCAGCAAGCACACGAGACCGTGCGGCGCTTTCGGGCGCATGACGAGACGATCTTGCGCAAGCTACACCTGGTGCATCACGATGAAAAACAGCTGATCGCCACGGAAAAACAGGCGGCGGCGCAACTGGAAGAATTGTTCGAACACGACGCGAATGTGGCTGAAGGTAGGGATCGCACAACGGCAAATATGCCCTGAACTTGGGAAGCTACCGACAATCGTAGATATATAAGCTGACAGGAGTGCAACACTAACCGTGAGGAGATGTAGTGTCAGATGGTATATCCATTCCTCCCACAAGCAAAAAAGTTAAGAGGCTAATGGTAGCCATCGCCAGGTGGAAGAACGGATGCACCGCTGAGTCGTAGCGTCAAACTGAAATTCTGTCTTATTTTCTGGCAACGTCAAACAAGCGGGACAACTAATTCTGTTTTGATTCATCCATAATAAGGTAAATAGACATGAGCCAATATCAAATTGCCGTCGTAGTAGGAATTCTTCGCAAGGATTCGTTCAATCGCAAGCTGGCAACAGCCATTGTCAAATTGGCCCCCTCCGAGTTCTCGTTCAAACAGGTTGAAATTGGCGATTTACCTCTTTACAACCAGGATGACGATGCGCAACAGGCACCTTCCGTCAAGCGCCTGAAATCAGAAATTGCCGCAGCCCAAGGCCTGCTATTCTTACGCCCGAATACAACCGCTCAATTCCGGGCGTGCTGAAAAACGCCCTTGACAACGCGTCACGTCCGTATGGCCAGAGCGCGTGGGCGGGCAAACCTGCCGGTGTAATAGGTGTATCGCCCGGCGCCATTGGAACTGCGATGGCACAGCAGCATCTGCGTAATGTTCTCGCCTATCTTGATGTGCCGACCTTGTGCCAGCCGGAGGCATTCATCCAAGCTAAGGAGGGTTTGTTCGATAGTACCGGCAACATTGGGCCCGATAGCAAGGCATTCCTGCAAAGCTGGATGGATCGATACATCGCTTGGGTAAAGAAGCACAATTGAGCGCTTCTATTATCGAAAATTTGGATAAAAACGGCTCGGTGAGGACGAGCTGTTCCGGGTTGATCACTTGACCGGGAAAGAGGCCACACTTGCTGCTGCCAATGGCGGAGTAAAAAGGCACCAATAGCGCTCAACGAAGGTACCATGCAAGTTAATAAAAAAGAGAGGATTAACTCCCAGTCTTCCGCTTCTGATATAGTGTAATGTATACAGAATTCATAAACCGAAGATCCTGAGGAAGATAGTCTCCTCTAAAAAGCGCAGCAAGAGCCGGGATGAAGAAGATTTCGGTTATCTTTTGGTTTGGTGGATTAATTTTCGGCACATACTTATAACTTAAGAACCTCAATTAAATTGATAAGTAAGGGAATAGGTTTCAATATAAACTCAGGAATTATGAATTTTAGATGCCAGATTATCAGCCATTTTTATAAGATTAGCATGGCGCTCAAGTCTATCAAGAAGCCGCTGTGGAATTCCAGATAGGCCAGTTTGGGCACCCGTGAGTGCCCCCGCGAGAATTGCTCGTGCCTGATTCCCCCCCCACCACTGATGGTATGAAGATATGTTGGGGCTTACCCTTCCCGTTTGCTATACATTTGCATGGATAGATTGCTCAATAGACTTAACAACCTATCTAAATTATTAGAATTTTCAAGCGGAAAATAGCATGAGCGACGAATTGCCGGAAGAGCTTACCAAGCTATATAAGTATGTTAGACAATTTGATCGCCGTATCACGAAACTCAGACATAAGACGCTTTTCCACCGACCTATTCTGAGTGTTACGAGCTTTGTTTTGATTTTTGTGCTATTCATTCCGATTGCTGCCGTCACAGTCTTTCTTGTCAACCGCACCCACATGCAGTATGTTTTCCTCACAGGCCCGGTAGGAAGCACTACGGCTTATCTAGCCCCTCGCATCCGATCGATTCTCAACGCGCCAGAACCTATTGAGCAATTACTTCACCTCAATATCGTCCCTAACTTTGCGTTGCGATCATCTTGTGGTGGCCTTGATACGAATGCACAGATAAATGCAGGTATGGCTCATCTTGGATTTGCTGAAGATGGATTTTTCGGGGACACAGCTCCGCTCATGCAATGTTCATCAGCTTCAAATCCAATACAAGCAAATATCAAGGATATGGGAGCAGGTACAAAAATGCGTGTACTACTGAGCTTGTATAAGTCTCCTCTCCATGTCATTGTGCGCTCAAAGCTAGGACTCAGTGATCTCCAGGAGATACCATCCGGCACAAAAGTCTATCTTGGTGGAGATGGGAGTTCGACCAACTTCGTCGGCCAACTGATCGTAAAACATTTTGACCTGAGTATCGATCGAAAGGGTCATACATTAGATTTTGATCAAGCTGCACAAGAGCTCATCAATGGGGAATTCGATGTCGCTTTCTTTTTGGCAGGACTTCGTACCGAAGTACTTAAATCCCTTTTGCAACATAACAGTGAGTTTCAGTTATTGCCTATTGCAAATACCGCGAGTTTAAAAACACTCTTTCCGTACCTTGAATCTTTGACAATTCCACCCGCAGTTTATCCGAACGTTCAGAGTGAAATCCAAACTATCGGCACTCATACCGTTCTGGTGGCATCAACCGCACTCGGAGAATATGAGGCTTACGAAATAACGAAGAAAGTGAGCGAGCATATCCAAGATCTCCTCTGGGATGTACCGCTTAACTTAGCGCGTGTCGTAGATAACGATCCCTCCAAAGATTTATTTTATCCAATTCATAATGGGGCTCGCCGTTTTTTTACTCATAACCCACCATTTTTCTTGGATATCGGCATGCTGACAAGCATTGGTGCTTATTTTTCCGTCATCTATGCTTTTTATGCCATGCTGATTGAGTTTTTCCGCAATTACCGTGTGTATAGATTCCAAACGACCATTGATCTGATTCTGGGGCGTGCACAAATACTTGGAGATTCCTCGAAATCGATGAGACTTAATGCCCATCTTCAGAAGCTCCGCCTTGCTGCACTTCGGCTCATGCGTCGTAGAAAGATCACTTATGATGAGTTCAGTTATATCGAAGAATACATAAAAGCGAACCAACTCTAAATCGGGGTGGTTTAAAAACACAGAACTGCTCAATGGCGAGTCACTTAATCCCCTCCAAACCTTCACCTTTCAATTTTGTATCAGAATTCTTAGAAACTGTTTGGAAAATCCTATTTTATGTCAAGCGCCTCAACATAATGCGGGTCATGGCGATGTAAACCCAGGTTTTGTCCGTGAGTGTTTCTTAACAAAATTAAGCATTACAGAAGAATATCCTCACGCTATGAAAAAATAGCTGGAAATTATATACGGTTTGCCTCAGCATTAATTTGGCTTCGCTAAAATGTCAACAGAATCTATTCATTTGCTTTTTGCCAAACCCCCACAATACCAGCTCCACTTGCAG
>NZ_FORD01000049.1 GCF_900113925.1 Nitrosomonas sp. Nm34
CGTTTGGCGCGCTCGTACTGATACGCGTCCGGATAATTCTTGATGTCCTGCGCCAACATTTCCATGTTGATCTTGGTGGCAGGTTTGTTGCGGGTAGTCTTGGGATCGGGAGTTTTGATCCAACGCATCACGCTGGCTACCCCTACACCAAAACGCTTGGCCACTTGCGCGATTGAGAGGTTCTCCTTCTCCCGAACGGATAATACTTTACGGCGAAATGATATCGGATAGGTCATCTGTAAATTATAATCAATTTATAGGAGACATGCTATAGAAGAGCACAGATGAAGCATTATCAGCAGTTCACCCGAGTGCACGCTATCAGATTTGCGAGTTACGGAAGACAAAGGTTTTAAGCAAGAAGAGATAGTGAGAAGCTAGCGTGAATAAATCTACGATTTCGCGCGAAGAAAGAGTAGTTCGGCAAGATACGTATCCCGAACAGGTAGGTATCAGCCCGACTTAAATGGAAGGTAAATTGTTCATAAGCTATAAAGCTCACTTTCAGTACCTCTATGCAGACAAACTGGTAGGGTGTAACTGGTGGCAGCCTATGCGCTGTCAGAAACCTGCGACACAAGTAAACTAAGCAAGTTGGCAAGAACAGCGTGGTATCATTCGCCACCTACCGGATCAGCATCAATGACCCGCCCGGAATGGTTGAGCAAAGCGCGCGTATAAGTGATTGAGAAAGCAATAATATGAAATTGACTGATGTTTCCGAAGAACAAGTGCAGTGGGCAGTCAATCGTCTTGGTCACCAACCACGCAGCATACCCGGATTTAGCACCCCGCATGAGGTATTCTTATAAGGGCATGGGTCGTCCGCCAGTGAACACGCCGCTGTGATCCGCTGAAATCTAGCTGAGCAATTCGAGATTGTTCACTACACGTGTAACGGCGAACACGTACCAGGCGTCAAGCTCGGCGCGGCGGCGCTCGTCAGCAGTGCGCACGTAGCCTTGCAGCGTCACCACATAGTTACTGCACTTGACGTCGATCTGTTCGGGCTGCACGAACGGATCCATCTCGAGCACCAGGCGCACGGCATCAATAACTTCGTAGTCGGTATCCTCCTCCGATGGCGCGACGTCAAGCGAGTTGACGACGTTGCAGCAGCCGGGCGTCCACCAGGCAAGTACTTCGGCAATGCGTTTGTGCGAAAGGCTGATCACTGTACCGTCGAGCGTAATGATCCCATCCTTAACTTCAAAGTCGATTAATCCGCCGCCTTCGGGCGGTGCCTCGCGTAGCGTCTCAAGCTTACTGCTACTCATGGCACGAATGGTGCAGTTGCGTAACTCGTTCGTGTTGAGCAGGAAGTTGGCGAAGGAGTTGCGGATTGCGCCGTCACCGCGCCGCTCGGAGGATACGACACGTAACCGGTCGACGACTCCGCGCGTGCCTACGATTGCGCTGGCTGCTTCGAGAGCGAGCTTCTTGGCGGCGATGTCCGCGACCTCTCCCTCCATCACCACCGAGTCTTGCACCACGCTTACCTTCACCGGATAACGATGCGGATTGATGCGCGGCTCATTTTCAAGAGCCTGCTGGATATGCTTCATCATGGCTTCGGTTTCGTTCATTTCGATCTCCCTGTCACTTAATCCGGTATAAGGAAAAAATAAACGCTCTTTTTCATATAAATGAAAGGGAAGCATCAATATTTTGATAAGTGACCAAAATAAAATTCAAAAATTTGTGCACAATTGGCAGCAAAAATTATTCGATTTAACGTTTTTGTTCTAGACGGCGTCCCAGTGAATAAGCTGAGATGATCAAGCATTTAAGCAATTGCGCCGAATTACAGGATTGCCTCTATCGCTTAATTCAAATAAGTAGCTGGCACGATCTGGTCGTAGCCAATAGTGAGAAAATAGATTCGACCGGCTCTACACACCAGATCTACAAAATAAAAAAATTGCCGTCAAAAAACGGCAGAAAAAGTTACATCTTGCGCGTAACATCGACCAACTAATGGACCAACTAATAGGTATCCCTCTTATCTTTCAAGAAGTCTTGATGACTCCTCGGATTTGGGTAGTACTTGACCTACGGGAACATAGGGTAGACCGTTCGTTGAAATTTTTTGTTTTTCTTCTGTTTGACTTGTTGCCGTGGTTGTGTTTGTTTACTGGTTTGATCCAGTTGATTTACTTGAGTGTTACTATGAATACTGTCGGTAATGGTAGCAACCTTAGTAGAACTCGTTCCACTCGCTGAAGTATTTATTGGACTTGCCCATACATGTCCGGAGGCACCAAACGCAAGAAGAATGCTTACGAGTATAGTTTTTTTATTGAATAGATTCATTTTTTTCTCCTTAGAAACTATTCCCAGTCTCATCAAAATGTTTTACATAACCCCCTATCTGAGTAGTAATCGTATATGGCATTTCATGCAATAAATATAAGCACATGCCTTAATTTGCTATAAAGAAGATCTTTAAAAATGACTAAAGAAAATCTTTAAAAAAGGAATAAGAAAAATTGAGGTAGTTGACAAACAAGATGAGTTTGCTAAGAAAATTAAGCTTAAGCGCCACAAGCTGCTGGGTAATCTTGAATCAGGGCTAAACAGTGCTATAAGGAACAGGTTATGCAATTGGCTTGAGATATGATTGATGATTAATGATAAAGTAAGCCGTCTAATTCCATTTCTAAATCAAAACTGACTTTGTCGGCCTCACCTTGCCGTATGAGTGATACTGTCTGTGGCTCGCCTTCGCGTCATGTTTGATTTGGAAATGGAATAAATCACATTACCTTCTTTCTGCTTTGGCTTTAATTTATTCCAAGAAACAGCCGCCCTTCATGCAAGCAGTCACACAGTTCTCTGTAAACAATTCTTAGTCGCG
Source organism: Nitrosomonas sp. Nm34 (assembly GCF_900113925.1). Taxonomy (GTDB): domain Bacteria; phylum Pseudomonadota; class Gammaproteobacteria; order Burkholderiales; family Nitrosomonadaceae; genus Nitrosomonas. The sequence goes on from NZ_FORD01000049.1 coordinate 2,858, forward strand.
CCTGACTAAAATCCTGATCAACAGCACGCAAAATACGACGCGCCAGTGTGCCTTGTTCCAGAATGACGGTTAACGCCTGCCGCCAGGGTTGTACGCTCTGCTCTGACAGCACTGAGGCAATTAAATGCTGCCACAGCTCCCGTGCTTCACAGTGTGGTGCAGAGCAACCCATCAATCTCAGATATTCCTGGTCAGTAATCCTCGCTTGCTCGGCATCTCGTATGCAGTCGTTTAGGATCTTGACCAGAGAATCGGTACTGATCGCCTGCTGATTAGCGAATGGTGCGGTGTGCTGGTGATACAATGCATGCACGATATCACGCACCACTGCAGCGATAGCCAGATCGGCATACGGGCATTCCTGTATATCGATCAACCTGATTTCGATGGCATTGCGCACAAAACGGGCTACTGCGCCGCGTACATTGAACCATTCATGTTGCAAGATGCCTTCCGGGTCGAGCGTAGTGATCTCTTGATACATCGGTGCTAGAATCTGCTTTTCATAAGCAGCGCGAGTCGTGATCGTGTCTGGTATCACTTTGCCCATGGTGGAAGGGATTTTAATTTGATGTGTCAGGTAATTTTGCAGGCGGCAATCCAGAAAACCGGCTTGATATCCTGCAACAATCGGTGAGCTGGCTGCCAGTGCAGGCAAAACGGGTAACAGCAGTCTGATAGCTGCATGCAAGCGGGCGAATTCAGCATCGTCAGCAAAGGGCATATTGAAGTGCATGCTCTGCAGGTTGGCCCAGCCATGGCGTTTGCAATCAAAAATATCATCATAAGCACGATAGATTTCTGCGTGATCATGCGGCCATAATCGTGTCTCGTTTCGAGGATTCATCCAGGGATGCATGGCAGAAGGCATCAATCTAGCGCCCATTAACTCAAGCTCACTATTGATGTGCTGAATTTCTTTCTGAAACAATACGGCAAGAGATTCAATATCCGGCTCAGGTTCAGCATTCTTGAGTTCAAGCAGATGCAGAACGAGCTCATTGGACCAGGCCAGCCGGCCGCACTCGACTTCAGAAACATATTTGCCCGAAAGTTTATGCAGCACTTCATCTGCAATCGGCAGAACGGAAAGGCTTTCGCGCTCAACAATCATGTATTCCAACTCAATGCCGTAACCTGAGAAAGCGGGCAACATAGCCTTCACCATCCCCCTGCCTGCTTACGCCGATCTAACCGATGCAAGAATACCGTCATAATCTGTTGATACAAGACGTCCTGGAGAATAGCATCCTCATTGCCAGCATCGACGTTAGGGTTGTCATTGATTTCAATAACATAACAGCGCTTGCCGACCTCCTTGATATCTACTCCATACAGACCATCACCGACCAGATTGGCGGCCTTGAGTGCCATTTTCACTACCTTGGGCGGAGCTTCTTCCAATGAGACAGCTTGCGTGACTCCTTCGACGTAATCCCGTTTATGTTCGCCATGTTTGACAATCTGCCAGTGCCCCGGCGCCATGTAATATTTGCAGACGAATAAGGGGCGGCGATCCAGTATCGCAACTCGCCAGTCGAATTCGGTTGGTAGATATTGCTGGGCAACGATCAGCTCCGATTTGTCCAGCAATTCATCTACTTTATGACGCAACTCTTCTTCTGTCGTGACTTTAGCTACGCCCAGCGAAAATGAGCTATCCGGCTGCTTGAGCACACACGGCAAGGTGAGCGCAGGAATGACCTGTTCGACATTGTCCCGATGTACCAGTAAAGTTTTAGGTACGGGAATGCGGTGCCGCTCCATTAATTCGGCTAGATATACTTTGTTGTTGCACTTGAGAATGGAATTGGGGTCATCAATTACCACCAAACCTTCCGCAGCAGCCCGCCGCGAGAAGCGATAAGTGTAATGATTGACATAGGTGGTATCACGAATAAACAGCGCATCAAATTCAGGTAATCGGCCAAAATCAGTACGCGTAATAAATTCGACATGCATGCCAAGACTTTCTGCTGCCTTCTCGAACTGTCTCATTGCTTTGGCATTGGAAGGCGGCTCAGGATCGTTTGGGTCACGCAGAATCGCTAAATCATAACGAGGTACTATTTGCTTCTGTATCGATGGTTTGCGCCCCGAAAAATAATCTGTGGCAGCCTGTATGACAAAGCCCTGGTGTTGCAACGGAATATCGCTTGCAGCGATAGCTTTGATGTTGCGAATGTGCCACTGGTCTCCCTGGCGATCGAAATAAGCGCGCAGCAATGGCGCCGGTAATAAATTAAACAACTGACGGCTGAGCTGATCGTAATGTTTAGCCACATTACGGCCAAAATAAATACTAAGCTCGAATTGATCTGATTTGATCAAGGCCAGTGATTTTTGTATCTGTTTATCCAGATTTTCAGTAATCAATCGCACTAAACCTGGGGATAGCAGATCCTCGATAACATTGACCCGGGGAAAAGGCTTATGCCCGCGAGCTTCAGCCAGTAGTGAAACATAATAGCCTAGGCTTTGGTAGCGATAGGATTTACATAGATTGAAGACACGCACTCTGAGCTGGCTGCCATAGGCCGGGTCAGTCAAATACACTCTGGCAGGCACCACTGTTATGTCAGGAATATTCAGTGGCCAATCATGAGGATTACTGACAACAATGAGGTTGCTCATGATAGCTCAGTCATTAGTTGTTCGAGTGTTCGTGGAGGATGGATGACTAACAAATTGGAATCATACGTCACAATTCCCAACAAAATCGCTCCGATCACCCGGTCAATACTACTCCAGTATTCCTGGGTCGGCCCATAAGGATCAGCTACTAACAGCATACGCCTGGTGCGATTATAACCTGCAATAACCACGAAATGGCCCGCGGGCAAACCGCGTATATCATCCGGTATATCATCCGGCCCATGCTCGCGCGCGGCACGATACAAAAACGTCGCACTCAATCCAGTCAGAATCGGGAGACCACGGCGCAAAAGACCATGAATCAATGCATAAGAAAGATCGGCCAGGCGTAGTCGCCCACCCAGACTCAGGAATTCCAGATAGCCTTCCGTAACGTAACGCAACCTGTGATCCATCTTGGCCTCGCGCTGCTGGCGCAATCGCTCAGCAATATCCACCCCCGTCACAAACCAGGTTGGATCGAATACCTTCAGATTGTAGGTATAGATAGTGGCCTGAAAACCATTGCGTAAAGCATCGCAAGCCAGAAAAACATCAAATGTGCCCCTGCCGCTTTCCACTTTGCGGATGCGGGCAATGAGATCTTCCAGCGACTCGTTCCTGCCCCAGTAGTCATAAACAGCATGCAAGCAAGTCGGGCCACAGGTCGTCTCATCCAGCTGGGACAGTATTTTGACAGGTAAATGATGTATGGGTCTCAGCTTGGCAGCCATTCTCATCCGCCTCCTAAAGCATGGATAATATATTCATCATGTTAAGGAAAACCTGGTCAGAAGCTACAGTAGCATATTATTCTTCCATTTCTAAATCAAAACTGACTTTGTCAGCTTCACCTTGCTGTATGATTGATCCTGCCTGCGGTTCGCCTGCGCATCATGTTTGAGTTGGAAATGGAAGTATTTATTCAGGTTCTTTTTCATGCACTTTGCGATTAATCACACGTAATTGCTCTTATAATTCCTGCTCCTCCCGAGAGAGATACTCCGGCACATTTACTCAAATCCGCAAATAGAGATCGCCCGTCCGCTTGCTTCTAAATGCGGGCAATCCTTTCCCTTTCAGACGTAGGACCGCATCAGGCTGTATGCCTGCAGGCACGGTCACGTCGATCGAGCCGTGCAATGTGTGCACATTGAGTCGGGTTCCCAGCACAGCATCAGTAAGCGGTAGCGATACCGAGTGCCACAAATCAGCGCCTGCTCGCTCAAAGCGCGCATCTTGCCATGCCAAGACCACCACATACAGATCAACAGGCACACCATCCGGCGATGGGCTGGGCATGCTTTTACCAGGAATGCGCAACGCCATACCTTCCTCAATCCCCACCGGAATTTTTATTACAATACTTCCTCTTGTTCGACCTCACCGCTGCCATTACATTCCCGGCAAGGATGGTCGATGATGCTTCCACGTCCATGGCAAACAGAGCAGGGAATAATCTGCTGAATCAACAGGTGTTCTTTTTTCTCACGACGACTATGTGTGATGCGTCCAGTGCCACCCTATGTTTCACATTTTTTTGCGGCGCAACCCCTCCTTCACCGCCTGTACCATGACAGCCAGGACAAGCCACAGGATGCAGCACATGCATAACTTCTTCCCCACCTGCTGCTATCCGTTCCAGCGTGACATAAAGTTCTACCTCGATATTTGCCGCCATGAATCGGTCTTGCTCATTTGCTCCCTTCCCTACCTTGACGAAAAAAGCTATTAAACAGATTACCCATGCCGAAATCAAAATTGAGTCCACTAAAATATCCTCAAAATTGATATCGCTGAACAAATCCTCACGGCTGGTTCCTGCCACCCCGGCAAATCCACGTGCATCCTATTCTGCCCGCTTGTGCGGATCAGAGAGAATCGCATAAGCCTCAGCAATTTCCTTGAAAACGCTCCTCAGCCTCAGGTTCTTTATTACGATCTGGATGATACTTCAGCGCAAGGGTACGAAAAGTATCCTTGATGGCCTTTTGATCGGCATTCTTGGCGGAACACTCAATACCTCATAATAATCACGCTGATCAGAAATAATGCTTTCCCAGGCTTTGGTTATCGTTAAAAACTCATTTAAAGCTCATTTAAAACTCATTCTATTCATTGAAAGTATTTCTTCAACTTTTCTTTGGTTAGCAGCAAGTTTTGTAAATTTTTGATTAGAAACTCAACTGAGTACGGAAAGAAAGCGCTGATGGATTATCTTTGCGCGTTAGTGTTTCAGAACCTGTATGACCGATATTAGCTTCAGTCAGGTAATAATTCAGCATAAAACGGATATTTTGATAAGGATACCAATTAATCCCCAGCGTGATGACTTGAACCTGGCATTTCGAAGTCCCTGTCTTGCAGGGATCCGCATCAAGGCTTTGAATGACGTTCTCAGCGAGATCGTAGCGGGCGGCAAGTTCCAGTGCGCCCCATTTCCGGATCGGTTTCGGTTTGCCAAAAGTATTCCGATCCTTCTTATAAACTGCATTCTCTCCCGTCACAAACCAGCTTGCCTGGATATAGAAGGCATGGATCGTGGAATCTTTTGTATTTCCATTTAGTTGATGGGTATTATCAAGATGCGCTATCGCATATTCGCCTTGTAGCGTTAACGCCTTGAAAGCATACGCTGCTTCGGCAGAGAAAGTCGATTGACTGTTGCTATTCGGGGCACTTGGACTTGCCCCTGCCACTCCTAAAGATTGGCTTATTCCCTCACGTCCGCCATAGATATCCACTATCTTGGCAGGTAACGAATCTTTATTGGCCGTATCTCTGCTGAGAGAGAATCCAAGATGAAGAATGTTGTCTTCTTTATCCAACGGCAACCACACCATGCGACCACCATAAGTTATCCCTTCAATAGGCAAACCAAAATGGGAAAGACTCATGACATCGATACCGAAGCCAATATTGTCCCTGAGCATTGCTTTGTAACCGATGCCGGTTAAAAATTGTCGTCCGCTATATATTCCGGTAGAGGAAGTGGATGGACGTTCCATCAGAGTAATTTCATTGGAGCTGGTTAACTCTTCCATACCACGATAAGGTTTGAATTGACCCAGTGTAATCTGGCCTGGGCCCAGTTTAGTTGAAAGCCACGCTTCACGCAGGCTATGCGGGAAAGCGCTATTAGCATTAACAGCAAAGTCATTTTCAAATTTGAAATTTAAACTGTAGATTCTACCTGTGAGCGTGGCGTAAGTACGGCGCCAATTAAACCCATCGCGATCATGACTGCTGAGAAGTTGACTACCGAATGCAGGGTAATCGGGATCAGCTTGGTCTGGATAAAATGAATGGACATCCAGATGCGCGCGGCCGTTGAGTCCTATCTCAAAATTACCCTCATCACTCTTGATTCTCGGGCCTCCTTTAAAGGTCACATTAACCGCATAACAAGGAGCCATGCTTAAAATGATCAATACAATGACGATAAAAAACGGAATAACACGCTTCATACTGATTGAGTTTTTCAGGAATAATCGCGACCATAACGCCATGATTTGCTTTATTCGTTCTGCTCTTCTCTGTATTTTCGCAGAAACTACCACTGAGACGCTCCGGCCAGTTGCTACAATAGCTTTATTAACAATTGCAAATAATCTCCATTTGTAAGATGAACAAACGTCTAGCTACCTGCTTACTCATCATTGCCGGCCTCAGTATAACCGTGTTTAGCTTCTACGTAGTTTCTCTTCCTCTGCTAGCGTCATTCATCAGCGATCAGCTACGTAAACAGGGTATCCTACTTCATTCCCTTGCGGTTACGGATGTTTCGTTCAATAGCCTGCTTTTACGTAATCTGTCGATCGGCAGGGACAATGAGCTGCAAATCAGCAAAATCCATATCACCTGGCGTTTGCGCGACCTGCTGGCAGGTACGGTAGGCTCAATTGAAATAAGCGGTCTGCAAGCGGCGTTTGATTTGAGCAGTGAGCAACCTCTTTGGGGTTCGCTTCAATCTGCCATGCCATCGACTGGAGAAGATCCCGGTGCGATTTGGCTACCGGCTATCTCCTTACGGGATTCAATTATTCATCTGTGCTCGGCACAGGGTCACTTTGTCATTACGCTGGAAGGTAACGTTGTTCAAGCTGATTCAGGCATTCAAACTGTCCATCTCGATGCTGAAATTAAAGATTCATTCGTGCAAGGAAAAAGCTCACTTGCTATCGCTAGGGATACTCAGGGACATCTCCAAGGCAAGATCACTGTCTCAGAAGGGAAACTGAATTTGCCTCAGCTAGAAATTTTTGACTTCTCTGGCCAGGCTGCTTTCGTATTCTCAGCAATGCGGCCACCACACATCCAAGCTGAATTCGTGCTATCCGATATTCATCTACCCAATAGCGAACAGAAAGAAAAAGTTTTTGAGCAAGCCAGATTCAACTTGCAAATGGATGAAAATAACGCCCACCTAACCGGAAAGCTCATGGCGTCCAGTGACTCCCTCATAGCACATCTTGATGCCACGGTGCGTCATTACGATAGTACACCTGACATTGAACTGGTTTTAAACGCAAGCGATACAGTCAACTATTATCCTTGGCAATTACTTGGTCTGGCACAGCCAGATAGCGGAATGATCACATTACAAATGAAAGTCACAGGACAGACTCCTCCTTTTCAAGAACTCTACCATAATGCGTTGCATGACTTGAATAGTCTGGGCTGGCTGCAGCGGCTTACACTGGCTGGTCAAGCCCGGCTTGAACTGCAAAACCTCAGCTATGCGCAAAAATTATCAAATCTACATGGCCTGCTCAGGCTAGATGCTGCGTTAACCAAGGGTTCAGGCAAACTCGAGCTGCATGCCGAAACAGACCGGCTCGTTATCGGGCCGATAGTGGCCCGTGCTACCTCTGCTGTTTTGCCGCTGCAGATTCGTTTCGAGCAGGACACTTGGCAAATGGGACTACAAAAACCGGGGCAGGTCACCATTAAAAAAATTGACCCGATGGATGCTTTCAATCTCAAGAGCTCGTTAGACCTGTCTATCCAGAAGATGGATATCGAGCTGGTAAAAAATTCGCGCGGGGCGATACTTAATCACCACCTCGTAGTACGGCCTCGTCCCATTACATTACTGGTTAAACAGAAACAGGCGGCAGCAGTAGAGGCACAAATTTTCCCAGGCAAAATATCCTTGAGCGGGAAGCTTGGCTCAGGCGAAAAATATCAAGGTCTCGGTACGATACATCATGCAAGTCTGACTCTACTACCCTCACAGATCCGACTGAATGAGATAGCTGCAATGCTGAAATTCGGTACGACTGAGAATGACAAGGTCGCTGACTTCACGATTGGTCAGCTATCTCATCAAGCAGTTACACCCTACTTCGCCCCATTCTCCCTTTCTGGCAAGATTACAAGCAAGTCTGTTCATGGGCAACCCAAGGCATATACGATTGATGCTGTCGGTGGAATACCCGACACACGTTATTTGAGAATCATAGGAGAGCAGGCAATCGATGGCAGGGAAGGCATGCTGAAGATAATGATTGCCCCGTTAACTTTTGCGAATGATGGCCTGCAACCTAAAACACTTTTTCCCGCTCTTGCCCAGCTTGAGGATGTAAGTGGCATGGTCAGCGCTAGTGTTAAATTCAAGTGGTCCAAGAAGGGCATGCGCAGCAGCGGCATACTGGATTTAAACAATGTATCGTTTATCCATCAGGCTGCCAAAATCAGCGGGATGAATGCCACACTGGATTTGGTTGACTTATTGTCGCCACGCAGCCCACCCCAGCAAAGCCTGACTATTCGACAGGTTGATGCGGGTATTCCCATGGAAAATTTGGTGGTTTCTTATCAAATTAAAGCTTCACCGCCTCGAATTATTCTCGAAAAAGCAAACCTTTTCTTGCTTGGCGGCATCGTGTCTTTAGGACCCACTCTCATCGATCCAACTTCTATTCGCAATGATATCTTAATACTCGTAAATAATATCGAACTCGCGGCTCTTTTTGACCTGATTAAAGTAGAAGGATTAGCAGGTAACGGTCGTCTCGATGGCAGTATTCCCATCACGTTCGAAGGTGATCATATCATCATCCACGACAGTCACCTTGAGGCAGACATACCCGGCATGCTGCAATTCCAATCTGAAAAAGCCGCACAAATGCTGGCAAGCACAGGCAAAGAAATGCAGCTATTGCTTCAAGTGCTGCAGGACTTTCACTATACCGAATTGTCATTAAAGCTGAACAAATCCGCTGCTCATGACCTGAAAGCCACCCTCTCTCTGCTGGGAAATAATCCCAATGTTAAAAAGGGACGGATGTTTCGTTTGAATATTAATCTTGAAAGTAATATTGGTGAAATTCTAGAGGCCATTAATCAGGGCTACAAGTTATCCAACGAAATACTGCGCGATCTGTTCAGGCTAGATTAATGACTTCTCAAATAAATTGTATATAGTATAGGTTTATTATGATTATTATACGATCGTGGCAAAATCCGGCTCTAACGATCAACCAGTAAAGGAAATGCAATCATGTACAAAACTTATCAAATAAGAAATATCCTCTCTAGCATGGGATTGTTGATACTTTGCTGTTTGTTAATCACCGCCTGCACCCCCACAGTCAAAGTCAAAGCACCACAAGAACCTATCACTATTAATCTTAATGTCAAGCTGGATGCCGATATACGCGTACAGCTTGAAGAAGAAGCGAAAAAAGACATTCAAGCCAATCCAAATGTCTTCTAGTGCCAAATGAAATCGATAAGGAAAATATCATGCTCCATATTCCATGCATTTTAAAAACAAAACCTTTACTGGAAATCTTTAGTGCTATCCTTTTGACCTTATTGCTTTATGGAACACCTGCCCGAGCCGATAATCTGGAACAGTTACGTGCCTCAGGAGCAATCGGTGAAAGTTATAGCGGATATGTCATTGCCAGGACCCCCCACGCTCAAGCTGAGGCTAAAGCCATTAATACTCAACGTAGAGCAATTTATCAGGAAAAGGCTACTGCCCAGCGAGTGGGTGTTGATCAGGTCGGTAAAGTTTATGCTATCGAAATATTTAAGAAACTCCCTGCTGGCACTTGGTTCCAAAAAGAGAATGGTCAATGGGTACGGAAATAATCAGGATAATAGCAAATAAATATTGATCAATTTTGAGCTTGTCAGGGTAAATACACGTGTAAAGATACCGATACCATTCAGGGCATCTCTAAAAATTCATATTTGCGAGCATCCGTTTCGCCGATTGCCTGCTTACCCCGTCTCGTCATCATATTTCGTTGTTCACTAAAAATGTTTCCTTACCTATCAGTGATAGGCTGTGTCAACATTTTTTGTTCTCATCTTATCTTGTTTAGAACTCTGGAAACTCTGAATTTTTAGAGGAGCCCTTCATTCACCTCTGTATTTTTTCTCGCTCAGCTTCTGCTAGCAATTTAGCCACTGCATCTTCGAGCTCGTGCACGATGCGTTCTTCTGCGCTTCGCTCTTTTCCATCTGATGCGAGTGCTTGCAGTTGGAGCATTGGCCCAAAAATTACAGTAATAGGCCGGAAATGTGGCCACAGCGCCCCTACTGGAAGGGACTCATAAGCACCCATAATAGCAGCAGGCACTACCACGACCGGATAGCGTGCGAGAATCATCCCAATTCCTGGCCGGAAGGGTTGTAACTGCCCGGTAACCGATCGGCTGCCTTCGGGAAACCAGACCAGGTTATTTCCTCTGCGCAGAACGGCTGAACCGAAAGCCAGACTGGAAATGGCCTTGCTTTCCTGGTCAATGGGCACTACCTGCGCGATTCTGCTCACTGCGCGGAATACAATATTGCGAAACGCCGCACCGGTAAATCCAGCCCAGTAAGTACGTTGCAAGCGCCGATAATCGAGTACGGCAGCAAGCATAAACGGATCAAGAAAACTGACATGGTTGCTGACCAGCACGAACTGGCTATCGGCAGGTACATGTTCTAATCCTGCTGCTCGCACACGAAAAAAAACTCGCATCAACAGACGGTTAAGCGCATAAAGTCCCCGTGCCACCACTGATAAAAACGGCCCGTGTAGTCTCAACCAGTGTTTTTGCTGTGACGATAGAAATTCTTCCGGTTGCTCAATCAGCGTCGCAGCCGATCGGGTTACAGAAGCCTCGCTCACCTCTCGCAGCAGATCGCGTACCGTATCAATACGACTGATAGCCTCTTCACTCAAGTCTACACCCGTGCGCTCACCGATTTCGAGCGTCACATTCAACCATTCGATCGAATCAATACCGAGATCGAGTTGTGGACTGGTATTGAGTGTCAGTCGCCTGGGTGCGTAGCGTGTCGTTAGCCATTCCCACACGCTGCGAGCAACAGGATCATCGAACAGCGCCCGATCCTGTTCGATGAGTTCTTCCAATGCCATAGGCCCACTCGCTGTCTCACTGGTTGCTACGAACCTTTTCACGTCTAAATACCGCTCCTTCAAACGATGCCGTTGGAGCTTGCCCAGGCGTGTGCGTGGCAAGGGATCACGCGTAATGCCATAGTCCGAGATACGCTGATAAGAGGGAAGGGTATGCGCCGCTGACATGAGCGCTTCGCGTACTGCGCTTTCGATATCGCTGTTCCGACGCCGAACTTCACGCATCTCTGGAACAATGACGGCAACGAGTCGCCCCTTCTCTGCCAGAATTCCCAACTCGCGAATGACTGGGTGTTGTTGATAAACCTCCTCGACATCTTCCGGTTGAACATTCTCACCGCCTTCCGTCACAATCAACGTCGAAGCCCGACCAAGCAGGAAAAGGTAGCCCTCTGTATCGAAACGGCCGAGATCGCCAGTACGGAACCAGCCATCAGCAGTAAATGCCTTGGCTGTTTCTTCAGGCAGATGATGATAGCCAGTGAAGACATTGGGGCCGCGTACCTGCACCTCACCATATGCTTCATCTCTTGCACTCATTTCAACGAGCGGCATCAGGCGAACGTACACACCCGGAAACGGTTTACCGACACTACCAATGCGAAGACTATCGGGATGGTCGTAGCTAATGTTAGGGGCTGTCTCAGTCATACCGTAACCAATCATCAGTTGCCAGCCTAATCCCTCGAGCTTCCAAGCAAGCTCGGGATTAAGTGCGGCGCCGCCGCAAACGGTTAGCCGTAACGAGGGCGCAAAGCGCTGATGCAGCGGCCGGAACAGCCATTGCCCCACGCGCCAACCAAATACACGACGCAAGTACAGAGACACCTGAAGCATGCCATAAAAAAAGGAATAAACAGCTTTGCCCTGGGCATGCATACGCGCATCAATCGCACTGTAGAGTGCGTCATAAAGACGAGGAACGCCGACCATAACGGTAGCCTGACCTTGCTGCATGGCTCGCACGATTTGCGGGCCTGTCAAGGCATGGGGTAATATAATCGTTAGTCCTAATGCAAGTGGCAACAGCATGCCGCAGACGAAAGGAAAGACATGGTGTAAGGGCAACGGCAGCAGCAGTCTGTCGTCCGTCAGCGTGACGCGGGTTTGGAATAGGCCATGCAGCGAAAAAGCAATATTAGCATGGGTAAGCGGCACGCCTTTGGGTCGCCCAGTGGTACCCGAAGTATAAAACAGGGCCGCTGCATCAGCGGGAGTAACTTCAGGCAGAACCACTTCGTCAGCTATTGCCAATTGACGCCAGTGGCGCGAATTCGCCTCATCTCCATCGTATACAATAAGCTGCAAACTCTGGGTGCTGGCCAAGGCTTCGAACCGTGCCAGATGGTCTTCAGTCACAAAGGCTATGCGCACCTGGCTGTCAGTAAACATACACTCGAGTGTCTGTGTGCCAAGCTGGGCATCGATCGGCACGACTACCGCCCCTGCTTTTAGGATTGCAAGTGCTGCCACAATGGTTTCTGAGCGATTAAATGCAAGTAAGGCAATTCGATCGCCTTTTCTTACCCCGAGTTTTGATAATCTGCGCGCAAGCGCTAAGACATTAGCGGAAAGTTCTCGGTAGGTCCAGGTTCGGACCCCCTGCTTCTGGAGTGAATAGATGGCGATGGCTTCACGCTCCGCACATACATCGAGCAGTGTACAGAGTGTCGCAATTTTGGCTACTTCTGATTGCTGAATGTGTTTCGACATTGAGGTCTCCACCATGAACAACAGAGTTTTAATTGAACTTGCTTTGCTCGACTTTTAAAACACTTTTTCTTGCTGATACCAGGCATTATCAAGGCAGCATTTTGTCATTCAAATATCACGAGCGTTTTCGCATACCGACACACAAGCGGTTTTTGCTGTTTTTGCTTAATGTCAGACAGCACTTTTAAACTCAATATCAAAGCTGGCAACAATGAGTAAAAATTTGTAGTACTGCACGCCTCAGTACCACCAGATTTTAAATTCTATATACTGAAAAGGTTGTTGAAAAACATATTCGAGGTCGTCGATGCTAAATGTTGATGGCTTTCAGTTTTCCGATCAGGCAGTCACCGTCTATAGATTCAATCATCGGGTTGTAAATCAAGGGCAACAATTATTTTGTTATAACCAGTATACATTTCCATCACTGTAAGTATTTCTAAAATATTACGTTCTGAGTAACCCGATTTTTTTAATGCATTAAAATCAGAATCATTGAGATAATGAGGATCTTTTGTTGCTGTGCTCACGAATTTAAGTACAAGATCAAGACGCTGATCACTTGATTCGCCATTCGCTATAGACTCGACAGTGGCTGAGTTAAATCCAAGCTTTACAAGATTTTCTTTATGTATGTTTAAGCAAAAATCGCAACCATTTACTTTTGATACTCGTGTTGCTATCGCTTCTTTTACCTCTATGGGTAGATTACCTTTTCCCAGGATATTATTTGTGCGATTCCAATTCGCCTGCAAAATATGAGGATGTAGCGCAAATGCCCGATAAGCTGCAGGAACTCGCCCCACTTTTTCTCTCAGTTCACTGAAGATATCACTGACTTCCAAGTCATTCATGTTTTCAATTTCCAGATTGATTCTCGCCATTTTCTCCTCTATAACTTGTTTCTAATAAGATGACAGAAGCTAAGAGAGAAGTAAACGCTAATTGATGCATTTGGGGAATAATCGGCATGTAAGCTCCTATCCAAAATCAGCTTTCCAGCTTTTATTTACACAAATAAAGTGCTTAGGTGGATAGTATGTGCTATGCACAGCTGTAGTTATCCATTGCGCAAAGGAATTGCACTTGCTTTTCTTGCAGTTCTTGGTAACAGAGATCAGCGTTTATTTTCCTTATATCCATCAGTATAATCCCGCTCTGATCAAATATTAAATTTATTATTTTTTGCTGAGGCGGTCATGCTGCTGTGGTTCGTTATTTTCTACTTGATGATTTCTGTGGGCATTGGTCTCTATGCTGCCACACGAGTGCACAATGCAAAAGACTTTGCTGTTGCAGGACGCTCACTACCCGTGTATGTAGTCACCGCAACAGTTTTCGCTACTTGGTTTGGGGCTGAGGCTGTATTTGGCGTGCCGGCCACTTTCGTAGAAAATGGCTTGACCGGCGTAGCCGCCGACCCCTTTGGTTCCTCGATGTGTCTAGTCATCGCTGGTATTCTTTTTTCACGCTATCTCTACCGGCTCAATATCATCACGCTGGGAGACTTCTACCGTATGCGCTATAGCCGACCAGTCGAAGTGCTTACCTCACTCTGTATTGTTGCAGCCTATTTAGGCTGGGTGGCAGCACAGATCAAGGCACTCGGTTTGATTTTTTACGTCGTTACCGACGGTACGGTAAGCCAGGAAACAGGCATGATTCTTGGTACTGTTATTGTACTCACCTATACGACTTTCGGTGGTATGTTCTCGGTAGCAATCCTGGATTTCGTGCAGATGTTTGTGTCGATGAGTGGCTTGTTTTTTATTGCCTGGATTGTCAGCGGCAAAGTCAGCGGTGGTGCGATGGCAGTTATTGATCATGCCAGCTTAGCAGGTAAACTTGATTTTTTCCCCGAAATGGATCCATTAAAATGGATTACCTTTCTCGGCGCCTGGGTCACCATGATGCTCGGTTCTATCCCGCAGCAAGACGTATTTCAACGCATTACCTCAGCAAAAAGCGCTACTGTCGCGCTTTGGGGCTCGGTCATTGGTGCTACCATTTATTTCTGTTTTGCCTTTGTGCCAATGTTCATTGCTTATTCTGCTACTTTGATCGACCCGATACTATTCTCGAAATTGTTAGCAGAGGATTCTCAATTGTTACTGCCGACACTGGTATTACAGCACACACCATTGGCTGCCCAGGTGTTGTTCTTTGGTGCAGTTATCTCCGCAATCATGAGTTGTTCCTCAGCCACTTTACTCGCTCCGTCTGTCACTTTTGCTGAAAATGTAATTCGGGGCTTTTGGCCGAAAATAGGTGATCACCAGTTCCTTTGGGTCATGCGAGCCACGTTGGTGAGTTTCGGAGGGATTGTACTCGCGTTCGCATTAAATTCTGATTCCTCTATTTTCGAAATGGTAGAAAGTGCCTATAAGGTCACGCTTGCTGGCGCATTTGTACCATTACTCAGCGGAATATTTTGGAAGCGTGCCACTACTCAGGGTGCGTTAGCGGCAATTTTCGGTGGCTTGTTGTCATGGCTCATGATTGAAATCCTGATCGGTGAAGAAAGTCTAATACCTCCACAGCTGGTTGGTCTTAGTATTTCGGCAGTAGGGATGATTGCCGGTTCACTGCTGCCACAATGGGTCGGTCATAAAACACCTGGCCGATCTTTGCACGAATTGCAGCATCATGCGGCTATGGAGACCCATCATATAACGCCACGCTAGCCTGAATATTGCACGAAGGGAGATGGCAATTCCATAATAATTCTTTATAATTCAGTGACCTATGCTGAATAAAGAAAAGGAATTGCCAGTGACAAAGTGTACCCGGGAATCATTCAAATTTCCAGATGTAAAGAAGCGTACTGTTGAAGTGAATTTGCAAGGTGGTGATATCACATCAGATGGTGGCGTCATGTTATTGCGGCAGGCGGATAAGCACATTGGGCTGAGTAAAGCGGTTGCTCAAGTACTGGAAGACACTCGTCGGCAGGCAAGTTGCCAGCATGATAGGTTGGCACTATTGCGCCAACGGGTTTATGCATTGGCATGTGGTTATGAAGACCTCAATGATCATCAGCCATTACGCCATGATTTAG
>NZ_FORD01000052.1 GCF_900113925.1 Nitrosomonas sp. Nm34
CATCAAGCACCAGCTTGGCTGTCGCGTTGAACAAATCATGGAAGTAATTGAAGCGCACATAAATCAATTCTTTGTGCAAGCTCTGCAATTAGATTGCCTTACCTTGCAGCGAGAAGCCTTGGATAGGAGTGATCAGTGAAATTTTATTTGATTTTAAACCCCGAAACTTGAGAATTAAAAAGAGAATCATCAATGAAATGGCAGCAAGATGAATTCACAGTGACGGATAATCGAGAAGACCTCGACATAGAAATGATCCATGATTTTTTATGCGAAGTATCTTATTGGGCAAAGCATATCCCTAGATCAACCGTAGAAAAATCAGTCAATCATTCGCTTTGCTTCGGCTTGTATCACAATGGGAAGCAGATCGGTTTTGCGCGTGCCATTACGGATTGCGCTACCTTCGCCTATTTAGCTGACGTGTTTATTGTGCCAGATTATAGAGGGCGTGGCCTCGGCAAATGGCTGATTTCTTGTATTCTTCTGCATCCTGAATTGAAGGGGCTACGCCGTTGGATGCTGGCAACGCTAGATGCACATGGTCTGTATGAACAAAATGGTTTTGTAAAATTGCAAAATCCAGAATGGTTCTTGGAAATTCATAATCCTTACATATATACGCAAAATAATGCACCTTAACGTTCAGTCTGATGCTTTGCATCAAACTACTTTCTATGTCAAATAAAATCTTGGAAACGGATACGAGAGAATGAGAGAGATGTTATGAAGATGGCGCTTGATGATAGACCAGTGGTCGACTCAAACGTTTTACCAACGTTTCGAGAGCATAGTAGCGCTCATACTTACATTTATGATTACGCTTGTAATTATGGTGGCCCTTTTCCGTTTATTCATTGGAGTGGTTAGCGGGTTGGTGTTTGGTGCATTGAATCCGCTTGAGTATACGGTTTTACAAACCGTTTTTGGCCAGATCATGACATTATTGATTGCGCTGGAATTCAATCATACGCTGCAATACGTTGTTACCCGCCAGCAAAGCATCATCCAAACGAAGGTCGTGTTGCTGATTGCCTTGCTTGCGCTGGCTCGCAAATTCATCATTCTGGATCGTAAAACTACTCCGGCAGAGGCATTGTTTGGTTTGGCTGCTATTACTCTGGCTGTTGGTATCACTTATTGGTTGATGCGTGAACGTGGTGATCGTATTTCTCAGCAAGACTGAAAAGAGGCAGGTGCTTGGAATTAATCAAATGCTTTGTGTTGGCTGCGAGTTACGATGAGGGGGAGCTCTATGAGCTAGTGTATGAATAGAGTATCAATAATGGTTGAATGCCATGCATGTTTTTTAATTTTAACGTAGCTAAGAAGGTGTTAGGGCCGCAGTCATATGGATGAACATGTTCACCATTTCGTTATTTTGCTGATATCTGCAATCATTGTGGCGTTCTGCGTGATACTTCATTATGAAGCTTTACGTTTTCTTGGACGTGCTGTGGGAGCGCATGTACACAAACGTAGTGGTGTGTTGTTGGTAATGTTTGGCTTGCTGATAGCGCATATACTGGAAATCTGGATCTTCGCTTTTGGATTCATGATTGCCCATCGGAGTGCTGAGTATGGTCATATAAGGGGCATAGAAAATGGTGATATTATCGACTACATTTATTACTCGTCTGTGGTATACACAACTGTTGGTTTTGGAGATTTAGTGCCTGTTGGCGCAATACGGATGCTCACTGCTGCGGAGGGTCTGGTTGGTCTGGCAATGATTACCTGGTCTGCTTCGTTTACTTTTATTGCTATGCAGCGTTTCTGGCCTTACCCCTTGGCAGAGCTTCACAAAAAACCAGACAATGAGGCCTGAAATTAGCCTTGCTGAGAATCAAATTACAGGATGCGAGGTAGTGGTTTGAATTATTAGAAAAAGGGGGTTGCTGGACGAACAGGTTTAATATTCTTGTTCCTTTTATCGTCGATAGAGCTGCTTAGCAGGCGTGTGAGGTACTTTCAGAGGCAGACTTATACTTAATAAGTGAGCAGTCAATTGATGAGATAGAGTCAATGATGAGCTGATCCCCTTCTCTAAGCCATTCTTAGCGAATAAAAGAAAATCGTGAGTTTTTTGAGAAGCTTACAGCCGCAATAATCTTGCTTGAATTCAGGACAATATGCTCTGATAACTACATAATTATAATTTAGTATTGGATTAAAAAGTGAGGGTCAGTATGAAGAGTATCATCACATGCCAACAGATAGCATTATTGATGGCTGTCATTTCGTTATTTTCAATTTCGCGCGTACAAGCAGATGCAGTAACCGAATGGAACCAGCTGGCTGGTGATATCGTTATTAATGGCAATGTCGGGCCTTTGCCCGCTGAGCGGATACTAGCAATGGTGCAGGCGGCTGTCTATGAAGCGACCAATGCAATCACTCAGCGGTATCCAGTAAGTGATCTGAAGCTAACAGCTGCCCCAGGAGCTTCAGTTGAAGCTGCGGTGGCCGCTGTGAACCATGCGATTTTGTCAAGGTTCGTGCCATCCCAACAAGCTGTAATTGAGAAAGCCTATGAGGCTGCGCTTGAAGCGATTGCTGGGGGACGATCAAAAACAGCGGGTATTGCTGTAGGCGAGAAAGCGGCAGCGGAGATTCTAACTTTGCGTGCGCATGATGGCGCAGCTACGTTAGAAACTTATCGCCCATATACAAGTCCAGGTGTGTATGTGCCAACCATTATTCCAGAAGCCCCGCAATGGGCGCAACGTAAACCTTGGCTGATGACGAGCCCTGCTCAGTTTCGCCCGGGGCCACCCCCTGCATTGGGAAGCGAATTATGGGCGCGTGATTATAATGAGGTCAAAGCGCTCGGTCGTAAGGATAGTCAGCCGCGTACTACCCAGCAGACCGAAGTTGCCCGTTTTTGGGAAGAAGTTATGCCACCGATTTATCACGGCATCGTGCGCTCAGTGGCGAATGCTCATGGAAGGGACATTACGCAGAACGCGCGCTTGTTTGCGACAGTCACGCAAGCATCGGATGATGCGTTGATAGCTGTATTTGATGCTAAATATTATTATGGTTTCTGGCGACCCATCACTGCAATTCGCAATGGGGATATCGATGATAATGATGCAACAGAAAGAGACTCATCCTGGCTCCCTTTTATTGATACTCCCATGCATCCCGAGTATCCTTGCGCGCATTGTATTGTGGCTGCGGCTGTGGGTACTGTGTTGCAAGCGGAAATTGGGGCAGGCCCCATACCATTATTGACTACAACCAGTCATGCCGCAGGAGATGCGGTGCGAAGCTGGACAAGCATCGAGGATTTGATGCAGGAAGTGATCAATGCACGTATTTATGATGGGGTGCACTATCGTAACTCAGGTATGGTGGGTGCAGCGATGGGTAAGCAAATAGGCAGTCTGGCAGTCAAAAAATATCAACTTCTCTCTGAGTAAGGAAGCTGAACCTTAATGAACTTGAATATGGCCGATTAGTTTGAAAGTGTCTGAACTAAGCAAAACCGTACCATTGCTCAAGTGGAATGTTTACACAGCATCCAAGTCGTCTTATCGGTCAGGTATAGATCAGGATGTTGATAGATACGTTCCCACAGTCCAAGTTCAGCGCTTTACAATTAATTGAAGTAGGAAACCTTCATCTACGGCTGGCATGAATAAATACCGGGCATTTTTTCGTGAGTGTAATTGATAGCTCATTGGCGGTTTAATGTATATTTCTGGAATGTGGCATTTTAGCTTGTGGTTTTAAAGTGGAATCGAGGTTAATCGTTGTGGTACGGTGGCGTGCCATGTGAGCTTTTGTTCGATAGCGCTCGCTAAGGCCGCAGCATTGCCCGGTTCGCCATGAACAATAAAGGTTTTTTCTGGCGCTTGGTTGAAGTAACTTAGCCAGTTTAGTAAGCCTGCTTGATCCGCATGCGCAGAAAGGCCTCCAATAGTATAGATGTCCGCGCGGACAGGTAACTCTTCGCCGAAGAGACGTATTTGCTTTACCCCGTCAACCAATCTGCGCCCCAGTGTTCCCGCTGCCTGAAAACCCGTGATGAGTATGGTGCATTCAGGTCTGGGCAGATTATATTTGAGATGATATTTGATACGTCCCGCTTCACACATGCCACTAGCCGAAATGATGATGGCGCCTTGCTGTATTGTGTTGAGTGTGATCGAATCTTCAACTTCTTGGATGAAATTTATTTTTAATTTATGGCCGCTATTGTTGAACCACTGCAGTGTTTCGGTTGCTTCTTTGTCCAGTAAATGGATATGCTGAAGAGTAATACCTGTAGCTGCCAGTGCCATGGGGGAGTCTACATAGATATTCATTTCTCCGAGCCTGCCTTGACGGTGGAGATCCACTAGTAGAAAGAGTAATTCCTGTGTGCGTCCTACAGCAAAAGCAGGCACGATGATATTGCCGCCTTTGCGGTGCAGTGTGTCATTAATGGCATGTACCAGCTCATCAATGGTATCCAGCATCGTTCTGTGAAGGCGATTACCATAGGTTGATTCTATTAGCAGGATATCGGCCTGTTGAATGGGCGTTGGATCACGCACGATAGGATGGCCAGGCTGCCCCAGATCACCTGAAAATACCAGCTTCTTCTGTTTTTTGCCAGATTCTACCCATAGCTCAATAATGGCAGAACCCAGTATATGGCCTGCATCACGGAATCGACAGCGTACTGTTGGGTGGGGTAAAATTTCTGCCTCATAGTTCACACTACGCAATTGCCTGAGAAAAGCTTCTGCCTGCGCTACTGTATAAAGTGGGGCTTCCTCGTAACCGGAGAGTTGGCGCTTACGTCGTTTAGCTTTGTTGTGCCATTCAACCTCTTTTTCCTGAATATAAGCACTATCTTTGAGCATGACTTTGAGCAAGTCGACAGTCGCTTCAGTGGCAAAGACTGGGCCTCTGAATCCCCAAGAACTGAGGCGTGGCAGGAGGCCGGAGTGATCAATGTGAGCATGGGTGAGCAAAACGAAATCAATCTGTTCTGGATCAAAATTGAAAGCAGCTCTATTCTTGTGATCTGCCTCACGCCCTCCTTGGAACATGCCACAATCAACCAGAAAACGTGTATGGCTTGTTTCGATCAAATAGCTTGAGCCAGTGACTTCACTGACACCGCCTAGAAAGGTAAGTTGCATACGGTAGTTGCCTTTTTTAGCTCAAAATGTATCTAGAATGAGTGCAACATTTTTTACCAGCCATGTCATTTCTTCCTCATTGATGATATATGGCGGCATAAAGTATACGGTATTGCCGAGTGGCCGCAGTAAGAGTTGTTTGTCGAGTGCCTTTTTAAAAAAAGTATTCGTAAAGTCAGGATCATCCGTAATTACTTCGAATGCCCAAATCATGCCACAGTTACGGAAGTTTTTTACTCTTGGGTGAGATTGCAACGATTGCGATAATTGGTTGAGATAGCTCGCTTTGGCGCGATTGGATGCAATAATGTTGTTCTGCTCGAATAGATCGAGTGTTGCCAGAGCTGCGCGACACGCCAGAGCATTACCTGAATGAGAGTGTGAATGCAGAAAAGCCTGTGAAGTCTTATCATGATAAAAAGCCTGGAATATATTCGGCGTGGTTAAAACGACCGAAAGCGGCAAATAACCGCCACTCAATCCTTTGGATAAACATAAAAAATCCGGGGTGATGCTGGCTTGCTCGCAAGCGAACATTGTTCCTGTCCGACCAAATCCAACCGCAATTTCATCAGCAATCAAATGTACCTGATATTTATCACAAATTTCTCGAGCGCGTTTGAGGTAAGCGGGATGATACATGGCCATTCCTGCAGCCCCTTGAATAAGTGGCTCAAGAATCAGCGCTGCAGTGTATGCATGATGTTCAGCTAGATAGTTTTCCAGTTCATTAGCGACTCTTGAAGCATAATCCTTGGGGGATTCTCCTGGCGAAGCATTGCGCCAGTCTGGCGAAGGCATATGCTGGGTATGTCGCAGTAATGGGGCGTAGATTTGTTTAAAAAGGGCAACATCGGTCACTGCAAGCGCCCCCAGAGTTTCGCCATGATAGCCATTTTGCAGGCTAATAAAATCAGTTTTTTGGGTCAAGCCGCATTGTTGCCAATAATGAAAACTCATTTTCAAGGCAATCTCAGTAGCCGAGGCGCCATCACTGGCATAAAAGCAATGCCCCAGGTCTCCTGGGGATAATTTACTTAAGCGCTCTGATAACAATACCACCGGTTCATGGGTGAAACCAGCCAGCATGACATGTTCAAGTTTGCTGAGTTGATCATTCAGCGCATTATTAATATAGGGATGGCAATGACCAAACAAATTAACCCACCATGAGCTGATCGTGTCGAGATAACGATTGCCATCGGAATCATATAGCCAGACTCCTTGTCCTTTTTTAATAGATATAAGTGGAAGGTTTTCATGCTGCTTCATTTGGGTACAGGGGTGCCAAACGGCTTGTTGACTACGATCTGATAAATTTTTATTACTCATTGACTTGAAATTCCCATTAATAGATTCTATTATTAGCACTCGTCGGTGATGAGTGCTAATAATACTTATGTTTATTGCTAACACTTCGATAGGACTTACTGTGTCCAGGTCAATATTATCAATTTACTGATGTTCATGTTTTTAATCACTATTAGGAGAAACTACTATGAATATTCGTCCGTTACATGACCGTGTTATTGTCAAGCGGTTGGAAGAAGAACGCAAGACTGCTTCTGGAATTGTAATTCCCGATACTGCGGCAGAAAAACCAGATCAAGGTGAGGTTATTGCGGTAGGAAAAGGTAAAGTGGGAGATGATGGGAAAATTCGCGCGCTGGAAGTCAAAGTGGGAGACAAAGTGCTGTTTGGAAAATACGCTGGCCAAAGCGTTAAGATAAAAGGCGATGAATACCTGGTAATGCGTGAAGAAGACATCATGGGAGTGATCGAAGGATAATTGGATTCAGGATTGCTAGCGATTAAATAATTAATTGTAATTTAGGAGAAAGATTATGGCAGCAAAGGAAGTAAGATTTGGGGATGTGGCCCGTCATAATTTGGTCAATGGGGTTAACATTCTAGCAGATGCGGTTAAGGTTACTTTGGGTCCAAAGGGACGTAATGTGGTGTTGGAGCGTTCTTATGGCGCGCCCACGATCACCAAAGATGGCGTTTCAGTAGCGAAAGAGATCGAACTGAAAGATAAATTTGAAAATATGGGCGCCCAGATGGTTAAGGAAGTCGCGAGCAAAACATCTGATGTGGCCGGTGATGGTACCACTACCGCGACAGTATTGGCGCAATCCATCGTAAAAGAAGGGATGCGTTATGTCGCAGCTGGTATGAATCCGATGGATTTAAAACGTGGTATTGATAAAGCAGTTGTAGCCACCATTGAAGATCTGAAAAAACTTTCCAAGCCATGTTCCACCAGTAAGGAAATTGCGCAGGTTGGTAGTATTTCAGCCAATTCTGATACGGAAATAGGCAAGATCATTGCCGAGGCAATGGAAAAAGTGGGTAAAGAAGGAGTCATTACGGTTGAAGATGGCTCAGGGTTGCAAAATGAGCTTGAAGTAGTCGAAGGTATGCAATTTGATCGTGGCTATCTTTCTCCTTATTTTATTAGTAGTGCGGAAAAACAAATCGCATTACTGGAAAACCCATATATTTTGTTGCACGACAAGAAGATTTCCAATATCCGTGATTTGTTGCCAGTACTGGAACAAGTAGCCAAGTCAGGTAAACCGTTGTTGATTATTGCTGAGGATGTAGATGGGGAAGCGCTGGCTACACTGGTAGTGAACAATATACGTGGAATACTTAAAACCTGCGCAGTTAAAGCACCAGGTTTTGGTGATCGTCGTAAAGCAATGTTGGAAGATATTGCCATCCTGACAGGCGGCACCGTGATTGCTGAGGAAGTTGGGCTGTCACTTGAAAAAGCCAAACTGGAAGATTTAGGGCAAGCTAAACGCATCGAGATCGGAAAAGAGAATACTACCATTATCGATGGTGCGGGTAGTGCTAACAATATTGAGGCGCGCGTGGCCCAAATTCGTACTCAAATCGAAGAAGCTACGAGCGATTATGATAAGGAAAAACTCCAAGAGCGGGTAGCAAAATTGGCGGGTGGGGTAGCCGTTATTAAAGTAGGCGCTGCAACCGAAGTGGAGATGAAAGAGAAAAAAGCCCGTGTCGAAGATGCGTTGCATGCCACACGTGCAGCAGTCGAGGAGGGAATCATCCCTGGAGGCGGTGTGGCCTTGTTGCGCGCTATTGGCACCATAAGTGAAATGAAAGGTGAAAATCACGATCAAGATGCAGGTATTAAAATTGTTTTACGTGCATTAGAAGAACCATTACGTCAGATTGTGGCTAACAGTGGTGATGAGCCTTCAGTAGTAGCAAACAAAGTGAAAGAAGGTAGCGGTAATTTTGGTTACAACGCTGCCACAGGAGAATATGGGGATATGGTTGCTATGGGAGTGTTAGATCCTACCAAAGTAACCCGTTCCGCGTTACAAAACGCGGCTTCTGTTGCTGGTCTCATTCTGA
Source organism: Nitrosomonas sp. Nm34 (assembly GCF_900113925.1). GTDB lineage: Bacteria > Pseudomonadota > Gammaproteobacteria > Burkholderiales > Nitrosomonadaceae > Nitrosomonas. The sequence continues at coordinate 8,529 of NZ_FORD01000052.1, forward strand.
CCACTGATGCCATGGTAGCAGAGTTGCCGAAAGAAGAAGCTGCTGGTCATGGCGCTCCGGGTATGGGTGGTATGGGCGGTATGGGCGGCATGGATATGTAGTTCTATTCTTCTTAAATGTGATAGGATCGCTACAGCGGCAGATTTGCTTCAGTTCTGATGCTGTAGCGTTTAATTTTTTTTACATTAGCTCTTCATATATTATTTGTTCGTCCGGCATCTAAGAGCTTTTTAGGAATTAATTGTCCTTCCTCTCTTTCTGTTTAACAAACAATAGCAGGGTATTGCAATTAATTTGCATGAATGGTTATAAAATAAATCATTTTCCAAGTTATTGTACATTTCCAATGAATAATTTAAAGCATTATCAAGCAGATAAAGATTTGCTTAGCAAGCGAGTCATTTTAGTTACTGGAGCTGGGCAAGGGATTGGACGAGCTGCTGCGATAGCTTACGCAACACATGGTGCTACGGTAATTTTGCATGGCCGTAAAGTTGAGAAACTAGAACATGTCTATGATGACATTCAAGCATTAGGTAGAGAAGAGGCAGTCATTTTTCCTTTTGATTTTGAGAAAGCGGTCGAGAAAGATTTTCAAGCCATTGCTGATGCAATTGAATCACAACTGGGGAGATTAGATGGCATATTGCATAATGCTGCTTTTACTTTTGGCCCCATGCCATTGGAGAACCATACGCTTGAGCAATGGCAAGTAACCATGCATGTTAATTTACTTGCACCTGCTACGCTTACTCGCGCTTGCTTGCCATTGCTTAAAGCATCTTCTGATGCTGGTGTTATTATGACATCAGATACACATGGTCATGAACCTTCTGCTTACTGGGGTGGATTTGCAGTTGCTAAAGCAGGTATAGAAGCATTAGTTAAAATTCAAGCCGAAGAATGGGAATTATGTCCAAATTTACGGATCAATACACTCATTCCTGGCCCTGTTCATTCACCTCAGCGCATGAAAACTCACCCAGGTGAGATAAAACATCTACTGCTTCAACCTCATGATCTGATGAGAGCTTATCTTTTCTTCATGGGTCCTGATAGTAAGGGAATAAGCGGTAAAATAATATCTTGTCAAGAAGCAGAATAGTCCGGCTGTGATATTATGAATAACAAGGTATAATTAAAAATTACAGAAGCAGCATAAGGCGCGAAAGTGGCGGAATTGGTAGACGCACCAGATTTAGGTTCTGGCGCCGATGAGGTGTGGGGGTTCGAGTCCCCCCTTTCGCACCAGAAAATCAAAATTGAGTCCATTTCTGTTTAAACTACATAAAAACGAGTTATTCGTCTTGCAATTATTAGTAGCGGTTATTAGGAAGGTTTAATGCAATCAAACGTTGAAAATCCCAATCCTCTGGAACGAAATATTGATATTTCGATTTCTCAAGAAAAAATCCAAGTGGAATTAGATGCCCGTCTAAAGCGCTTGGCTGGGAAAGTAAAAGTACAAGGTTTTCGTCCCGGTAAAGTGCCGCTAAAAATAGTGGCTCAACAATTTGGTGCGCAATTGCGCCAGGAAGTGCTGGGAGAAATGTTGCAAAAGCACTTTCAAGAAGCGATTCAGCAGCAAAGTTTACGAATTGTAGGGGCCCCGCATTTTAAGGCTAAGCAGTCTGAAGAAAATAATGCTCATTATGAATTTAGTGCAACATTTGAGGTCTATCCGGATATAAGGCTTGGGGATCTGAGTGCACTTAATGTCAGTAAGCCTGTCGTAAAAATCGGTGATCAGGAAGTTGAAAAAACATTACATATCTTGCAGAAACAGAGAGCCAAATACGAATTGACTGCGCGTCCTGCAGCACTTGATGATCGAGTTAATATCGATTATAAAGGCCTGATCGATGGAGTTGAATTTGATGGCGGCACGGCAAAAGATTTTACTTTGATTCTAGGTGATGGAAATATTTTAAAAGATTTTGAAGATGCTATTATCGGTATGAGCGCGGGAGATGATAAATCCTTTCAGATGAATTTTCCAGCTGATTATCATGATAAGGAAGTTGCAGGAAAATTTGCTACATTTGATATCAGGCTTAACAAGGTTGAGGCGCCTATATTGACGGATATTGATAATGAGTTTGCCAGATCACTTGGTATCGAAGATGGCAACATACAGAAAATGCATGAGGAGATTCGATTAAGCCTTGAGCGTGAAGTTGTGCAAAGGACACGAGCAAAACTGAAGGAACAAATCATGCAGGGCTTACTCGATACGACGGTATGTAATGCTCCCAGAGTTTTAGTTGAGCAAGAAGTAAACTATTTGATTCAGGATACTAAAAACAATCTTGCAGCAAAAGGGATAGCTGGTAAGGATATTCCTCTCTCTCCTGAAATATTTTTGGAAAGAGCTGAGCGACGAGTGAAATTGGGTTTAATTTTAGCTGAAATTGTAAAACTCCATAATTTGAATGTTACACCGGAACAGACAAAGAAATGTGTAGAGTATTATGCTCAGAGTTATGAGAACCCTGAACAGGTGATTAAGTGGCATTATTCATCACCTGAGCGTTTGAGAGAGATTGAGTCATTAGTATTGGAAGATAATGTCGTTTCGTGGGCATTGGAGCAAGTTAAAGTAATTGATCAAGAGATGACTTTTGAAGATTTGATGGGATATTCTCAAGCATCAGCTTAATCAGGAGAGAAAGCTATTTTGGATACGAGAGGTTTAGGTTTGGTCCCAATGGTTATTGAAACCAGTGGGAGAGGTGAGCGCGCTTATGATATATATTCCCGATTATTAAAGGAAAGGATTATTTTCCTTGTAGGGCCTGTTACTGAAGCGTCAGCAAACTTAATTGTAGCTCAGCTTTTATTTTTAGAATCAGAAGGTTCAGATAAAGATATTAATCTTTATATCAACTCTCCTGGTGGTCTGGTTTCTGCGGGATTAGCTATTTACGATACCATGCAATTTATAAAACCGGATGTCAGCACACTTTGTATTGGTCAGGCAGCAAGTATGGGTTCTTTATTGTTGACGGCTGGAGCAAAAGGTAAACGCTTTTGTTTGCCTAACTCTCGCGTCATGATTCACCAACCTATGGGAGGGTTTCAGGGACAAGCCTCGGATATAGAAATTCATGCTAAAGAGATTTTGTATCTGAAAAGTCGTTTGAATGATATCTTAGCTAAGCATACGGGTCAATCCATAGAAACTATCGAAAGAGATACGGATCGTGATAATTTTTTTAGCGCTGAAGAATCGGTACAATATGGTCTCGTAGACGCTGTATTAACCAGTAGAGATTATAAGAAATGAATGGGGTTTATGCCCGAAGAGGTGTAATTAGATTTGAATAGTTTTATTTCTTTATTAAAGTGGCATTGCTCAATGGTCATGGAGTCAAATTATGTCTGAAAAAATGGATGGCGATAAACTTCTCTATTGTTCCTTTTGTGGCAAAAGTCAGCATGAGGTGAGGAAGCTCATTGCGGGACCGTCTGTGTTTATTTGTGATGAATGTATTGATCTGTGTAATGACATTATTCGTGAGGAAATGCAACTTAATGAAACTACGAAATTAGTGAAATCTAATTTACCCACACCTCGTGAAATATGTAAGATTCTTGATCAATATGTTATCGGTCAAGAATCAGCCAAGAAAATTCTTTCTGTAGCTGTTTACAACCACTATAAACGTTTAAGAAATTTAACTAAAATCAGTGATACTGATGATATTGAGCTTGCAAAAAGCAACATTCTTTTAATTGGCCCCACTGGTTCCGGTAAAACGCTGCTAGCACAAACATTGGCAAGATTATTAGATGTGCCATTTATTATTGCAGATGCAACAACGCTGACCGAAGCAGGATATGTGGGAGAAGATGTTGAGAATATCATTCAGAAATTATTGCAGAAGTGTAACTATGATGTAGAAAAGGCTCAACGCGGTATTATTTACATTGATGAAATAGATAAGATTTCGCGTAAATCTGATAATCCTTCTATTACGCGAGATGTTTCAGGCGAGGGTGTGCAGCAAGCTTTGTTAAAGTTAATAGAGGGGACTACTGCTTTAGTTCCTCCCCAAGGTGGACGTAAGCATCCTAATCAAGAATTCATTCAAATAGATACCACCAATATCTTATTTATTTGTGGAGGAGCCTTTGATGGCATCGATAAAATAATACGGTCTCGATCAGAAAAAGGTGGTATAGGTTTTGGCGCTGAAATAATCAACCGGAATAATCATAAAGAGATTAATGAAGTATTAAAAGCTGTTGAGCCTGAAGATCTAATTAAGTATGGTTTGATTCCAGAGTTTGTTGGACGTTTGCCAGTCATTGCAACATTAGATGAACTTAATGAGACTGCTCTAATCCAAATTTTAACTGAACCTAAAAATGCTCTAGTCAAGCAATACTGGAAACTGTTCAACATGGAAGGAGGGGTTGAATTAGAATTCCGGGAGCAAGCGCTCAAAGCAATAGCTAAGAAAGCATTGATGCGTAAAACAGGTGCACGTGGCTTGCGATCAATTTTGGAAGAGATATTACTTGATATCATGTATGATTTACCTTCTCTTGAGAAGGTTTCTAAAGTTGTGATTGATCATGGATCTGTAAATAGTGACATCAAACCAATTTTGATTTACTCAGAGCAACCAAAGATTACTAAGAATTCAAAACAAGCTTAAAGAATGATGATGACCAAGTGAAATAAATAGATTTAGAGTGAAGCTGGTATAAAACATCAAATTTAAAAGCACATGAAATAATTACTGTACACTCTAGTATATCTAATTCTATATTTTTGAATGTCACCATAATAGACGAATGGTGTTTAATCTAAAGTACAAATATGACTTCGGAAGCTAACGATAACGAATCCAATCAATTGATTTTGCCATTATTGCCATTACGTGATGTGGTTGTTTTCCCACATATGGTGATTCCACTATTTGTCGGGCGTCCAAAATCCATCAAGGCATTGGAACTTGCGATGGAATCTGGTAAGAATATTCTACTAGTGGCTCAGAAATCAGCGGCCAAGGATGATCCTACACCACGCGATCTTTATGATATATGCTGTGTTTCGAGCCTTCTTCAAATGCTTAAGCTTCCTGATGGCACTGTTAAAGTGCTGGTAGAAGGAAGTTATCGGGGGCGTATTTTAGAATTTATCGACTCCGAATCTTATTTTTCAGGAAAGGCACTTCAGATCTCGATTGAACCTGCTAATACACCAGAAATAGAGGCTGCCCGGCGTGCTCTCATATCTCAATTTGATCAGTTCGTAAAATTAAATAAGAAAATACCACCTGAAATTCTGGCATCACTTACAGGTATTGATGAGGCTGGACGACTGGCTGATACTATTGCAGCTTACCTGCCGCTGAAATTAGAGAAAAAGCAGGAAATACTTGAAATTTTTGATGTGCAGCAGCGGTTAGAGCATTTGCTTGGTTTGTTGGAGACGGAGCTTGATATTCTTCAAGTAGAAAAGCGTATTCGTGGAAGAGTTAAGCGTCAGATGGAGAAGAGTCAGCGCGATTACTATTTGAACGAACAAGTTAAAGCCATTCAAAAAGAATTGGGGGAAGGCGAAGAAGGAGCTGATCTAGAAGAGATCGAAAAAAGAATTAAAGCCGCCTCTCTGCCTAAAGACGCACTTGTGAAAGCTGAGTCAGAGTTAAAGAAATTGCGTCTTATGTCACCAATGTCTGCTGAGGCGACGGTAGTTCGTAATTATATTGACACATTAGTTTCGCTTCCATGGAAGCTAAAAAGCAAAATTTGTAAGGATCTTCATGCGGCAGAAACTGTGTTAGAGCAAGATCATTACGGATTAGAAAAAATTAAAGAAAGAATAGTTGAATATTTAGCGGTACAACAAAGAGTTAGCAAACTAAAAGCACCCATTCTTTGTCTAGTCGGCCCTCCAGGAGTCGGTAAGACTTCTCTAGGGAGATCTATCGCTCGTGCGACTAACCGGAAATTTGTACGGATGTCTCTGGGAGGGGTACGTGATGAGGCAGAAATACGAGGTCATCGTCGTACTTATATAGGATCGATGCCAGGTAAAATTCTGCAGAATATGACTAAAGTTGGTGTCAAAAATCCGCTCTTCTTATTGGATGAAGTCGATAAGATGGGAATGGATTTTCGTGGAGATCCAGCATCTGCATTATTAGAGGTGTTGGATCCAGAGCAAAATGGTACTTTTGTAGATCACTACATTGAAGTGGAATATGATTTGTCAGATGTCATGTTTGTTGCGACGGCTAATACATTAAATATTCCTCCAGCATTGCTTGATCGTATGGAAGTAATACGGTTATCAGGTTATACAGAAGATGAAAAACTTAATATTGCCAGACGGTATCTATTGCCTAAGCAAATGAAAAACCATGGGCTTGAAGAGGGAGAGCTCATAATCTCTGAATCTGCTCTACGAGATATCGTGCGTCATTATACGCGGGAAGCTGGTGTCCGGGCGATGGAGCGAGAAATTTCTAAGATTTGCCGTAAAGTGGTAAGAGTCATATTAAGTCAAAAAAAGGCGAACAAAGAGAAAGTAACGATTAATTCACGCAATCTTGTTAATTACTTGAGCGTCCATCGTTATGCTTATGGCAGGGCAGAGGAAAAAAACCAAATTGGACAAGTTACTGGCCTCGCATGGACAGAAGTGGGCGGGGAGCTGCTGGCAATTGAGGCAGTGGCATTACCTGGTAAGGGAAAGACAATTAATACAGGGAAATTAGGCGAAGTGATGCAAGAATCCATTCAAGCGGCTTTATCGGTGGTTAGAAGTCGTTCGACGATACTTGGCATCCCAGAAGATTTTTATCTAAAAAAAGATATTCATATTCACTTGCCAGAGGGTGCCACACCAAAAGATGGACCAAGCGCAGGTATCGGTATTTGCGTTGCTATGGTTTCTGCGTTAACGGGAATACCCGTTCGAGCTACTGTTGCTATGACAGGTGAGATAACGCTGCGTGGGGAGGTATTACCTATAGGTGGACTTAAAGAAAAATTATTAGCTGCTCATCGTGGTGGCATCAAGACAGTGCTAATCCCAGAAGATAATATTAAAGATTTAAAGGAAATTCCTATCAATATAAAAAGCAAACTCAAGATTCAGCCTGTAAAATGGATAGATCAAGTTTTGGAATTAGCTTTAGAACATAGACCTGAAATACTGCCGTCGACTATCCAAAATACGCTTCCATCGGTAAGCGAAGATAATGTGGCTAATGCTATCATCAAACACTAGCGGAAGGGTATTATATTTTTTAGGAATGGTGAGAATGAACGCTAGACCTATGTTTATAAACCAATTTTCCTTCTAGCCCCATCCTGAAATACAAAGAAGAATAAACCCCATGGTAGATATTTAATGGTAATTATGCCTGGGTTAACTAGGATTCGTTCCTTCTAGGCGTAAAAACAAGCTTGCCGCATAAAAAAAATCAACTGAATATCATATGGTTATTAGCAATCTTTATTGCTGGGCTTTGTTGATCAATTTTCCTGGTTTTATTAGACCAATGATTATGGCAAATAGTGCAGTGAGTACTTCAATTACAAGTAAACCCCAGCCATCCAACTATCTGCTCATTTGTGAATAAACCTGCAGCATCTCCTATGGTAGAGATAAACCAAGTCGCAATGGCGAAATGAACTCACATTGGAAGTACAGGGTGTTTCATGTAATTGTTTCCTTTTATATCTTAGAGTAATACGCTGAATAACGTAAGAAACTTGCTACAGCAACGTCAGCATGAATGATTAACTATATTTTTTGGTTCAACATTGCCTTTTGCATGTATAGAGCAAGATAGAAGCCAACTAGTGCCGCGATGACAAGCAAGACCAGCGCAGCAGTAAGATGATCCCATCACCTGAGTCTTCTAAAATGGTCATTATGAGCAATAATCAAACCAGTTGCACCTAATAAGGCATGTACGATGAATATAGACCATAGCGCTAGCTGTTCTGAGAATATTCTAGCGGCCAGGAAAATGCAGCCTACTACAGCGATAGCTAATACCAAGATTAAAAAAGTAAGCGGTGAATTCGTATCATATTTACTTAAATATTAATCAAGATGTCTGCTTTGTCACTTTTGGGTCAGCGTCAGCAATCACTTCTTACCGCTTTAATCCATCCTCGCGAAGGTTTAACCATAGAAAGAATTATCTCACTTCCTAGCCGTCTCGTGAAATGCTGTAAATTAACATCTTGCTAGTCTGAGAGGTAGTAGTTTTGTTCAAAGTGCTGTGCTGGAAAGCACAGGTGGTAGACCGAGTAAAGTATATGCCTTAACGTCAAGTGGCTTAGAGCTTTTTCAGAGACAATATTCATTTCTTGCTAAGCTACTCCTATCCTGGATGGATAAAAATCTAGACGAACGGGAGCTAAGGGATTTCCGAAAAAGGTTATTCCCATTGAGGTATAATGGGGCTTCCACTTGTTCAACCACTGAGCTTGATCATGCTGTTCGCCTCCGCCCCGACAGTTGCGCCCCTGAGCACGTCCCAAATAGAAGACCTGAGACTGGCAAGTTCGAAAATGCTCGGAGCGGAACGCCGCTCCTTTCAGGCGGCGATGACGTTGAAATATTGCCGGCGCAGTCCCCGCCGGGCAGAGCGGGTGTTTGGCTGGAATCGCGACACGATCGAACTCGGGCTGAATGCACAGCGCACGGGCGTGATTTGCCTGGGGGCGCAAGCAGCGTACTGCGGAAACCGCCTCTGGGAGGAGAAGCACCCAGATGTGGCGCAGACCCTCCGGGCATTGGCGGAATCGCATTGTCAGCAAGACCCGACCTTCCGTACGGCGCTATCGTATACCCGGCTGACCGTGGCGGCGGCGTTGGATCGGTTATGCGCCCAAGGTTTCCCGGAGGATGGCCTGCCATCGCCCAGCACGATGGCCCAAGTGCTGAACCGGAATGGCTACCGCCTGCGCAAGGTGGTCAAGGCCAAACCCCAAAAAAACTCCCGGAAACGGATGCCATCTTTGCCAATATCGCGGACAAGGACGGAAAGCCCATAGCGGATCCAGCGTATTTGGAAGGTGGGCAGGTCATGCGCCTGAGCATCGAGTGCAAGGCCACGG
>NZ_FORD01000046.1 GCF_900113925.1 Nitrosomonas sp. Nm34
ATTGGCGCTCTGATCGGAAAGACGCTGCTGACCATAAGTCTGTTCATCGCCCATATCACCGCTGACATTTTCTATGCGTGGATAACGCAGGACCTTTTGCCTAAACTTCTGCCCGCTTGCGTGATTGTCATGGACAACGCAACGTTCCATAAACGGCAGGATATCCAAACCGCCATTGCCAATGCCGGGCATACACTTGAATACCTGCCGCCTTATTCCCCGGGCTTAAATGACATTGAACCCAAATGGGCTCAGGCCAAAGCCATCAGAAAAAGGGAAGGGTGTTCCATCGAGCAGCTCTTTGCCGCTTATGAAATTTAAATCATTTTATATGAGATCTGCTATATCTGCGGCTCGTGCTTTGCTATATTTGGTTGAGAAATGGGATGAGGCTCAAATAAACCGCAGAATACTCTCTGGATACCGCCATTTTAATGCTCGGTAAGCACAGCAAATGGGATACAGTAACCCCAGAGTCAGGGCCGCAGCAAGAAAGGCTTGCCCAAGTCCAGCACGCTCCAGAAGCAGAGACAATAACGCCAGCACGGCAAAATGCGCAAGGTAGAAAAAAAGCGCTGTTTGGCCAAATACTAGAATAGGGTCATATTGGTTAACGCTTATTTTCGGCTGTAACCATAGCAAGGTGGCCAGTATGACCATCATCAATCCTAGCTCCAGCGAAATATAGCTGATGCTCGGTGGGTATTTACTGACATGCAGCCATTGAATAACCGAATCGTCTTCTCGGTACAGCAACATATTGCCGTAGCCATTGATGCCACGCACAAGCAAAAAGCAGATTAACGCGAGTAGACCACCTGCCAGCAACACACGCATCACTGGCCAGCTGTTTTTCTGACGAGTTGTCAGCCAGTCGCCGAATACCCATCCCAGCATCATGATGGCAAGCCATGGCATCGCCGGGTAAAGTACGGTGAATGATGCGCTGAACCAAGGGGCAAAGGTCAGTGCGAGCCACAGCGGCACCTGCTCATGCGGCTGCCAGAACAGGAGAGTGAACGCTTCCCCGCCTATGAGCAGCATCAGCGCGCTGATCAATAAAACGCGCCTACCCAGACGATAGAGCAGCGCCATTAACATCATGCTGACGGCCGATCGCATACAGTACTTGCAGATACAGCTTTCCACTGAGGAATGAAAACACGATGATATCCAACAGCGCAATCAATGCGCCGCGCATGAGCAGATCACGATCAATAGCCTTGCTGTCCAAACCTTTTTCACGCCGCTGCATGATACTCAGAGCCATCGCTGTTCCCGTCAGAAACACAAAGGTGGGTGCGCTCAGATGCGTTATCCAGCGAGTAAAAAATTGCTCGAAAACGAAACTTGATCCAACCACATGCTTTACGATGGTATCGATTGCAATACGTCCTTGATTAAAAAATGCTGATGCATGATCCAGTGTCATCAATACCATGACAAAGCCGCGCATCCAGTCGATTGCTGCAATACGATTCATGTGGTTCTACCAAACTGGCTGGACTCGCTTTTCAGCTTTCAGGTTGCCGCCCAAAACGAGAAGCATTGAGCGTCATATCAGCGCGCTGCCATGCCTTCTTGAAGCGAGCCTCGATGAGTGCTGCCTGATCATTTTTCTGCTGAGCACGCAATGCTTGCAGCAAACCGTACAATGCCCAACCGTTGTTGCGATTGCGCCGCAAGTCTTCCCAATAGACTGTTTCTGCTTCGTGTGCCTGTCCTGCTTCGAGCAGAATGGCCCCCAGCGCCAGACGCGGCGGAAAATGCCATTCAGCAGGTTCAGTATAAACCAGGCCATCTTCCAGCCGGACCGCGCGGTCGAGAAGCGCAATCGCTTCGTCAAATTTTCCTTGAGCGGCGGCGATCTCGCCGGCCAATACCTTAGGTGCGATCGCGAGTACGCTACGCGCAGTATTCTGTGAGAATAATGGCGTATCCCAGCCTGGTTCCTGCATGATTTTGTCAAGTGATGCGAGCTCCTGCTCCGCTTGCTGCAGTTGGCCCGTTGCTACATATGCGAGACCACGCACATAATGCCAGCTACCGGTCAGGAAGGCATTGGTTGCAGGGGGGGCTGGTTCTTTTAGCACCTCTTGCCAGCGGCCGAATCGTGCCAGCGACCAGTATGGAATAACACGGAATATTACTGTGATGGGTAATTCATTCAATGTGTTATCGTTGATCTGGGCTGCAGCTTTACGGGCTGCGTCGAGCGCGATCTTGCTTTGCCCATCCATTGTGGCTGCGAACCAGAGAAAGTGAATGTTGTGCGGATAATACCCAATCGGGTAGATTCCTTGCGCCTGGGATTGTGCAAGATAGGCTTCATCCGCGGCAATGGCGAGCTGATTGCTTTTCATCGCGTCTGCATAGCGCCCGACCCGCTGATAAATATGCGAAGCCATATGGACGGTATGGCCTGCATCTGGCATCAGCGTCAATAAGGTATCTGCTGCTTTTTCCGCGCGCTCGGGGGTACAGGTGGATTCCATGAGATGAATGTACATGTGCAAAGCGCCGGGATGCTTCGGATCTTTACGCATGACTTCTTCTGTGATCGCGACAATTTCGGTGGTGCCTTCATAGGGCTGTCCGTCTGGCATCCAGTAACCCCATGGCCGAATATCCATCATCGATTCCACATAGAGCATGGCGATATCGAGATCATCCGGAAAACGTTGGTGTGCTGACTGCATGGCTGCTGCATAAGCCTGATTATTCGCGCTGCGATCTTCTGCATTACCCGTGTAACGTTTTTCCAGTGCACGAATCAGTGCCTGTTCTCTCGGTGTTGCGGTTGCCATCAGCGAGACCGCCTTTTGAACAAGCTCATACGCCTCTTGCTCTGTTTTAGGTTCCATCATCGCATTAATATTGGGTCCTAGCACGAGCGCCTGACCCCAATACGCCATTGCCAAATTAGGATCGAGGCGCGCCGCTTCGCTGAAAGCATGGCCTGCTTCGGCATGATTGAACCCATAAGCCAGATTCAACCCCTGATTCATGAATAATTGCGCCTGCGGTTTGTCGGTGCTTACAGGAAAAGTATGGGGGCCAAGATTCAGCAGCTTGGGCACGAGCTGACCAGCTGACCCGGGATGATGGGCTGGCTGCCTGTGTTCATGCTTATGAACCGGGGTGGGTTGATCTGCCGCCTGTGCTAAATTTATCTGAGCCTGTGCGCTCAACGAGATAGTAACGGTAATCAGGAAACGAAGGATCTGGTCTATCATAATTGCCCTCTTTGTCTATACAACAGGTGATCCTACTTTATCATTAAGATTGATTTTGTAATAGAACCAGGCGGAGCCGAACGATGGGATCTGGTCTGACTGGCCATGAATCAGACCAGAAGAAACGCGCTATTGGAGCTTTTTCAATAGTATAAGGAGCTAGGTTTTCCTTCTAAAACCAGTCTGCCATTTTCATCGACTCTCATGTTAAAAGTACGCCAGTCCCGTGTTTTAACATGAACATCATAAGTAGTGGCTGAATTCATTATTTCCTTTTCAATTTTCTCAGCCTCCCCGCCTTGTAAGTTGGCAATGATCGTTTTTTGTACCGGTTCTGGAAGCTGATATAGCTTGACCTCTGCTTCATATTTATGAGCGAAGATGGGTGTAGCAAAAGCGGTAAGGGCAATCGCGGGGATAAGGGTACGTGCTTTAATATTCATCTTGATTCTCCTGTGAATGTTGTTAATACAAACAGTTACATAGAGTTTCTGATAAAGACTGTCAACACGAGTGGCTGTTAGTGAGCGGATAGCGACTTAAGACTTAATTTGCTCAGAGGCACTCACGATCAATCCTACGTAAAGTAGTAAGAGAAAGCAATGAGAAGATGATGACAAGGCAGTCGATGGCTAGAAAAAAAGCCCATCAGCTTGACTGATGGGCTTTTTTCATAACGATAATTATTACATTGCACAGCAAAATACTACAGCAAAGGAATAATCAGCAATGCTACGATATTGATAATTTTAATGAGTGGATTAATAGCTGGGCCAGCCGTATCTTTGTACGGATCGCCAACAGTATCACCAGTAACTGCTGATTTGTGCGCTTCACTTCCTTTACCGCCATAGTTACCATCTTCAATGTATTTTTTCGCATTATCCCATGCACCACCACCCGTTGTCATGGAAATAGCCACGAACAGACCGGTAATGATAGAGCCCATCAATACACCACCCAGTGCTTGTGGGCCTAGGATGATGCCTACTAACAAAGGAATCAGAACTGGCAGCAACGAGGGTGCGATCATTTCTTTAATGGCTGCTTTGGTCAGCATGTCAACCGCACGTGAATAATCCGGTTTACCTGTGCCTTCCATGATACCCGGAATTTCACTGAATTGACGGCGCACTTCAATGACGACAGAACCAGCGGCACGCCCAACGGCTTCCATCGACATGGCACCAAACAGGTAAGGCACCATACCACCAATGAACAGACCGATAATGACCAGGTGGTTAGACAAATCAAAAGTGAGCAACTTATTAGCATGCTCCAGACCATAGGTATAATCAGCAAACAGCACGAGTGCAGCTAGCCCTGCGGAACCAATGGCATAACCTTTGGTGACGGCTTTGGTGGTGTTACCCACTGCATCGAGTGGATCAGTAATTGCACGCACGGACTCGGGCATACCAGACATTTCAGCAATACCGCCTGCATTGTCCGTAATGGGGCCATAGGCATCCAGTGCCACAATAATACCAGTCATGGATAGCATGGCGGTAGCGGCAATAGCAATCCCATACAGCCCTGCCAGCGAATAGGCAATCAGGATACTTGCACACACGGCCAGAACAGGTGCAGCCGTAGCGCGCATGGATACGCCCAGACCTGCGATAATATTGGTACCATGTCCTGTCGTTGATGCGTTAGCGATATGCTGAACAGGTGGATATTCGGTCGAGGTGTAATACTCGGTGATGATGACCATCAATCCAGTCAGGATCAACCCGATCGCCGCGCAAATAAACAAGCGCATAACCAGTTCGCCGCCAGCGATATCAACCCCATCCAGGTTTAATGACAGACCACCCATAAACCAGACAGTGACGGGCAGATAGGCGAAAAACGCAATGCCGCCTGCAACAGCCAGGCCGCGGTAAAGCGCATTCATGATTTTGCCGCCTTCACGCATCTTGACATAATAGCAACCGATGATAGAAGCGACGATCGAGACCGCACCCAGCATCAATGGATAAACAACAGCGTTGGCAGCGTCTGACGTGAACAACAAAGAACCCAGTATCATGGTTGCGATGATGGTAACGGCATAGGTTTCAAACAAATCGGCTGCCATTCCGGCACAATCGCCCACATTATCCCCTACGTTATCCGCAATGACTGCCGGATTGCGTGGATCGTCTTCAGGAATGCCCGCTTCGACCTTGCCTACCAAGTCTGCGCCAACGTCTGCACCTTTTGTGAAAATACCTCCACCCAGACGTGCGAAAATGGAAATCAGCGAACCACCAAAGGCAAAACCAACCAGTGGATGAATGATGTCGCTCATAGCCTGGTCAGCAGTTGAATCGCTGTATAACATTGCGCAATACCCTGCTACCCCCAATAATCCAAGTCCTACCACCAGCATGCCAGTCACGGCACCGCCGCGGAAGGCAATCTCCAATGCTTGATTCAGACCGGTACGTGCCGCTTCGGCCGTGCGTACATTAGATTGTACCGATACGGTCATACCCATGAAACCAGCGACACCAGAAAGCACTGCACCTAAGGCAAAGCCAAAGGCTGTGCTCCATGAAAGGGCCGCGCCTATGGCGAGAAATAAAAGCAAACCAACCATACCGATGGTCATGTATTGCCGCTTGAGATAAGCCGACGCACCTTCTTGTATAGCAGCAGCGATTTCCTGCATACGTGCATTGCCGGGAGACTGCGCATAGATACGCCGGATCCAGATGCCACTGAAAACCAGGGCAAGAATCGCGCTGATAATTGCGATCGTTAAACCGTTTGCCATAAAGAACTCCAATTAAAGCCAGACCACCTGAAAAACATGCGAAATTTGGTCTGGAAATTTCGCATCAATCATCTAATTTGAACCAGAAACAGCAAGAGCGCGTATTTTATACGTCTTGCTGTCAGAATGTAACTATATGAGACTAAAGCTTGAATTCACCCAATTTCTTACTGACTCCGATGTTCTGCAACCGGACATAATCAGGCAATCCATTCTTATAAGGAGGGTAATCTTCTCCTTCTATTAATGGCGAGAGATACTGACGACATTTTTCTGTAATGCCAAAACCATCCTCAGTAATAAAGTCGGTCGGCATCATTTTCTCTACATTTGCCACTTTTGATAATTCAGCCATACCGACTTTCCAGCTATAAGGGGTGTTGGAGACACGTTCAATGGTTGGCATGACTGAGTTATGTCCAGCGATCGCATATTCGACAGCCGCTTTACCCATCGCGTAGGCTTGCTCCACATCCGTTTTGGAGGCGATATGTCGTGCTGCACGCTGGAGATAATCCGCCACCCCCCAGTGGTATTTCAGACCAAGACCATCTTTGATAATATTGGCCACTACCGGCGCGACGCCGCCTAGCTGCGCATGACCAAACGCATCACGTAATCCCTGGTCAGAAAGGAACTTGTCATCCGATCCCTTGACCCCTTCTGACACCACTACCGAGCAATAGCCAAATTGCTTGACATAGCTATCGACTTTAGCGAGAAATTTTTCTTTATCAAAAGTGATTTCTGGAAACAGGATCACGATAGGTATTTCACAGTCTTTGCTGGAAGCCAATCCGCCCGCTGCCGCAATCCATCCTGCGTGACGGCCCATGACTTCGAGCACAAACACTTTGGTAGAGGTTTTAGCCATGCTGGCTACGTCAAAACTGGCTTCGCGTGTCGATACGGCAATATATTTTGCGACCGAGCCAAACCCAGGGCAACAATCGGTAATGGGCAAATCATTATCGACTGTTTTCGGAACATGAATGGCTTGGAGAGGATAACCGAGTGTATCTGAGAGCTGTGATACTTTCAGACAGGTATCTGCTGAATCTCCACCGCCATTATAAAAAAAATAACCAATATCGTGTGCCTTGAATACTTCAATCAGACGCTCATATTCTCGCCGGTTCTGTTCCAGGCTTTTCAGTTTATAACGGCAGGAACCAAAGGCGCCCGAAGGGGTATGACGTAATGCTCTGATTGCTTCGGTGGATTCTGCACTGGTATCAATCAAGTCCTCCGTCAGTGCACCAATGATACCATTTCGACCAGCGAACACTTTACCGATTTTGTCGCTATGCGCACGGGCTGTTTCCAGAACACCCGCCGCAGAGGCATTAATAACGGCAGTTACACCGCCGGATTGCGCATAAAATGCATTTTTTATTGCCATATGATTTTTTTTCTCCCGAGTGATTAAAACGTTAGCACATCTTTTTTATTTGTTTTCAGAAATAGCTCAATCGCTTATTAACTTATCAAAAAGCTTTTAGGAATTTTTAGAATTATTTATTTGTGAGCGAGGTGAGGATACTGTGGTGAATGGCTTCCACATCCCCCATACCGGCGATCTTGATATAACGCGGTGCGCCGGGTTTTCCACTGGCGGACCAGTCCGAGTAATATTGGATGAGCGGTTTGGTTTGATCTTGGTAGACCTGCAAACGCTTCCTGACTGTTTCTTCTCGGTCATCGTCCCGCTGGATCAATGGCTCACCTGTTATATCATCTTTGCCGTCGGCTTTGGGTGGGTTGAATTCGATATGATAGGTACGGCCCGAAGCTGGGTGTACCCGGCGACCGGACATACGCTTGATAATTTCGGTATCCACCACATCGATTTCGACGACATAATCGATCTGTATATTGGCTGTTTTTAATGCTTCTGCTTGAGGGATCGTGCGGGGAAAGCCATCAAACAGAAAGCCATTGGCGCAATCAGGTTCAGCAATACGCTCTTTGACGAGATTGATAATGATGTCATCTGGCACCAGACCCCCTGACTCCATGATTTTTTTTGCCATGATGCCGAGTTCTGTCCCGGCCTTGACAGCGTTGCGCAGCATGTCTCCAGTCGAGATTTGTGGAATACCGAAATGTTCTTTGATATAGTTGGCCTGGGTGCCTTTACCTGCTCCTGGGGCACCTAACAAAATGATTCTAATCTTTTTTCTCCCTATTATCGCCAAGAATACAATAAAAGAATGAGCTTAATGTCAGTAAATTCAAATTATATCGCAGGCTAGGCATATACTTGAAGTTTTTGCTGATTTTTCGTGATGCTTCCTATACATCATGCAATAAGCTACTGCAAGTTTGTTTTTTCCGGTATTGAATATGCGATAATTCTATGAATTGTTAACAGGAAAAAAAGATGGACGAAAATAGAAATAAAGCGCTAGCTGCTGCGCTTTCCCAGATTGAGAAGCAGTTTGGTAAAGGTTCCATCATGCGGATGGATGCTAGCGATGTGGCTAGCGATATTCAAGTGGTTTCTACCGGCTCCTTGGGGTTGGATATTGCATTAGGTGTCGGTGGATTACCACGCGGCCGGATCATTGAAATTTATGGCCCTGAATCATCCGGTAAAACCACGCTGACTTTGCAGGTGATTGCCGAGATGCAAAAAATGGGCGGGACGGCTGCCTTTATCGATGCCGAGCACGCGCTGGATCCGCAATATGCCCAGAAAATAGGCGTCAATATTCAGGAGCTGCTGATTTCTCAGCCGGATAATGGCGAGCAGGCACTTGAAATAACCGATATGCTGGTTCGTTCCGGCTCGGTCGATATCGTCGTGGTCGACTCAGTGGCCGCGTTGACTCCACGCGCAGAGATTGAAGGTGAGATGGGTGAACCGCAGATGGGGCTACAAGCAAGACTGATGTCGCAGGCGTTGCGTAAATTGACGGCCAATATCAAGCGCAGCAACACCATGGTCATCTTCATCAATCAGATCCGCATGAAGATCGGCGTGGTATTTGGCAATCCCGAAACGACGACTGGCGGCAACGCCTTAAAGTTTTATGCCTCGGTCCGATTGGATATCCGCCGCACTGGCTCGATCAAAAAGGGCGAAGAAGTGATCGGCAATGAAACGCGGGTGAAAGTTGTCAAGAACAAGGTGGCGCCACCATTCAAGGAAGCTGAGTTCGATATTCTTTATGGGGAAGGCATCTCGCGGGAAAGTGAAATCATTGAATTGGGGGTATTGTATAAATTGATCGAGAAAGCAGGGGCCTGGTATTCTTACAATGATGAAAAGATCGGTCAAGGTAGGGACAATGTGCGCGATTATCTGAAAGAGCATAAGGAAATGGCCAAAGAAATCGAGCAAAAAATCCGGGTTGTCGCCGGTCTGACTGAACTGCCTAAAGCCGTTCAGTCAGAAGAGAAAGCCAGTGGTTGATGAATGTCAAGCAAAGCTTACAAACCCGTGCCCTGCACCTGTTAGCCAGACGCGAATATTCCCGGCTTGAACTGGAAAAGAAGCTGGCTGGGCATGCTGAGACACCCGAGGCGCTATCAGAAGTACTGGATACACTGGAACATCGAGGGTGGCTCTCGGCAGAACGGTTAGTCGAACAAGTAGTGCATGGTCGCCGGCACAAATATGGTGCGCAGCGCATTCGCCATGAGTTAAAAGAAAAAGGCATTGCTGATCATTTGATCGATACGGCAATGTCTGAGTTAAAAGCAACCGAATTACAGACTGCGCGTGAAATATGGCGCAAGAAATTCGGTGTGATGCCTGAAAATCTGAAAGAACGCAGTAAACAGGCGCGCTTTCTGGCAGCAAGAGGGTTTTCAGCCGCAACTATTCGCCAGATTCTGGCTTGCTCGGATGAAGAGGGATAAAGTCTTGCCCTCATTGATACGTGTATGAGAAATGGAACCAACATGAAAAGCAGCGAAATAAGACAAAACTTCCTGGAATTCTTTGAGTCGCACGGCCACACCATCGTTGCGTCCAGTTCACTCGTTCCAGGCAATGACCCCACCTTGCTGTTCACGAACGCCGGCATGGTGCAATTCAAAGATGTATTTCTGGGCTTGGACAAACGGCCTTATACGCGGGCGGCCAGCTCACAGCGCTGTGTACGCGCGGGCGGCAAACACAATGACCTGGAGAATGTCGGCTATACCGCACGGCATCATACATTTTTTGAAATGCTGGGTAATTTCAGTTTTGGTGATTATTTCAAGCGTAATGCCATCCAGTACGCATGGGAATTTCTGACCAAAGTGCTGTCGATTCCTCAGGAAAAACTCTGGGTGACCGTCTATGCTGAAGATGATGAGGCGGCTGACATCTGGTTGAATGAGGTCGGGGTTGAGCCTGCGCGCTTTGTACGCATTGCTACCATGGATAATTTCTGGCAGATGGGCGATACCGGTCCGTGCGGGCCGTGTTCCGAGATTTTTTATGATCATGGCTCCCAAGTGGCTGGCGGGCCGCCCGGCTCAGCCGATGCTGACGGGGATCGGTATATCGAAATCTGGAATCTGGTCTTCATGCAATACAATCGCGATACCAGCGGTACCTTGCACCCTTTGCCCAAACCCTCGGTCGATACCGGTATGGGGCTGGAGCGGATTTCAGCGGTGATGCAGGGAGTACACAGCAACTACGACATCGATCTGTTCCAGGACTTGATCAAAGCGGCGGCACGTGAGACACAAACGCATGATCTGTCCAATAACTCGCTCAAAGTGATCGCTGACCATATTCGCGCCTGTGCCTTTCTGATCACCGATGGCGTCATTCCAGGCAATGAAGGACGGGGTTATGTATTGCGCCGCATTATCCGGCGTGCGATTCGGCATGGGTACCGGTTGGAGCAGAAAACGCCTTTCTTCCATCGACTGGTGGATGATCTCGCTAAAGTGATGGGGCAGGCTTATCCTGAACTCGTGGCTGCTAAAACTCGCGTAGCCAATGTACTCAAGCAAGAAGAGGAACGTTTTGCAGAAACTTTGGAAAACGGAATGCAGGTGCTGGAAGCCGCTTTACGCGAACAAAGCGGCACTCTGGCTGGTGAAACGGTTTTCCGGCTGTATGATACCTTTGGTTTTCCAGTTGACCTGACAGCGGATATGGCGCGCGAACGCGGTATTAATATCGATCGTGCCGGGTTCGAGGAGGCCATGGCAGACCAGCGCGAGCGTGCGCGTGCTGCAGGCAAATTTACCATGCAAGGTGGCGTCGAATATCATGGCATTCCGACCGAATTTTATGGCTATGACAGCCTGCAGCAGGAGGGAACTGTGCTCGCCATCTACAAGCAAGGCAGTCAGGTTGATTTTATCGAAGCTGCGGACGAAGCGGTGATCGTGCTCGACCGTACTCCTTTTTATGCAGAGTCGGGCGGCCAAGTCGGTGATTGTGGTGAATTGCTGGTGGCCAACGGTACGTTTGTGGTGTCTGATACCCAGAAAATTCAGGCCAGCGTGTATGGTCACAAGGGCTTTTTAAGCAGCGGCCGGCTGGTTGTTGGCGATTCAGTCCTGGCAAAAGTCAATCCAGTCGCGCGTGCCAATACGGCCAATAATCATTCAGCCACCCATTTGCTGCATGCGGCCTTACGCCAAGTACTGGGCCCCCATGTGACGCAGAAAGGTTCACTGGTGGATGCAGAGCGACTGCGTTTTGATTTTTCTCATCATGCGCCGATGCAGCCTGATGAGCTACGTACTGTCGAGCATCTGGTCAATGAGCAGATACGCCATAATCATGACGTAGCCACGCAGCAGATGAGATACGACGATGCCATCAAGCGCGGCGCCATGGCGCTGTTTGGTGAAAAGTATGGGGCTGATGTGCGCGTAGTCGCAATGGGTGATTTTTCGACAGAGCTGTGTGGAGGCACCCATGTCACCCATAGCGGGGATATCGGCTTCTTCAAGATTCTCAGTGAATCAGGTGTGGCCGCCGGCATTCGGCGTATTGAAGCCGTTACCGGGCAGGCTGCCGTGGATTATGCACAGCAGCGTGAACTGCAATTACTCGCAATTAGTGATACCCTGAAAGCCGCTCCCCACGAAGTCAGCCAGAAAATTACTCAACTGCTCGATCATGCCCGGCAGTTGGAACGAGAGCTCACCTCAATGAAATCCAAGCTGGCTACGCTGCAAAGTGGCGAGCTGAGTAAGCAAATCAATGAAATCAAGGGAGTGAAAATACTGGCGGCTCGCCTGGAAGGCGTCAATGCCAAAATCCTGCGTGAAACTCTCGATAATTTTAAGCATCAATTAAAATCATGCATCGTTGTTCTGGCAACGGCAGAAGCTGGGAAAGTGACGCTTATTGCTGGAATCACCGATGATCTGACCGCAAAAGTCAAAGCGGGAGAGTTGATCAATTATGTTGCCCAGCAGGTAGGGGGTAAAGGAGGCGGACGGGCGGATATGGCGCAAGCAGGCGGGACCTTGCCGGATAAACTGCCTGATGCATTAGCGAGTGTGGCCGGTTGGGTAGAGAAAAGATTATAGTAATCGTATTCAGTCACTCGACTCAAGCAGCTTAACCGGTTAATGGTAAATTAATCTGGTATGAGGAGAGCAAGATGAAAAAACTATCCAGAAGAAAGTTTATTAAGTTGGGGATAACAGGTGGAGTCGTCGGCGCCTTAACACCCAAAGGAGGGGTGGCCAAAACGCTATTGCCACCTACCCCTCCTGAAACAGAAGGTCCGTTTTATCCCGTGACCTCGCAGGACGATAAAGATTTTGATTTGACGCGTATACAAGGCCGTGATGGCGTGGCGCAAGGTAAACACATTATCGTTACCGGAAGTGTGCTGGATAATCATGGTCAGCCAGTGCCCCAGGCTACGGTCGAAATCTGGCAGGCTAATGCAAAGGGACGCTACCGTCACCCGCAGGATGCTAATCCTGCACCCCTGGATCCGAATTTTCAGGGCTGGGCAATCGTATTGACAGATGAGAATGGCGAATTTCGTTTTAAAACCGTCATGCCGGGTTCGTATCCCGCATCATCCACCTGGGTACGGCCACCTCATATCCATTTCAAGATATCTAAAAAGGGCTACGAGGAATTGACCACCCAAATGTATTTTCCTGGGGAAGCACTGAATGAAGCCGATCTATTGCTCAACCAGAAAACCCCCTCGGAGCGTTTGTTGATGGTCGCCAGAAAAAGAGGCCCGTCAGAAACAGAAGCGCTGGAGGTTTACGAGTATGCTATCGTGCTCAATCAAAAATCTTAAATTATATTTTTATTAAAACAAAAACATGACCACCAAACATTCCCGATTGCTCATTCTTGGTTCTGGCCCTGCGGGCTATACGGCCGCAATCTATGCTGCGCGCGCCAACCTCAATCCTGTCGTTATCACTGGACTGGCTCAGGGGGGCCAGCTCATGACGACGACTGATGTCGATAATTGGCCGGCTGATGTACAAGGTGTACAAGGACCTGAATTGATGGAGCGTTTCCAGAAACATGCCGAGCGTTTCCAAACTGAAATCATCTTCGATCATATCCATACGGCCAAGCTGACGGAAAAGCCCTTCACCCTGATAGGCGATCAAGGAACTTACACCTGTGATGCCTTGATTATCGCCACGGGCGCCTCAGCCAAATACCTGGGATTGCCTTCAGAAGAGGCCTATATGGGCAAAGGTGTCTCGGCGTGTGCCACCTGCGACGGCTTTTTCTATAAAGGCCAGGATGTCGCCGTGATCGGTGGCGGCAATACTGCGGTGGAGGAAGCCTTGTATCTTTCCCATATCGCGCGCAATGTGACCGTGGTACACCGGCGCGATAAATTTCGTTCGGAAAAAATTCTGATTGATAAACTGATGAACAAGACGCAAGAGGGCAACGTCACATTAGCACTCAATCATGTGCTGGATGAAATACTCGGTGATGAATCCGGCGTAACCGGCATGCGCATCAAGAATGTGCAGGATAGCGCCATCCGTACGCTGGAGGTAAAGGGGGTCTTTATTGCCATTGGGCATCAGCCCAATACCGATCTTTTTCAGGGGCAATTGCACATGAAAAATGGCTATATCATCACGCGCGGCGGCAATGAAGGCAATGCCACCGCCACCAGTATTGAGGGGGTATTTGCTGCGGGCGATGTGCAGGATCATATTTATCGCCAGGCTGTGACCAGTGCGGGCACCGGTTGTATGGCTGCACTGGATGCGGAGAAATATCTTGATGGGTTAAAGTGAAACCAGACAAAAAAGAATTAACTTCCGACCAGACAATTAACGAGGAAGAGGCGGCCTTGTTTCGGGAGGCGATGCGGGATGTCATTCCGCTGACGCCATCCCGGCAAGTCGTTCATCGGCCCAAGCCGCCGCGGCCGATACCTCGGCCTGCGGTGCAGACCGCTACCACCGCGGCGAGCCAGGATACGCTGTCAGATCATGTCTCACTGGAAATCCCCGATGGGGATGAGTGGGCTTACCTGCGCCCCGGCTTACCGCGTCAGACGTTGCGCAGATTACGGCGCGGTCACTGGAAAATTCAGGCTGAGCTGGATATGCACGGCATGACACAAAACCAGGCACGGTATGCGCTGGTTGCCTTTCTGGATGAATGTAGCCGGTATGGTGCCCGCTGTGTATGTGTCATCCATGGACGTGGATTAGGCTCGAAAAACCATGAGCCCGTGTTGAAATTGAAGGTTGGCAACTGGCTCGCACAACGTCATGATGTGTTGGCATTTTGCCAGGCAACGCCTGAGTACGGCGGCAGGGGCGCTGTGCTGGTACTGCTTAAATCAACGGTTTAATGTAACGGGGGTTCCCTGGCAGGCCAGGCCCATAGCCGCAATAATATCGCGGCCAAGGCAGCGACCCCGCCTGCCACAAAAAACGCCAGCGGTGCGCTATGTAACTGCCATAAAGTACCGAACAGTACCCCCGCCGGAATGGCCGCCAATCCTACTGCCAAATGATACCAGCCAAAAGCAGTGCCTCGTTCCAGAGGAGGGGCGTAATCACTGATCAGAGCCCGTTCAGCGCCTTCGCTTAGGCCAACAAACAGGCCATAAAAAATACTGACTATCCACAATCCATTACTGCTGGTTACCAGACCAAACAGCAGGAACGATACCGCAAACGCAACCCAGCTAATCAGCATCAAACTGCCGCGTCCATAGCGATCAGCCAGTTGCCCGCCGACAGTCGAGGTGATGGCTTTAGCCAGACTGATAGCAGACCAGATCAGTAGCAGCTCTACGACGCCCACACCCAGTTGATACCCCAGTAGCAAAATAAAGGTTTCAGAAGCGCGTGCTAAAGTAAAAAGTGTCAGTACCAGCAGATAGCGCCGGGTTGATCTGGATAATAATGACCAGCGCAAAGGAGGTAAGGATGGCATGGCTTCGGAAGGCGTCTCTTTCTTATTTCCAATGTTCTCTTCCTTGATCCCCATGCTCAGCAGCAGGATTGCCACCATGCCCGGTAGCGCAGACCATAAAATTACCTCGATCAAATCCAGCCCCGTCCAGGCAAGTATGGCTGCGGCAGCGAGACTCCCGGCTACCGCGCCGCCATTATCCAGCGCACGATGAAAACCATAGGCATAGCCGCGCATATGTGAGGGAGTCGCATCTGCCACCAGCGCATCACGCGGTGCCGTGCGAATGCCCTTCCCCACGCGATCAATGCTGCGCAGCAGCAGCACGACTGGCCAGGAAATCGCCAACCCCAGTAGAGGACGAGCCGTGTTCGACAACAGATAGCCTGCTAACGTCAGTTTCTTGCGACGTCCCCCTATCAGATCAGAATGACGTCCCGACCAGAGTTTCAGCAGACTGGCGATCGCATCGGCTATGCCTTCAATCAAACCTAATGCCACAGGTCCGGCAGCCAGCACGGAAGCCAGCAAAATCGGAATAAGCGGTGCGACGATATCAGATGCAAAATCATTGAAAAAACTGACCAGGCCAAGCACGACTACGGTACGCGGTAATTTTTTCTGCACTGCAATATTATGCTCAGGAAGCGGTTTCTGTTTATCCATCCCTACATAATAGCGTAAAATGTAGGCTTAGCCCTGGTAGCTCAGTGGATAGAGCGACCCCCTCCTAAGGGGTAGGTCGGACGTTCGATTCGTCTCTAGGGCGCCAATAAAATCAAGGTGTTATATTATTAATTGATTAATGATCAATTTGCGTTGCTACCATATTGCTACTTTATATGGGTAATAATAGTATTAATTAAGTTAAGAATGTCCCATAGGAAGGTAAGTAATCGTAATATCAGCGGATTTATGATCGCTGGGATAGCTCCCTCTCTCACCCCGGATGTACTACAATAGACCTTGCTAAAATCCCCGCCCAGCTTATGTCAGCTGGGCATTTACTGCAAAAAATTACTGTCTAAAATAACAACATTTGTTGAGAATTAACCTTTTTTTCCTGAAAAAGAGGCATGCCTACGAGTAATTTCATATTAGCAAATTGTTTTTCTGTAACACTTAAACAGCGTACCGATCCATCAGGTGGTAAATTATCGATAAGCCGTTTCATGTGCTTTTCTAGTGCATCATTTCCATTCAGCATACGGCCATACACCGAGAATTGGATCATGTCATAACCATCATTAAGAAGAAATCGACGAAATACAGTGTAAGCATGGCGCTCAGCTTTAGTCACTACGGGTAGATCGAAAAAAACAAGCAAACGCATATATCTTCGAGTCTCCTTGCTCATAGTTTAATATTCCAGCCGATGAGGTTCTAATTCAATCAGGTCAGGCAATTCGAGACATGTTTTATCGTTTCCGTCATAGAGCCGTGCAAGGCTCTCTATGGTGTGCTCAATGCTAGAAAGCACAGACATCTTTCCTCTAGGCATTAAAACATCTACATTGAGCAGATTGATCAGAGCTGCTTTGGTTTCCGGTTGCAATACTCCATCATCCGGAATAGGTAGATTAGCTGTAAACATATCAACGAGTGGACGAAAAGGCTCGATAATGTCATCCGCCAGGTTAAAAGCATTCTGCTCGCTAGCATGGAACAAACCCAGCGAGGGATGTAACCCATGCGCTACCAAAGCACGGGCAATTGTGCCACGCATGACGGCATAGCCATAATCCAGAGCTGCATTGACAAAATGAATCTGGTTCCGGCGAAAATCCTTACCAAAGAGTTGTGTGAAATAAAATGCAGCCGCTAACCCTTCTAGATTGTCATTATCTCCTGAGCGTACACGTCGCTCATAAGACTCCAGTCGGCCAGCGCCATCACGATTCGTGAGCCTTAGACAGGTTGCTTGGTTGGCGATTTTTCTACGAATAATTGCAGCCCAGGCTTGTTTAGCCGCGGGGCGCGGTAAATTCAACTGTAAACGCAACCAGCGTGTCGCACGGGAATGAGGTAGAAAGGGTAAAAACACTCCGCTCGGATGATGAGTAGTACCTGTGGCAAATAGGCTGATACCATATTCAGCACAGGCTGAGAGTACTGGATGAGTAAGCGTAATTTCGCGGTGATTCAGTACGATCACTGCGATATCCTCGAAAGGTACAAAAGCTGTTTGTTCCTGATCGATTGCAAGGGAATAATGCTCTCTACGCAAACGTGCAGGCCGAGAAATCATGATGCTACGCCAGGCCATGGCGTTTCTCCATAGGGGCTGGATAAATACGACCTAGTACATCTCGTGGAATTTCTCAATTGATAGTGCAGTTTTGGCGCCGATACCACGAATCATTCCACCTTTGCCAACCAGCTGATTACGATCATGTGCCCATAAATGAATAGCGCCTGTTGAACGATCACATCCTGCGTAATAGCCAAAATGCGTTTCTTTTTTTAGCTCTACCTTTAATAAATCATTTGGGTAAACCGAAAAACAGAATGGAAAGGTACCATCGATTAACGTCCATTCATTTTCATCTTTGCCTTGTATAATTGCACTGCTTGGGAGTTCTTTGGCAACCTTATGATGAACATAGATTGGCACGAGATAAAATTTATTTGCTTTGGTAAAGATATCTACGCGCAACATGGTGTCATTCTTGGCAATACCACCTCGTACTGGTATGCCAGTTAATTTATCGACAACCTTGACACTACGCACTATGGGGCCATCAAAATTGTTATTTCGCCCTGGCTTTCGTAACGGATTATCAGGTGGAAATGCTTTTTCTCCTTTACCGCCATGCTGTTCAAGTCGTGTGCGTATGGCGGTATAGAGCTTCTCGTTACGATTTGGATCGATCAATTTGTCCATATCACTCAATGTTAAACTACTCAATGGTACTTTCTGAATTACACTACCTTCTGTTTGTAATCGTTTGGATTGGCTATAAATGGTATCCTTGTGAGCAGCTCCTCCATTTCGTCGTTGCGGAGCACGTGATACAAATAGAGGTTGTAATTCAGTGAGCATTTCAGCTGAATAAGTGCCAAATTTTTCTATTTTCCTTCGTAGTAGAGCCGGATCATCTACGTTTAAGCGCAATTTTAATTCATCGCGAAAATGCGGCCAGGGAGTAGGGAAATGTGCTTTTAATTTTTGCAGCATAGCAGGATTAACTATTTCCCCAGTCTCTATATCGACGAAGCTCGAACGTACCTGATCAAGCTCTTTTTTGCGCGAATAGTCAGACAATCGCTTGACCATGCCATGGCTACATGCAGCCACAACTGCCGCATCGAGAGCATGATGACGATCACTTTCTTCTCGCGATTTCGTAAGCCCCCAGCGTGCACGTAGAAAAGCCGTTAATTGTCCGCTCAGCACGACGCAACGTTTTGCTTCACTATCCTCATGCGGTTGCAAAAAACGCTCAACATAATTCTTGAAAAACCGACAAATATAGCGTGTATCATTCAGATTACGCTCCCTGAAATCTTCTGCATTCTTTTCATCGAAATCTTTCTTGAGCAGCCGATTACGCTTGGCTTGACGATAAGCTTTGTTAGAATTAACAAATATCTCAAATTGTCGCCAGCGTTGGCTATTAGTGGCACCCTCCAGATACTCATAAGGAGTCATATTGCCTTTATTCTGATTTTCACGTGATAACACCAATACTCGATTGTTTTTGCTGTCATCGAAGCTGCGCGAATAGGGCAAGGCGTGATCAATCTCGGCGTAGCCTTGTTCAAACAGGACACGATGAATGTCCAGTGGCTCCAGAGAATAAACACATTTGCATTGTTGCTCACGATAAAGTTGGTATTTCTCGAATTCTTTACCTTTGGGTGTACCAACGAGATTGAATTCTTCAGCAAACCGGGTTTTGTCACTCTCATTGTGTTCACGAAATTGATTTTGCGCTTTTTCAATCTTTTTGCGCTCGCTGAAAGGTTTTGATAAGTCGCGCGCCATTTCGATATGTACAGAATGCGGTGACCCATATTTGCGAATGAGCGCATTAACGACCTTCCGTGCCTGGTTCAGTGCACGCAATACTACTGGATTGCGAGGCATATCTATATTCGTATTAAATATCATACGACCATCCTTATTTTTACTGATATAAAGCGGAGGTAAATATTTGCTTTTATCTTCATTTGCGACAGGTAATTGGCTATGATGATAGCCCGCTTCTTCGCAGGCTTGATCATAACGCAAGCCTACTTCTGATGTGGCTACACTAAACCGGACACACAATTTAAACTAATCTGAAAAGAGTGTGATCCTAATATGAAGCGAGAAAAAACCAAAACTTATACAGCCGAATTTAGAGCGTCAGCAGTTAAGCTGGCCAACGAA
>NZ_FORD01000054.1 GCF_900113925.1 Nitrosomonas sp. Nm34
ATCGAGCATTCCCGCCATCGCAGCCCGGTTAACTTCTTTGTTAATCTGATAGCCGGACTGGTGGCTTACACCTTTCGCGAGAAGAAACCCTCGCTCAATATCAGACTCCCTCAAGCTCTTCCAATCGTGATGTGATGATTCTTATGTCGAACTCACGTTATTTAATGGGAATTGGAATTAGGCTATAAAGAAAGCCCCCGATCGAATTCGAGCGAGATTTTTTAACCACGCTGCCTAAATATAGCGTAACCAGATGATTTTGATTATAATTTAGAGATGGCATATTCATTGGATTTCCGCCGCAAAGTCCTGTCTGTCCGGAAGAAAGAAGGACTTACGATAGCCGAGGTGGCGGCCCGGTTTGATGTTGGCGTAGCTAGCGTGCGCGCTGGGTTAAGAACATCCATCTAAACCTCAAGGGTTTCGCCAACGCAAGATTGATCTTGAGGTATTGCGGCAGGATGTTCTCGATTATCCTGATGCTTATCAGTACGAGCGGGCAAAACGTTTGGGTGTAGCGCAGAACGCTATTTTTCTGGCGCTCCAGAAGCTTGGTATCACCTATAAAAAAACTCTGAAGCATCCCAAAGCAATTGATCACGCACGGCGCATCTTCCAGGAGAAGATCGCCGCTTATGAAGCTGCAGGCCGGGCCATTGTCTACATTGATGAAAGTGGCTTTGCACAGGATGCACCGCGCACGCACGGTTATGCACCTGCTGGCCAAAGATGCCATGGCACCCATGACTGGCATGCGCCAGGTAGTATCAACGCGATTGGCGCCCTGATCGGAAAACTATTGCTCACCGTTAGCCTGTTTTCAATCAATATCAATGCCGATGTGTTTCACGAATGGGCGATGCAGGACCTGTTGCCTAAATTGTCGTCACATGCCGTCGTTGTGGTGGATAATGCCACCTTCCATCAGAGGCAGGATACGCAAGAGGCCATACAAAACGCTGGGCACACCCTTGAATACTTACCTGCTTATTCTCCTGATCTTAATCCCATTGAACATACATGGACACAGGGCAAAGCACTGCGTAAACAACAAAGCCAAAGCGTTGAGATGCTCTTCAAATCCTATACATTCTGAATCATTCTTAACTGATTAGGCTATAGGTCGGCGCCCAGTTTTTGTTGGCCATTACAAGATGCGCTGAAAGAGGAGACCAGTTGTCCCAAACTGCGTAATCCTTTTAATGATTGTCAAGCATGTGTTTTAATAATGAATACTCTTATCGTCGCGTCCTAGTCATCATGTCTTTAATTATCATTTTTACTTTTACATTCAGCTTGGTATTGCTGGCTTGGTTTACTGCTCCGGCCCTGGTGCGCCGTGGCTTTCATACTCCGCGCCAACTCGAACAGAGCAGCCCTGCCGAGCTCGGACCCGCCTATCGTGAGATACGCGTTCCCACTACGCGCGGCAAGCAATTATTCTGCTGGCTGATCCCGGCTTCATTATCCGGACCTCAACCGGTAGTAGCCGTGCTGCACGGCAGGGGTAGCAACGCCGAGGACATGTTGCCCTTCGCTCCACTGCTACATCGCGCTGGCCTGGGTGTGTTGCTGATAGATGCGCACAATCACGTTCGGTTTGAAATTCTGCCGAGATTGGATCTCCTTCCCGGAAATAATCCGACAGTGAAGCAACGATGATAAATTTCAAAGACAGCCAATTCGAGCGGGGTACCATCCATTGGAGCACCTGTTGGTATAGGGTTTATCCGTTCCAGCTATTGACAATTGGAAGAAGTCATGCGGGAGTGCGTCGTTACGGTTGGCCTCGCCCCAAAAAATGGTAATTCAGTAATTAATTATGTTGAGAATATCAAGCCATATATCTATACCCTTGACTGAGATTGAAATTCAGGCGATACGCGCTCAGGGCTCGGGCGGGCAGAATGTAAATAAAGTAGCTACTGCAGTTCATTTGCGGTTCGATATAAACACTTCATCACTCCCAGAAATATACAGAGAAAGATTATTGAATTTAAAAGATAGCCGAATCACTAGCGAAGGCATTATCATCATAAAGGCTCAGCGGTATAGCAGTCAGATTAAGAACAAAGAAGATGCACTCAATCGATTACGAGAGATTATCCAAAGCGTCAATGTCCAGATAAAACCACGAAAACCCACTAAACCAACCAAAGCTTCCGAGACCAAGCGTTTGGAATGTAAAGCAATCCAAAGTCAAAGAAAGTCGTTACGCAGGAAGATTGATGAGGAGAAATAAATAAGAACAAATGTAATTGTAGTGGCTTAGATTTATGTTGATATTTTGTAGTATGACTTTAATACAGTTCGGCAGCCTGCCTACGACCGGGGCTGTATAAAAATTCATCCCAAAACTTGTCAGATATGGGAATTGCCCCCTGAGTAGCTGAAGATCAATACTCAATGATTGATTCCACAATGCCTGGTATTTGATTCCAAATTTGGCATGGCCAAACCATTGGCGTTTCAATTTTGTGTTTTTACACAACTTAAACACAAACCAGGCTCGGACTGACTATATAGCCTAACCAGTTAAGAATAATTCAAAAAGAATTCTCATCTAAACCAAACATGACGCGAAGGCAAGCTATAGACAGTATCAATAATACGGCAAGGTCAAGCCGACAAAATCAGTTTTGATTTGGAAATGGAATTACCTGCTTGCCAAACTTCCTCCGGGAAAATATTTACTTGATGCTATCTACGAGGAAGCAGCGCTACATCAGGGCCTGGGTCTAAAAAACGCATAAAAAATAATCCTATTTTTCTCAGTTGAACCTATAAAAACAAGCGCAAACGTAGTACCGTAAAGGCTTTATGGCTGAATAAAGGAGTCACCCAATGGATGAAAAGGATTTTGAAGAAAAAACAGTGGTAAAGGCGGTGGGTAACGCCGTGCAGGAAATGGAGCAATCTGCACAGGAGAAGTGGCTCCTGAGATACTTGGCATGAGCAAGATTGTCAGCGATGAGAGCTTGCGTTGCGCGCTGAGCGCGCAAATGAACACAGGTAACCAACAAGGAACCCTGCACTTCGTTGATCATCCAGATAAGATCAAAGTATGGGAATATGCTTTTTTAGTGACTAGTGCCGATTATTCATGGAAGCCTTCGGTCAATGGTATCAGGACCGGGCAGATTGCGAGAATGGCTTTGATGAGTTGAAAAACCAGTGGGGCTGGGATGTGATACCACGCATGACCTGGAGCGCTGTAATCTCTCAGCACGAGCAGTCGCGCTCATCTATAACTGGTGGAGTTGGTATGCGCGCCTGGCACACCCCGAAACACATCTGGAAGCGATTACCAGTCGCCCTTTGCTACTCAATGGGGTTGCCCGTCTGACCCGGCATTCGGGTCAATCTCGACTATTGCTTACGTTAACTCATGAGGCCGGTGATCAAGTCAAAACAATGATCAGCTGCATCCGTAAGGGTCTCGATTTCATTCTGACAAATACGCCTCAGTTGCCAAAAATAGAGCGATGGCCCGCCTTGGTACGCTACATTATCGACAAAATCTTTGCTACCAGACCAAAGAATCCACCAGTTCTCGATTTGCCAACCTTTCATTTGGCTTCCAGTTCGGGTTAAAAGAGGAATTTAGGATAATGCTGCTTTGGTGTGCTCTCAAAAGCCTCGAGTAGTTTTTTCCTATGCTTTCTACTTGAGCTTAATATCACCGTCGCTGGTTTGCGTATAGATTGTATAAGGAAGGGCAATCGTATCTAAAACTCCTGATAATGCCATATCGACGAATAGAAGTTGGGGTATGGGTGCTATCCAAAGGGATAACCGAGAGGGTTTCCCTCGGAGGAGGCAAATATTGTAAGAAACACCACTATAAATCCGCGGTATCGTTTCACAGGATGTTTCAATTTGATTTAGATTACGCTTGGCAATCCAATCGCCTCGAACAACGGTATTGATTGTGCCACATCCAGCCAGAAATACCGCTATCGTACAAACAAATGTATATATTAATTTGTCCTTCATTAGCAAGTTTGCGAGTAAACAAGAGAAATAGGAAAGAACCAATATTCTTTTGGGATCCGTAAAGCTAAAGAGCCTTGAATTTCTATATGCTAAGCTACCCAGCGGTATTTCTCTCTTGGCCGTTGTTTCGGCTCGCCTTCGCTCACGGTCGGACTGCTGGCGTTCATACCGGTTACTCTTATCTCTGAGACGGATTTGGCGCGCAGTTCGGAAAAATCGAGCGGATCGGTGGAAGCAAAGGACACTGCGAGTGTTATGGCAAAGGTTCTCCTTTTGTAAGCTCCTTTTTAAAGTTGTGCAGCGCGGTCTCGAGGTTTGCGATCTCCAGAAGGTTCAGGTGCAGCGTAGTCACAATGCTCCCCTCGATTAGGATATGAAAGACAAATCCTTCCACTGTGTCGGCGGAACTGATTTTGAAATCGTAGTTTACTCCGTCTATATCCATGATGTGTCTCCTTTAATGAAGTCCAACTTTGTGAATTTCTGTGGGTCGGTTGCACGATGTGGTTACAGACCATAGAGAATGTTGGTGATGTAGTCGTAGATCGGATAAATTGTCGGTTTGTATTTGATATCCTGCCAGCCAATTACGTCGAGGTGGTCGTAATTGTCGTAATAGCCGAGGTAATTCCAGTAACCTTTAATCGAGTTGCCGTCATAGCTACGTACTGGCTGACCGAACGGTGCTTTCATGCTGATATAGTTGACCGCGCCATCATTGACGAACCAGTTGTCGTTGACCTGTACGCGACTCGGATCGGTCTGAGTATATGAACCCATGCCACTTCGAAGAAACGATGGCACCACCCATCCGCCAGCGGTATCCTTAAGGAAAAAAATCATGTCGTCGCGGGCATATTGATAAATGCTGCGCTGGAACGGCGCGATCAGTCGGTCGGTATCGTTGCGGCAGAAAAAACACCCTTGTTCGGTGGCATGGTTGGCGATAGAGTAGTAATATACATTCGGCGAAGTCTTGACCCAGCTGTTCAGCTCTCGCGCGCCATCCGGGCCGACTTCCCATAGCCCTGAATCGCGGTTTTCCAGTTTCCAGAATGGTGCGGCCTTGGTGCGATTGATGAAATTTTTGATATTTTCGGAATCTCTATCTTTAAAAGGTGTATGTTCTAGGCCGTATTGTTCTAGCTTGAAGTTGTATACCGGATTATTGCTGCCACCGAGACCAGTAGCTTGGATGATCAAACCGATCAGTTCCGGCATTTTTGGCATGGAACTGATGATCACCTCGCGCAGCGTAGTGCCGTTGTGCGGCGTGGAGATGGTGGTTGCACTTTTCACCCAGCCGATCTTGCCGCCAGCGTAGAGCGGGCTGTCGCCTTCATTGGCGTAAGGTGAGCCGTTTTCCAGCAGTTCGATCAGCGTACGAACGGTCTGGCCACCTTGGCTGTGCGAGATCAGATGGATCGGGTGATTTTCATCCCATTGTGGATAGAGTGCGAGCTCATCATGATTGGGATTGTTGTTCGGGTCGGCTGCCCAGCATTTGCCACTTGGTTTCTGGATTTTGCCGTATACTGCGAATTGTTTGGCACGTGCTGCACCGTAGTCAATGCACCCCCCTTTAATCTGATAATACAGCTCCACCGCGCGATCCCAGTTCGAACTCACGGGCCCGACCGTGGCAGTAAATACCTGATGGGAACCGTTGTTGGTTCTGAGATAAGCTTCAATATCGTTGAAACCACCCCAGTATTTAAAGCCTGTGCCCTGCAATTCATGCGGACCAAAACCGAGAAAACCGTGTGCCAGTACAATCGGGTCGTTGTTTGCAGCCAGCACTGCGCCGCTTGATAGCCACCCCGACACTGCCAGCACAATGCTTGCCAGGAGCTTTCCTGCTCTGTGTAATAGTGTTGTCATCTCGCTTGTCTCCAAGGGTTAGAGGTTCCAGCTAAGAACTTATCTGTAGATAGAAAAATGAATACTTTTTCCATAACAAATGAAGTTAAATCACTCCGTCAAAGCCGGAGGCTTATTACTGTTAGCCCCTCAAAGGGGCAAGAATTGGCGCCACCTAAAGATGGCATCACATACCAAGCTTGAGTTGATCATAGTGCTCATCCTCTTTCTCTTGGTGCCGAATATATTCTCTGACCATCTCTTCATCTAATCCTACCGTGGATACAAAATAACCACGTGCCCAAAAATTTTCACCCGTGAAATTCCTCGATTTCCCCATAAATCTGCGCGCAACCGATATGGCACTTTTCCCTTTAATATATCTACTACGTAAGATACCGAGTACTTCGGGGGAATGCTGATGCACATATGTACATGATCAGGCATCAGGTGTCCTTCTACTATCTGACATTTTTTCTGTGCAGCTAATTCGTGAAATACTTTTCCCAAGTGTTTTCGTATCATTCCGAATATCACTTTCTTCCTTCTTTTTGGAATAAATACGACATGGTACTTACAGTCCCATGTTGTATGGGTCAAACTCTGATAATCTCTCATTTGATTCTCCTAGCTCTTGATCAAGCTAAAAGAATCACGGTGACCGTATCACACAGTCAAACCTTTAATAGTCCCCCGGCATAGCCGGGGGATTACCTTATTTATTCATTATTCAATAATGCCATACCCACTGAAATTCATATAGAGCCCTTTTTATCTATAGCCATTTTCTGATCTGCCATTGATACAAATGTGCCATTTCATTCCTAAATCAAAACCAACTTTGTCGGTTTCACCTTGCCGTATTATTGATACCATCTGCGGCTCGTCTTCGCGTCATTTTTAATTTGGAAACGTAAGCAGTTATAAAATCCTGGCAGGTTACAATGCACTAATTTTAATCACTTTTGATCTGTTTGCAGGTTGCACTAGGGGTCATCGCTGATGGTCATGGCTCTTTTCAACTGATCAAAAACATCACTTGTTCCAAAGTACAATAGATTTCCGTACCTAACTTCTTTAGATTGCTATTCCATTCCTAAACAATTAAAAAAGATAAGAAATCAGTTTAATTCTCCAGAATGAGGAATATTAGTGGAGCGATTTGAAAACGGATTTGTGCATCTTGCATAAATCCATATTCGCAATTATGAGCGCAGTATGCTGGTAAGTTTGCTGCCAAATTTTTGCGTAAGCACTCACTTAAACTGGCCAGCTCTTCATCTTTTATATCATGTAAGGAATGGTCTCGTTGACTATGCTGAATAGGAGAAACCCATGCTGCTTCGAATTCACCAGCCAAAAAAACCTTTATATATGCAATGGTTATGGCTCGGTCTAATCCTGATCACTTTGGGCGTGGGAATTACATTCAATCTGTATTTTGAGCATGATCGCACTACTGCCCGTGAGCATGACAGATTGTCGATTCAGGCATGGGTCATTGCTGAGAACACGGAGTACCAGCTGACGAGTGCAAACCTTGCGCTGGAAAACGTGCGCAGCAACCTGGCTTACTGGAAAAACGATGCAGGGCAGCAAGCAGTAATACGCCACCTCAAGGCAGCCAGCATCATACCGGGCATACGCACCATGAACATCGTGGATAAAGAAGGCACTATCACTGCCTCGACACGTGCTGAATTGATCGGAATGAATATTGGTTCTCGCGATTATTTCCAGGAAGTGAAACAGCATCCGAATGTGGATATGCTTTACGTCTCACCGCCATTTGAAACCGTAGCTGGGACATTCGTCATTAACGTCATCCGCATGATTGAGGGGGAAGAGGGCGAATTTGCCGGTATTGTCTCTGCAACGCTTGATCCGGAATATTTCAAGACCCTTATGATGTCGGTGCAATATGCATCAAGCATGTGGGTGGCTCTTATCCATAGTGATGGCATGGTGTTCCTCACGATGCCTGATGAAAGAGAAAATATGGAGGGAGTGAATCTGAGGCATCCTGATTCGTTCTTTACGCGACATCAGAACAGCGGCAAGAAGGAGCAAGTCTTCACAGATATCATGTATGCCACTAAGGAGCATGGTATGCTCGCTCTGCGCACTATTTATCCGGCCAATCTCAAGATGGACAAGCCCTTGGTCGTGGCTGTCAATCGTGATTCCGATTCCATTTTCCAGTCATGGCGACAGCACATTTTAGTTCAGGGAATATTTTTCGGCGTCATTGTATTGGCTTCCACCGTTGGCCTATTTCTCCACCAACACCGCCAGCGTAAGCTCGAGAAAGAGGCAGCGCAAGCTCGTACCCTAGTTGACCGGTTCAGTTTTGCACTGGATCGTATCCCCACGTATATTTTCATGAAGGACCAACAGCGGCGTTATATCTATGCCAACCGGTCGACGCTGGAGTTATTCAAGTGTTCGGCAGAGGATCTGGCAGGCAGCTCCGATTCACGTTTTTTTCCACCTGAAACGGTGGCAAGACTGCATGAAACAGACATACGTGTGTTGCTACATGGCGAAGATACTGCAGAGAAAGTCATCTGCAAGGGTGAGAACGGCCACCTTCGTATCTACTGGGAAATCAAGACCCCGATTTATGAAAACGACAAGAAAACCAGCATCTGCGGGCTATGCGGTATTTTTACGGATATTACAGAGCTGGAGCTATTGAAAGAAAAGCTTGAGCAGCAGGCACGCCAGGACTATCTGACCGGACTGTTCAACCGCCGCTTCTTCATGGAGCAGGGCCACGCCGAGCTTATTCGCGCACAACGATATCATCACACTCTTTCCTTGCTCATGCTCGACATCGATAACTTTAAGAAAATCAAC
The DNA here is from genome assembly GCF_900113925.1 of Nitrosomonas sp. Nm34. Taxonomy (GTDB): domain Bacteria; phylum Pseudomonadota; class Gammaproteobacteria; order Burkholderiales; family Nitrosomonadaceae; genus Nitrosomonas. Next base: position 8,716 of record NZ_FORD01000054.1, read on the forward strand.
GACAGACATGGGCATCAGGCAGGTGACGCTGTGCTCAAACGGCTGGCCGATGTCATGCGTAAAATGCTGCGTACAGTCGATATCATCGGGCGTATAGGCGGGGAAGAGTTTGCCGTATTGCTGCCTGAGACCGATACGCAAAGAGCAACAGAAGTTGCGGAGCGCTTGCGCGAGGAAGTGGCCTGCACTGCAGTGACGCTGGAGATGGGTATGCCGCTTTATTTCAAGGTATCCATAGGTGTGGTTAGTCTTGAAGGGAGAGACGCTGACTTGAACACGCTGCTCAATCAGGCCGACAAAGCGCTGTATCAGGCGAAGGAGAATGGTCGGAACAGAGTGTGCCTTGCGTAATCACTTATCGAGTAGCTAAAAAGTGGGGTTCTTGTACCATACTTGCCTTTTAATCAGAGGATGAGAGAAGGAATAATGAATAAAAGAAAACCGGTGTTTTTTGCGATAGTATCAGCTCTATCGTTAGCTATAGCACATTAAGCACATGCAGCAACACCCTTATAGATGGCACAATCAGCAAGAGTGAATAAATAAGGTAATCCCCCGGTTCCAAGCCGGGGGATTACCTTATTTAACGTGAGTTCGGGATAAGAAAAGCAGCAAAAGGAACCCGAATTCCTTATGATGAAGTGGTTTTGGAAAAGAATTTCATCATGAGAAGAGTCAGATTCCCATGGATACTACAACGGTTTTTTGTGCGAGTGACGAATTTTGTAAAGAGTTTGAGCCGCGTTGGGAGCAGCACTTGACGGCTCCGGCTGTAAGCTCGATCTATTTTCATTCGCAACATTATTTGCTTTTGCGGGTGATGTCCTTTATTTCAACCAAAGCAACTAAAAAAGGAACCACCATGCCATACCGAAACTTCTTGCTTGACGCAGTCACCGAAGGACTCACCTGGAACATTCCGAATGAGGTGTTGGTCGATGCCGTCAAGGCGCAGGCCGGGTTGATGGCGGACTTCAGCTCAGAAGAATTCATGGAGAGCGCTCACGACTGATTCCTGCTCATCTCTTTTTCCTTTCCAGCTTCCTACGACTTTTTTCCCAGCAATACAAAGCCGCTCCAGGTTCCCGCAAATGGCCATACGCGTCTGGGGTAGGGAGAGGAACAGGTCGACACACGGGGAGCAGTGCGTTCATTCGCGCTGCTCTCCATTTCTTATATCAACGTAATTAACACGTAAAGGAGCAAATATAACCAACAATTTTTTATTTTGCTCATGAAGACACAGTTCGTTTATATGTGAGCTTTACACTGTAACAGTTAAAGCTATTAATAGATTTAGTGATCTCCATACCTACCTTGTTGATCGCCATGTGGATTGTCCTCCATTTTCATGGTCTTAAGCTGATTTTTCTGATCGTCTGATAAAATGGCCTGGATTGCTTGACGCTCTTTAATGTGAAATTCAATCATTTCATTGAAAGCAGCCGTAAGTTGTTTGCCAAGGTTACGCACTTCGCTATCACTTGTGTCAAATTTCATGCTTTCTTTTTTAAGCGCTTTCATATTTTTACGTAGTTTCTGCTTGAGTTGCCCGTGTTCTTGTTCGTTTTTTAGATGCAGGCGGATAATTTTTCCCAACTGCTCATCGGTTAATTTCAATACATCAGCATGAGAGATGATCATATGAGCATAATCATGCCCACCTTTCATCATACCGCCACTTTCCTTGTCCTGACCGTGCTTGTATTTACTACACTCGCCCCGCTGACCTTCACCATACTTGCCATCTCCACCTTGTGCGCTACCTTTCTCTTGCCCATGCTGATGAGCTTGGGCAAGCATGAAACTTTTATCTCCAAATTGAATGATGGCGGAATCGTCGCTCGCCATTGAGATAGTGGCAGTACTTAACGTAATGGCAAACACAGAACCAATAGCGATAGAAATGATGGATTTTTTGCTGATCATGGCAATTTCTCCTAAAAGTTTGATTGGATATAACAACCATTTAAAAGTAGTGTTTGTGTATTTCAGAAAATCACTACCTCATGGTGCTGCACGTGTTATGACAGCTCCCATGCTAAACCGTTGCTATGAAAATCTGAATTAGCTGCTAACACCACTTTTAAACCTTAGCATATTTTCTGCAATCCAATCTAGACATCATTTACTTTTTATATTGTTTTCGCAAAGTAACTTTTTCAATATCAGCCATTATTCCATTTCTGGATCAAAACTGACTTTATCGGCTTCACCTTGCCGTATGATTGATACTGTCTGCGACTCCCCTTTATGTCATTTCGCGTGTGAGCAACAGACAGATTAAAGTGTCACCCATCACTTCCCAGCCGCTCCGCCCACCAATACCGTCTGGAAGCGGGCCGGATCAACCCGTGTCTTGAATGCCTTGACGATATTGGCCACGGTGACGGACTGCACCTTGGCATTGAAGGTATTGAGATAATCCAGCGGCAAGCCGTAAAAGCCAATAGTCGCCACATATTCAGCAATTTTCCGATTGTTATCGATGCGAAGGACAAAGCCGCCGACGAGGTTCTGTTTGGCCGCTTTCAACTCTTTGTCGGTAGGGCCCTCGGCGATGAATTTGTTGGCCGTTTCCATCATCACTTTCAGCGCTTTGTCGGTTTGTTCGTTACGCGTTTGCAGGCGCATGGTGAATGGTCCCTTGCCGGCCCGTGGGGAAAAATAGCTGCTGGCACTATAGGAAAGGCCACGTTTTTCCCGCACTTCCTGGGTAATGCGTGCAACCAAACCACTGCCGCCAAGTATGTGATTTCCTACATAAAGAGGGAAGTAATCGGGATCATTGTAAATCAGCACCGGTTCACCTATTAGTACATGGGTCTGAGTTGAAGGGAAGAATTGTTTTACCGTAGTAGCAGCAAGTGGTTCCGCTACAGCGGGCAGAGTTTCTGCTGGTGCGCCTTGCGGCAGTCCAGCCAGTAATCGCTCGACTAGGGTTTCCGCATCAGCACGAGCCAAATCGCCCACTATGGCCACCATCGCATTTGCGGCCACGTAATAACGTTGGTAAAACTTGACCAGATCATTACGAGTTAGTTGGGTGACGGTGCCAATTTCACCGTCAGTCGGGTGACCATAGGGATGGTCGCCGTAGATGGCTTTGGTGTAAATTACCTCGGCTAGATTGCCTGGCGACTCCTCTTTTTCCTGAAGGCTCAGAAGTGCCTGTCTTTTTTGCCGCTCGAAATCTTCGGCAGTAAAAAGAGGCTTGGTCAATATCGCGTGCAGAGTTCCCACGGCCACATTCAGCTTGTCCGGGTCGGTCAGGCTGCGCAGATAAAGGGAACCGGTATCCTTTGAGACTGAAGTTTCCATAACTGCTCCCACGCTTTCCAAACGCTGGGCGATATCGTCAGCGTTCCACTTACCCGCGCCGCTATCCAGCAACGCTGAAGTCAGTGATGCTACACCGTGTTGTGTGCCGTCATAAACGCTACCCGCGGCGAATACCACGCGCAAGTCGACCATTGGCAGTCCTTCGGTGCGCACGAAATACACCCGTGTGCCTTGGGCTGTCGTCCAGTGCTGGATATTCGGAGTGGCTTCGGTCATGCAAGGGCTGAGTAGAGTCAGCAGGGCAATGAATGCGCTTAAGAATTTAGCGTGCATGCGTGTCCTCCAGCAGTATTTCGCCAGTTGTCGTGCCATCAGTGATGGGTAGGGGATCCAGATAGGCAATACTCAATCGATCCTCCACTAAATATTTGCGCGCTACAGCTTGTACTTGTTCGGGGGTGACGGCCCTGATTTTGTCCACGTACTCTTCGGCCTTGGGCCAGCTTAGGCCGACGGTTTCCAACATACCCAACTCCATCGCTTGATAAAAACCGGAGTCCTGTTCGTAAACCTTATGCGCTACCACCTGCGCCTTGACTTGTGCTAATTCTTCTGACGTCACCGGCTTTTCCTGCAATTGACCTATTTCTCCACGTAAGGCCTGTTCCAGAGCCGCTGTGTCATTATCTTGTGCCGGAACTGCTTCTATCGTGAGCAGTGTTGGCAGTCGCGAATACAGGTTGTAACCGACGTTGGCTTCTGCAGCGATTTCCTTGCCGCGTACCAGGCGGGATGGCAAGCGTGCGCCGTTGCCACCGTCGAGGATGCCAGTAAGCACTTCCAAGGCGTAAGGCTCCCATTCCTTGACAGTACCCTTTAACACCGGCACTTTATATCCCATTACGAGAAAAGGCAGCTTGGCTGGCCGCTTTACAATCATGCGGCGCAAGCCAGTCTGGTCCAACTCGGTGCGAGACTTCAGCTTCGGCAAACGGCTGGGCGCCAGCACACCGAAATACTTTTGTGCCAAATCATGCACAGCCTCTGGTTGTACATCGCCTACTACTACCACAGTGGCGTTATTGGGAGCATACCACTGTCGATACCATTTTTGCAGATCGCTCAGGGTATATTCTTTAATGTCCTCCGGCCAGCCTATAACTGGATTTTTATAGGGACCATTGCTGAATGCCAAAGCCATGAACAGCTCCATAGTTTTGTCACGAGGCTGGTCCTCTGTGCGCAAGCGGCGCTCTTCCAGCACCACCTCTCGCTCCTTAGCGAACTCACCCTCATCCAATTTGAGATAACGCATGCGGTCTGCTTCCAGCTTAAAGCTTACCTCCAGCCGTGATTTTTCGAGGCTCTGAAAATAGGCTGTAAAATCTTCGCCGGTAAAGGCGTTTTCGCTCCCACCATTGGCTGCGATGATACGAGAGAATTCGCCGGCCGGATGATGTTCCGTACCCTTGAACATCATGTGTTCCAGCATGTGAGAAAGGCCGGTAATGCCATCGTGTTCATAGCTGGAGCCAATTTTGTACCAGATTTGTGACACCACCACGGGCGCGCGGTGATCTTCTTTTACCAGCACCTTGAGGCCGTTGCCCAACTTGAATTCGCTTACTTCAAACTGACCCGCTATGGCCAGCATCGGTAATCCCAACATTAGTCCAGAGATTTTTACTGAGATCTTCATTGCTTTCTCCAAATCGACACTAAACGCTTGCTGCTCAAGGGATAATCCGTATCTCTTCCTAACCAGCAAAACCCGAGACAGCACTGCCTGCTTTCTAATTCTATTTCCAGATCAAAACTGACGCGAAGTTGAGCCGCAGACAGTATCAATCATACGGCAAGGTGAAGCTGATAAAGTCAGTTTTGATTTAGAAATGGAATAATGGACACAGTTATTGTCAAATATTCTTATGAGACTGACTCTGTTATTTCTGTTCTGTCTATTCTAATAAGAGGAAAGAATACCAAATCAACAGTCAGCATGCATTTGCTAAAGCTTGCCAGCAAAATGATGCCCACTAGAAGTTTACCCGCCTTCGCAGACTATAACATGATGGCGTCCATCAGTAATCAATGCTAGCATGAAAGCCCAGCTCTCTTTAGCCGTACCTGAAAGGAGACACGATCATGCCGACAGGTAACAGCCAGCGTTACCGCGTGTTCCAGATAAATCCGGAGTGTCTCTATCAGGCTTTCCTCGACGCCAACGCAATAGCCAAGTGGCTTCCACCTTACGGGCTCACGTGCAAAAATCACTAGATGAAGCTCAAAGTCATAGGCACCCTTGAAATTCGTTTTAGAATTTCTCGACTTGCTCGAATAAATGAAAATCGCGGTGTCCTTGAAGCAAGTCTCATGCGGAACTCAGATATAAGCATAAGTACGATGGGGGTATTCTAGTAGAGCCAATTGGTCTAGCACGCGATTAATATCGCTTTTGCTCTTACTGCGCGGAGTATTTATGAAACCATCATTTACTGTTCGCAACGACGTAATCCTATCAAACTTTTTTATTAATACAGGAGGAAATTGCCATGGCTTACTTTGATATTAAGAAAAAGTATAATCAAGAATTTGTTGATCTGATCAGATCATTAAAGGATCGTCCTGTTTCGCGACCAAGTGATGCTGTTCTCGGTGCGCGGCTGACGCATCTTGCGCGAAGTGGGGGTGGATTTACGGGCCGCGACTTTGAACGTTCGATCGGTCGCAATGATCTTTTGCCCATCAATTACCGCACTCGAGGTCAACTAGCCTCTGCGGCAGTCGGACGAGTTGATGTTCCTGAAGATTTCGGCGGTAGCGGCAACTGGGGTACTGGCTTCCTGATTACTCCAAGATTGATGATTACCAATAATCATGTCATTAGTTCCATAGAAGAAGCGCGTCGTGCTGTAATTGAATTTGGTTATGAGCGGGAGGCAAATGGTCAATTCAAAACGAGCCGTCGTTTCCGCCTTGATCCAGACAATACTTTTATCACTGTACCAAAAGATAGTCTTGATTTTACGTTGATTGCCGTTATGGAGCAATCTATCGAGGGGATGGCAACTATCGATGAATTTGGATTTCTGCGACTGGAACCCGGCATTCATAAAGTGCAGGAAGGTGAATTCATTACTGTGATACAGCATCCCAATGGTGATGAAAAGTTCATTGCGATTCGGGAGAACAAAGTAATCCAGATTGGTGATGGTCAGGCTGGGTTTCGCAAAGACTTCCTTTGGTATGCCTCAGACACTGCACCGGAATCATCAGGTGCACCAACATTCAATGATAATTGGCAAGTTGTCGCGGTGCATCACAGCGGGGTGCCAGTCACTAGGATAAATAATGGCGTAACCGAATATCAGCGGACAACGGGAGAATGGGTATCAGAAGAAATAGCGAGCAATTTACCAGAAGATTTACTACGCTGGGAGGCGAATGAGGGTATTCGAGTCAGTTCTATCGTTAACCATATCCGAGAACAGCAAAAGATCGCAGCAGCACCTTCGTTCCTGGTAAAAGCGTTCCTGGATGACATTGATGGCATTCGTCCTCTATCTGGCCGCAGCGAGAGAATTAGCATTGTGAGTCCTGCTCCGACGGTCATCTCTACTGAGTTTGCCAAAGCCGAGCGTCGTGCACGTCGTCGTACTCATCCGATCAGTTATTATGCCGGGAGAGCTGGCTATGATCGAAATTTTCTGGGAATAGAAGTTTCCTTACCAACGCTTACCGAACGGGCATTACGTTTCGGCCAAGTTGCGCCAATCGAAGGTAGTACTGATGGGGAGTTACGCTATGAGCATTTCTCAATTGTTTTCAATGCAGACCGGCGGCTTGCTTTTTTCACAGCAGTGAATATCGATGGAACAAAATCGGTTAGCCTTAATCGAGGAAGTGATATATGGTTCTATGATCCGCGTGTGCCAGAAGATCTTCAGGTCGATGATGAACTATATAGCAATGAACCGGGGGGTAATTATTTTGATCGCGGCCATTTGGTGCGGCGTCTCGACCCCGTTTGGGGTGATGCAGCGATTTTGAGGCGCGCAAATAAAGATACCTTTCATTGGACAAACTGTACCCCACAATACTGGGAATTCAATCAACGACAATCTCTTTGGCAGGGGCTCGAAAACTTCATTCTCACCAATACTGATCAAGATGACTTGCGTGCCACCGTTTTTACCGGTCCTTTGTTCCAAGATAATGATGAGATTCACCGTGGTGTCAAGATTCCACAAGCTTTCTGGAAAGTCGTTGTCGTGGTGGATGGCTCAGGCAATCTTTACTCTAGGGTCTGTTGACGTTTTAAGATAAGTATTTCATAGATAAAAACAAACTCGTAATATTGGGGTTCCTATACCACCAACAAAACGAGTTTGCGATGTCCGAATGAGGCTCAATGATGAGTACTGGTCGAAGCTGGAGAAGATTCTGCTTCAAGAATCGATTGATAACAAGCGCAATCTGCGCATGACGGTAGAAGGCATACTGTATTGAATGCGGGTTGGCTGTCCATGGCGCG
>NZ_FORD01000055.1 GCF_900113925.1 Nitrosomonas sp. Nm34
CCGGGCAATAGCGACACGATACGACAAGCTGAAGCGAAATTATGAAAGTATGGTAGCCATAGCGTGTGGATATCTGTGGCTACCTATGTGAAATGTCAACAGACCCTAGGAAAATAAAGGAAGATAGATTGAAATAGTCGCTCATTTTTAATGAGTGGTGACCGAGTGCAGCGTGGAGGAAGGGGTACCTACTCCTGAGATTGTTCTTTATGATGCTTAACGAGAACCAGAGTGCCCGCAATATCATGGATGGGCTTGCCCCTTTCGTATGATTGACCATTAGTTAATGTCTGAATCAAGGAAAATACAGATAACAAGACAACTCTCCCTGACAGATATACTGTATTCCAGATGTTTAAGCTGTGATTACTTTTATTTTTCGGTAATTTTCACAAACTCTTCTATTTCAGGCAATATATATATTCAATATGGTGGTTTGAGTCGATACCAACCCAGCTTGTAAGATTGCCAAGCGCAGCGAAAACTTTTTACCTTCGCCGGTCTTGGGTACCGGCATGGAAAGCTCTTCGACCTTCAGATGGTCCTATGAGCCCGTGCTTCGAAACAGAAGACCCCGCATCTTTGTCCGGGTCAACGCGGTTGCTCGCGCTTATCGTTGCCGATACGCTGCCACAGGATCTCGCGATGGGTCCCATCCGTAGGCGTAAGTGACAAGAGATCACCGTGGAACCGATAAGCTCTTTCGAGAACATCGGAGTGGCCGCCTGGGAACAGCTGCCCCTCGACAAAATGGCGTACCACACGTTTTTCGGTGTCGAGCTCATAGCGGCCGAAATAAGCCAGATAATCCTTCTTAAGGCGGGCCAGGTCTTCACTCTCGCCTCTGGATTTGCGGCTGATCTGCACCGCCATGTGACCAGAGTTGCTGTAGTAAATATACCCCACAGCATCCTCGCCGTAGGGATATTCCTTCTTGCCATCAGAATTCACATGGATGGAGTGAACCAGCCGCCAGGTGCCAACGATCTGATGAGCGATATTTTCCATGTGGCAGCTCCTAGGACGGAATCGGGGCTTTGGGCATTTTCGAGACCCCCCGCTTTAACGGAAAGCCATACTTCAGGAGCATGTGGTCACCTTCTTGCCTGAAATCACCGACCATGTTCTGGCTGGCGGTGAAGACGGCATCATCTTCGATGATCGGGTCCCCTTTGACAAAGATCTGGGTAACAAGTGTCTCATAACACGGGGCTAACACGATGAAATGGATGTGCGCCGGCCGATCTGGTGGCCGTTTGGCGACGCGCAAGAGTTCACCTACGGGCCCATCCGTCGGAACGGGGTAAGCAGTCGGCATCAGTGCGATCAGCTCGAAAGTCCCATTTTCATCTGTTTTGAAACGACCGCGCAGATTGTAGTCCGGCTGGTGCTCGTCCTGATTCTCATAAAGGCCATTGGTCGCGGCTTGCCACGTATCGAGAACCGCCCCTTCAACAGGCTTATTATTCTCGAAATCGTACACCCGGCCAGAAATATGCACGCGCTCACCCGGTGTTTCTTCGCTGGCAATAGAGCTGCCGCGTTCGCGGAAGGGCGCATTCGCACGAAAGAAAGGCCCTACCAATGCATAGCCAACCGGCTGTCCCGGTGTCTCGTGGTTGTGCGACTCGATCAGTTGGCTCACCCCAATGACATCGGCCAGCAGCAGGAATTCATTTCTTTCGGGACTGGTTTTCTCAGCCATCCTCCTCATGAAGTCCCAGGCAAACTCCCACTCCTGATCTGTCACTTTCATCTCTTTAATGCAGGTATGCAGGTGTTTGATCAACAGCGAAACGATCGATTTGAGTCTTGGATCATCGATATGGTCATAAGCTTTGAGCACTTTCTCAGTAAGCGCTTGGTCAGTTTCATGATTCATGAGTTATCCCTCTCTATTTAAATGATAGGATGCTAGTTCGTGTCGACCATTAAAAGGCCATGCAATCACAATGCAAGCGCCATGGCCCAGACTGGCTCAGCACCCAGTGGTGTGATTTTGCATCAGGAGCATGGACGTGCTTACAGAGCGGTTCTATCGTATGAACCCCGCTCGTCTTGACGTAGCCACCGTAGGCCTTCACCGGAGACCAATCGGGACTGACCGGCAGAGGCGGCGGCCCCAAAGAACTAAATTCGTCTGCGCCGAAAACAATACGGCCACCGACAATCGTCAGTACCGATTCGATCTGTTTGATCTCTTCTTCCGGAATCGAAAAAAAAATCGGCTGAAAGCACCGCAAGATCAGCTAACTGTCCCGGCGCAATGGATCCTTTCTTTTCTTCCTCGGAAGAGAACCAGCTGCTTCCGACCGTGTACAGGCGCAGGGCTTCCTGGCGATCGAGGCGGTTGTTCTCTGGGTAGAGTGCCATGCCCCCGACGGTCTTGCCTGTAATTAGCCAGTATAGTGCGACAAAAGGGTTGTAGCTTGAGACGCGCGTGGCGTCGGTACCCGCGCCCACAGGGACGCCCAGTTCCAGCATCCGTCGGATAGGTGGCGTGCGCTGCGCCTGTTGTTCACCATAACGATTTACGAAGTACTCGCCCTGAAACGCCATCCGGTCTTGCACGGCGATACCACCGTCGAGTGCTCTGATGCGTTCGATGTTACGGTCGGAGATCGTCTCGCAATGGTCGAAGAACCAGTGGAGCCCCTCAAAGGGAACCTCTCGATTCACTTCTTCATAGACATTCAGGGCACGGGTAATCGTCTCGTCGTAGGTCGCGTGCAAGCGAAATGGCCAGCGCTTTTCGGCCAGATGCCGAATGACCGCCTTGAGTTCATTCTCCATGACGGGCGCCATGTCGGGGCGTGGCTCGAGAAAATCCTCAAAATCTGCCGCCGAATAGACGAGCATTTCGCCCGCACCGTTCATGCGATAGAAATCGTCGCCCGCACCGGGCCTCGTCTCCTGCGTCCATTGCTCGAAGTCGGCCAACTCTTAACCACCGCCGGCATCGATGACGCTGGTAATACCAAAACGGTTAAGTTCTCGCATAAAGTGGCGGGTTGAGTTCACCTGGTCTTCATGCGTGAGCTTTGGCCCCTTGGCAAGCGTCGCATACAGGATCATTGCATTCGGACGCGCAATGATGAGCCCGGTCGGATTACCTTGTTTGTCCCGCTGAATCTCAGCGCCCGGCGGATCCGGCATGTCTTTCGTATAGCCGACAGCACGCAAGGCTGCGCCATTCAGAAACGCGCGGTCATAAAGGTGCAGCACGAAGACGGGAGTATCAGGCGCGACCCGATTGATCTCGTCCAGCGTCGGTAGACGGCGCTCGGCGAATTGGAAGGCTGTCCAGCCACCGATTACCCGCACCCATTGCGGGGGCGGTGTTCGCATAGCTTGTTCCTTCAATCTGCGCAATGCATCCGCGAGCGAGGGCACGCCATCCCAGCGCAGTTCTAGGTTGTAGTTCAAACCACCGCGAATCGGGTGTATGTGAGAATCGTTGAGGCCGGGAATGACCGCCCGGCCATTGCCGTCGATTATGCTTGTCGCAGAGCCGCGTTGCCGCATAATCTCATCGTTGGTACCGATCGCACTAATCTTGCCGTCCTTGATGGCAACCGCTTCGACAAACGACGGGTCTACGTTCGTCGCGATTTTGGCATTATGGAGGATGGTGTCAGCAGTCATATGAACTCCTGCATCGGTTAAATGATATGAGCGAAAGCTGGGATCCGGAATCAGGAGTCTTCTTTGTTAATGGTGATCAGGCCCAGCATTAGGGAGAACGTATTCAGGGAACTTCGTCGCTGGGGCGCCATGCACCATGGTATAGGCGTACTCCACGCCCATCCCATACGCTCCAAAGTGATTTTTCACGATATCCATAACAGCATCATAAGTTTCACGCTCCGCCCAGTCGCGCTGCCACTCGAGCATTACCGAGAGCGAGGTGACTGGCTTGGCGCCTGCCTGGATCACGCGCTTCATCGCATTCTCATGGGCAAGCTGACTGACATCGCCGCAGCAGTCTTCGACGACATAGACCTCGTAGCCGTCGTGCATAGCTTGTATTGTGGGAAGCGCGACACAGGTTTCGGTCCACAGGCCAGCCAATACAATCTTTTTCCGGCCTGTTTTCTCAATTGCGGTAACGAAGTTTCTATCATCCCAGGAGTTCATAGAAGAGCGCTCGATCGGTACCTGGTCAGGGAAAACAGTCTGGACCTGTGGCCAGAGATTGCCGCTAAAACTCTTGGTTTCAACCGTGGAGAGGACCATTGGAATACCAAATACTTTGACAGTTTTCGCGAGCGCAACGTTGTTGTTGATGATCGATTGGCGGTCAAAATTAGTAACGCCAAAGAGCATTTGTGGCTGTAGGTCAATCAACGTGACGACGCAATTGTCTGGCGTCAGCAACCCCTTTTCGCTGTGCTTCGGCCGTTCAATAATTTCAGACATGACATTCTCCTTAATTGAAGGGGAGTGAGCAAATACTGCCGACATCAAAAGCCAACCTTTAGTCAGGCTTCCATCGGCATGATTAATTCACGCAAGAGGGATTCGGCATAAAGAGTTGTCAACCTGGACTCCTAGAATAACCTGTCTTTCTGCTCCGCGTGGCAAGTTATAGAATCAAATTAGCTCTTTCAAACAAAAATTGTTATTGGGAACCACATTAATTCTGTTGTAAATACGTATAAACACGTATTTCCTGCAGGCTAATGGCTGAATGATGTATGCCTGTTGACTGGAGTTAGCAAAATTGATAACAGAACAGTACTTTCGCTGATTGGCCTAAGCTGGTGTTGGTGTAAATAGCGGAGATGGGATATATGCCCCCCCTCCCCACGGGGAACATGGGTAAGAAGTAAAGGATGAGGCAGACCATCGCGGACCTAACCGTATCTACGTTCCAAGGTGGAGATAGGTAGTTCCCCAAGTTCAGGACATGTTTGCCGTTGCGCGATCCCTGCCTCCAGCCACGTTCGCGTCTTGCTCGAACAATTCTTCCAATTGCGCCGCTGCCTGTTTTTCCGTGGCGATCAGCTGTTCTTCATCATGATGCACCAGGTATTGCTTGCGCAACATCGCTTCGGAATGCGTGCGAAAGCGCCGTACGGTCTCGCGCGTAGATCTTGAGATGCGGAAAATGCTGGCGTACGATCTCGACCGTTTTGACCGACGCCTCGCCCGACTGTACATGCACATCCTGTTATGCCAGGGTAATCTTGACATCGATGTTTCCGCGTGTCGCCCTCGAGTACGGGCAAATCTGATGTGCGGCATCGACCAAAGCTTGGGCAACTTCGTGCTCGATTCCCGGCAGGCTGACCTTCAGCCACGCCTGCAGCTGGAAAGCGTTACCGTTCATCCCTAAGTCCACTTCAGCATCGATGGCGCGATCCGCAGGTAGAACTACTTTCTTCTTCGCTGCGGCGAGTTCAACGGCGCTAAGGAAACAGGCCGACCAGCCCGCAGCGAACAGTTGCTCCGGATTGGTACCATTGCCCTGATCATCTGGGCGCGTAAGCTTGACCTCGAGATGGCCGTCGGAGCTGCGGGACTCACCATTGCGACCTCCCGTGGTGTGTGTTTTGGCTGTGTAAAGAACCTTGTCAAGTTGAGTCATGTTGTTTCTCCGTGTTAAGCCCGTGTGGGCAGAATTAGTTGAACTAGAAAATCGGTTGAACCTGAAAATGGGCGTCGGCCGATCAACCGAAGTCGGTCGAGCGCGTCATGGATTCCCATGCATTGATCTCTCTGCCCAATTTGGACAACCGTTCCTCCACGAGCCGGTAGGCGTCGGTGCCCAGCAACAGGTGTGTCGGCGAGTTACGTGTATCGACAATGCGAAGCAGAGCCTGGGCGGTTTTGGTCGGATCGCCAGCCTGGTGAGCGCTGTATTCCTGCCGGTGTTTGCGTACTGGATCGAACACCACGGCGTAGTCCGCAATCGAGTACCCGGAGCAGATCATCGAGCGTCCAGCCCATTCGGTGCGGATGATTCACGGCACCATTGCCGTGATTTTTATGCCGAGATCTCTGACCTCCCGAGACAGTACGTCGATGATGCCTTCGAGCGCGAACTTGCTGGCACTGTAGTACGGAATACCGGACAACCCCGCGTAGCCAGCCATCGACGTGATGTTGACGGTGTGTCCGTGGCGCTGCTGGCGCATACTCGGCAGCGCGGCTTTGCTCATGGCCACTGCTCAGAATACATTGACCTCGAACTGGCGGATCAGTTCTCTTCGATTCGGCGAACGATGGGCTCGATGGTGCCGAAACGTCTGACGTCCAGGAGCACCGACTTAGCCCGTGTGCGATGCCGGGACTCAAAGGCGACACGATCTTTCTCGCGCCGCACGGTGCTAATCACATGGTACCCGGCCTGCAAGGCCGCCATTTGTACCGGTGATTAGGTACATCTTCTTCGCATTCTTCATTCTGGACCTCCGTATTGAGGGTAATGTCAACCGAAATAGCTTATTGGTCGTCATGTTCACGCTGATTCTTACGGATTTCGGTAATTGTCCGACCACCAACTCCCCAGTTATGTAATATGAATATTAACGAATGGCATGGTTTTCTCCTTATGCTCTTGGTTTGGTGGCGTTTTAGTAACTCGATGGTAATTTATACTTTATGATCGGCACCACCTCTCACCGGGGAAGAGAGTAGGGCGCAGGCTTGTTGCCATGTCTTGAATTTCCGATGATGCACCCGTTCGGTTTTAAGTATCCCCAGAGGCTTCCCATTGGAGAATTATCATAGCAATTCCCCTTGCAACTCATAGAAGCGATCGTGCCAAATTATTTCAATAAATTCTGGTAATCAGATGCACAATATTGGTTCCCTTGATCTGAGTGAGCAATCAGCCCCTTATCTGGATGTTTACTTTCAGTAGCACGAAATAATGTCTGCATAACCAAACCCTTCGTCATTCTCTTATCCATGGCATAACCTACCAGTTCACCTTTAAATAGATCTTTTAGGCTCTTAAGAAGTTAAGCATTTATTAAAGTGTGTTAACTTACTGAGATGAATGATAAAAATAAATGGTATTTCGGTTCTCGTGCCGAACTGGCTGAATGGGAAGCTTTCTACACCTATCACCGACCGCATGGAGGCTTGGGAGGTTAAATACCGTATGAACGTTTAATCGAAAAAATGAGATAATTATTTTGTCTGCCAAGGTTGTTTCCATCACACTCTATGAGTGGCCGCCAGCACATGAACACCGCGAACCGAGCAATACGATATTGGCAGCGTTGAAAAGTCCGCAGGCACCGACCCTATCCTCAGACGGTCGTCATTTGTTGAATTCCGAACACACTTCTTCGACTGTCTTAGCGGGATCCTGCAGATGCGGGTAGTGCCCGATGCCGGGAAGTACCGTGAGCTGAGAGCCGATCTTTTGGGCGAACTCAACACCCATTTGCTTGTTGATATAGATGTCCTTCTCGCCCCAGATCACACGGACATGAGTCTTCAGCTTGTCGATGTTGGATTCCAAGTAGTCTTGGTCCCGGGTGAAGTGCTGGTAGTAGTGGAAGAAGGCATCCGCAGAGCTCATGCTGCCCTGGCTCCAGCCGTTCGACATGTCTTGCTGGATTTCCTCCGAAATATCGAACTGCTCGTCTTGCGACAGTCCTCTGCGATACGCATTGGCCAGGATTTCATCTCGGGTCTTGTTCATGTAGGCACGTGTGCTTTCGGCGCCCGGCAGCGACTTCAGGCTTTGCAGGCTAGCATACATGTAGTCCGGCCGATTGAAGGGTGCGAAGTCGCCGACAACGATGTATTTGGCAACCCTCGGCTCATCAATGGCAAGGAGCAATGCCGGCAACGCACCGATGTCAGTGGCGTAGATGACGAGGTTAGAGGAATCAATGCCTGACTTGTGTATGTATTTCTTTAGTACCGCGGCGTAGTCCTTGGGAGCGTAGGAGAACTGCTTAGTGTCAGGCCTTGTGGAGAGTCCGTAGCCTGGCCAATCGATGGCGTGAACTTCGTAGTCCTTTCCGAGCGTCTGGGCAATATCCTTCCAGACATAGACCGTTTCCGGAAAACCGTGCAAGAAGAGCACGTAACCCTTCGGTTTCGGGTTATGCACGACCATGTGCCGAAGCTTCATATCGGGCCAGATCTGGGTGTACCCGAATTCCGCGTACGGCCTTTGCTCATCGTGTGCCATAGCAAACTCCGTAAAGAGAAAAATACAAGGAAGATAGCGGCGGCGAGGGACTTTCACCATGACGGATTCAGCATGAGAGTTTTCCGCGTCGATATTACTGGGTCGAAGCCTGGTGTCTATCTTGCATGAAGTCGAGCATCGACTTCGTCACCAGCTCAGGCCGTTCCTTGTGGATGAAGTGGCCGGCGTTCTCAACATTGATGGCTGTCAGGTTCGAGATCTTTGCCGGCATCTGTGATACAAATACCCGCTCCAGTGTCATTTGAAGGGCGGTACAAAATCAGAGCTTAATGAGATGCCAATTCGTAGAAAAATTTTGGATTATCTTGAATCGTTGCGAGAACCTTTGCAGCTAAGCCAGTCGGATTGCGTCGCTTGTTTTCCCAACTTTTGATGGTGTCGACACTGGTCCCCAGTGCCGCGGCGAGCTCTTGCTGAGAAACATTCAGTTGCGAGCGAAGAGCTTTCACATCGGCGACCTCAAAGCGAGTCACACGAGACGTGGATTCTGCGCCCTGTTTAATATCGACAGCTTCCTGAAGAGAAGCTTTTAATTCATTAAAAATACTCATGCTCAAACTTCCCCTTTGAGTAATTTGGTCAATTTTTTCAGTTCCGCTTTTTCAGCATTGGTTAAGTTGTCTTTCACATTCTTGGGGTAAGCAAGTATTAGATAAATAATCTCAGCGGTGGCCAAAAAATATATAACTCGAACGCTGCTACTTTTTCCTTGGCCACTTGCAGCCATCCTGACTTTCCGAAGTCCGCCAGTCCCCTGAATCAAATTACCTTTATCAGGTTGCGCGATGAGTTCGACCTGAAGTTTCTTGAGTTCATCATCTGTAGCGAGCTCCTTGATTTGCTTCGTAAAGGTAGGGGTTTCTATAAATTCAATGGCATGGCTCACCTAGTGAAAGTTCTCGAAGTCAATGTGGTGTACATAGTACACCAATAATTGATGGTTCACAATATCATGAATGAGACCACAGAGATGATATCGGAGTGCGCCAATTCACTTCTTCCTCCTCCATTTCATCTCTTCAGTTTATAAAACTTCGGACTCCATGAAAATCAGCATACCTCAATTACACTTCTGTTGCTCTGGATAGAGTCTTCGCTTTCCTAATTCTTTCATCCTTCACCTCGCTAGTTAGCAGTTTAACTACCTTAACAAGTTATACGGCTTTATTGAGCCACAACACCATTAATTGCTGAGCCTTTATCTGGCAGGATCTCAGCGGTATTTTTTTGATATACCAAATAAATAGAAATGATAATTGTATACACTTGCATTATTGCCAATTTATTTGTTATTCCATAGCATCGTTTTCCAAGAAAGTGGAAGTAGTTTAATTCATGACCGCTGCTCTGCAGTAGATACTCAACTGTTTTACTAAACAATATTGATAAACCTAAATATTAGGAGGTTTTCATGAAACGAATTTGTTGTCTCGTTCCTAATATTAATGCTGTCATGCGTTTGGTTGACAGAATTATTTCTGGCGCGAATTAAAGCGAAGCGCATTCACATCATTGCCAAGCGTGGTACACCGCTTGAAGAGTTACCAAAAACAAACTTATTGCAAAAGAACGGTTTCATTCCGACAGTGCAGTAAGGACTAACGCATAAAGGATCGGGTGGTCTGCTCGCTGGACCGCTTACCGTTTAGTCCTTTCACTTACTTTAACAGTAGCTACAGGGAGCATTTTTTGCCAACTGCACTTACAGGGGTGGTAATAGATACATGGATAGCAAGCTAATAAGTTTTACAGCGTGGGCAATCAAAGGATTGAATAATTCGAGAATGCGAGAGAAGCAGGCATTTATTAGTGTTAACTCACTCACTGTCGGACCAAATGGACGCAACCAAAGAAGGTAAAACGACAACATCAATTCGAAGCAGAAATTGAAAGTACAGAATTAAAACTACTTGTATTTTCTAGGAATAATCAGCATTAGCCTTATTCAATCTTGAGAATCGTTCGAAATTAGGAAAATCAAAGTAACCAAATTACTTCTGCAGTATGAGGGGTAATTTAGCTTAACCCATGAGGTAATTTCCTCCAAATACTGGTTCAGTAAAAACTGACTGCGATTTTACTTTATGAGTTCTTTGATCGTAGTAACTCTTATTGACACGTTAAAGGAGGTTACAGATGAGTTCAGAAAATAGCGATTCTTAACGTGATGCACAAGATTACTCAACTATTATTAATCTTAAATAGAAGGAGAATATGATGAGTACACTCTTTGACAATATAATGGGAAACATAATGGGAAATTCCCATGATCGTGGACACTGGTATGGTAAAGGCCAAGACGATAAATACCAGGATGATCATAGCCATGACGGCAAAGGCCACGGCGATAAAGACAAAGGCGATCATAGTCATGACGGCAAAGGCTACAGCGATAAAGACAAAGGCGATCATGGCCGGAATGGTAAAGGCCAAGACGATAAAGACATGGGTGATCATGGCCATGATGGTAAAGGCCAAGGAAGTGATAAACATAAACATGTCGATGCACGTCCAGGTGAATCTTGCCGTGGGGAAGAGGGAGCAGAAGATTTTGTCTTCCATGATAAGGGGCACTGGAGAATTGACAACTATAATGGGCAGGAAGGAGACAAGCTGGATTTTACTGAGTATGGTTTAACTCGTGAAGAGATAGCCAGTCATATTACCAGTATCAAAATTGAGGCTGATACCTTCATCGTCAACTTTGGCGACGATGTATCGATTACGTTGGTAGGTCAACCACCCACTTGGGATAACGTCATCACTAGTGGAGAGGGGGTGATGATATATCAATAGAGTGGAGAGCTAGGACCGGACAAAAACCCAGCTTGGCTATCGAGTTGTGGTCTGCGGACAGAATAGTAAGAAGATTGACGTTATTCCCTTTTCGTTCGGGGGCGTACCTAGTAGTGAATTTCCTGCGAAACTAATTGAACAAAAGTACAGCTTCGACACAGAAGTGTGGGATGTCTGTCAATCTAAGCATCTCACGTTTGCCGAAGAGAGGCGACTTGAAAGCGAGCCCGATGCCTTCGTACTAGTTGAGAATAATCGCCGCCCTGGACGCGCTAACGTTCAGATTCAGGTTAGCTATACTCCTCCAGCAAGTAATTCTGTCTCAAGTTATGTGGGGGAGGTAACCGTAGAAATCTCGGCGCTTGAGCCTGAGGTGTTTCCGGATGCCTTTGCTGCCACAATCGAGGTCTTCGAGACAATTGTCGGAAAAGATGAGCAGAAGACCGAAACCCTTGTCGAAAGCATTACCATTAACATGGCCCCTAGCTATCTCATCGTTGAAAAAGCATTTTTCGAGGATCGGTGGAGGGCGATCGAGACGTTGTTGCGTACAGTCAGAGAGTTAGATAGGAAAATACTGAATTACCTAAGATCGGACCCATATTGCCGGAAGATCCTACTTGGGGACAGAGTCTTATTGTACAAAGACATATCGATTGGTTCAAATCTGTAAAACTGATTCAGCCTGACCTAGTCAAGAGTACGCTCAGTGAGCTTCTGATCCCTGTTATCCGTCATTAGCCGAACAACATAATTAAAATATTTCATGTAATATGAAGAAACTGATTTAACAAAGATAAGTTTTGTTGTTTTCAAAATGTATTTGTTATAAACAAGAACG
Organism: Nitrosomonas sp. Nm34; assembly: GCF_900113925.1. Taxonomy (GTDB): domain Bacteria; phylum Pseudomonadota; class Gammaproteobacteria; order Burkholderiales; family Nitrosomonadaceae; genus Nitrosomonas. The sequence goes on from NZ_FORD01000055.1 coordinate 11,817, forward strand.
CATTTTGTTTATCAGTAGATGTGGTTGTAATAAAAAACAGCTACGTCCGAAAAAAGCAGCGTACCATACGCTAACTCAAAAAACTCTATATTTAGTTACAAACCAAGCTTCTTGTTCTACTTTTGAGATTAACTGCTAGACATAAAAGCGCAGTGAATGAACATAAGATTTACTCTTAAGGAGGAAATAATCAAATGGCTTCTTTCAATAGTGTTTTTGTCGGTACATCATCAGAAAAAAACTGGATAGCTTCAATGACACAGTAGTAGTGGCAGTTAAAGTACCTCCAGTTGATCTAGAACGCATTAATAACTATGTCGTGTTTGGTAAGGTTCTTATCCAGAATTGGGATGGCGACTCTCAGGCAGCCAGTGCACGGTTATCAATATTTGATGGCTTTGTAATTCTAGATAGGTCTGATTTTAGGCTCGAAAGCATACAATATATATCATTATCGTTGCAAGGAACCATAGATATGGAGAAATTAAAAAATAATGAGTTGATTGTTGATCTACGTTGCAGCACTTATAATGGGATAGCCAAGAATGCTTCTTTAATCGTAATCGGAGTCCCTGGTAATATTATAAACACTCAAATTAGTCCTCCTTAAAGCTAATAGCTTTAATCAAAACACGCTTTTCTGATTGGATTTAAGAAGCTTGTAAGCTTTTTTAAGTTCTTTACGTGGCTTTACAAGATAAGATTCTATAGACTCTGAATTTCATCCTGAAAGATCAAGCTTGGAATCATCTGAGTCTGTAGGAGTATTAGCAATATAATACAATATCTGCTCCTGCAACGGTCAAAATCGCATGTTGATGGCGATAAAACGCAGATTTGGAATAAATGAGTTCTTAAATCTTGTCCAGTACGCTACAAATTTTATCATTGGCAACGTTGCCAGTGAGATTTAGTGCAATCAGTGCAATCGATCGTCAGTAACGACCGAATTAAATCTGTCTAAATAATAAGATACCAAAAGAAGGGTGCCACGTTTCACCCTTAACAACTGTTATCTACAACTTGAAGTGGTACCCAAAAACTGTACAGGTTGTTAAGCTCTGCCATAATTAAAAAGGAGCTTAATGACGATGAGTAAAAAGCGCATACACTATTCGAGTGAATTCAAAGCAAAGCTAGCGCTGGCAGCGATACACGGTGATGAAACTGCCCCCAATTAGCATCGCGTTATCATGTCCATCCCACGCAGATCAATAGCTGGAAACGGCAACTCATTAAGCAAGCTGCCGAGCTATTTTCTAAAAATAATACTGGCGCCAATAAGGAGCAACCTACAACAGATGACCTGCAGCGGATTATTGGTCAATTGACGGTAGAACGCGATTTTTTAGTGAGAAAGCTCAATCATTAAGTCTTGTAGAACGCAAAGAGATGATTGAGCCCCATGGGAGTCTTAGTCAGGTTCGTCAATGCCAGTTGTTGAATCTGGCACGTTCGACCTAGAGAAACTCATTGAGCAACACCTTGAGAGATAGTCGAGTTTAACTTAGGTAAGCAGCTATTAATTCAAATAAACTGGCTGAAGATGTGTTGGAATTCTGGCTGAGCAATCCCCGCAGTTGTTCAGACGTCGGTGTGCGCACGCCGTGGAAAGCCGGTACGCAGTTCTGGATGTGATAAACTCAAAATGGGTGGCATAATCTTCCCAAAACCAATCAAGTGAATCAGCCCCACTATCTTCAGATTTTCTTAGTCAGGCATTGGAAGACCGTGCTGCATTTTTATGCAGGCATGATTGGTAAATGTACCGGAAGGTGATCTAACCCACACTGCGCAAACCCTCCAATTTTGAGGAACATTCCTGTCCAAAGCTACAGTCTTTGACATAGAGTTATCTGGTTGAACGGTTTCAACACCACTGTTGACTGCCCAGTTGTTATTATCAGCGATCCGCATATATCCTTTGTGGGGGTGGTCGCCTTTATTAATATGTTCTCCTCTAATAGAGTATATATGCATATCATTATGGCAAATAATGAGCGTTGTACGGCCATTTAGGCCACCACCCGTAGGAGTACCGTTGTCGTGACACCCCTCAATAGCAAACCCGTAGCTGGAAGTCAGTAAGAGAGCAGCGTACAAAAAAATTTTTTTCATTTAAAATCCTTTATTAATTGATGGATTGGGAAAATAAATGGATTTTTTAATAACGATTGTATAGAAAAAAAATTTAAGTTTAATAGGTTAGATTAAGATATGGGTATGATTTCAACCTTAATCTAAGTTAGATCAAAGATATACTCTCTTGATGAAAATTAAAATAAGCAAAAAACTTAATTTGATATTGAGAATTTATCTAAAAGTGTGAAGTGTCTGAAGTTTCATAAAATGCAGACATGAAATGGAGGATGAGCATGGAATCGCCACGTACCCAATACACATCAAATTCCTTTTTTATTCCACAATTATATGTATGCAATCGCATATGAGCATATGTATGCAAATTTGCAATAATGCTAATTGGTTATTTAAATGAGCAAACACCAGAAAGGTAAAAGATATGAAACGTGCAATAGGTTATATCCGAGTAAGTACAGACATACTAGCGGCAAAGGGCGGTATGGCTATTACCGCAGCGGAAGTGAAGAAACTAGGTCTTCCGCAAGATTTCGCATTAGTGACTACACAATACAAGGACCTCGTGGCAAAGCAGGCAGCTCAAGTTACGGTACAAGCACAAGATATGGATGGTAAACCGGTGCTGGTATTCCCTTCCGAATAATTAACGTTGGTGATACTCATGAGCCTCATCCAATTGAAGGGAAAACGAACGCAAGGGGACAGATAAAATTTACGAACGTACCCCCAGGCAAGTATGCCGTTGAAAATTTGGAAGGAAGTAACCAAGGGGAAAATGTCTTTGTAGTTGACCCTAAAGAATCAAAGCGAATTGACATTAAAACAGACAGCACCATCGTACCAACTATGAACCATTAAAGCTTTGCTTCAGAGAGACCTAACAGCGAATTCCAGTCAACAGCGGTACTATCGCGTACCGCGCGCCTAACTTTACTATCAGTAGTCCTCAAAGATTTGAAGAAATCTGGGAAGATACTTATAAACATATAGCTTGTCTTTCTTACAAAGAAAAGCTCTAAATTACCAGATATTAAATATCTCTTAAAACTGTTTTACTATTGATAACGTATTTTATCAATAGTAAACTGCTTCCCATGAACCCCCAAAATTTACCCACCCTTGAGCCCCCGCAAACTCGATTATTGGATGCGCCCGATTTTTATCGGTTAGCCGACGTGCCGCCCGAACTCGAGTGGTTTGCCAATTTAGCCAATGTCTGCACGCAACGCACGTATCAACATGCGTTGCAGGATTTTATGCGCTTTACCGGCATCGTTCGTCCAGAACAATTCCGGCAGATTACCCGCGCCCATCTCATCGCTTTCCGCGAGGAACTCAGAAAGCGTGAATTGTCGGGCGCCACCATCCGCCACCGCCTGGCGGCGCTGTCCTCACTGTTTGAATATTTGTGCGAGCAGAATGCGGTGACGCACAATCCGGTCAAGGGGGTCAAGCGTCCATCGGTGGAAGGCTATGAGGGTAAATCCCCTGCACTGGGGGACCACCAGGCTCGCGCGTTGCTCGAGGCGCCGGATGGGCGCACCCTGAAAGGAAAACGGGACCGCGCCATCTTGGCTATCTTACTGTACCAGGCGCTGCGTCGTGATGAACTGTGTAAATTGAAGGTGAAGGACATCAAGCAGGAACGACGCGGGGTCCTTCACATGAAAGTATCGGGCAAGGGTGGCAAGACGCGTTATATTCCTCTCCATCCCCAAGTCGGCGGATTGCTGCATGATTATCTGGAGGCGGCTGGTCATAGCGATGATGATACCGGTCCTTTATTTCGCTCTCTGAGCAATAATCGGCATCAGCAGGCAAAGAAAGCAATGACTTCAGATGCCGTCTACAAGATCGTGCAGGCCTACTCTGAAAAACTAGGGATTAGGATCGGGGCACACTCTCTACGTGCCACGGCTGCAACCAATGCACTCGACCATCAGGCCGATATCGCCAAGGTGCAGGAGTGGCTAGGGCATGCCAACATCTCGACCACGAGAATATACGACCACCGTAAAATTAGACCGGAGGATAGTCCGACGTTCAAGGTGAACTATTAATACTACGGATTTATCATTAAATCACAGAACTATCCTATTTTTCTTATTCTTTGCAGACGAGAGATATGATAGCAAAGCTTTGAGAGAATGGCTGACCGAATACGCATTTGGGGTAGAGTGAAAGATTTCGGCCGCATCACCATCAGCTCCAACTCCACTTCAACTGCAGCATCAAAGACCTCCTTGCTACATCATGGCTACCCTCATACGAGGGTTTAAAGTATCCGAACCCTAATAATTCTAAATCCCAATAGAAAAGTAAATAATAGTAGAAATATTTTTATTTATTTACATAGGGTTATGTGAAATTATAATTTCAGTTTCTATTAAGAATTGGAATAATATTAAAAGCTAACTATATAGTCTAACCAGTTAAGAATGATTCAGAATGTATAGGATTTGAAGAGCATCTCAACGGTCTGGTTTTGTTGTCTACGCAGTGCTTTGGCCTGTGCCCATTTATGTTCGATGAGGTTTAGATCAGGAGAATAAGCGGGCAAATAT
>NZ_FORD01000062.1 GCF_900113925.1 Nitrosomonas sp. Nm34
TGCAGAGGCGATTCAAGCTCACAACAACAGGCAATTCGCTGCCGTATTTTAAGGTAAATGCTATTAACGGATCGAATCGAGATACCGGTCAATTTTGCTGTGCTCGTAGCAGTGAAATCCAGAGAAAAGCACCGAATAAGTTGGCTAAATTTCGCTTCTCTAATTCGAGAACGAAAGTAGTATCTATTTTTACCATTCATCTCAGTAAGTTAACACACCTTAATAAGTGCTTAACTTCCTAAGACCCTTAATTTATTAATGATCACTATTTTCTGCAACAGACTGGTTTCCTTCGCATTATTAGAAGGTTTAAAACCAGGCTCATTAAAAAAATTCCATATCATCAGTCTGAATTATGGAAGTTGATGCGAGCTCAATTGGAAGATCTCATAAAGGCTTAACGTTGAAATAATCTTCTCCATTCTTTGGAAATTGAGGAACACATCGACCATAAATTTTTCTTATTTGATCCTAATCTTTATGATCCATTTGTTAGTCTACCAGAATCGGATTTTCACCTTTTGAAAGAAGTGTTGATGAAAAAATAGACCGGTTTGATAGGAAGGGCGGTAATGAATATTGACGTGCTTTACGGAGTTATGTAGGACGAGGTCGTTTAGTTTGCCGGTGTAGGTTTGCTGATTAAGTATAGCTTCTCTCACGGGTTAAGTGGTTTCATGGGCTCCTGATTTGGTTTTAGTGCTTTTGATGTGGCGCAGGCACATGAGATGGGACATTATTTATTTTCTGCACCGTAAAAAGATGGGTTAGTAAACAGAAGAAGCTGGTATTGAGAAGAGAAAGAAGCAGATAAGTTTGCGGCAACTTTTCTGATCAGCTCCGAAGGGCTGGCAGTTGCTCGTCTTTTGGCACAAACTTTAGAGCAATTCCGTTATTACACCAGCGTTCTCCACGCGGAGGCGGGCCGTCGCGGAATACATGGCCTTGATGACCGCCACAGCGCACGCAGTGATATTCCGTGCGTGGCCAGATCATCTTAAAGTCGATTTTAGTCGCTACATGCCCGGCGATCGGCTGGGTAAAGCTCGGCCAGCCCGTCCAACTCTCGTACTTATGTGCACTTTCAAGCAAGGGTAGATAACAGGCGGCACAAATGAAGATGCCTGCACGATCCTCATAAACCAGATTACTGGATTCTGGACGTTCGGTGGCTTCCTCAAACAGGATTTGATAAGCCTTGGATGAGAGCAATTTACGCCATTCCTGATGGGGTTTGTTGAGAGGCGTAATAGGGGTGATCGCTTCGCCTACCACTTGTGCGCGAAAGCATGCGGGAACCAGCGGAAATACGGCTGCCAGGCCGAGCATTTGTAACAAAGTACGTCGCTTCATAAAATCTTCTTCAATCAACAAGAGTGCGCGTGAACTTACGCATCTGGTTTTATTAACGTAAGCTGTTCTGTAGCTATTGAATAGCACAATAAGAATCTATCAACCAATACTGATAACTGAGGCATGGAATCATGTGTTTCCATTATAATTTATTCAAAAGCCCTTTAGTTTGAGATGCGCTATATATTCCAGAATAATCACATTTCGGACCTTTTGAAAGCGCGGACCCATGTCACCCTTAATTGCTCTCTTCCTGACTGGTCGATCTTTTCTCCTTGAGTATCCTGCGCTTGAAAGGCAATAAAAAAATTGGAACCAGTACCTTTAATGTAAAACTAACACTTTAACAAATTTTTGAATTTTTAACCGTTTATCAATATGTTTGACACTTCAGCCGCTTTCTAGTACTTTCGTTTCTAATGGGGAATTGTGTTTTTTCTCTATAAATTTGCGCGCCGGCATGAAGAATTTATTGTCATCTTCGAGAGGTTAAGGTGCGCCCGCTTTGACAAAAGCAGTCACGCTCAAGAGGAGAACAATAATGCAATTAGGTATGATCGGTCTTGGACGAATGGGTGCCAACATGGTGCGGCGCCTGACCAATGTCGGCCACGAGTGCGTAGTGTTCGACTTGTCGCCGGAAGCAGTGAAGGAATTAGTTAACGAGAAAGCCATTGGCGCCACGTCAATGGATGATCTTGTGGAGAAGCTCGCAAAGCCGCGCGTAGTATGGTTGATGATTCCTGCGGCGGTGGTAGATAAGACGATCGCAGGCCTATCGCCGTTGCTGGATCCCGACGATATTCTGATCGACGGCGGTAATTCATACTATGTCGATGATATCCGTCGCGCAAAAGAACTTTCTGCTAAGCGCATCCACTACGTGGATGTAGGTACGAGCGGGGGGGTTTGGGGTTTGGAGCGCGGATATTGTATGATGATCGGCGGCGAGCCCAAGGTGGTCCAGTACCTTGATCCAATCTTTGCGTGCTTGGCGCCCGGGCGAGGAAATGACATCCCGCGCACGCCGGGCCGCGACGAGATCGGCGGTACGGCGGAACAAGGGTACTTGCACTGCGGGCCGAACGGCGGCGGACACTTCGTCAAGATGGTACATAACGGCATCGAGTATGGCCTGATGGCTGCATATGCCGAGGGGCTGGGAGTACTGCGTGATGCTAATATCGGTAAACAGGATCATGTGATCGATGCCGAAACGACACCGCTGCGCGACCCCGAGCATTATCAATATGACTTCAATCTGCGTGATATTACCGAAGTGTGGCGGCGTGGCAGTGTCATTGCTTCATGGTTGCTCGACCTGACAGCGGCAGCGCTCCTCGAAGATGCCGATCTGAAGCAATTTTCCGGATGGGTATCTGATTCCGGTGAAGGACGTTGGACAATTAAGGCAGCGATTGACGAAGCCGTGCCGGTGCCGGTGCTCTCCGCCGCACTCTATCAACGCTTCAGTTCGCGCGGTGAGGCGGATTATCAGGACAGATTGCTCTCGGCGATGCGCCTCCAATTCGGCGGTCACCTTGAGAAACCAGACAAGTGAGGCACTCATCATGAATAGCCTGCGTTCCGATGCACTGGTTTTTTTTGGAATAACGGGTGATCTAGCCTACAAGAAAATCTTCCCGTCATTACACGCTATGGTGAAGCACGGCAGCTTGAACGTGCCGGTGATTGGCGTGGCTAAATCCGGGTGGTCGCTTGGGCAACTACGAGCGCGTGCTCGGGAGAGTATTGAGAAGCACGGCGGGCTTGATGTCGCAGCTTTTGATACGCTGTCAGGGTTACTGCACTATGTAGACGGTGATTACAACGATGCGGCTACTTTTCAGGTTCTTCGCAGAGAGCTGGGGGCGGCCCAACGACCGGTACACTATCTCGCCATCCCGCCTGCGCTTTTCAGGACAGTAGTCGAGCAACTCGTCAAGGCCGGCTGTACCAATGGAGCACGCCTCATCCTGGAGAAACCATTTGGAAGAGATTTATCTTCTGCACAGGTGCTCAACCGCATCCTGTTGGAAACGTTTGCCGAAGAAGCCATCTTCCGTATTGACCACTACCTAGGCAAGCGGCCCGTGCATAATATGGTGTTCTTCCGATTCACCAATGCGCTGTTAGAGCCCTTCTGGAACCGGAACCACGTCGAGAGCATACAGATTACCATGGCAGAAGATTTCGGGGTGCAAGGCCGTGGCGCATTCTATGACCAGATCGGCACCATCCGCGATGTAGTGCAGAACCATCTCTTCCAGATATTGACCAATCTAGCAATGGAACCGCCGGTGCGCACCGATAGTGAGTCGATGCGCGACGAGAAGGTAAAGGTATTGAAGGCCATTCCGCCAATTGAAACGACCAACCTGATTCGCGGGCAGTTTCGTGGGTACCGCACGGAAGCTGGTGTGGCGCCGGATTCGCAGGTCGAGACGTTCGCCGCATTGCGTCTGAAAGTCAATTCATGGCGCTGGCAAGGCGTACCATTTTATATCCGCGCAGGCAAGTCGCTGCCTGTGACATGCACGGAGATTCTGGTACGTTTACGCCGACCACCAACCGTGTTTTCGACCTGTGATCCACAGAGAAACTACTTTCGTTTCCGTATCAGCCCCGATATTACCGGTGCTTTCGGCCTGACAGTGAACGATCCTGAGGATAAGATGGTTGGTCAACAAATTGAGTTGCTGGCAAGCCGCCACCCCGGCGCTGAGCACGCGGATGCCTACGAACGTTTACTTGATGACGCGATGGAAGGCGATGCGACGTTGTTTGCGCGCCAAGACTACGTGGAAGAAGCATGGCGTATCATCGACCCCGTCCTGAAAGCGAACACGCCGGTATATGAATACGAGCCGGGCACTTGGGGACCGATAGAGCTCGATCAGCGCGTCGTGCCGCCCGGTGGGTGGCAAAACCCGGTAGTCACTAGTTAAGGATAAAGAGCTTCAGATCTGAAATTCAGCAATTTTACCTGCCGATAACATATCCAATTTTTGAATTTGTGATTTCTGTTCAATGTGTTTGACACTGTATCCACATTCTTATACCTTTGTTTCTGATATGTATAAGCACTTTTATTTTTGCTATACGTCGCTCACTTAAGAAAGGACAATGTTCTCATGCATACAGCCCTCCAGTCTTTAAAGGCCCGGTTTGCCGAAATCGATGACCTGCGGCGGGCAGGCTCCGTGCTTCATTGGGATATGTCTACTTACATGCCTCAAGACGGAACAGCATCACGCGGCCGTATGATTGCCACGGTTGAAAAGGCCGCCCACGAAAAATTGATTGATCCAGCTTTGGCCGCGCTTCTGGAAACCGCATCGGGGTTGCCAGATGCAACGTTGTCTACAGACGATCGGGCGTTCCTGCGCCTGGCCTGCCGCCAGTTTACGCGGGCGTCGAAAATCCCTTCCGCTTTCAAGGCTGAATTTCTTCAACACATGGCTGAAACTTACGATGTTTGGATCCATGCTCGGAAAGCAAATGACTTCAACGCAGTGGCACCGTTTCTGGAAAAAACTGTCAAGTACTCACAGGCTATCTCGGATTTTTTCAACTCCGGTGAGACCGCATGGGTTCATCCTATGGATCCGCACATCGAGGATGCTGATCCCGGTATGACGACCGCGGGTCTCACTACACTTTTTGCTGACCTCCGACAGGATCTCGTACCATTGGTGCGGGAGTTGTCCTCTCACACGCGACCGCGGACTGACTTCTTGTCACGGGTCTATCCAAAGTCCCGACAATTGGAATTTTTAAATTGGCTGGCCCAGAGTATCGGTTATAACTTCAATCGTGGACGCCAGGATCTCACTCATCATCCGTTCATGACAAAGCTTGGAGCGGGGGATGTCCGTATCACGACCAGGGTCGATGAGACGAATCTCTGTGACGGCATTTTCAGCACCATACATGAGTCCGGTCATGCCTTTTATGAAATAGGAATTTCGCCAAGCTTGGACGGAACTATTCTGGGACACGGCACTTCCGCCGGGATTCACGAGAGCCAAAGTCGGCTGTGGGAAAATCTGGTAGGTCGGTCGTGCGAATTTTGGGCCTATTTTTATCCTCATCTGCAGGCTCATTTTTCTGATACGCTTCAGGATGTTTCGCTCGAAGAATTTTATCACGGCATTAACCACGTACAGCCTTCGTTGATTCGAACTGATGCCGATGAAGTGACCTACAATCTACACGTTATGATTCGCTTTGACATTGAATCGCAGCTTTTGGATGGCTCACTTAAGGCGAGAGATCTGCCCGGCATGTGGAACGATCGGTATGAGTCTGACCTGGGCATACGCCCCCCGTCCGACACGCAAGGCTGTCTTCAGGACGTGCATTGGTATTACGGAAGCATCGGTGGAATGTTCCAAGGCTATACGATTGGCAATCTCTTTAGTGCGCAGTGCTACGATGCTGCTCTTAAGGCCCACCCGGAAATACCCGAGGCGATGACGCAGGGAAATTTTAACGTACTGCATTCATGGCTGAAGGAGAACATCTATCAGCACGGCTCAAGTCTTTTTCCGCAGGAATTGATCCAACGTGTGACCGGTCAAGACTTATCGTCGAAACCTTTTCTAGGGTACTTGAAGCGGAAATATTTATAGCAATCTGAGGCAACTAAGATAACGCACACACTTAGCTTTAAAGATCTCCATTTCGACAGATTCAGCTGTGGCATTTCAACCCAACTCTTATACGTGGAAAATAATCCAGACGCACTATTTTCTACGCTTTGAATTAAAGCATTTTCTTTGCCCATTAATGCTGAAAATAAACCATTTGATCTATTCAATCGTAATAGATTGAATTAAATAAAACTATCAACTTGTGGATTTCGTTTCTGAACGGCGAGTCAGGGTAGAGGCAAGCCAAGGGGCGGCTTGCTTGTTAATGCCAAGAATAATAGAAGAAGCAAGCATGGCTCTGGATTATAAATTTACTTATGAAATAGGAATGGAATTACTGGTCAACACTCTAATGTTTTTGTACTATCTGGAAATAATGAGTCACCTAATCGTTCTGCCATGCGACAGGAGGTGATAAAAGGAAGAATGATGGCAAACAATTCAGCATCAAAACGGAGCCGAATATAAGTTGGTATGGTAAATCAATCAATCCTTATAAACATTTATACATGAATGATGAAGTACAGCAATAATTGCCAATTGTACACGTAATAGCTGTGCGGACTCTGAGAACATAGAGAGACGCATAAATATTTCATCGTTGAGGGATTTATACATAAATAGATTCTTTTTCAGCCTATGGAGGTAATAGCTATGCACATACTCATAACCTGGTTAATTAATTCTTATGTTTTAATAAGTGATAGAAAAATGAAAGGACTGGCATACGTCTTAATAGGTGGAGCATTCTTGTTCAATACAATATCCGTGCATGCAGAACATCGTGCGGTTAATGTCAGCATTGGTGGTACTGGAGGCGCTGTTGATTCTGCTTCTGAACACAGAGTTCGCAAGGTTATCGGTCATGCGTTTAAGGATGGAGCTGTCGATACGCTGTATGTATATAGTCCTAGAGCAGGGGGACCCATTTTTATAGAAGGTGGCATGTCTTTATGTGCCGAGGCGGGTTTTAGTGCAACTCCAGAAAAATTCAGTGATTTTATACAGAGACTAAACGCTATTCACCCTCCCTCTGGTACTTTCTATAACGTAGAATTAACTAAAGCTTGTGAACCTATTGATGTAATCAACCAACCACAAAGCTGTGGCGGGATCCAGGGCAAACAATGTGCAAGTACGCAACAATATTGTGATTTTGGTATCGGTCATTGCAAGATTGCCGATGCAGAAGGCACCTGCAAGGAAAAACCTACTATTTGCACAAGACAGTATGAGCCAGTCTGTGGTTGCAATGGAATAACCTATGGTAATGCATGCGAGGCAGCAGCAGCAGGTGCTTCCATTGATCATGTGGGTGAATGCAATCCATCTCAACCATAAATCTGTGGCGGAATTGCTTAAGTGAACTATACACTCACAAGAGTTGGATCGGCGATCCAGCCGATGATAGCGGTTCCGCTTCTAATAGAGAAGTTTAATGGAGGATAAAGGTGGATTTAGGATCTCTTATATTTATCTAGCAATAGTGCTTAGTTATTAAGCTATTTATTATTTCTTTACAATAAAAGTGATATGCGCGTTCAAAACGCCCTCTGACGTTACTAACGTTGGATGTGTTGCTGACTTTATGAATTGAATTTTATAAGTGCAAATGGAGATAAATCCAGAATCACAAGTGTGCTTGTTCTCGCGAACCATAGCCCCAACTGTCGTTAGTGCTGGAGGTTGTTTTTGCTGCTTGGCTATATTTAAATCGTTTTTTTCTTTCCAACTGATAATCTCCAAATTGTCACTAAAACCTTAGTGCTGAGAAAAAATATGATATGCGATGATAGTATAACTTTTACTGAACAATTTGTGCGATGGAGATTCAGTGTACAAATGGAGATTAATAGCCTCGGTAAAAAACATGCAAAATGTGTTCTAAGGTGGTTATGTAATACAACCTCCGGGCTTGCCCGGAGGTAAGGAATAAACTTATTCGTCCTTATTTTTAAATTTAAACTCTGGTGCTTTTTCTAACTGATCTTTAGTAACATTTAATAAAACTCTCTCTTCTGTTCTATTAGCTTCTAAGTTATGAAATGGTACGGCAACCGATTTTTTTCCCATACCGAGCAGACCACCCACATCCACTATTCCATACATAACTTTGCCATCTTGACTCAATAACAAGTCATCAACTTCACCTACCTTTTTGCCATTTTTATCGACGACGTCTATATCAAAAAGCTTTTTAGCGTTTATATCGTAATCTTCAGTGCCACTAGTTGCAGGGAGTTTTTCTGCCTGATAATTACGGTCAGCGACAGATTGCAATTTAAACTCAGGCATTTTTTCTAACTGTTGCTTAGAAAGTTTAATCACAGCTTCTTTCTTTGCTTTGCGTATTTCTATATCCTGAAATGGGACAGAGACCGATTTATCCCCAATGCCGAGTAGGCCGCCCACTGATATGATTGCATAAGCAACTTTTTCTTTTGTGCTCAATATCAAGTCATCAATTTTACCAACCTTCTTGCCAGTCTGATCAACAACATGCATATCCATAAAATTTTTGGCAGTGATATCGTAGGCTACATCAGTGGAGCCCCATTCAACATTATCGCCACTACCATAGGGTTGTTCAGCATTACTCTTCGGATTACTGGCCTTTTCCCAATTCTGCTTTTCACTAGTTTGTGCGGATGCGCAAGTAAATAAAAAACTGAGACCGATTATGGACGCTATGCTGAAAAGAAATTTACTGTGTATCATGATTTAACTCCTATTGGCTTTTTGATTGATTTATCGGCACGCAATAAAGCGGTTCGAGGCTTATTAATTTGGTGGAGTTTTTAAAGAACTGCGATTAGCCATGTTAATTTTGCTGCTAATAACAATTCAAAACCACGTCGTCAACAACAAATATCCCTATCACAAGCGCCAACAAGCATTCGCTAGTGATATTTAGACTTCCTTTGTAAAAGGAGAGTTTATCCTAGCAGTAAAATCAGGTAATTATCTGTACGAAAGCGTACATAAACCAGAAAATGGTTTTTATTTTGGCTATACCATCCGCACCATTTGCCTTAAAATCTATCAAGCTGTAGCAGATAAATACTGGTTCTATATGGATTTTAGGTAGGTATGACATTCTTAACTAATGGATAGCAAGTAAGTTAGATAGCAAATAAGGCCAGATTTAATCTGGCCTTCAAATTCCGCCTTATTTCAGATTGATGATGCAAGTCTTCTATGACAAATTGTATTGCTGTCAAATATTTCGCTGATGAGATAATAATAGTAGTCCACCAGGCAAAATAGCGATAACATAACCCATTGTAATCAATGACAACCATTCTTAAGCATTTCTAAAAACCTTAGCCGGCCATTACCATGTTATAAATGTTTTTGCTGCGGTCTCCTCGCTATGCTATGTGATAAAGCAAGCAAGCACATCTGGAAATCTAAAAGGCAGAGATAAAGAGGGCAAGGGTGCAGGAAGATAGAAAATTATCCCCCTGCATCTTCACATCAGATTGGTATTTATTTAATAATTAATAATTGCGCCGCATATTTTCTCGGTCGTTTGAGGAACCACCTTGCGACGAAGGCTGTCCAGTCGTTGAACTACTTTCTCCCTTTTTTGCACCAGGCTGCTCAGCAGGTCCAGGAGCATTATCCGATCCTGTGGAAGTGGGTGCCATACCTTTGTCTCCGCTCGAGTAAGGCTCTTCGGAAGGATCGATAGACCTTTCATTATGGCTTGGAGCGCTTCCTTGTCCAGATGAGGAACTGCCTGACATAGAACTACCTTGTGATGAAGACTGCCCTGTAGAGCTTTTGGTATCGGGTTCTGCTGCATGCAGGAGACCATTCAGACCAAAAAAGATAAGACTTGCAACTATCGAAGAACAAACTGTATTTTTTAAAGTAAATTTCATGATAGCCTCCAAATTAACCAGCATAATCGCTGTATCGACATCGTAACTCACTTCTTATAAACTTATCTGTACGATACCGCACGAAGGATGAAATAGTAGTCTTCCAGCATGAGCCCTTCTCGTAGTCGGCTATCCTGAATAAACGCTTATTTTGATCCGTTTAATTTCATTAATAGCTTAGGAGTTGGCAATGAGATTAAAAGATGAAGAGATTATGGCCATGGCATTAACGCTGGAATTCAAGGTTAAAGCATCAAAGCGTAATCTATGTCCATGTTATGGTAGGCAGGCAGTTAGAGAGGTTGCCCAAACTGATTCGGTGCTAGGTCAAGCAGTATGAAGTGGAGATGCTGAATAAGATCAAATGTCACATCAACCCGTGATATTCTTTTTTCACCGCAAATAAGGCCAGATCCAGAATCCAGAATTCTTGTTCTTGCGAATGATAGCCCAACCGCTGTTGGTGCAACTGCTTATACTCTCCAATATTCATTACCTGACCACAATTCTGGGAAAATGAGTCTTTTTTAGCTGTCCTGTAGCTACCTTCATCCATTTTAATTTTTAATTATTTACGCTTTTTTTATCCACCACTCCTGGAATATCCTGGAGCGGACGCCCGAATTTTCCCTTCAGGTCATCGACACCTGATTGAGGATTTGCAAACTTATGCAAGTCATCGCGCTTTTTGCGTATTTCCATCGTATTGATATCCATCTTTCTGTCACGTTCTTCGACGAGACCAGGCATGGCTTCGCCATCACGATTAAACGACCAGCCAAGCATTGGATTCCCCAGAGGGAGCAGGTCGGCTGGCGTGCCTTTATAAAAGCCCGTATTCCAGACATGCCAAGTTTTACCATAGCTGTTCATTTTTTCCTTCATCAATGCTTTTTCGGCAATGTCGGGAATATTGGGGGCGACCAGTTGTCCGGACAAGATTTCGCCATTATGAGGATGCCAGTATTTTTTCTCTTCTTCGGGTAGGGTAGCGAAAAGCTTTTCGGAAATAATATATTCGATACCATTCAGGTTGGCATCTTTGGTATTGCCATCGAATAACACACACTGGGCAAAATCTTCATTAACCTGGTGACAGTAATGATGAGCCTCCATCTGGTTTTCCGGATGATCCTTCATGGGATGAAAACCCACGAGGTAGATGTCAAACTTCTTTAGAGGATCATTGCTTTGCAAAAGCTTAGCGCCGGCTTCTAGCATTTTTGTTTTTGCCGATTTAGACTCACCGGGCGGTGCTGTTTCAGGTTGGGTTACTTTTTCTGCTAATGCTAGTGGGGCTGGAACTCCAGTGGGTAAGGCTACGAGAAATGCAATAACGGCATAGGTTTTGCTAAATCTGTTCATCATGGTCCCTTTTAGATATCGTGGTCAATGGCGTATCAGGATAAGCAATGTCTAATATCCTTATATCTTCCTCAATAGAGCACTTGGCTGCTGAATGACGTAATGCCGAGCAAGTAACTTCCCCGTTCTTCCGCTCACGAATGTTAATTGCCAGTATGGGGAAGCCGGCTTATCGGAAAAAGGCTAGAAGATATCCCGCATCAAAATCTAATTAGTGGGCGATCCTCATCATTGCTTCGTAACGTATCACTTTCATCAATTCGATTACTACGCCACCTTGGGTCTTCTCTTCATGCCCTTATCAATATACGCTTGCATATAGGATCGGTAGCGTTACTCATAGCAAAGCTTCTTTAGTCAGGTCTCCGGCCTTAAGGCGAAGAATAAAGACGAGCCTCTATTGTACCTATGCTATTAACCCAGTCTGTACGGTGGCACACAAACAGGAGCAGCAAGGAAGTCTAGGGAGCTACATATCATATAATAATAAGCGCTATTGCTGGTGGAAAAGCTCATTCATATGGCTGCGGATCAAGTGACTTTTACTTCGCAAGAATTTAAAATCAACGCGCCATCCTATCTTCTTATAGTCCAAAATTTGTATCAATAAAAGCTTGGCTTAAACTAATTTAATTAACAACATGATGAACAAAACAATTATTATCATAGGAACGATCACAGCCTTCCAATCCGAAGGTGCAGCTTTAGGGCTGTTCTTCATCATTTGCAGTGCTGCAGGGAATAAAATTATTAAGAACATCCCTAACGCTAATGCAGAGGCAATTTGCATCCAATCCATATCCAGACCTCTTCTCCTTCCATATATTTCGCTCTAAAAACAAAGCCCCGGTCAAGCCGGGGCTTTGAACAGCTAGCTATAGTGATTGACAATTAATCATCGTTACCCATAATGCCTAGAATTTGTAACAAGCTGATAAAGATATTGAAAATTGTCATATATAGCCCAATCGTTGCTAACACATAATTGGTTTCGCCGCCATGAATAATACGGCTAGTATCGTATAAAATGAAACCACTCATGATCAGGATAACGACAGATGATATCGCTAATGACATTGCAGGTATCTGTAAGAAAATATTCGCCAACGCAGCAATTAATACTAACAAGAAACCCACCATCAGGAATCCACCTAAAAAGCTAAAATCTTTTCGTGTAGCAAGTGCATACGCGGATAATCCCATGAATATGACACCTGTGCCCCCCAGTGACAATGTAATGATATTTCCACCATTAGGCAGTGAAGCATACATAGTTAACATAGGTCCCAGTCCAAATCCCAGCAAGCCAGTAATCAGAAAAACAATCCCGATCCCAGCTGTAGAGTTGGCAAAACGCGGTAATACAAACATGGCAATTACCATGCCACTAATGACAGAAATCAAATAGGTCATCGGTGGCATATTTAAGAACATTGAAAGCCCAGCAGTTAAACCGCTGAACAACAACGTCAACGATAGCAGCAAGTAAGTATTACGCAATACCTTGTTAGTTGCCAAAACAGATGACGATCTTTGGGCAACTGTTGAATAATTTTGATTCATTTTAATGACCTCCAATCATAAATATAAAATACTGCTCTTTTATTTTAGCAGGCATATTGACCCAAGTACCTTACTTATAGTTCATCTTGTGAATATAACATCAGCTGCGCTTAATTGTTATAACTCGGTGATCTTTCTGATGTAAAAATTTACTAACCAAGCCTTGTGTAGATAGAAGCAATTGAGGCGATTTCAAGCATTTTCTATTCATAAAATTTAGGTTGTTTTCTCCGTTTACCAATGCCAATGCTGAAAATAATCCATTTGATAGTCGCGCGTAATTCTATGACTTTACTTATTATGTAATAGCGGCCACGTTCTTCTTCCGGCACCGCGATCATCTTAAGCTGATTTTTGAGTTCGGGAATCGGAATCAGACCACCAAGTAGCCAGAGCTATTATCGCGGGCTACTGCTCAAGATTATTCAGTTTTGCATTAATATTTCACACGGTACTGATAAGATGCAGTGATAAGGAGTTTTTGTCAAATATCTTCCCATGTAACCTCAAGCGGCTTAACCTCGCGAAAGTTCACGGGCGTTGCCGGAAGAAGTGCCATGGATCAAGCTCAACGCACGTAAGTGCTTCCCAGTTGGACTTGTCGCCCTCATAGCACCCTTAGGCACAGGTGTCGATATTTGTTTGACCAAGAATGGGGAGTGGGCGTTGAACTATTGTGTGACCACTGACGATGTGACTCAGCTGGTCATTGAATATGGGGATGCCATGTGCTAAGCGATGGGCAACAATACGCTTAATCTTGTTTTTATAGCATAACCAGATAATTTTGATTATAATGTAAAGATGGCATATTCATTAGATTTCCGCCGTAAAGTCCTGTCTGTCCGAAAGAAAGAAGGACTTACGATAGCCGAGGTGGCGGCCCGGTTTGATGTTGGCGTGGCAAGCGTGACGCGCTGGGTTAAGAGCATCCATCGTAAACCTCAAGGGTTTCGCCAACGCAAGATTGATCTTGAGGTATTGCGCCAGGATGTTCGCGATTATCCTGATGCTTATCAGTACG
>NZ_FORD01000038.1 GCF_900113925.1 Nitrosomonas sp. Nm34
TATTGGAAATTTTTCAAGAAGAAAATCCTGTATGGTCGCTACTATGAAACTTTTTCACTTTTCAAAAGTGCTTGCCAAGCTTTTTTTACAGCAACCGATCATTACGAAGCAGAATTACGCACATTATTAACTGATAATTTCCAAACCATTGGCAGCACCTGAGTGCCGAAATTTCATGTGTGATGGGTATAGCTGGTAACATTTAAATAGATCTGCCACGATACCCTTGGGCAGTACGGTAATATAGAGGGCGTAAGGGCGTGCTATTCCGTGTCACTGTTTTGTATTGTATCGTACTGGGTTGGATAAGCATCCGGTCAATTTCGTTTCCTGCTCGATCATGCTCGAGTGTGTGGCGTTTTATGCCTATTAAAATAATAGGGCGGTCAGTAGCCGGGTGTGATGGATACCAGAAATCATACATGGCGCTCTTGTCCCCGAACATATTGCGTGAGCGAATATCTATTTTGCTACTATCTTTAGTGTAAAAAGATAAAGCGCTTGCAATTGACCACTTGTTCATTCCTACTACAATGGGAGCTTGTCCATTCTGAGACTCGATTTCTTCAGCTATTTTCTCGATTTCAATAGCTGCTTCTTTCCAGAAATAATGCTCGGCAAGAAATTGGTAGGGTATACCAGGAATACCTAATACCACATAATGGAGTATAAATGCATAGGCAAGCAAAGAAACAGTAATAGTTGGTTGCCATATCGCCCGTAAACGGTTAGAGACTGTCTGTAGAGCGCTATTTTGTCCCATCATCCAGGCGATAGTCGGTAAAACTGCAAGCCATAGCGGACAAGTCCAATGAAATCGTGGGGTATCAAATGTACTAATACCCAAAAAAATTATCAGTGGAATGCCCGTGAATATAAATATAAATAAATTGCGTCTACGCTCACATTGATTATGCTTGCCGTTGGTGCCAACATGCCATAATGCCCGCAAAGCAGCATACAAGCCTATCGGAGTGAGAATAATGGCGACATATAAGACAAGGTAATGAACAGAAAATACATGACCCCCTCCTCCAAGTCGTTCTGTTTGAAATAAGAAAGAGACCCAGTCGTTCTGAAAATTCCAAATAATAACAGGTGAAAACAACAAGAGCGCGAGGAATGCTGCGAAATAGGGATAAGGCCGAAGCAGCCAGCGTCGTGCAGTGGGATCTAAGATAACAAAAGCTAGAGCGGCTATCCCTAATAATCCCATCGTATATTTAGATAATAGGCCCAGGCCAAAAGCAATTCCCATACCTAACCAGGCTATCTTTCGATCAGCTACAAGTGCGCGCTCCATATAGTATAAAGTAGCAGCCCAGGAGGCCATCAAAGGTGCATCAGGTGTTATCACTAAGCCAGAAGCAAAGCCGAATGGCAGCACAGATAGCAGCATGATGGCACGCATGCCGGTGGATTTATCATATAAATTACGGGCAAATGCATATAAGTAGCCCATTGTGATCAAACCACAGGTAAAGGCTCCAATCCTTACACCAAACTCATTTTGACCTGCTATTGCGGTACCCAGCCAGATTAGCCAGGCAACCATGGGGGGATGATCAAAGAAACTCAAGTCCATGTGCTGGCTATATTGCCAATAATAAGCTTCATCAGGAATGAGTTGAGCAAGACCAAGATAGACTAGACGCAATAAAGTAACAAAAAGTACCACTCCAACTGCGGCCACTTGCCATCGGACATTTAACGGGGGGCAATTTTTACTTTCTGGAAAAACATAAAAAGCTGAACCAAGATAATTAATTATGGCCGTTGCCGTAATTGCTGGGAATATTGCTAATTCGGCCGATAAATGCCAAGTATAAACAAGCAATGCCAGCACGCCGCCACGTAAGAGCAATGCTAACAATCCCACAGTTAAGAAGCGGCCAAATTGTTGCCAATTAAGGCTGCCTTCCAAGTGCGATCGAAATGACCATTTAGAATTAAATATATAATTAATAGTCACTGCTGCTAAAAAGCTGGTGATATGAGCCAATGCGAGCCCAAAGCTCAAATTTATCATCCATTGGAAGATAAAGGCATCGACAAAAACCCCCACAAACCCAACAATTGCGAAACGGCTAGCTGTGCTGATAGAGGCTGTGCCGCCAGCCAATGTGATGAGTCGTTGGAGGTAAATCAGATGATGTGAGAGAGATAATTTTGACGTGCCATATGCTCGGTCATGAAAGGAGATAGGGATCTCTATAATTTTAAGATTGCCTTGACCTGACATTAACAATTCAAGAAGTATTTTATACCCACGGGCCTTTTCTGCAATATTTGCGATAAGCTCACGACGAAATGCAAAAAAACCGGAAGTCGCATCACTGACATCACAAATAGGGCGTGCAAGAAAGCCTCCTAGACGGGATAACCATTGGCGATATAAAGGCCAACCATGAGTACTTCCACCCGAAACATATCGACTACCTACCGCAACATCATATTTACCGGTCAAGATGGGTGCAACAATCGCTGGAACTTGCTCGGGTAAATGACTCAAATCTGCATCCATTACCATGATAATATCACTTTTGGCAATAGCTACACCTGCCAGAATTGAGGCAGTCAGATCGGGTTTCTCTTGCCTCTCAACCAGATGAATATGTTTATTATGTGCTTCCCATTCACGTATTTTAGTTGGCGTTCCGTCCTTTGATCCATCATCAACAAAAATGACTTCGAAGCTGCCCGGTAACAAATCAAGCGCAAATAAACGTGATAACAGTAAATCCACATTTTCTGATTCATTAAGAGTTGGAATGACAATAGAGAATTGCATTATTTTACTTTATAAGAAGCATAAATTCAGAAGTGTAAAGTGTTATGGTTACTACTGTTTCTGGTATTTATGCACAGCACGGTTATGGTCTTTCAGATTAGTTGAAAAATGCGATTCACCATTTCCCTTCGCAACAAAATAAAGCGCATCAGTTTCTGCTGGATTAAAAGCTGCCTGAATTGAGGCTAATCCAGGCATGGCAATAGGTGAAGGAGGAAGTCCAGACCGCATATAAGTATTATATTCTTGGTCAGTAAGTAAGTCCTGTTTACGCAAATTTCCATCAAAATCTTGACCTATTCCGTAAATAACAGTCGGGTCAACTTGCAGTTTCATTCCTAAGCGTAGTCGATTAATTAAAACACCCGCGATCATGCTACGGTCACTTTTCTTACCCGTTTCTTTTTCAATAATCGAAGCTAGGATCAACCCTTCATATTCTGACTTTAATGGAAGAGATTCTTTTCGAGAAGACCAAGCTATTTTCAGGTGATTTTGCATTGTATGATAGGCACGTTTTAATATGCTGACATCACTGCCATTTCTTGGAAAGAAATAGGTATCCGGGAAAAATAAGCCTTCTGCTTTTAATTCAGAAGCGCCAATTAGCTGCAGAATCTCTTGTTCACTAAGATTAAGCGTATCGTGCCGAATTGCTGGGTGTTCATCTAAAACTTTCCTAAGTTCAGAAAATGTCCAGCCTTCGATGAACCGAATTTCATTTTGCCTGATATCCCCTTTAACAAGGTATTCCAGTAATTGCAAAGGGGAGGCATCTTCAATAAGTACATATTCACCTGCTTTTATCGATGATTCATAGCCAAGCATCTTTGATAGTAAGATAAAAGACCAGGCATTAGGGAGTAGATGATCTGCAACTAATTGATTGGAAATGTTCTTTAGATTGCCACCTGATTCAATCGAAAATTCATATGGGATAAAGGGCAATTGGGTGGCAGTATTGGCCAGATAATAAAACCAACCGATAAAAAAAATGATTCCAATGAAAATGGATAAAAAAAGTAACTTCAGTTTCCGAGATAGGCGTTTTAGCACCCACATACACCAGATAGGTAGCTAAGTTTTTCGGAATACCAAAGTTCCGTTAGTTCCCCCGAACCCAAAGGAGTTTGATATAGCTAAATTTATTTTCATATTTCTGGCAGTATTGGGAACATAATCCAAGTCGCATTCCGGATCAGGCTCAAATAGATTAATAGTTGGTGGTACGACTTGATGATAGAGGGTGAGCACAGAAAAAATTGCCTCTACTCCTCCGGCAGCGCCCAATAAATGTCCAGTCATTGATTTGGTAGAATTGATGACAAGTTTCTTAGCATGATCGCCAAAACATCGTTTGACCGCAATCGTTTCTGCTATATCGCCTAGAGGAGTTGATGTACCATGAGCATTGATATAATCAACCTCATCGTTGTTAACCCCTGCAATCTTAAGTGCATTTGACATACACCGAGCAGCGCCTTCGCCATCTTCGCACGGAGCGGTCATGTGATGAGCGTCCGCACTCATACCGAATCCAATAAGCTCCGCATATATTTCTGCGCCACGTCGCTTGGCATGCTCCATTTCTTCTAAAACTAAAATGCCAGCACCTTCACTTAAAACAAAGCCATCTCTACCTTTATCCCAAGGGCGACTGGCTGAAACTGGATCATCATTACGAGATGACAGTGCCCGAGCTGCAGAAAATCCTCCAATCGCAAGAGGCGTTACACATGACTCTGCGCCACCGCAAACCATAATATCCGCATCACCATATTCAATCATGCGCGCGGAGCTGCCGATAGTATGAGTAGAAGTCGTACATGCAGTTACAATGGCCAGATTAGGTCCTTTATACCCGAACATGATGGATAAGTTGCCAGATATCATGTTGATAATAGTACTGGGTATGAAAAATGGAGAGATTTTCCGGGGACCACCTGCATGATAAGCAGAATCAGTATCTTCAATCATTGACAAACCACCGATTCCAGAACCAATATTAACGCCTATGCGTTCTGGATCAAGCCCAGATAAGTCTTCTATAGCCGCATCTTTTATTGCTTGGATTGCTGCTGCCATTCCGTAATGAATAAAAATATCCATTCGCCGTGCATCCTTGGCTGATATGTACTGTGTAATATCAAAATTTTTAACTTCACCAGCAATTTGTGAAGAAAAAGGGGACGCATCAAAGCGAGTTATCTTAGTAATACCAGATTTTCCGGCAACAATGTTCTGCCAAGTATCAGAAATATTATTTCCTACAGGGGAGATAATACCCATCCCTGTAACAGCTACCCTGCGTTTGGACAAAAAATACTCCAGTAGATAAAAAAAGAAAGATTAGTGAGAGGCATGTTGATTAACGTAATCAATCGCTTCTTGAACAGTATTGATTTTTTCAGCTTGTTCATCAGGAATTTCACATTCAAATTCCTCTTCCAATGCCATAACAAGTTCTACGGTATCAAGTGAATCAGCGCCTAAATCATTCACAAAGGAGGACTCATTTTTGACATCTGCTTCATTTACACCTAATTGTTCAGCTACAATTTTTTTGATACGTTGCTCTATATCTGTATTTTCCATCTATGCACCCTTCCTTTTTACGTGAGAAGAACTAACCAATTTTAACAAATTTCCTACACTAACAAAACTAACACCTTTATTGCATTTGGGTTACTTTAAAAGCTACTGATTAATAAAATTATTTGACATAAAGATTAATACCTTAATTTGAAAAGATGTTTCCCAAAAAATTATAATTTCAATTAATCCATATACATTCCACCATTCACGTGTAAAGTCGTGCCTGTAATGTAGCTTGCTGCTGGTGAAGCGAGAAAGACTACTGCTGATGCGATATCTATCGGGCGCCCCAATCTTCCCAATGGGATATGCTGGATTAGATTCTGCTGCTGCTCAGCAGAAAGAGATCGCGTCATATCAGTATCGATAAATCCGGGGGCAATACAATTAATTGTGATATTTCGACTGCCTACTTCACGCGCAAGCGATTTACTAAAACCGATCATACCCGCTTTGGCTGCGGCATAATTGGTTTGCCCTGGATTACCTGTTACGCCGACTACAGATGAAATATTAATGATACGTCCTGCACGCGCTTTCATCATGGAGCGCAAAACAGCACGACTTAGAAAGAAAACCGATTTGAGATCGGTCTCCATGATTTCATCCCATTCTTCATCTTTCATTCTAGCCAGTAAATTGTCGCGAGTGATACCTGCATTATTGACCAATATGCTAATCTCACCAAATGTATCGCGTATAGTTTCAATGGCGTTATTAATCTGTGTAATATCGTTGACATTCATTGCCATGCCCAATCCTTTTATTCGGGCTTCTTTTAGGTACTGATTGATAACTTCTGCGCCATCTTGCGTGGTAGACGTGCCTATTACAGTGGCGCCATGCTTGCCTAATTCAGAAGCAATGGCTTGTCCAATTCCTCGACTGGCGCCTGTCACTAAGGCCACTTGACTGCTTAACATTATTTCTCCGTTGGGTAATATATTGGATACAATTTATTTCAATATATCAATTGCTTGTCTGAGAGCATTACTATCTGCCAATGATAAGTTTTTTAATTTTGCATCGATGCGTTTAGTCAAGCCGGTTAATATCTTGCCTGGCCCACATTCGACAACATGATCGACACCTGCCGATGCAAAAGCGCGAATGGTTTCTGTCCATCGTACAGGGCTATAGAGCTGTTTTGCCAATATTTCTCTGATTGACATGGCATCATGGTGTTGTTGAACATCCACATTGTGCAAAATGGGAATGGCCGGTGGCTCAAATGATATTTTCTCAAGTAATTGATGCATTTTCTCGGCCGCTGGTCTCATCAGTGAGCAATGCGACGGAATGCTCATTGGTAACAATATAGCTAATTTTGCTCCCTTTGCTTTGGATAGCGCCATTGCATGCTGGACCGCACTTTTGTGACCTGCGATCACGACTTGACCAGGTGAATTAAAATTAGCAGGCTCTAAGGAAATTCCGTCACAACTGCTTATAATTTCAGCACAGACGGCTCGCACCTCATCATCATCTAATCCCACTATCGCTGCCATACCGCCCATCCCTTCAGGCACGCACTCTTGCATGGTTTTTGCGCGATAGCTCACCAGCTTTAATGCATCAGAGAAAGTTAAAGCGCCTGATACGACCAGTGCGGTATATTCTGCTAAGCTGTGACCTGCTAAGTAATCCGGCTTCTTCCCTCCCAGGTTTTCCCATGTACGATAAACTGCAATCCCAGCTGTCAGCATGACCGGCTGTGTATTGACTGTTAAGTTGAGATCCTCAGCTGGCCCTTGATTAATCAATGCCCACAAATCCTGTTTAAGGATATCGGCCGCTTCAGAAAATGTTTCGTGTATCAATGGCACATCTGAATAACCTTTCATCATGCCGACTGATTGCGAGCCTTGTCCAGGGAAAACAAATGCGGTCTTCATAGATCACCAGCGTAGCAGCACAGAACCCCAAGTGAAACCACCTCCTACGCCTTCTAGTAAGACACATTGATCAGATTGAATGCGTCCATCACGCGCAGCGATATCTAAAGCTAACGGCACGGAAGCAGCCGATGTGTTCCCATGCTGATCAACGGTGGTAACCACTTTTTCCATTGGAATGCCCAGTTTCTTGGCAGTAGATTTTATAATACGGATATTAGCTTGATGAGGAATTAGCCAGTCAATATCGGATGTTTGTAAATTATTGGCTGTGATAGCCTCAGATACGGCTTCTTCTAGCACCTTAACTGCAAACTTGAACACAGTATTTCCTTCCATCGTAATGAAGGGCGAACCTTGTATTTTACCACCACAGATATTTCCAGGTGCAGCAAGCACTTTGTTATAACTCCCATTGGCATGCAAATGGCTTGAGAGTATTCCAGGTTGATTACTTTGCGTCAACACGACAGCGCCAGCACCATCACCAAATAATACACACGTGCTACGGTCAGTCCAGTCAAGAATACGAGAATATACTTCGGTTCCTACCACCAATGCATTTCGGCACTTGCCGGAACTCACAAACATATCGGCCGTAGCGAGCGCGTAAATAAAACCGCTGCATACTGCCTGAACATCGAAGGCAGGGCCATCACTAATGCCTAGCTTGTCCTGTAAGATACAAGCCGTGCTAGGGAAAATCATATCCGGAGTGGTCGTAGCCAGAATGATCAGATCAATTTCCTGAGCTTTAATACCTGCTGCGTCTATGGCCCTACGACTTGCTTCAAGCGCGAGGTCACTAGCCAATTGACCCTCTGCGGCAATATGGCGTTGGACGATACCTGTCCGCTCACGTATCCATTCATCACTGGTATCCACCATGCGTTCGAGATCATGATTAGTCAAAATTTTTTCAGGCAAATAACTACCTGTTCCAATGATTTTTGAATACATGTTTTATTCCACAGTTGCTGAATTAAATTTACTTTTTTGAGTGTTGTGTTGTAATTCTGCTATATGCTTGCTGATATGACATAGCATTCCACCGCGCACCTCCTCAGCACCTCGTTTGATAGCAGCACAGAA
The DNA here is from genome assembly GCF_900113925.1 of Nitrosomonas sp. Nm34. Lineage (GTDB taxonomy): Bacteria > Pseudomonadota > Gammaproteobacteria > Burkholderiales > Nitrosomonadaceae > Nitrosomonas. The sequence goes on from NZ_FORD01000038.1 coordinate 8,374, forward strand.
TGCATGCTTATCAGCAGATCCATGACTTTTTATAACAATACCACGTAACCCAAGCAAACTAGCACCATTGTATTCGCGATGATCAACCCGTCGTTTGAAAGCGCTGATAACAGGTAAAGCGACAAGTCCTGCAAATCTCGTGAATAGGTTGCGCTTAAATTCCTGGCGCAAAAAAGTAGCGAGCATTTGGGCCACACCTTCTGATGTTTTCAAAGCAACATTACCCACAAAACCGTCACAGACTACAACATCTGTTGTCCCTTTATAAATATCATTGCCTTCGATATTTCCATAGAAATTTAATCCACTATCTCGAAGTAGTTCTGCGGCCTGCTTGACTACTTCATTACCTTTGATGTCTTCTTCGCCTATATTGAGCAAACCAATACTAGGATCTTTTTTGTTTTCAACAGAAGAAACGAGTGTGGCGCCCATCATACCAAATTGTAGTAAATGTTCAGCAGTGCAATTGACATTTGCGCCTAAATCCAATATGTAAGTGTGTCCTTTTATAGTAGGTAAAACAACTGCAAGCGCTGGTCTATCAATACCTTCAATAGTTTTTAGAACAAAACGCGAGGTCGCTAACAATGCGCCAGTATTACCTGCGCTGATACATGCCTGAGCTTCACCGCTTTTAACCAAATTAATCGCAACGCGCATAGAAGAGTCTTTTTTACTGCGTAAAGCGAGTGCCGGGGGTTCATCCATACCCACAACTTCACTTGCAGCATGTAGCCTCATTCGTGGGCTAAGAGGCATATTAAGGGCGCGTAATTCCGCTTCGATCACATCAGGGATTCCGACTAAAATAATGTCGACCTCAGGATCGCTGTGTAGGTATTTAACTGCCGATGGGACTGTAACATGTGGACCATAATCACCGCCCATACAATCAATCGCCATAGTGATGTTCACTTTAGGTTACTCTTAAATAGTGCGCTATGACAGTGCTAAGCGGTATTTGGCGAAATCGAAGAGGCAGATAGAGTGAGAGGAAACTTATTCGTCGTTTTTAGTTTTGATAATTTTCCTGCCGCGGTAGTATCCATTCGGACTGATATGGTGGCGTAAGTGTACTTCCCCGGTAGTGGGCTCTATGGCTAAAGGTGGATTGGTCAGAAAGTCGTGAGAGCGATGCATTCCGCGTTTGGATGGGGATTTTTTATTTTGCTGAACAGCCATGTTATGTTGACTCCAAAAATTAAACTTTAGTGTGCTTGTTTTTTAATGACTTCAGGGTAACAGATGGATATTCCTTAATCCCTTTTGTTATTTCTGAAGTATTAGCGATGTTTTTGCTGAATGAACATTGATCTTCCTCATGACGAGGAGAAATCGGCAAACTCAGAATGATCTCATCTTCAATGAGCGTTAGTGTATCCATATCAGGAGATGCTAGAATGGCATCGACCGAGATATCTTCATCATAATATGAAAATTCATTCTGATCTCTTGCGAGCAACAAGCTCGTTTCTATATTCAAGATATGTTCCAGTTTACCGAGGCAGCGTTGGCAACAAAGACTAATCATTCCTGTGATCATTATTTTGAGTGTTGGTCTATCTTTTTCGTCAAAAATTCCACTTATCGAATAAATGATCTCTCCAGAGCGATCAGATAAATATTCTCCTAAACGTTCCAATTCAGCGGGCAGGATTTTACCATGATGTACCTCGCTATTGCGGACAAAATTAAGAGAATCTATGATAAAACGTTTATGCATCATAATTTTCGCATGCTATATTTTTTATAGTTAAGTGTCAAAATCTATTATAACCATTATAACATTTTGAAAACACAGTATGTTCACCCAAGACTTATTTTGGGAACCAGTTCATTATATCGCCGCGAACTTTTCCAGCGTTTAAAGCTTCCCTTTGAAACAGCCAATCCAGCTATAGATGAAACGCCCCTGCAAGATGAGATGCCTGAGGCCACCGCACTTAGATTAGCTGAAAATAAAGCTCATGCTGTTGCTGCAATGTATCATGATGCGCTTATCATAGCTGCAGATCAGGTCGCTGTGATGGAAGGCATTCAATTAGGCAAACCTCTGAATTATGCTAATGCAGTTAAACAATTACGTTTAATGCAGGGTAAGGAAGTTATTTTTTATACAGCGCTATGCCTACTGAATAGTCGTACTAATCGACTGCAAACGCGCGTTGTTCCTTATTCTATTAAATTTCGCGCGTTAAGCGATCCACAAATTGAGCATTACCTTTCGAAGGAGCAGCCTTATCATTGTGCGGGGAGTGCCAAGTCTGAAGGGCTTGGGATTGCTTTGATCGAATGGATGAAGGGAGATGACCCCAATGCTTTAATTGGACTGCCGCTTATTGCATTAGTGGACATGCTGCTAGCAGAAGGGGTAGAAATAATTTGATTTTTTCTTTACAGTCACCAGAAGATCAATTAGCCTAATTATTTTTGCTTCAAATAAACATTGTGATTGTGCCAAGCAGTGATAGATTTACAATATGCATAAGCAATTAACCATCAATGGGGTCATTCTGATATTTTTCGTGAGTATGCTCACGAATACGTTAGGTTGGTCATTTAATGATATGCTTTTCGCTCATGAACTGGATCATCACTACCATGCAACGTTGTTTTCCACTGACCCACAAAAGCATCTTGATCTCCATCACGCTCTCGGCGACAACGGTGAACTGGATGCAGCTACCCATTTATGCCTTCATGCCGCAGGTCAGAATCCGCCTTTTTTGCTGAATGCATCCTTTTTAATAGTGACTCCGGTTGTCGAAGTAAAAGCCTTAATAATATTTATTTCTAAAATTATTCCTGAATCTATTCCCGACTCTCTCTTCCGGCCCCCAAAAAATTTCAGGCACGCTATCTATCTAGTTAGTTGAATTTTTAAAACACTCGAGTAGGTAGCGCATTGCGTTGTTTGGGTGTGTAATACACTCATCATTATTTGAGTAAGCTGTATCAAGCAGCATTCACACTATATAGATCCAGTTAAATTCAATCATGCGGATATCTACTCATCATTGTGAGTAGAAGCTGTAAGTATTGAATGCTTTTGTTGCAGAGGGTGCTATGAAATTTAAATTGCAGTGTAAGCTGTTACGATCTTGTCTGTTGCCTAAAACGCAACGCTTGATTGTGCTTCTGGCTTTTCTATATGGTCCATTCCAACTGATGGCAAGTTCTGATTCAGTGGATTTAAATGCTAATAATGCCCTGAATCATTTCACACAATCACTGCCTCAAGAACAGGCTGATTTGACCTTGCGTGATGTGTTGGCGCTCATGTTGCAAAACAACCCTGAGCTGGCATCTTTCGCCAAGGAGGTGCTTGCTTTTGAAGGAACAAAGCTACAAGCGAGTAAATTCAAGAATCCCGATTTTACGATTGAAGCAGAAGATATTAATTATGCCACGACTAACATCCAGGGTTTTACTACTTTTCGCATCAGCCAGTTGTTTGAACTCGGGGGTAAGCGTCGTGCCAGAATGAATGTGGCATCCTTGGGTCAGGAATTAGCTGACAAAAACTATGAAGTGACACGGCTGGCACTGATTGCAAGAACAGCTAATACCTTTATCGATGTCTTAGCCGGGCAAGAACGGTTGCGGGTGGCAGAGGAAACTTTGCAGCTGACACAGAAAGTAGTTGATTCAGCTTATAAGCGGGTTGAGTCAGGTAAAGCGCCTCCGATCGAGGAAACGCGATCCAAGGTGGCGCTTTCAACAGCGAATATAGAAATGGAGCAGGCGAGGCGCGACCTGGCTTCCGCCCGTGCGCAATTGGCGCTTTTGTGGGGAAGTACCCTGCCAACATTTGGCAAAGCTCTGGGTGATCTGGAGTCAACGGTTTCCATACCTTCATTTGAAGTACTTGAGCAACACGTGCTGAATAATCCTTTGGCGCAACGTAGCGTGAAAAATATCGAACATCGGAAAGCAATCATCGAACTTGAAAAATCACGGCAAATCCCTGATGTTACGCTGGGGAGTGCAATAAGGCAGTATCTCCATACCGACAATACGACTGCTCTCCTGAATTTATCCATACCCATTCCGGTATTCGACCGGAATCAGGGTAATTTGCAGGAAGCTTATCAGCGTTTGAACAAAGCGAAGGATGAGCAGGCTGTAGCTGAATTATTACTTCGAACGGAATTGACACGAGCTTATCAAGCCCTTTTAGCGGCGCAGAATGAGATCAAGCTGCTGCATGATGAGGTATTGCCAGGTGCCAGAAATGCTTTTGAGGTGGCAAATAGAGGCTATGAGCTGGGAAGATTCAGCTTCCTAGAGATGCTGGATGCGCAGCGTGCCTTGTTTCAAAACCGGGTTCTATATGTGCGCTCACTTGCTAATTATCATCGCCTGATCAATGAGATCGAGCGCTTGATCGCAGCGCCAATCGATGAGCTTATAGATACGGCTGGTATGCGCCAATCTGGCAATTAAAAGGAATACAAGGAGTAGAAAATGGAGAAAATACGATGGATGCCTATTGTGGTTGTAATCATCATTGGTATTGTTCTGGGTGGACTGATACTGACCTTGGGTAAACCCACTATACCCGGTTCGGAAGATGAAATAACGAGTCAGGAGAAGAGGTTATCTGCGATTGACTCTGCACCTGGGGAAAAAGAAAGAGGTGGTCGGGTTGAGCTGGCAAAAGGGCCTAGAGGAGGGAAGCTTTTTGCCACAGATGATTTTAGTGTGGAGGTAACTATTTTTGAAAAAGGGGTGCCTCCGCAATTTCGCCTTTATCTTTACCATAAGGGTGAATTAATTCCACCTACTGAAGCTAAGGTCAGCATTACCTTGACGCGACTGGGCACACCCGCCCAGTTATTCCGCTTTACCCCGCAAGGCGAATATTTGATTGGTGATCAAGAGGTAGAAGAGCCGCACTCTTTTGACGTGGCAATTGTCGCTGAGTGGAAAGGCAGAACTTATCGCTGGGGCTATAGCCAGGTTGAAGGTCGGGTAGAAATGTCGGATGAGACATTGAAAAGTTCCGGCATTCGAATTGCTACTGCTATTCCAGCAATTATCAAGCCAACACTGAAATTGCTCGGCGAAATCATTTTTAATGAACATACCATTTTACAGATCGTGCCACGCATTCCTGGGATGGTCATTGCTGTGATGGGCCATCATGGGCAGCATGTTCAAAAAGGGGATGTTCTGGCGGTGATTGAAAGCCCCATGCTGGCTGATTTGCGCAGTCAATACCTCGTGGCCAAGAGAAGACTCACGTTGGCGCACACTACTTATGAGCGTGAAAAACAATTATGGGAAGAAAAAATCACAGCCAAGCAGGATTACCTCACGGCCCAGCAGCAATGGGATGAAGCCAAAATCGCACTCCAGCTTGCGTCCGAGAGGCTGCATGCGCTTGGGGTAAGCCCTGAATCCAGTCTCACGGAAAAAAATCTTTCGCGTTATGAAATTCGTACGCCTATACCAGGCATCATTATTGCCAAAGCCATCGTGCTTGGGGAGTCAGTCAAAGAAGACACAGCAGTTTATACCGTTGCGGATGTCTCGACGGTATGGGCAGCGATTACGGTTTATCCAAAGGATTTGAATGTAGTTAAAGTTGGCCAGGTAGCAACCATTAAAGCGACCGCATTTGATGTCGAAGGGGAAGGGACCGTCACATATATCACCACCTTGGTTGGTGGGCCTACGCGAGCCGCTACTGCGCGGGTTGAGTTGGATAACCAGGCTGGCAGATGGCGCCCGGGCATGTTTGTTACGGCTGAACTGATAGCAGAAGAAATCCAGGTGCCCGTAGCGGTGTTGGTAGAAGCGGTTCAAACACTGCGTGATTGGGCGGTCGTGTTTGGCCGTTACGGTAACTACTTTGAAGCACGGCCGCTGGAGCTTGGCCGCAGCGATGGCACGATGGTTGAAGTCATCAAGGGATTGTCTGCCGGAGAGAAATATGCGGCAGGTAATAGCTTTGCCATCAAGGCTGAGTTGGGTAAAGCTGGCGCGAGCCACGATCACTAGCTTAACCAGGCCCATCTAAGCGGAGCTTTTAATTATGTTGGAACGTATTTTACAGATTTCTGTCTTTCATCGCGGCTTGATACTGGCAGCAGTGCTGATGATGGCCATAGCGGGAATTTATAGCTACCACAAACTTCCGATTGATGCCGTACCTGACATTACCAATGTTCAAGTGCAAATCAATACGGCTGCACCTGGCTATTCACCAGTTGAAGTGGAGCGGCGCATCACTTTTCCGGTAGAGACCATCATGGCGGGGCTGCCCAACCTTGCTTATACTCGCTCGCTCTCCCGCTATGGCTTGTCTCAGGTAACCGTGATATTCAAGGATGGGACGGATATCTATTTTGCGCGACAATTGGTCAGTCAGCGAATTCAAGAAGCCAGAGGCAGATTGCCTGCCGGCACCGAACCTGCTATGGGGCCTATTTCGACTGGGTTAGGCGAAATCTTCATGTGGACGGTTGATGTTGAAGAAGGTGCCCGCAAACCGGATGGTGCTGCCTACACGGCGACTGATCTGCGCGAAATTCAGGACTGGATCATTCGGCCCCAGCTACGCATGGTTCCAGGTGTGACCGATGTGAATTCAATTGGTGGTTTTGTCAAACAATTCCATGTTGCACCTTACCCAGAAAAACTGATTGCTTACGGTCTGACTATTCAGGATGTAGTCACCGCTTTAGGACGTAACAATCTCAATGTGGGGGCAGGTTATATTGAGAAACATGGAGAACAATACCTGGTGCGTTTACCCGGTCAGGTTGCCAGTTTGAATGAAATTGGCAATATTACGCTCGGTTCTCGCCAAGGGGTTCCGATCCGCATTAAGGATGTGGCTGATATTTTGATCGGTAAGGAATTGCGTACAGGTGCGGCCACGGAAAACGGCCATGAAGTGGTACTAGGCACGGTATTTATGCTGATTGGAGAGAATAGTCGTCTCGTTTCTCAGGCCGCCGCCAAGAAATTAGCTGAGATTAATCGTAACCTGCCTGAGGGTGTCGTCGCTACACCTGTTTATGACCGGACTACCCTGGTGGATAGAACCATCCACACAGTGGCTACTAATCTGGTGGAAGGTGCGGCATTGGTAATTGTGGTGCTGCTGCTATTTTTGGGAAATTTGCGCGCCGCCTTGATTGCCGCATTTGTTATTCCGCTTTCAATGCTGTTTACCTTTAGTGGAATGGTGGCTAATCAAGTCAGTGCTAATCTGATGAGTCTGGGAGCGCTTGATTTTGGCATTATCGTGGATGGAGCGATCGTGATTGTCGAGAACAGTATCCGCCGCTTAACCCATGAGCAGGCGCGACTGGGGCGGGTGTTAACCCTTGCTGAGCGCCTTGATCTGGTATTCGATGCCACCAGGGAAGCACGGCGGGTATTGATTTATGGTGAGCTGATTATCATCATCGTTTATCTTCCCATTTTCGCGCTAACAGGGGTGGAGGGTAAAATGTTTCACCCCATGGCTTTTACCGTGGTGATAGCGCTGATAAGCGCCATGATACTTTCTATTACTTTCGTTCCAGCCGCTGTGGCGCTGTTTCTTTCGAGTAAAGTCACCGAAAAAGAGAGCCGAGTGGTCACATGGGCGAAGCGAGCGTATGTCCCGGTGCTGAGCGCAGCGATGCGTAACCGGGAACTTACCGTGACCATTGCTGTGGTTATTGTCGTGCTTTCAGGATTGCTGATCACCCGCATAGGCAGTGAATTCGTACCGAGTCTCAACGAAGGCGATATTGCGCTGCATGCTATTCGGATTCCTGGCACCAGCCTGACGACGGCAGTTGAAATGCAAAATGAATTGGAAGAAACCATCAAGTCATTTCCTGAAGTCGAAAGTGTCTTCTCAAAGATAGGAACGGCTGAAATTGCCACGGATCCGATGCCGCCCAGCGTGGCAGATGTCTTCATTATGCTTAAGCCGCAATCAGAATGGGCTGGCCCTTACCGCACTAAAGTCGAATTAATTACCGCGATGGAAAAGAAGGTACTGGAAGTACCGGGTAATAACTATGAATTCACCCAACCGATACAAATGCGTTTTAATGAGCTGATCTCCGGTGTGCGTGCGGATGTGGCGGTGAAAGTATTTGGTGACGATATGGATACCCTATTTGAAACAGGTGAGCAGATTGAGAAGCTGCTCGACACTGTTCCAGGTGCATCGGATGTCAGGGTTGAGCAGGTCACCGGACTACCAGTACTTTCCATCCAGATGGATCGAGAAAAAATGGCCCGGTTTGGATTGAATGTGACGGATATCCAGGATGTGGTTGCGATTGCAGTAGGGGGGCGGAGCGCGGGACTTATTTTTGAGGGGGATCGCCGGTTTGATCTGCAAGTAAGAATGCCAGAGCATTTGCGTGGTGATATTGAGGCGCTCAAACGTTTGCCAATCGGTATACCGGGAGTCAATATGGGAGGGGCTGCCACTATGCCCCAAGCAGCCGTTGCTCCTGGTTATGTGACATTAAGCGAAGTGGCTGACATGCAAATTGTTCAAGGTCCCAACCAGGTCAGTCGTGAAAATGGCAAAAGAAGAGTGGTCGTGACCGCGAATGTGCGCGGCCGTGACTTAGGCTCATTTGTCAGTGAAGCCGAAGCACTCATTGCTGAGAAAATACAACTGCCCACTGGCTATTGGTTGACATGGGGTGGGCAATTTGAACAAATGATTTCGGCAGCGCAACGCCTACAGATCGTGATTCCAGTAGCACTCGGGTTGATTTTGATTTTGCTCTATACCATGTTTGGTAATTTCCGTGATGGATTATTGATGTTTACCGGCGTTCCATTTGCGCTGACTGGGGGGATAGTGGCGCTATGGCTGCGCGATATTCCATTGTCTATTTCTGCTGGGGTTGGTTTTATTGCACTTTCTGGTGTGGCGGTATTGAATGGTCTGGTGATGCTGGCCTTTATTCGCAATTTGCGAGAACAAGGGCTGGATTTGGATGATGCTGTTCAGCAAGGGGCGCTTACTCGTCTACGGCCTGTGCTGATGACAGCGCTGGTAGCAGCAATTGGTTTTGTGCCGATGGCGCTGGCTACCGGTACTGGGGCGGAGGTGCAGCGACCGCTGGCTACTGTGGTGATTGGGGGTGTTTTGTCTTCCACAGCGCTGACGCTACTGGTTTTGCCAGTGCTCTACCAATGGATTTATAGAAAGAAAACGATAGAGACGATTATGGTTCGCAGTCAATTATGATTAGTGGATCTAGTCTAATATAATTCTGAGTCTGACCCCATGATATGTTCGCAAAAGTCTTAGATTGGTTGATATATTGAATTGTTGTAGTTCTGCAACTATACTAGCGGCACGGTTTGTTGGGATCATGCTGCTCCCAGGGTTCTTCACCGCAGCTAGCCGTTTGGCATCCAATATCTAGTCATAGATAAAAAACTTTTCCAGTTAACCTGATGGTTATGGGGTAGATGGGAGCATATTCCTGAGATAGAAACCATCGAGGAAATTGGAGACATACATGAGAGTTAACTTTCCGAACTCAGACATCATCGATGCTGTAGCAAACAGGCTTTATCAATATATTAAAAAAAAATAGTACGTTAAAGCTTAGAAGAGAACAGGCATCCAATCTCGTATCTCAATGCTACGGTTATTTGAGCTATAAATATTTTGAGTCGAATCAATCGATTGATGAACCTCAATTTAACTCCTTATCTCAAGTGCAAATTAATCAACTAAAAGAGCAACAGATCAGGCTGTTATCATCCTATTTCAATATATCAGAAAAAGAGAGTGATCTGCTTTGGATGACAATGACTCCTGCTAAATTTCTGCGTTACGAAAGACTAAAAATTAACCAGATTGGCTATTACGTCATCGATTGGGGTAGACCTGACCAGTATGGCGAGGATACTTGCGAAATCACGGTCAAGAACTTTGTAATCGGCGTCCAATGTACTACTTGTAATGGTGAAGGAAAATATGAAACTTGGGAACAGGATGATATGGATCAGCCACCAATAATATCCTATGACATGTGTGATAAATGTGACGGAACAGGTGTTTATCATTATAGTAGCAAAATCTTGAATAGAATACGGTTATCAGAAAATGAATTTCGTCTCAAGGAGGAATATGATAATTACTTTGATGACTTGGAGAATAAGGTCAACTCAGATCGCTACGCATCAGCTCATTATTCTACGTCACCCGTATATGACGAAGATAATCCTGACCCATACTCCCCAGATTGGCCAAGTGACGATGATGAAGACGAAAAAATTAAGTAGTGTTAGCTCGAGCTACTGCTTTTAATTGCTATTTGATAGTTGTTTCGGGATGGCTCATAATAAAAAGAGCGTAGCAAGCCCCAGGAAAATAAAGAAACCACCACTATCGGTGACAGCAGTGATCATGACGCTGGAGCCAATGGCCGGGTCGCGGCCCAGTTTTATTCGGGTTAATGGGATGAGTACTCCCACGAGTGCGGCCAACAGGAGGTTCAGAATCATGGCGAGCGCCATGACGAGGCCAAGTGAAATATTCTGATAAATAAGATAGGTAAATAACCCAACGATGCTTCCCCAAACCAGACCATTTACCAAACTGACACCGATTTCCTTGCCGATCAGTTTAAGTGTGCTGTCAGTGCTGACCTGGCCTAGCGCAATGGCACGAACAATCATGGTAATGGTTTGATTGCCGGAATTGCCACCCACCCCTGCGACGATAGGCATCAATGCAGCCAGTGCAACCAATTTCTCGATGGAATCCTCAAATAAGTCAATGACACGTGAGGCAATAAAAGCCGTTACCAAATTAATGGCAAGCCATGCCCAGCGATTCCTGACACTTTTCCAGATGGGTGCAAACAAATCCTCTTCTTCACTCAAACCTGCCTGACTAAGCGCTTCGCTTTCAGCTTTCTCACGAATGAAATCTAACACCGAATTAACGGTGACTCGCCCTAATAACGTTCCATCTACATCAACCACTGAAGCAGAAACAAGATCATAGCGTTCAAAAGCCTGGGTGGCTTGTTGTGCTCTATCGTAGGGATGAAACTTAATTATTTTAGCCGTCATCACATCGCTGACCATGACGTCAGGATCGGTTACCAGTAGCTTATTCAGTAGCAAAACTCCTTTGAAATGCTCATTGCGATCGACTACAAATAACTGATCGGTATGGTCTGGTAATTCACCTAAGCGTCGTAAATAACGCAGCACCACCTCCAATCTGACGTCTTCACGTATCGTAATGATATCGAAATCCATAAGTGCTCCGACCGAATCTTCAGGATACGACATGGCTGCACGTAACTGTTCACGTTCTTCCAACGGTAAAGCCCGGAAGACATCTTCGAGGACTTCACTGGGTAAATCCGGTGCCAGGTCGGCAATTTCATCTGCATCCAGTTGTTCAGCAGCGGCTACTAACTCGCTGCTACCCATATCAGCAATCAGTGTTTCGCGAACACCATCGGAAACTTCGAGCAGTACCTCTCCATCATTCTCAGTCTTGACCAGACCCCATATGAAGAGACGGTCTTCCAATGGTAGTACTTCCAGAATATGCGCAATATCGGCTGGATGGAGCTTCTCAAGTACATTCTGAAGACTTGCCAGATTCTGTTTCTGGATAATCGATCCCACCAAATCTTGACGCGGGGAATCTTGTAAGCGTACTAACCCTTCTACCAATCTGTATTTACGAAGCAAATAAGTGATTCGCTCCAGTATGCTTTGTAAATCTTCATTTTCATGAGAATGGCTGTCTTCAGTCATGGCAGATTTCCGATGGAGGAAGGGTTGTCACAATAAATAAACAGAGCAAATAGACACTTAATTCCTATGGATCAAGAGACAGAATGAGATACCATCGCTTTTTTTCGTTATATCACAGGAAGGAAGTTAATTTTTACAGATTTATTAACTGTGGAATTACAATAAAAGAACTGACTTTTAAGGGGATGAATGTTAACTCAGTCAGATACATTGTACTAGTCAGTAAAAACTGGAAAGTTTTAAAGATGACTTAGAAACAGATTTCTTAAGGAATGTTTTATCATGGAATCTGTGATATATGCATGCGGCTAAGAATGATATTAATTTTCTTCAGCAGTCTCTGGGTCTTGCGATTTCGATCATAATAGCGTGGATTGGTTACTATTGATGCTAGAAATGCCGCCTGTCTGGCAGTCAAGACTGAGGCCGATACTCCAAAGTAATGAAGGGCAGCGGCTTCGGCACCAAATACGTCACGGCCCCACTCAATCATATTGAGATAAATTTCCAGTATCCGCCGTTTGGACATCATATTCTCGAGCATGACTGTGATCAAAGTTTCCTCAAATTTACGCCATACAGTTTTTCTCTCTGAAAGGAACAGATTTTTTGCAAGTTGCTGACTGATGGTTGAGCCGCCAGCAACCCATTCGCCTTTTTTTATATTTTTCTCAAGCGCACTTTGGATCGATTGAAAATCGAAGCCATTATGTTTCATGAATTGACTATCTTCTGAAGCGATGATTGCACGTTTCAGGTGGAGAGAAATATGCTCATAAGCAACCCATTGATGACGCAATGTAGCATCAGGATGATGTTGTCTTAAATTTTCCAGCCTGCTTTGCATGAACGCACTAGCGTGTGGGATATGGGTATTCCAGTAAACAATATGGAGCAGTATCCACAGTAGATAGAGCAGGCCAGCACTGAAAGATAAGAGCAAGAATCGCCATAGCCAACGGTTGAGAAATTTCGCCATGTATCTCCTGCGCAATTAGATCATTTAGAGGTTGAGGTTAAATGGTTAATATCTCGTATTTAATGAATAGCGCTCGTGCTGTTTAGTGCCCGTTATTCTTTAATATTTCAATTACTTTTTTCGTTTCTGGTCGGATGCCACGCCATAAGAAAAAAGATTCCGCGGCTTGTTCAACCAGCATACCAATGCCATCGACTAACTTAGTGACGCCTTGCTGCTGAGCGAATCTTAAAAATGGTGTCAACTCTTGACTATACATCATGTCATAAGCGAGTGATTCTTTAGAAAAGATCCCTTCCGGTAAAGAAGGTAATTCATCATGGAGACTCGCTGAAGTAGCATTGATTATGATGTCAAAACTCTCTCCAGAAAAATCATGATAACGTCCCGATAAGACATTGCCATGAGCAGAAAATTGTCTTTGTAACACTTTTGCCTTCTCTTTAGTGCGGTTGGCAATGGCAAGCAGGCGTGGTTTGAGTGTTAGCAGTGGCAAAATAGTGCCTCGTGCAGCACCGCCTGCCCCCATTAACAGAATATTTTTACTGGCAATAGCAACACGTTGATTAATTTCGATATCCTGCACCAATCCCGCTCCATCCGTGTTATCACCCAGAATGTCATTATTTCCATTAAATTTGAGTGTATTGACGGCTTGAGCGGCATTTGCTCGGTCTGTTAAACGAGTAGATAGGGCATAAGCTTCTAGCTTGAATGGAAGGGTTACATTCATACCCTTACCTCCGCGTTGCTGAAATGCCCTGACTGCCGGCTCGAAGCCACCCAGGGGTGCCAGAATAGCCTCATACTGCATATCCTGCCGAGTCTCCTGGGCAAAGAGCTTGTGGATGAGCGGTGATTTGCTATGGTGTATAGGATTGCCAATGACTGCATAAAAATCAGGCATAAAGTTATTTTGTAATGCGTGGCAGAGATATGAAATTTTAACTGGCAATCAATAGACTGAACAAATGATATTTGTTTTACGGATTATTGGCTGATTAATTCATCTGAACGCGCAAATACCCAGGTACGGGTTATGTGCAAAATATCCGTATCTCGACTGATATCGGGTGGAAAAGGGGCAAAACCATTCTGAGCCGCTAATTTTACTATACGAATGGCGGCATCATCGAGAATCTCTGTTCCAGATGAGCGATCGATTCCAATAGACTCAAGGCTGCCATCTGATCGAATGCCCACAGTGAGCCGCAAATTGCCATAAAGCTGCTGTTTTCTGGCTTCTTCCGGGTAGTTCAAATTACCGATGCGTTCGACCTTGAGCCGCCAGTCTTCTACATAGCGTGCGAAGCGATATTCTTTTGTGCGTGTACTGATATATCTGCGTTTGGGGCGTTTCTGATATGCTTCATATTCCTTGTTGATTTGAGCTTCCTGGCGTGCAATTTCAAGGCTGCGCTGTAGCAAATCTGTACTATCAAGCTTGGGTATTGGCTTGTCTTCAGATTGTTCTGCCTGAGGTTCGGCTTCAATGATACGTGGTTTGTTTTCAACAATACGTGGTTTGCTTTCAACAGCAGGCATGAGTTTCTTGGCTTCTTTTTCTGGTTGTTTTGTTTTTTGGCCTGCTTGAGCAAGATCAATTAATGGCTTGGTTTGCGGTAATACGGGCAAAGGCGATTGAGCACGCCGATCTTCATCAACATTACCACTTCCTTCCGAATTGGTTTGTGCCAATACATCCGTCTCAATAGGTTTTTGGATAGGTTTTTGCTCAGATTTTTTGTTGACCAAAATGACTTCCAGCGATTTGGCAACATTCTTGACGACAGGTTCTGGTACCTTAAAAGTAATCCCCCATAGGATGACTGCGTGTAGGACCAGTGAAATCAGTATGGCGGTATAGAGGCGTTTGGGTCGATGATAAGATGACCCGGGATAAGGTATCGAAAGGCTGTAATCTAACATCTTAGAACAAATAACGGCTAGATAAAATTAATCAACTCATATGAGTGCTTGTCAACAAACCTACAGTACGTCTCGCTAGCTGGATTAGCGAACGCTTATTTCTCGCTTAACCATTTGGGATGTGGTTTTGCCAGAATGCGTGATACTCGTTTTTTATTATTATGCGGTCTTGCCTCCTTTGCTCACAAGCGTTTGTGTTATGATTTTTAGTAAAGATAGAATAACTGACGATAACTGAAAAGTATCTCATAAACAAAAAATAGAGCACCTCTAAAAATTCATATTTGTGAGCATCCGCTTCGCGGATTGCCTGCTTACCCTTCTCGTCACAATACTTCGTTGTTTACAAAAAAATGTTTCTTTACCTATCAGTGATAGGCTGTATCAACATTTTTTTGTGCTCGCCTCGTCTTGTTTAGAACTCTGTATTTTTAGAGGCACCTAATATATTTTTTAGCTTATTCTTTAGATAAAAATCGTGTATTCAAGGTGCATTCAATCAAGTCAATTTGGGATAATTCTAATTTAACAATTGTGCCCGGTAACAGGTCTGGTAATGAAGACACTCGCACGATGAAAGGAATGCGATCGAGCTTTACCAGGTTTTCTTTAATGACTTGTGCGCCGGTCACTTGAATATTTTCCTGTAGCAACCAGCGCAAACACCAATAACGCTCCATAGCACGTTGAAAATCACTGTATATACTATAAGCTTGTTCGAAATCCCGCATGGATATCAACAATTCATCGCTCTCTCTGGAGTAAGGGGGTATGGCATCTTTGAGTAATGCGATAAGCTGCCGCTGATTAATTAAATCTATGTAACGGCGCATGGGAGAGCTGCTCCAAGCATACTGGGCCACCCCGAGTCCCTGATGAGGGGCTGGAGAAAGACTCATTTTTACTTTTCCCCCATTTTGGCTGCGATAAATACCTGCGATTCCTGCATCGGCAAGTTGTTTGCCCCATTCAGTATTGGCATAAATCATCAATTCAGAAACGACTCTGTCGATTGGTGAGCCGTGCCGACGCTCTTGAATAATAATCCGATCCTGCTCCACAAAAAAGCTGTAATCAATTTTTTCATTATTGAGGTCATTTTCCTTGCCTCGGAAGATTTCCATTTTGCGCGAAAAATTCCACAGTAGGCTCAACTCATTCGCAAAAGGGTAATTTGTGAGATTTTTTCTCAAGGTATCTTCATTAAACTGTTGTTCCAAGGTGTCGTGGCGTAGATTGGCGACGATTCTGATTTTTTCTATGCGGCTTTGAGAGGCTGTTACGGTAAAATCGTCTGCTACATCCAGATAGAGCGAAATGGCTGGACATAATCGTGTTTCGCTGAGAGTATAAAAATCGATCGTTTTTTCAGGCAGCATGGTAATTTTCTGCCCGGGTAGATAAACAGTCGAAAGGCGTTTTGCAGCTATTTTATCCAAATGAGAACCCGGGGTAATGCCTAAGGCCGGTGCTGCTATATGGATGCCAATACGAAAGCTTCCCAGAGCGAGCGGGGTAACTGAGAAAGCATCATCAATTTCAGTGGTGGTCGCATCGTCAATACTAAAAGCGGCTGCCTCTGCTATCGGTAAATTTTCATAATCACGAAAAATATCATCTACTTCAGGTAGATTGAAATCGATACCTTCCGGAAAATGCTCTCGCAGAAATTGATTGAAGTGATAATCGTGGGTAGAGGAGATGGCACCACATTTTTCCAATAATTTGGGAACGCTGAGTTTGGTGGCGGTACAGGCTGCTTCGAGCGCTTTCCATTCAATGGTATTTTTATTTGGTTGATAAAGTAGGTCATCCAATTGTGGTCTGAATTCTTCAGGAAGCGTGAAGGTGCTCAGTTGCTGCTTATAGCGAGCTTGTTGTTCTGCTTCCAATCGTTTCTTTTCCTGGCTGGCAAGCGCTGCTCGTAAAGCTTCAGCTGGAGCGGCTTTATAACGCCCTTGTCCTTTTTTGTAAAAATACATTGGCGCATTATTCAGGAGAATCATGATTGCAGCGACTTCTACTGGACTAGGTGAGTGCCCAAAATAATCAGCAGCTAAAGTATGGCTCGAAAATTCTTCGCTATTTGTGCAGCATTCCCAGAGAAAATCCGTATCCAGATCAGCAGCAACCTGCTGTGCCTGATACATAAATTCATATAAAGACGGCATCTCAAACCTTAACAATACTGCGGAAGCTTTGATTTTGGAGCGTTTACCGTGCGATGCTTCTACTTGTAAAGAAGTTGTATTATCCGCAAGAATGGCGCCAACCTTAAAAGTACCGGATTCTTCGTAAAAGACGTTCACGGCATGATCCTTTCAAACCAAACGAAAATCGAGGAATTGTTGACAAGAATCCTTGACGCAAAGATCGCCAGAATTTTATTCGTTAATCGAGTTAGACTCATAATAAATGTTACCATATTTAACAATATGATTATTAAATATAATTTTCCAAACATGAATGGATTTTTCCGCATACGTAATTGAATGGTGCTACCAAATAAAAAAGACTAAATGGAATAAAGCAAGTATAAAGACTGAAAACTAAGGAAAATGTGAATATCTCGTATGACAGTTATTCTGCAGTATTCCAGAATGCTTAGCCTCCATCTTGTAGTCTGATATGCTCAGATTTTTCGCGTAGGATGTGTTAAATATTATTCTCTCTGCTCACTTTTGGATTTCTGATTTCTTGGCAATACTTGGTTATTTTTCTATTCACAATATGAAAGTACACGGAGATTGATAACTACTTTTATTATTATGGTATCAAGACAAATACTTTGCGATAAAGTTTGGACGCTTCACATTTTTTTATGCTAATGGGAGAAGGAATGGGTTTTATTAGTGGGCTAGAGTAAGCTTGAGCCTGGTTTTCTTATATGTAATAAAAAGTTATGGTTATACATGGCATAGTATGGGAAATTAGTTGAAATTGGGGGCACCACTGAAAATAGAGGGTTTTAAACAAGACAAGGTGAGCACAAAAAATGTTGACGCAGCCTATCACTGATAGGTAAGGAACCTTTTTTGTGAACAACGAAATATTGTGATGAGAGAGGATAAGCAGGCAATCCGCGAAGCGGATGCTCGCAAATGTGAATTTTTAAAAGTACTCTTTAATAACTCAAGTTTCGGGGTTTAAAATCAAATAAAATTTCACTGATCACTCCTATCCAAGGCTTCTCGCTGCAAGGTAAGGTAATCTAATTGCAGAACTTGCACAAAGAATTGATTTATGTGCGCTTCAATTACTTCCATGATTTGTTCAACGCGACAGCCAAGCTGGTGCTTGATGCCTGACAAGCCATCA
>NZ_FORD01000084.1 GCF_900113925.1 Nitrosomonas sp. Nm34
CAATAAGGCAAGGCTGAAACGATGGGGATTATGGGTTCCATCAGATTTTGTGACAGCTTAAGTTACTGGGTTCAACCGCCGGATGCGGAAAACCGAACGTCCGGTGGTGTGGGAGAGGTAACGGATACAATCCGTTACCCCGACCCGATCTTCCAAGATCCTTTTATCATAAGAACTTCAGATTCTTTTTGCTACTTTCTTATCTCGAACTCACGTTAAGTAAAATAAACAAGCACAAAATAGTTTCTATAAAACAGCAATGAGCTTAGCCATTCCGCTATAGATCAGATCCAAAATAGATTGAATTTTATGTATTTTTTAGACCTGATGACGCATGTAAAAAGACGATGCAAGAAAACTTGGTCCGGTGGAGCAACACGAGCACGTCAAAGCTTACATATACTGTTTGTAACAATTTGCACGACCGGTCAATAATAGGTGATACTTTTGGCTTGCTCAAACTATTTCATTTAAATCAGAAGTGATTCATGATTTTCTGCCAGAAAGAGAGCCTGGGTGTCTCTTTGCATTCTGTAACAATCACGGGAACAAGCTTGTCTGTTTTATCGACATCCAATACATATTCAATCGGCTTGTCGTTTCTGTTGAGGCCTTCAGCCCAGTAGACCACTTTTGGTTTTAACACATCGTCAAGCGCCAGAAACTCCTCGCATGTCATGTTGACCGGCTTTGGAATTGTTGCCATTTTTGGAGTTGCTGCCGATTTTTGAGTTTCTGCTGAATGCTCCTTTGTTTTTTTCAGAAAAAAATGCTTGGGTGTCGCTTTGCATTCTGTAACGAGCACGGGAACTAATCTGTCTGTTTCAGCCACATCAAGCCCAAAGTCAGTCGGCTCGTCTTTTTTATTGAAACCTTCAGCCCAGTAAACCATTTTTGGTTTTACCACATCATCAAGCGCCAAAAATTCCTCACATGTCATCTTGGCCGGCTTGAGAGTTGTCTCCGCCAAAACCAAAGTGGTCATGGTTGCAGACAGCAACACACCACTCAGAAAAACCATCGTTACGTTGATTTTCATTTTCATCTCCTACCGACAAAATTTAGAATATATAAAACAAGCTGCACGTTAACCCGATGAAGGAAAGCAGCGTTTTATCCGACATCATGCCATTTGGCCTTGCATCACGATGTTTGCTAATTGAATAACTACTTGTGTGGGAATTGTATATCCCAACTACAGCGCTATTTTCACCCATGGTTTTCCTCCTGCTTAAGATCTCGGATGATAAGCTTCGGATCCAGAATCACTGGGTCGTACTCTTGGCTATATCCCCACCATTCCATTTGCCCTCCACGAATCTTGTCATCTGTCAGGTAATATCCAACTCTGCAGTATTATTCGTTTACTTGTCTGTGCGCCAGCGCACGTAAGATGAAAACAGGGATTACAGACCAACGCGCCGTCACTCGTTACCTCCTATCGATCCGTTGCAATAGAATATATACCTATAACAGGAGTTTGCTGGCATGTAGGTATTGACCGGGGCGGCATGTCAGAGTCGAGTTAGTCGGAATACCCCACAACAGTCCCGTTGAGCCACACGCCCATCAACAAGCTATGCCATGCGTCTTGATGTATGGCTTCTCTGAGGATGGCGGTCGTTCAATCACTTCACGTACTGCTTCATAAAGGGCTAATGATGCTGGCGCAAGACAGGAACGGGCATCATAGTGCCCGGCGACAATGTAAGTGCGTAGATCAACGGCTTGGATACCAAACATCAATGCAATGGCCATGTACTGCTGGAAAGCCTCAATCAATGGATTGGCGAGCGAGATGGGCTGAACCATGGCCGAGACTACTGATGTTTTGATTAAATTGCTCGGCATGGGTTGGAAATCTATCGGTTGGAAATCTATCGATAAGTGGATGACCATAAAACATCAGTAAAGGCATGATCGAGTTACCACTGATCTGTAAGCCCTTAAGTCCCATATTAACCGTACGTTGAGTATTGCCAATCAGGCAGGAAGGCAAGCCATTACTAAATTCAGGCGTAACGAGCAAGGCAATCTGAACGTCCAGATGCTTTGCCATCAATCCCAAATAGTAACGCAACTGGTCCATTGCTATGCCAATATATTGCCCCAGAAAATTGCCGCCGTGATAGTCCATGCCCTTATCCGGATCAATGAGGGAGTTATCACTTGCGGAGTTTATTTCGGTGGTGACCTGCTGGGCAATATTGTCCAGCCCCTCCACAAGTGGCACCATATACTGAGGCAGGCAACGGACCGGATAGCGGTCCTGGACTAGTTCGCCAGTCTTATATTCAAGGCGACCCTCCAATTGATCGCGAATCAACTTCGATCCTTTCAATGATTTAAGCATGTAGTTGGCCACCTATCTTTGACCGGGGTGAGGCTTCGGGGTGAGGCTTATGAGTATGGTTAAATGGATGAAACGGTTGATTGGATCCGTTTAAACCCTGGATGAAAAGCGCGTGGGTATCCATGGTCATTTTCAGCAGTAGCTGAGCGTCGTACACGCATTGAGCAGCAATACCGGTCATCACATAAGTACCATTGATCATAGCTAACCCTTCTTTGGGGAGCAGATTGAGGCGTGGTAGGCGAAACCTCTTGAGTGCTGATATTGAATCGATTTCTTCCCCAGCAAAATCGACAACAAAACTTTCATCCAGCCCGATCAGCGCACCAGTAATGCTGGCAAGTGGAGCAAGGTCGCCGCTCGCGCCAATAGAACCAAACTCGCGCAGATTGGGGATGACATTCGCATTTAAAAATCTCACCATCCGCTGCACCAACTCAAACCGTAAACCAGAGAAACCGAGCATATGATTATTTGCTCGAATCAGCATGGCAGCACGAACATCATCTTTGGACAATCGCTTGCCCGGCCCTGACTTCATGAACCAGATCAAGTTTCGTTGCAGATCGCTGGCATCTTCAGGCGAGACATGGGTATGGGCCATTCCCCCAAAGCCGGTTGTCACACCGTAGATCGGTTTACAGGTTTTTGATACAACCCCATTCATAGCTTAACAAGCATTGGTAACGTTCATGATGTAATCATGTGAGGCATTGACGTGCCGCAGAACTTCCTTATCGTCAGTTAATTGCACTCTTGTGTTGCAGCGCGCAACCCGTACGACATCATTTATATTTAACGCATTACCTCGTATGGTAACTGTGTCGCCCCACTGAGATTTTGGTGCCGATAACGTGCTTAAGAAGTCACTGACAGTTTTTTTCTCCATATTTCCCTCCAGTATCAACGTGGTAGATTAGCGCACCAATATCATAAACACCCTCTCCTATCAAATCGAAAGGCACTGATATATCAGATATACTGGCAAATACTCTGATGAATGATCAAATTATCATATATTCATTTAAACGAAGAGATCTTTGTCGGCACATGGAAACCAAGCTTTGCCGCAAGCGCCCGTCACCGATCGCACCGGTAAAACTGATACGTGGTTCTATAGTATTTTGCTTACTCGGTCGGTCTGATCAGCTTTTCGTTCGATAAGAGTAAAACGCCGTACATGCCGGCCGGATATTTACCCAGTCCTTTGGCCTACTTCTATTTATTTTCGATGACAGAAATGAGGATACTCTTTGAATCATTTCTAACTGATGTAGCTATCTTCTCCCCCCCTACCAACCGGGCAAGCGCGAAATCCACAAATTATTTTTTTACTGTAAAGATCAAAAGATTAGGTTATGGCGAATCAAGTGGTTGATTTGCAGCATTGGTAGGCAGGTGAAACTGTGGCATTGTGCTCCAGCTCTTCGTTATCGTATGTCTCGGTCCATCGTGCCATGACGAGTTAATGCTGTTAAGATACGCGTTATTGTCTTACTGAGCTGCTCTGTGATCGTTGGCCGAACTCTATGAAATTCCGGGTTACCAGTCCTGATGCTATAGACCCAATTGAGCCTCATGCGATGCTGGTGGATATTGAGATTGGTCGCCGAACCAAAACGCTGAATCAGCGTGATCGTCCCGGTTTAGGCATCACACTTTTTGAATCTGACCTATTTGATCAAAAAATGTGATCATGCAATTTTTCAGAGGTGATGTATGGGGGATAGGAACTACTAGTCAACACTGCGACTCGAAATATCAGGAGCTCGTTAAGCGTTACGAGCAGGATTGGCCAGAAGAGGGCTACCCAGCACGAGAACCGTGAACTGTTACATTACAGTTGCTCACAAAGTTTCGTCAGCTGATTATGAAGAGGCCGTGTGTGGTTTGGTCTCATGTTTGACGCCCGAGCAACGGGCGGAGCTAGGAAGCACTGTACAAGCTGGCGCATAGTCGCGCGGTACTATTGATGTTCCGCAGTCGCCGCCGCAACAGATAGGTGACGCCGATCTCGGCTGGTTCAGAAATGTAACACGGCAATTACATCAACAACGTGGGCTGCTACGCGAAATATTTGGCAGTTTAAGTGATATTCTAAATGGCGCTGAGAATTCAAGAGGTTCATTGGGTTGATTATAAATCGTAGATGACCGTTCCTCATCCAGTTGAGTTCGCTCATCTCGCAACATGGAGGAAACCCCTATGTCGATTTTTAGCACAATTCTTGAGAAGTTGGGACTTCGGAATCAAGCAAAGAGAAATACGGCGCCGCAATCTACTGCAACTCCAGCGGCGTCAACGAATCCGAGTACAAGTTCAACCCCCAGTGCATCTGGCGCTGCGACGCAAACCGCGCCAAAAGCGGTTCCCATCTCTGATGTCTTCGCACAACTAGAGCAACGCGCCGCTGCCAATCCACAAAAGCTCAACTGGCGCAATTCGATCGTTGACCTCCTGAAGCTCCTCGATATTGACAGTAGTTTGTCAGCACGCAAAGAGCTGGCTACAGAGCTTGGCTGTCCGCCGGAGTTGATGGCAGATTCAGCAAAGATGAATATGTGGTTGCATAAGACCGTGCTCGTGCAGATCGCGGCTAACGGAGGGAATATCCCGAAAGAACTCCTCGACTGAGCAGTATGCGAAGCAAACGTTGCGGTATACCGGATAATTGCCCGGCAATTTCCAAAAGCCAGCAGTGTACCGTTCTACCGTTTCAATAGTTCCCACCGTTCAACCCCATTCTTCCTTCGTCGCAACCGCGAGGGAGGAAGAATGAAAAGAAATTTCTTTATCTGACGAATTTAAATCACGGCGTTATAGGCAGATGCAGAAGCCGTGTGCGCTGGCACAGCACGCCTGGCTTGACTGAGACTATCGTGCGCTTGCGTAGTAAGCAAATGGACATCTGCGCCTGATATTTCAGGATGAAACTCGCTTTGGGCATGTTTTCGATACACCGATATGGGTGCCCTCAACCTATACGGCCATTATGCCAGACAATAGTACCCAGACATATGTCTATGCTTATGCTGCTGTCTCTGCCGCTGATGGAGAGCTGGATATACTTATCCTGCCTCAGGTTAATAATCATTGCATACAGATATTTCTGAATGAAGTAGCGTCACGTCACCGCAATGACCGGATTATCCTGGCGCTCGATGAGGCAGGATGGCATTGTAGTCATTCCCTCAAGCTGCCACATAATCTGCGCTTACTTATGCCGCCACCCTACTCACCAGAATTCAATCCTGCGAAGAATCTTTGGGATCAGCCACGGGAGAAATCATTCCATAACCGTGTATTCGATAGCCTGGACGCGCTTGAAAACCACCTGGAAGTAGCGATGCGCGACATGGAAAAAGATCGTGAATGTGTCTATTCCCTTGTGGCATAGCCTAGGATTATAAATTCACTTATGAAATAGAAATGGAATGACATGGTGCCAGGCTGTTTCGGTAACTCAGGTAGTACATTGATTGCCGCCGAGAAGCAAGAGGTTGCTGCTTCATGCTGGACTCGATCCAAACCAAAGTATGGTGATGTAATTTTGCGCTGCTGGCAGGATTGGGCTGGCAAACAGGCAGTCCTGGCTGGATGCGAGCAAACCTTTGCTGAAGTACTCCGCAGCATGGAATAGTTTTAGCCTATAAAGAATTCCTTCTCCTGCCGCTCAAGATTGCGATATAAATTTCGTGCGGTCCAAAGGACAGCAGTTTCAGGCTATTCTCATCGAGAATACGATAAGCCAGCATGCACAACCAGGTTGATGAACGGAACTTGTAGAGTCTCGGATACCAAATAGATCACCACCTTCGCTTCACCTCTCTCATGATAGTTAGAGATGAGACACCGACTCATCCAGATCAGACTTCTGTTTGGGATGCAACTTTTTTACAACACGCTCAAACGAAGGTGTAACAAGCAGGCGCATCAGCCGAACTTATATTCGCCAACAGCCTCTTCTTGATCAGCGAGCAAGAGATTACGGATTATGCTAAACGGCAAATCAGGATTTTCCTCGGTATTCTGTCAATCTGTGACCAGTACTCGATTTGCTTCGGCACCGAGCGTGCTGAATTTGTACGTAGCGCTTGGCTTGAGCGGCCAGCTCTTCGGACGATTTTACGTTTACAGATATGACAATCTCCTATTAAATCCCATTATAGTCTAATTGATTCCATAAAGTAACCTTGATATTTTCTTGTCGGTTTTTATGCTGACAATAGAGCCTGACCGGTTATACTGCTGGCTTTACAACCAACAGGAGCATTTTAAACAATGTACAAGTCAGAACTGATTGAACAAATTGCCGTTCAGGCAGAGATATCAAAAACCACCGCAGCCAAGGCCTTGAATGCCATGATTGACAGCGTGGTCGCAACGGTCGCCAAAGGTGAAACCGTCGTCCTGCCTGGCTTTGGCACCTTCAAATCCACTAAACGGGCAGCTCGTGCTGGTAGACATCCGCAGACCGGTGCTCCGCTAAAGATCGCCGCGAGCACGGTGCCTAAATTTGCGGCTGGAACCCTTTTCAAAAAAGCAGTGGCCGCCACAAAGAAAAAGAAAAAATAACTTTGATAAACTTGAATGCAAGAGGGATCAGATACAGAACAAAGAATGCTTGTTCTTCCGAACAATAACCCCAATCGTTGTTGGGTGTAATTGACAAAACTCTCCGATTTCTCGCTGGCTATATGTGTTTGTTCTGTACGCAACAATTAATTGCCATTTTGTGGACTTTATATTGCGCCGCAATTTCAGACAAAAGCTTAGCTTACGGATGAATCAAACGCGGCCAGGATCGCGAAATTCGCAATCATCCCGGCCGCCAACGCTTAAAATATTAATGGCGCGATTAATACGATTAGCCTGCAGGCCATCCGTGCGCTATGATGACCCCATCAATGCGCAATTAGGTATCCAATTGTTTCAGCAAATCGAGCAACACCATCCACAGCAGCTTATATTCATATTATTTATGACCATGTGTGTTATTATCGACCCCAACTGATCATTGATTATCTCAACGACTCATAACTAAAACTCGTATTTTTGCGACCATACGACCACAATCTAAGCTTGATGGAACGGTTATGGGAAGTTTTTCAAGAAAAATTCTTGTATAGTCGCAACTAGAAACTTTTTCACTTTTCAAAAGTGCTTGCGAAGCTTTTTCCAAAATCATTCCATTACAAAGCAGAATGACGCATATTATTAACTGATAATTTCCAAATCATCGGTGTCACCTAAAGGCCGAAATTTCATATGCGATATGCGATAGGTATATCGTTCGTCACGTGGAAAACTCACTCGGCAGCACCCGCCACTGAGATCTGCTTTTCAACAAGTAAGTACAGCAAACCACTCAATACTTGATATCAATCAATAATCCTTAGCTTCGTCTGCTTGCACAAGCTCTCCAGTAGAGGCCGGACGTCTTCAAATGTCTTCAAATGTCTTCAAGCGAATGTAGCTTGGGTATCTCTTACTCATCCCCAGAATCTACGAATTCACAGGATTGCGAATAGGTTCCTAGACTAAATCACATCATTATGCAAAATAAAAAAATTCGGCATGAACGTTTATGCCTAAAAAATTGATTGCCTCGCTTTATTGATGATAGCTTCTGCAACAGCTTTAAAGCAACATACTTGCTATACCTCTAGAAATTATAGATAAGGCGAGAAGTGACCAGCCATTCGGTTCTTTTTTCTTCATTGAATTGAGAGGGCCCGCCCCCAAACTGAATCACAGAATTTTTGCTGAAGGCATATTGGATCTGGGGCGTTAGTTGATACCGGTAGCTGCGTTCGGTTATTTCGCTGTTCAGTTCGATCCCGAGCGAGAATCCCTTCGAATACATATAGTCTAACCAGTTAAGAATGATTCAGAATGTATAGGATTTGAAGAGCATCTCAACGGTCTGGTTTTGTTGTCTACGCAGTGCTTTGGCCTGTGCCCATTTATGTTCAATAGGATTAAGATCAGGAGAATAAGCGGGCAAATATTCAAGGGTGTGCCCAGCGTTTTGTATGGCCTCTTGCGTATCCTGCCTCTTATGGAAAGTGGCATTGTCCATCACAACGACGGCATGTGACGGCAATTCAGGCAACAGGTCCTGCATCGCCCATTCGTGAAACACATCCGCATTGATATTGAGTGC
>NZ_FORD01000070.1 GCF_900113925.1 Nitrosomonas sp. Nm34
CCCACTTTTTGCCATAACTCCACCAGAAAACACAAAAAAGCTTAATGCTTAACAACAAATTCTGACTACAAATACGATTCATCCAAATTAAAAATGAATTTCTGGCAAATTCGCTCTTAGTTTGGATGCTCGTGCAATATTCGGGTTAGAAGGATGGGCGCACTATAGGTTATGTCAGCACCCAAACTAGATCAGGTTTGTTAATAACGAGGTCTTTAAGCAAATAGGGTATACACCTTATGCTGGTTGTTTGAAATGCTAATCTTTCGAGTTTGTGGGGTTATGCTGACAATACTCGGCGATCTTCATTAGGGACGATGCTTTCTTGCGCCCTAACATGATGCCCTGGCGCTGAAACCAGGCAGTCTAACTGCGTGAGCCATATTGCGGGGTCTTTAAATATTGTTCATCCATCATACGCAGCAGAACCAGATCAAGATCGGCATAACTGATCGGTTGCGGTTGATAGTAATAGGTCGAACGTGCCAGATTCAGTAATTGGCATTGACGAACCTGACTAAGACTCCCATGGGGCTCAATCATCTCTTTGCGTTCTACAAGACTTAATGATTGAGCTTTCTCACTAAAAAATCGCGTTCTACCGCCAATTGACCAATAACCCGGTGCAGGTCATCTGTTGTATGTCCCTCCTTATTAGCGGCAGTATTATTTTTAGAAAATAGCTCGGCAGCTTGCTCAATGAGTTGCTGTTTCCAGCTATTGATCTGCGTGGGGTATACATGATAACGGGCTACTAATTGAGGGACAGTTTCATTACCGCATATCGCTGCCAGCGCTAGTTTTGCTTTGAATTCGCTCGAATATTGTGTGCGCTTTTTACTCATTGTCATTAAACTCCTTTTTAATTCTGCCAGAGCTTAACAACCTGTACAGTTTTTGGGTACCACTTCATCGCGTTGGGTTTAGGCAAAGTGAGTTCCACATCATCGCCCATCCCATCATGCCCATCCAGAAACCATCGAGCGGGCACGGGATGAACTACCCCATGCCCGGCCCCGCAACCGCTCCGCAGCGCCCCACTATACACGCGTGAGGGGCCAGTTTGCGCCCTACTATTCCCCGGAACGCGGCAGGGCCGGCCTGCACTATCCGCCGCACCCGCCTGCCATCCAGCTTGTCTTTCGCTGCCTCGCCTCCTCGATCCTGTCCGATGCACTGTTAACCGCCTCCTACAGCGCCTGGCCGACAAGTGGACGTAGAGTATGATGGCCTAGAATGCATGCAATAGAATTGAGGATTTTCTTGACATCCTCAAAATAATCCACATTGCTTTTTACAAAATATCTTGCTTAGATCAAAACTACAGAACCAAACAATATAATGATAATATCTTGATTATAAATGATATTATTATCTGTATAAAATTTAATCGATCCAATAAATATTGTTACAAATAACCATCTTAGCAACAGTATTTACAGATTACCCACAAAGTTATCCACAGAAATTGTGGACAAATAACAATTTAATAATAGTTGTAACCTTTCACATCAATAAGGTTAATACCGGCAGTACCAACCAAGCATATAGAATAACCAGATAATTTTGATTGCAATGTAAAGATGGCATATTCATTGGATTTCCGCCGCAAAGTCCTGTCTGTCCGGAAGAAAGAAGGACTTACGATAGCCGAGGTGGCGGCCCGGTTTGATGTTGGCGTAGCTAGCGTGCGCGCTGGGTTAAGAACATCCATCTAAACCTCAAGGGTTTCGCCAACGCAAGATTGATCTTGAGGTATTGCGGCAGGATGTTCGCGATTATCCTGATGCTTATCAGTACGAGCGGGCAAAACGTTTGGGTGTAGCGCAGAACGCTATTTTTCTGGCGCTCCAGAAGCTTGGTATCACCTATAAAAAAACTCTGAAGCATCCCAAAGCAATTGATCACGCACGGCGCATCTTCCAGGAGAAGATCGTTGCTTATGAAGCTGCAGGCTGGGCCATTGTCTACATTGATGAAAGTGGATTTTCACAGGATGCACGGCGCGCGCACGGTTATGCACCTGCTGGCCAGAGATGCCATGGCACCCATGACTGGCATGCGCCAGGTCGTATCAACGCGATCGGCGCCCTGATCGGAAAGCTATTGCTCACCGTCAGCCTGTTTGCAGTCAATATCAGCGCTGATGTATTTCACGAATGGGCAATGCAGGACCTGTTGCCTGAATTGCCGCCACATGCCGTCGTTGTGACGGACAATGCCACGTTCCATCAGAGGCAGGATACGCAAGAGGCCATACAAAACGCTGGGCACACCCTTGAATACTTACCCGCTTATTCTCCTGATCTTAATCCCATTGAACATACATGGGCACAGGCCAAAGCACTGCGTAAATAACAAAACCAGCCCGTTGAGATGCTCTTCAGATCCTATACATTCTGAATCATTCTTAACTGATTAGGCTATAGTGCTAACGTATAAAATAAAAGCAGATATATAAAAGAAAAGCCGCGTATCTGCAATCGATATCGCGGCCTTTTCAGGATTCCTTGTCTTCTGGAATGTAGATGTTTTTATTCTAAATATTGACTAATTGAATTGAGGATATACAAATTATTCGGTTAATAAACTGAGATCTCGTTTTTGTTGATCCTGTGCCATTCTTTTATGAATGGCAGCTTCATTCATATTCTCTTTGATAGAATTTTCTAAATGTCTGATATTAGCTAAAGTGTGCGCCTCAAGGTCTTGCCCTTTTCGTCCGTAATAGTAAGTATGTCCTTCATATTTCTGAAGCAATTCTTGCTGTACTTCCAGCTTTGCTTTCATCTCTTTGGCCACATCTTCGTAATGTTTAGCAACAGCCCTGTGATCATTAGAGTCAATGGAACCCAATTCAACATTACGAATTTCATTGCTGTGATTGCGCGCTAATGGACTCATTTGGGCACACCCAGACAAAAAACCAAGTGCCAATATACCTATCCAGAAAGTATTCTTTTTTATCATAGCACCTCCATCAACTTAACTTTGCTCCTTCATTTGCTAAAGCATTTTGATCATGTCTTACTTTGAAAATAACTATGCTGAGAATACGTTCTTTACAGGATACATCTTATATACAATCTATCTTTACTCAGGATATTTCTTTCTCATTCCCAGCATCTATAGTTGTGATCATTGCTTATGATAAGAGTATGATTTTAATACATTACCCCTACTACCAAACCATTATTAATTTCGCATGTTTCTATATTATCAACTTAAAGAACAAAAAATAAGTGCTAAAAAAGGAAATTTATTGTTTCTCTATGAGATACAGTAAAATTATAGGATGCTTAAACTTAAAATATCAATATGGGGCTCAAAAGATTAAGTAAATAATGGACAGAAATTCGCGGCTTTGAAAAAGCTTAGCAAGCGCATATCGAAAGCACCTCCACGGGCCGCAGGATGTGCACCTTGGATGGCTCTCCCCCTATGCCTGCCCCGCAGCGGCTAACTATGCGTGCCTGGGGAGCCAGTTTGTACCTAACTCTCTCACCGGTACCGAGATAGTACCGACCACAGAGTATAAATTACCGCTGAATTACTAAAAATAAGGCACCCCGTAAATAACAAAACCTGACCGTGGATATGTTCTTCAAATCCAGTACATTCTGAATCATTCTTAACTGCTAGCCATAAAAGAAGCTGAAGGAACAAAAAAGTATACAAATGCATTATTGACCGCCTATTTGCCATTCTTTAGCATCCATTATGTGAAAGAGCTCATGAGCGCAAGATATGCAAAGAGAAAGCTTCCATAGATATTTTGTTTTGTATGAAACTGATTCTGAATAGTAAAAACCTGGACCAAGCCTAATCTGACACAGGTACTCAATCATATCAGCAACTGTACGATTTGACCTGAGCTAGCACATTATAGGAGTAAAAGCCATGTCAACCGATTTCACTAACTGGCAAATTTTTCAGAGTAATGAGGATACATTATTCATTCAATCAATCTACATTAGAGGGTGATAAGCTTACTGGAACCGGTTTCGGATCTTTTGCTGACTTTAAGATCAGCTGGGATGATGGAAATGTTGGTTCATATTAGGTATGCTTGATCATGATATACGCTTAGTCGGCATTGCTTTTTTTGTTGATGACCCCGTCACCCAAACAACGTGGGTTAGCAGTTAACACTTAGCTTAGAGCCGCTAACACAAGTCATCTACGAAACGTGAGAAGATAACGGCTGCGGCTAAAGAGATCAGCGCAAAGTATAGACATCGAACCTGCGCTCGAAATGGATGCGCAACTTGCCGAGTGAAACAACGAACAGAAAGCCTATACTGTCACCAAAGAAATCCTCTAGACTACTACTGTATACACGATCAGTGGTCCCGGTTAGTGCCAATGAAAGCTAAAGCGTAGTCGAGTTTGGCTTAAGCGGGATGAACACCACGCTATCACCCGTCCAAGCGCGGTCAGGAGAGCGCGGGATAACTATCCCCCCATGCCCGCCCGCCCCGCGACTGCCCCGCAGCGCCCAAATATGCGCGCCTGAGGGGCTAGTTTGAACCCTCTTCTCTTCCCCTGTGTCGAGGTAGTACCGGGCATAAAGTATAAATTACCGTTTAGTTACTAAAACGCTATCAAAATGAAGCACTGCGTAAAAAAACAAAGCCAAACTTTCAATATGTGCTTCAAATCTTATATCCGATATTCTGCGCCCTTTTCATAACTCACTGATAATTCTTGATTAATTTTTCAGAAAAAATGGGTATAAAAAAATATCTCAAGAAAATTCAGATAATTGCGAATGGGGAGGCGGAATATCGGTTATACATTAAAATTTATTGTTAATTGGTTAAGCTATAAATAACACCAGACGCCTTAAAGCATGATTGATGCACTAGGTTGTGACTCCAAGCCCGTCTGATACGCTCGTACTGATACGCGGATGAAAAATGATTCTTCACGTCCTGCTCCAAAGTTCCCATATTTATATATAATTAGAATAGCAAGACAATAAATCACAAAACAGCATCAAGAATCTGAAGATCGGTTTGGGTAAAGAATATACTTTCTGAAGAGTTCAAAGCAAATGCTGCTTTTTTCCGTATTAGCATAATTGCTCATAACCTATTTATTCTTTTCAGTCTTTCTTCCTATAAGTTTGACTGTATGTTCAACTTAACGTATATTTTTCAACAGAGAGTTATTATTTTCTAATACTCTTTCGTGCTTACTGCGAACCATTTGAATCTATTGGAGTTTCGCTATGAGTCAGCATTATATACGGATCACTCCGGATCGCTTCGATGCTGTACTGTTTGACCTCGATGGGGTGCTTACATCCACTGCAAAGATTCACTCATTCTGCTGGAAAGCCATGTTTGATGCGTTCCTTTCCCAGCACGCAGCAACAACGCAACAGCCATTCCAACCTTTCGATATCGAGCATGACTATACGGATCGCTTCGATGCTGTACTGTTTGACCTCGATGGGGTGCTTACATCCACTGCAAAGATTCACTCATTCTGCTGGAAAGCCATGTTTGATGCGTTCCTTTCCCAGCACGCAGCAACAACGCAACAGCCATTCCAACCTTTCGATATCGAGCATGACTATAAGCAGTATGTTGACGGGAAAACCCGGTACGACGGAGTAAGAAGTTTTCTTGAATCACGCAATATCTCCCTCCCTGAGGGAACACCAACAGATCCTACGACCGTTGACACAGTGTGCGGCCTTGGTAACCGCAAAGATGAACTGGTACAGGAGACTATTAACCGATGTGGGGTCGAGCCCTACGCAGGGTCAGTCGCCCTGGTTCGGCAGCTTCGGAAATTAAGTATTCA
This sequence comes from Nitrosomonas sp. Nm34, assembly GCF_900113925.1. Lineage (GTDB taxonomy): Bacteria > Pseudomonadota > Gammaproteobacteria > Burkholderiales > Nitrosomonadaceae > Nitrosomonas. The sequence goes on from NZ_FORD01000070.1 coordinate 5,815, forward strand.
CACCGCAGTGGTGTCATCCAGTGCCAATCACGAGCAAGTATTGCGGGCAGGTATCCTTGAGTTATTCGACGTTCTGGTCGATGGTTCGATTGCGAGCGAACTCAAGCTTCCCGGCAAACCGGAACCGTCGGCATTCCTCAAAGCAGCTGAGATGCTAAGTACAAAACTTGATCGAGCTGTGGTTGTGGAGGATGCTATTGCTGGTGTACAGGCAGCTCGAGCGGGAGGGTTTGGTTTGGTTATCGGCGTAGATCGAGAAGGTAACGATAGTATCCTCAGCTCCCATGGCGCAGATATAGTGGTGGCCAATCTAGCGGAGCTAGTTGATGATTAAGCGCGATCTTATTCTTCCACCGGAAATTCTCTACCCAATCGAAGAATGGCGCTGGGTCGAGAGCGCTCTCTCTTCACAATTTCTGGCTCAGGCAGAGACCATATTCACTGTATCCAACGACTATCTTGGGTTGCGGGGCGCATTCGAAGAAGGTGGTCCTGCATATCGACATGGAACGTTTGTGCATGGATTTCATGAGACCTGGCCAATTTCTTATGCGGAAGGCGCTTTCGGTTTCGCCACAACCGGGCAGACAATTACAAATCTTCCAGATCCCAAGATCATACCGCTGTATGTTGATGATGAGCTATTTAATATCTCAACCGCCCGTATTCTTCAGTATGAGCGTGCTCTCGACATGCGTGCTGGTACGCTCGATCGCCAAGTATTATGGGAAACAGCTGACGGCCGGCAGCTTCTGGTTGAATCGCGCCGTCTAGTTTCATTTTTCGAAAAACATATCGCAGTGATTTCTTATCGGGTGACCGTTCTCAACGCTCGCGCTGCACTCGTCTTATCTTCTGAGATCGTTGAACATCCCCTTCCCGAAAAGAACGAATACAACGATCCTCGGCCCGCACAAGGTATTGCTGACCAGGTACTCTGCCAACAGATGGCAGAAGGAAGGGGGCAGCGAGTCATTCTCGGATATCGGACAAAAAGAAGGGGTATGGCACTAGCTTGTGGTATGGACCACACCCTGGAAACAGATTGTGTTTCATCGTCAGAAGCAAAGTGGGGAGAGCACGGAGCGCAGGTTGTATTTCTCATCGACGCAGAACCCAACAAGCCAATTGCACTGACTAAGTATATTACTTACCACTCTTCCCCCTCAGATGAGACGGGCGAACTTAGTGTCCGCGCGGGCAGGACGCTTGAGCGTATTGTGCACCATGGGTTTGAAAAGCTCCTCTCCGACCAGCGAGTCTACCTGGATGATTTTTGGAAGCAGAGCGATATCCAGATCAGTGCGCAGCCACCGCGTCTACAACAGTGTTTGCGCTGGAATTTGTTCCAATTGATCCAAGCCGCAGGGCGAGCCGACGATACTGGCATAGCCGCCAAGGGATTAACTAGCCAAACCTACGATGGACATTATTTCTGGGATATGGAAATGTATGTTCTGCCGTTTTTAATCTACACTTCACCACGGCTCGCGCGTAATATTTTACGGTACCGCTACAGCCTTCTTGACAAGGCACGCAAACGGGCTCGCGCAGTAAACCAGAAAGGCGCACTATTTGCTTGGCGCACCATCAATGATGAAGAAGCATCAGCCTATTATGCGGCAGGTACTGACCAGTACTATATCAACGCTGCGATCGCACATGGCATTATCAAATACGTGAACATCATTGGTGATCAAGATTTCCTTTATGAATGGGGAGCGGAAATTCTTGTGGAGGCCGCTCGGTTATGGTTTGACCTGGGCTTCTTCTCGGAGCGCCAGGATAGACATTTTTGTATTCATCGAGTCACGGGCTCAGATGAGTATACTACAGTGCTCAATAATAATGCCTATACCAACTTCATGGCTCGGGAGAATCTCAGGTTTGCTGCTGATGTAGTTGATAAGATACAAGCAAGTAGCGAGAAACACCACCACACACTGGTACTGAGAACGGAGCTTAAGCCTGGCGAGGTATCAGATTGGCGACGGGCGGCAGAACAGATGTATATTCCCTTTGATACACGCTTGCAAATACACCCGCAGGACGACCCACTCCTTAATCTGGAACCGTGGGATTTCCAAAACACTCCGCTTGATAAATACCCGCTGCTCCTCAATTTCCACCCGCTTGTTATTTATCGGCATCAAGTGATCAAGCAAGCAGACATCGTGTTAGCAATGTTCCTGCTTGGGCACGAATTTACCCTTGAACAGAGGAAGCGTAATTTTGACTATTACGACGAGCTGACAACAGGCGATTCTTCACTCTCAGCTTGTATTCAAAGCATTGTTGCATTTGAAGTCGGGTATGACGAGCGTGCTCTCAATTATTTGATTAATGCTTTGCTCATGGATCTTGCAGACGTCGGCGGAAACGTGAAAGATGGTTGTCACATTGCTTCTATGGGTAGCACCTGGATAGGAGTAGTTTATGGAGTAGCCGGTTTGCGGGACTATGGAGGGCGCTTACCTTTTATCCGAATAAGAAAGTACAGTTTTTGCAATTTCGTTTGACCATCCGTGGCCAAATACTCACAGTAGAAATCAAGGAAAGTAGGGTAGCGTATCGCTTAGAGCAAGGAGAGAAGCTGACGATTTACCATAAAGATGAGCGCAGCTTGATTTACAACCAGGGGAGCCAGTTCACCGATCTTAAATTGAATTTATCTTAAAAATACACGTGAGGACGCATGGAATACTCTGCTAATGAGCCAAATAAGGACAATCCGGATTCAGCGCTAACAACTAAGGAATTACTGACGGAACTCGAGGGTGTTACCCGTGCTCTCAGAACTTTGAGTGCGGGTAATCATACTTTATTGCACGCCTCGGACGAGCAAGAATTGCTACACGACATGTGCCAAGTCATTGTGGATAAAGGTGGCTATCGTACGGCAGGCGTCGTATATGCGGAACACGATGAAAACAAGAGCATGCGTTGGATGGAAGGTATCGGCGTAGACAATGCCTTTATGAAAGCACTTCATCATACTTGGGCCGATAAAGAAATGGAAATAGGCCATACTGCAGCTGCTACTGCAATCCGCACCGGTCAGCCCAGTGTGGGTAGGCACATCCTCACCGATCCAGTCTATGCTGCTCCTACTTATGTCTCAATACGCGAGTGTGCGATTAAGTTTGGCTTTGCAGCGGTTACCGCCTTTCCCCTCCGGATGGAAGGAGAAGTACTCGGTGCTATGGTCGTGGGAGCGATTGAACCCGATGCTTTCGGTGAAGAAGAAGTGAAGTTGCTCGGCGAACTGGCCGATGATTTGGCTTATGGCATTACCAACCTGCGCATGCGTATCAACCAACAAGTATGTGAGGCTACCATTGCCCGCTTGGCTTATTATGATCCGCTGACTGAATTGCCCAATCGTACCTTCTTGCTCGAGCATTTACGAGACGCCATTCAAACCGCTAAACAACAACACCACGCCCTTGCTCTCTTGCACCTGAATATTGGCCGCTTTCGTGAACTCAATCAAATCTTGGGTTATCACGCGGGCGATCAGCTGCTGCAACAGCTGGCTCAACGGTTGACGCATACTATCAAGAAAAGCGATACCTTGGCGCGAGTCGAAGAAAGCGCGTTTGCCTTGCTCTTGCCCAGCGGAGGAGCCGACTATGCCGTACAGATTGCACAACAGCTAACCCTGGTATTGCATGACCCTATTGAGGTAGCAGGTTTGCTGGTCGACCCTCGCGTTAATATAGGCATTGCTCTGTTTCCCGGCCATGCCACCGAGGCAGATGTTTTGCTGCGACGTGCCAATATTGCTACCCATGAAGCCAGCCCTGCCCGAGGCGGCTATGCCTTCTATACTGGAGGACAAGAACAGGAATGCACCCGGCGATTGTCGTTAATGGCAGATTTACGCCAAGCTATCGAACAAAATGGGTTATCGCTGTATTGCCAGCCCAAGGTTGATATCGCATCACGGCGCGTAAGCGGGGCCGAAGCATTGGTACGCTGGCAGCATCCCGTGCATGGCATGCTCCCTACCATAGAATTCATCAAGCTCGCTGAGCATGCCGGCTTGATTACTCCGCTGACCAATTGGATGCTCGATGCAGCCTTTAGCCAAAGCTATATCTGGCATGAAGAAGGAGTGGAGCGAGCTTTGTCGGTGAATTTGTCCGCGCATGATTTATACCACCCTCTGCTCATTGACCGCATACAGGGCTTGTTTTCTACTTGGGGTATTCGGCCGGAGATGATTCAGTTTGAATTAACTGAGAGCGCCTTGATGGAAGATCCAGCAGGAGCGTTGGAGATATTAACAAAATTGAAGAAATTTGGTACCCGGTTATTCATTGATGACTTTGGCACAGGATATTCGAGCCTAAGCTATCTGCAAAAGTTACCGGTCGATTCAATTAAGATTGATCAGTCGTTTGTCATGCCCATGGTAATAAACAGTGACTCAGCTGCGATTGTACATTCGACCATTGAGCTTGGGCACAATCTTAATTTGGAAGTGGTAGCGGAAGGGGTAGATAGTCAGGCTGTATGGGATCACTTGGCAGAGCTGGGGTGTGATATAGCGCAAGGCTATCTGGTAAGTAGGCCGATGCCGGTAGAACAATTCAGCAATTGGGAAAATGAATGGGCGCGCATGCCATCTTAGTGCAAGCGATTGTTGATCATCTGGCAGGCATTGAAGCAGCCTTCGATATTCAAACTTGCACCCGCTATTCACGAACTTCAAGATAATTCGCCGCGCTACGGCTTTGTCGGTGCACGGCGATGCTGTGTATAAGTAGCGTGAGTTCTACATAAGAATCATTACACTACGGCTGAAGGAGCTTGGCGAAGTCTGATATTAAGCGAGGGTTTCTCCTTACGAATAATGATGAGACTCTTTTCCGAAATCCATTACCATAAGCAATTCAGATTCCTTTTGCTGATTTTATTATACCTAGATCACGTTATTGAAGCTGTCAGATCAAGTTCGAGCTAATACAGTTTATACAGTTTGCCTCAGCATTAATTTGGCTTCGCTAAAATGTCAACAGAATCTATTCATTTGCTTTTTGCCAAACCCCCACAATACCAGCTCCACTTGCAG
>NZ_FORD01000064.1 GCF_900113925.1 Nitrosomonas sp. Nm34
GATGTATTGAACGGTCAGATTGGTTTCTTTGCATCTAATTTCCTGGCTCCTGATGAGCAATATAAAGTCAGCTTCGATTTCCTGAATGATGAGCTTGGTAAGCTTGGTCTGTCGGCTGATATGACCAAAGATCAATACGCTGAACTGATCCGATCGGTAACAGAAGTGGGCGGCGTCTCGGTTGAAACAGCCAGTAAATTGCTGGAACTTGCGCCAGCATTCTTGAATGTCAAAAACGCTGCAGATCAGTTAAAAGCAAGCGTCAATCAGAACTTACTATCCTTCGCTGGCAACCTTGCACCCGATGAAGTGCTAGGCATTAAATACTCTATGATGAGCGATGCGCTCAGCCAGTTTGGAATATCGGCAGATATCAGCAGAGAGCAGCTAATAGAATACGTTAGAGAGTTTGTTAACTCAGGCGGATTGCTGACTGTCGCTGCTGAAAGTGTGATGAACACGGTTGGCATTACGCTCGATTATCTCAATACAGTTGATCAGCAGAAAGCGAACGTCACTCAGAATACACTCTCTCTTGCCGAAACCTTTGTGCCAGAGGAAGTGGTGAATATCAAATTCGGCATGCTGAGCGGTGTGTTGAGTGAGCTTGGGATAGCCGCCGACACCAGCAAAGAAGAGCTAATCAAGTTATTAAAAGAATTTGTGGCATCTGGCGGACTGTACGGCCCACTTGCTGAAAAGGTAATGCGAGCTGCTGGCTTGCTTGCTGATGCAAATAATACGCTTGATCAGATCAATATGAAGCGCGTCAATGACGCTTATGCGGCGCTGCAACACTCGGTCGATAGTGAGCGCACCCGGCTGACCAATGAATACAATACCGCCCTAGATGGAATCAATACTCAGATTGAGAATGTCACTGATTCGATCAGCAAACTGAAATCATTATCGGATGCACTCAAAAGCACAGTCAATGCTATCCGCCCGATGGAGCGGAGTGAGGCCAAGGCGCAAATTGAAGCAGCGCTTAATACTGCTCGTTCTGGCGGAGGGCTGCCAAATATTGAAGATATCAGCCAAGCTCTGGGTGTACTGAAACAGCAATCTACCTCCGGCTTTACCAGCAGTTTTGATTTTGCGTTCGAGCAGGCTAAGACGGCCAGCATGCTGGGTGAGCTGGGCGTGCTGAGTGACGATCAATTGAGCACAGAAGAACGATCGCTCAATGCGCTGAAAGAATCCAAAAAGTCACTTGAGGATGGTTTTGCGGCAGAGATGGGACGGCTGGACAAGATTCTGGAAGATGCCCAGACGCAGATTGGCTTGCTGACCGGAATCGAAACAAATACCAAAACTATTGCTGACGCGCTTGCTAGTCTCCGTGTGGCGATTTCAAATGCTGGGGCAGGTGGTAGCATCGGCGGCTTCTCTGGTGTGAGCAATGCTGATATCCGGGCTTTTGTCGCAGCGAATCCTGATCCAATGGTTCAATACCGTGCGGCAATAGCCAATGATGTAAGTGCTTTGGAGTATTCTAAAGCTACTGGCACTCCCGTATCTGAAATAAATAAATTTACAGCCAGTAATGGTCTAGCTCCTCTGGCACGTGGATTTGATCAAAAAGATGTTAATGATTATTTCAAGAACTACAAATCAACTGATTTTACTCAGGTGGCCAAAGATGCTTTTCAATTCGGTGCAACTTCGACTGAAATTTCTAAAGCCACAGGCAAAAGTATCGCGGAGATTGATGCGTACACTCAATCATTAGGTCTCGGTAAACTTAGTAAATATTCAGATGGTGGTTATACTGGGCAGGGCGGTAAGTTCCAGCCAACTGGTATTGTTCATGCCGGTGAATATGTATTTAGCCAGGAAGCTGTAAACAATCTTGGTCTGCACACGCTTGAGCAATTGCACGAATCCGCTAAACGAGGCGAGCCGGAAGGTTATACGGCCGGCGGTTTAGTCGGGTCCGGCAAGCAGATCATGGGTAGCAATGTGATTAATGCGATGAATCGATTTGCTGACTTATCAACTGAACGCCATGCGTTAAGTGATGCATCAATCATCCATGATCATGGTGATTTGAGAAACAAGCAGGAATTCACCAAGGAATTTGAGAAAGAGCAAAAATCAATCTCAAAAATTGAGGAAACAGCCAATGCACTGAATTCGTTAAATGATACGAATAGCATAAGCAATATCGATAATGTTATTAATGCTAAGCGCATTTTTGAGAACAGAGCGGTATCAAGCGAAGTTAGACGCGATCTTCTCAATCAAGCCAATATTACATCGATTATTGATAAAAACACTCTAACTTCAGCGCGATCTTTTGATCAGTTTCGCGGCTTTGCAAGTGGAGGCTATACCGGCAATGCTGGCACAGATAAGCCGGTCGGTATTGTGCATGGTCGAGAATATGTGTTTTCTGCCCCAGCGGTAGACAACATCGGTCTTGATACGCTGGAGAAGCTGCATAAGGCAGGCAAAGATGGTAAGCCATCTGGCTTTGCTGAGGGTGGCTTTATCGGTGAGGATATTGGTCCAGCTCCGATTGCTGAAACCAGCATTCTTATAAAAACCAATAATAATCAATCTGGAACGCAGAGTCAGGAAGATGTGGTCGCGGAATTGCGCTTATTGCGTGAAGTGCTGCACGAAGAGATAAAGCAGGTGCGTGAATACACCAGGCGCACGTCTAACAAGCTAGATGCTGTTACACAGGGCGGCACGGCACTCAGGACGAAAACAGCATGAAAGCATTTCTCCCGATTGACATCACCGATGCGCGCTTTGTCAGCAGTACTATTGCTGAACCGTATGCTGGGGAACCAACCTGGAATTCCGGTGCTACCTACGCGCAAGATGCTGAGGTCAGCGTCGTCACCACGGATAGTCATCTTGTATACAAATCGCTTGTATCCAGCAATCTCAATAACCCACCAGCGACCTCAACAGATAAATGGTTTCTCAAGGGCTACACGAACCGGTTCAGGATGTTCGATTGGAATCAAGGCAGCCCGAGCAAAGGAGCGTCCCCACTTACAGTTACCATTAAACCTGGTCAACGCATTAATGCTGTAATGCTGGAGGGGATTAAAGCAGCAACTGCAGCGATTACTGTGAAAAATGGTGTTGGCGGGCCGACAGTGCTAACGATTAATAAAGACCTGCTGAACCGCCACGCTACCACGCCATACGAATGGTGCTTCTCACCTTTCATCTACGACAAGGTAACAGCCACTTTCGATGTGCCTCCAGTAGGTGATCCAGTCATTACGGTTACGTTAACCGATCCATCCGGCACGTGCGAGCTATCACGATTCGCAGTAGGCCAGGCAATCTATCTGGGCGAGATTGAATGGAATCCAGTGTCGGATGCTGAAAACTACAGTGAAATTACCTGGGACAGTTTCGGTAAAGCAACGCTCACACCAGTGCCAAGCCAGCCACTCATAGAACTTGAACTGGCAACAGAAGCTAACCGGGTAAACACAGTGAGGCAATTCCGTGAACAGGCGAATGCCAAAGCCGTGGTCTGGTCCGGACTGGATAACCTGGACCATGTCTACGCTGAGCCACTCGTCCTGATCGGCGTTTACCAGCGATTCCCAATCGACCTGAGCAATATCAAGCAAGCGAAAATCAACCTAACATTGAAGGGTATTTGATGGCTATCACTCCACTAAGCACGCCACTGCCGAACACATCCAATATGACTGAAGCTCAGTTTAATGCGGCCATGAATACGTTTTTCTCAGAGCTGGCAACCTTTGGCGCACAGATTAATGAAGCTATCGAAGCGATGAACCTGAATGCGGTCACCGGTACCAGCGCATCCAGCATAGCTATTGGTACTGGCAGCAAATCATTGACTGCCAGCACAGGTAAAAGCTGGGTTGGTGGCATGTTCATAGCTATTGCAGACACGGCTGCACCTTCTACTAATGTGATGTATGGCATCGTCACCAGTTACAACTCATCTACAGGCGCTCTGGTAGTCAATGTCACCTACACGGTAGGCAGTGGTACCAAGGCTTCCTGGACGATTAGCCAATCCAGTCCGACAAACATTTCCGGCAGCATGGTATTGCTCTCATCGGTAACTGCATCAGCATCCGCCACAGTTGACCTGGAAACCACTTTTAACAGCACCTACGATGAGTACATGATACTTGGCACAGCCATCGTGCCGGCATCTCCCGGGCAGAATCTCAATTGTCGCATGAAGCTTGGCGGGTCTTATCAGACGACCGGTTACCGATACCACAACACAATGCCAAGCGATGGCTCCAATTTATATGGCGCCAGCGCCAGTGCCTCAGCGGCAATAATATCTATAGGTGAAGGCGTGGGCGCGAACCTTGATTTCACGATGCATGTCAGAAATGTGACCAATGCAATAATCAGGAAATTACTGCACTTTCATGGCGCGTATATGCTGAACTCTGGCCCGTCTTTATCGTTGATATCTGGAGCAGGAACAAACGACAACACAGGGGCATTGACCGGCATCCGGTTCATGATGAGTAGCGGCAATATAGCCAGCGGTACATTCCGACTTTACGGTATTAGGAAACAATAACAACACTACGGGGGCAATTATGAGCATAAAAGAGTTGATCAAGAAAAATCTAAACAAAGGCAAGGAAGCTATTACGGATGAAGAAAAAGTGCCTTACAACGAGGAAATTGACGAGATATCGAAAGTTAATCCGTGGGTGCTGTGGCTTGGTGGCTGGGTAATATTTGTTATTGGTGGCGTGATCGGTTTCGCAGCATGCAAACTCTTCTAAGGGAGGAGCAATGCAAGAGAACGATCCAACGAACTGGGGTGCGGCTACGTGGGCACTTGCCATAGGAATGTCATTATTGGGCGGACTGGTTAGCTGGTATTCGCGTATCAAGGCAGGACATCCGATGGTATTTAACTTTGTTGAATTTCTAGGAGAGAGTGTAACGAGCGCATTTGTTGGGCTCATGTCATTCATGATCCTGGATTCCTTTGGCTACCCATGGGGAATATGTGCGGCAGCTGCAGGCATATCCGGCAACATGGCCCCTAAATTATTAGGCATGGTTAAGCAGATGATTGAGGATAGGTTTAATTACATAAATGGAGGTAGTAAAAGATGAATATAAATTTCAAGGATGTTTTTGTTCACATGGGCGCATCGCTGTTAATGATGGCTGTATTGCTGGCATTGCCGCATCAGATCGGCATTACTCTGACTGTGGTTGCTTTCTGGTATGGGTGGGAGCTTGCGCAACGTATTACCAAGGATCCGGAAAGTCGCGGCGTTCTCTACTGGTTTAATTTTCTGAGATGGGGAGATCAGTCAAAGGCTGAGTTTGTGGCGCCCGCTATGGTTGCGATTTTGGTACTCATCATCTACGTGATCATTACGGTGTGAGGCAGGGCATATGTGGAGTTATTACGAAATTGTAATGCTCGCGCTAACCATTTGGCGTGAGGCGAGGGGGGAGTCGCGTGATGCAAAAATTGCTGTCGCTCATACCATCGTTAACCGGGTGAACAACCCGGGCTGGTGGGGCACTGACATCATTAGCGTGCTCACCAAAAAATGGCAGTATTCGAGCATGACTGATCCCAATGATAGGCAACTTACCAATTGGCCTAAAACCGGTGATCCAGTATTTTCCGAGTGCCTCGAAATAGCCAGATCGGTAGTCGATGGATCGCACAAATCACCACTCAGGGGTATCGATTCATACTATGACGACTCTCTTAAAGGTAATGCCATTCCAAAGTGGGCCAAAGAAAATCCTGACCGGCTCGTCGGGAAAATAGGAAGGCTGAATTTTTACAATCTTGACAAAGACGTGGAGCGATAAAATGTGGCAGTTATTATTTCCGGCAATAACACCAATCATTAATAAAATCCTTGATCTGATACCGAATGAGAATGAGCGAGCCAGGGCAAGAGAGCAACTAGAAGGCGATCTAAAGAAAGCTATCAACCAAGCAGCTGCCGATCAGCGTGAGATTAATAAAATTGAGGCGGCTAGTTCCTCAGTCTTTGTTGCTGGCTGGCGACCCGCTTTGGGCTGGTGCTGCGTATTAGGATGCTTTTGGGCTTTCATTGGTCAGCCCTTCATGCTTTGGATTGTGCAGGCATTTGAATTACCGTTTAAGACTCTGCCGGATATTCATACTGACTACCTACTAGAATTGGTATTGGCTATGCTAGGGTTGAGCGGGGTTAGGATGGTCGAGAAGATCAAGGGTGTTGCTAAGTAGCGTGATAATACTCACTCGAACCCGGCAGGGCTCACATTGTTTCAGACAAAGCCAGCGTATTACATCCCGCTGGCTTTTGTTTTATTTCTCAATACTGTCGATCAGCCCAGCTTTAATCATAAATAATTCATACATTGCAGGATGCATTATACTTTCCCCTGATTCCCACTGCTGCCACGATCTCATAGAGCAGTATATTAATTCCCCTGCATCGGCCTGAGTTAGACCCGCTGCAATCCTGGCATGTTTTATTTGCTCAGGAGTTGGATTGCTGGCAGAGGTTCTGTTTTTATCGGGGTTGGAGTCAACCATTTAGCTTCCCATACCTATAAAAATTTTGTACTAGTTCAATTATTCAGTATTACCATCAAACTCAAAACCACAACGTTAAGAGCCACCTTCTAGCCTTGGTTTCGACGGCATATATGGTTTTGGCTCTTCTAGACGGGGATTTTTTGGAAATGATTTATTCTCATATTGAGGCTCACTGAGCGGAGCATCCAGTGGGAATCCATTACTACCATCACTGCTATCATGAACATGGCTGTAGGGGGTTGAATTATCCGGATCCGGATCTGGAGTAGGAACAACCCCTATATCATCTTTATGAGGGTGCGTAGCATCCTCGTCCATTGCCAAAGCAGAAGTTGAAAATGTAAGAACTACCATTGACGCAATTAGATTAAGAATCTTCATGATTTACTCCATTAAATCGCGGCAATTTTTGTCAACTCGCCTTCCTTCTATTTTCACAATATGTAGAGAAGCCAGAGCTTGATTTTCTTCTAAACAATGTCGATCGCATTGTTATCAAGTCGGAAAGTAGCTGATCATATTCATTCTTGAGAGTTTTATAGCACTCACAAACCTCGGTCTCCAGGCGCGGTCTATCCAGCACTTTGATGTGACCTCGCGAGTAATGGATGATGTTCTTGCGTTGCAATTTACCGGCCGCCTCAGTAATGCCTTCGCGGCGGACACCAAGCATATTGGCAATCATTTCTTGCGTCATTGTCAACTCATTTGATGGCACGCGGTCAAGGTATAATAGCAACAGACGGCAGAGTTGCTGTTCCACCGAATGATGTTGATTGCACACTGCCGTCTGTGCGATCTGCGTGAGCAGTGCCTGAGAATAACGCAGCATATGATGCTGCATAGGCATAACATGATTGAATTCCTGTTTCAGCAGATTTTCCTTTAATCGGTAGGCATAACCAGTGCCCTGCACCACGGCAACATTTGACATGGTATTTCTTCCCATAAAGTGGGACAGACCGATTACTCCCTCATTGCCGATTATAGCGATTTTTGTTGATTTCCCATCTTTCGTGTAATTGAGTAGAGACACGACCGAGGTAGTAGGGAAGTATACATAATTCAGTTCAAGGTCTGGCCCCCACAACATCTCACCCATCTGCATCGGGACCAATTCTAGATGAGGATGTAGTTGTTCCAATTCATCTATAGGCAAGGCAGCGAGGAGATAGTTCTGGTGTAGACTATGGAAAATCGGTGAATAAGCAGTAGACATAGGGAGTCTCCTTTTAAGCTAAAACTGAGTTTAAGCTTAATTTGAATGCATATAAAAAGATGATTATTGAGCCGGCTGAGCTAGGTGAGGTTTTAAATACCAGATTATATTTAAAACTATAAACTTATCGAGTGAGTGCAGCTATACTGGGCAGTAACTTAATAAGAGATTAGATTTAGACAGAATCAATAAATTTTGTTGTATTGATAGAATATAGAAAACTGTTGAATAAAAATATACGTGCTTGCACGTATATTTAACTTTTGTTGATCCACAAACAAGATTTTTTTACCTAAAATCATTTCCACAAAAAATCTTAGAGCTGCTACTAAAAGTATCGGTGATTTTTTGCTATTTGAAGCTGACCAAAATGCTAACCAAGCTATGCAAAAAATGTGGCTAAATCCGTTCCGCAAAATAAAATAGACCCGCATGAATAAAGGCTCTCAAAGACGTCTCTTTGCTATCTTCGCGGAACAAAAAATACTGTTAAGTATTTGATAAATAATGATAATGAGCTGGACTCAAAATCCCGCGATGGTAACATCATGGGGGTTCGATTCCCCCTCCCGCACCACATAAGCATTTCAAATAGTATCTTATAGCATCAAATCTCTCTCATCCCTCTAATTTACTAGCTTTCAGCAAGATCGATATTTTCATATAGCATCACAAGATATATATCTGTACATACAATTTGATGTTACTTTTTGATATCAGTAGAGAGATGCCATCAATGTTTACAGATATCGCGATACGTAATGCTCAAGCAAGAGATAAGCCATATAAACTAACTGATAGCGGCGGTTTATATTTGCTGGTGAACTCCGTCGGGAAGTATTGGCGCATGAACTCCCGATATGCAGGTAAGCAAAAAACTTTAGCTATTGGTGCTTATCCAGCTATTACCCTATCTGCTGCGCGTAAGAAAAGAGACGAAGCGCGAAATTTGCTTATTAAAGATATTGACCCGGTGATGGTGCAAGCCGTAAACAAGCAAGCCAAGAATCATGCTCACGAAAACACATTCCAGGTTATAGCACTTGAATGGCATATTAAGCAATTAACTAATTGGGCAGAATCAACCTTAGAGAATATAAAGTGATGTCTAGAAGAAGATATATATTTCCCTGGCTAGATAACAGCCCAACCAAGGGTATCTAACACACCTGAATTGCTCTTGCTGTGTTACGCAAGATAAAAAACCGTGGAGCACACGAGAAAATGCAATGAGCAAGGGAGAATATGTCGGCCGAGTATTTAAACAAACCGGGCGTGCTGAACGTGATCCTGGTAACGATTTGAGGGAGCATTAACGCCAGTTAAAGCAAAGCATCATGCCTGCATTACTGCCCCTAAAGTTATTGGTGAATTGCTACGCTTAATCAATGGGTTGGTTGGTTCATGCATCACTAAATGCGCGTTACAGCTTGCCCCATTGGTATTCGACAGAGATAGCCCGCACTAACGGGCATCATCTGTATATTTATATATTTTCTTTTTAATCTTATTTTTTAGCTTCTTATTTCTTAACAGTTGTTGCACTGGTTTTGGTGCTACTAGTGTTTTATCGCACTGCGGATCAATAACAAAGCTGGTTTGGTCAAATTTACGCCATGCACCAGTACCAGCGCCATCAACCACAAGTATTGAGATGATGCCAAAGTCAATAAACATACCAAGCAAGGTGGTGGCGTCGAATGATTTTGAGGCTGGAATAGAAGCAGGCATACAGCCTTCCTTGCGTGCAGTAATCACGTATTCTTTTTTTTTCTTAAAGGTTGTGATGCCATTACCGCGTCCAATAAAGGCTTCATTCACATAGAGATCAACGTCTGGCTGATTGCTTCGTATTGCTACTTGCTGCGATATGCCATGGAATATGGAAGCACAGCCTGATAACAATGTAATTGTGGCTAACAACGATATAGCTTTTTTCATTGGTTCCCCTTCCAAAAGCTAATAAAAACCCGTACCAGATAGGTTATCGAGAACTATATTTCTGCCCAAATGCGATATAATATTGCGTCTTCTCACATCAAATCAGACAATGCCTTCAATACATATAATTTTATTAAGTCCTTTATTTCATCAAGGGATCGGATAATTTACTCCTCTTTCTTCTCCTTTGTTGCCTCTTTTTGATGAGTGGGGCAACGTCAATCTGTACAGCTTTTATTTTCAACGCCGTAATCAGTCCAAATTTTTGCACGTGCGAGTTATAAAAACGGTTTTGTAAATGGTAGGGTAAGGCTATTTCAATCTCTACAGATTTTAAATGTATGAGCCGCGGCTTACTCTTTCTACACTAAATGTTTCTAAAGAAAGTAATTTATCGGTATTGATAAGAAATAACCCTAAAGCAGAGTATATATTGGTTAAAAAACGCTAGGATTTCGTTAGAACGCTTATTACTTGGTGGGAATGGATTTTAATGAATCTCGCCCTTTTTTATTCTAAAGTTTCAGAAATAAGAGCCGTTAAAAATATTTCATGATGTAGTGCTCGTCATGAAGTTCATATTATTGTATGCCTCCCCCCATCGGATCTATTAGCTGTGGTTCGGTGGGGTTTTGTTATGCGCTCCCTTGGACAAACCGACAATTTACAGCGGCAAGCCATAAAGCGACTTTCTGTGTATTGAAAAATAAATCATGGTGCAAATATAAAATAGGTGGCACGCGTTATTTATCTGTTTATGTATAAATTGGATACACCAAAATCAAGTTTTTTCATGTGGCGTGAATGATTGGCTTTTTTGATGCTGCTGGCGGGTATTGCTGTGATGGTTTTCATTTTGCATTCTCCATCAATAATCATTAACAAATATTTTTTAATACCCAGTAAAAAATTTGATGGTATTTTTTTTCGAAATTGAAAAATAAAAATCATTATGTACTAATAATATAGTGATGCTTTGCGGTCACCTTTCCCACCGAAAAGTTTTGACATATGAGCGATCGATATGCAAGCAAGCGCTAAATGCTCTAACTATCGGTGTTTGGCCAGCCGTTACTCTCCCCACTGCATGCAAAAAAGAGATAAAGCATGGGATGTGCTGGTTAGGGACGTTGACCCAGCGCCAGTCAAAGTTATCAAATAAGAAAGCTAAGCAACACGGCTTATCTGCTTGGTTTTCGTGCGGACAGGTGAACTACGTCAAGCAGAATTGACAGAAACCGGTTTTGATAAGGAAGAATGGCGCATACCCGGCTATAAAATGAAGATGAAAGAACAGCACATTATTCCTTATCACACGTCAAGTAATTGGGATAAATAGCCGGGCACGGTTTCCACAGTATAGATTCAAACCTGCTTCATGAGCATGGCTGGCATATGAAACCATGGAGCGACAGCCGGCACAAAAGTGATAAGCTTTCATAAAGCCTAGTTTACATCAGACCAAGAAGTGAAGCTTGTTGCCAACTGTATATCAATAGCAAAGCTTGTTGCCAATTATACATCAATAACTGATAATATTAGTTACGTCCAGCAGCCAGTATCATGTCCGGCGATCTTCCTTCATGACATTCTGCCACTTAATCAAAACGGTACTGTATTTTCCAGGATGTTTAACATTCTGAGATGCTCGCGCTATCAACTCTGTGTGATCGAATAGGCAGACGATTGGGAGTAGCTGGCTTAACGCTTTCACGAATAATGCACACATCATGGCAGTAGAATGAGGTTTCAAGAAAGCCGATCAATGGATTAGCGAGTGCTGCGATGTGCGCGTTGATTATCGATTATTATTTGGTGAAACCCTTCAGGTCGATGCTGTAGCATTATGACTGATACGGATAATACTGTAGTAAAACAACAGCCTGGTATTATGATAACTGGTTCAGCAAGCAATGATTCATCGATTCATCATCAGTAATTATTATGGATGAAATAGCGCTGGTTTTGTTATGTAAGCGACCTGCATTAGGGTTTGGCAAGCAGCGTCTGGCAGCGAGCATAGGCATAGAAAGAGCACATCAGATCGGACAAGCACTTCTGGCTTGTGCACTGGAAGATGCGAAGAATTGGAATAATCTGGTAGTGATTGCGCCCGCATCGGAGGAGGATCACGATTGGGCAACAACCTTGTTGCCATCATCCATGACAGTATGGATACAACCCCAAGCAATTGGTAACCTTGGCCAGCGCCTCAGTGAGCTCGATTGCAAATTACGTAATAAGGGATTGAAGCAGTTAGTTTATATTGGTAGCGATGCGCCATTACTGACAAAAAATGATTATACAGATTGCCGTACTGCCTTGCAGCATCATGATGCGGTGCTGGTACCAGCAACAAATGGGGGTATTGCATTGATGGCTAATTGTACCCCTTGGCCAGTACTGACTGATCTCCCGTGGAGCACTGATAAATTAAGTAAGGCACTAATAGATTGTTGCCGAAGGGCAGGGCAGTCTATTGCGATAATGGAGCAACGTTCTGATATAGATAAGCTAGAAGATTGCTTGAAGTTAATTACACAATTACAACATGACGTGCGATCAGCGCGGCGCCAGCTTCGCGCACTTGTGTGTGCCATTGCTTATACTTTAAAAATTCGTCATGCTCGGTTCTAATGCGAATTAAGAGCTGAAATAGAAGCCAGTCCATTAATAACGTTAAACTATTGAGGAAGATATCACCCAACCTCAATCAATCACAGTAACCCATGAGCTGGCAAAATCGATTAATAATGATTTATCTCTATGTTTGCAAGCATTATCAGCAAAATCTTTGGGTTCATAGCCAAAGAATGAGCCATTACTCAGATTTAAGTTTTAGCGACGAAGAAGTCATTATCCTCTTCCTGTTCGGTGTAATGGACAAGCATAGAGAGATCAAAGGTATTTATGAGTATGCGGATCGCCACTTACGCGATTGGTTTGCACGACTTC
>NZ_FORD01000083.1 GCF_900113925.1 Nitrosomonas sp. Nm34
CGCGCCATGGACAGCCAACCCGCATTCAATACAGTATGCCTTCTACCGTCATGCGCAGATTGCGCTTGTTATCAATCGATTCTTGAAGCAGAATCCTCTCCAGCTTCGACCAGTACTCATCATTGAGCATCATTCGGGGCATCGCAAACTCGTTTGGTTGGTGGTGTAGGAAACCCAATATTACGCGTTTGTTCTATCTATGAGGCACTTATCTTAAAACGTCAACAGACCCTAGAATCAACTCAGAAATATTCTGTTAGAATCATAGTCTTGAACTTTTTTGTATCAGCATCTGTTACTGTTGTTACTGTTCAGTATAAATTATCACGGACGCAATTTGGCTTCGGCGTGAGTTAGAAAGCACAGAGCATGACGAGGATCAGTTATCTCGTAAATACATATAAAAAATAGCCACAAACGAAGAAAATTTTAGCTGCTTTATTCGGCTGAACTCCAATACTGGTTGACCTTAATGCCGGGTCTGACAAAAAATGTAATCAAATGGAAACGGATCGATCCGAATTAACCCCGATAAGCAAAAACGAATCAAGTAAAAAGGAAGGAAAAATGCCGGGCGAGAAAGCGCTCATGTACGCCGGAGCGTTTGCATTGGTTTCGATCCTCATGGTTTTGCTGTGGAAAGCTGGGGAAGTTTTTCTTCTTATATTCGCGGGCGTCCTGCTGGCAGTTTTTCTTAATTCCCTGAGCAAATGGATCCACCTAAAGACGCACCTTCCGGAGAAATGGTCGCTAGCATTTGTATTGTTGGCGCTTTCATTCGTTACTGTGATCGGTATTTGGTCGATCGCACCCGAAGTTTCCGATCAAATTGATCGGTTAACGGAATACATACCCCAGGCAGTAGATCAGACACGAGAACAGGTTCTAAAATATGAATGGATGAGAAAGCTTCTTGAGAAGAAAGACCAGATTGCAAGCATGGCCTCAGACGGTTCTAATATCCCCAGTACTATCACTGGAATGTTTTCTTCAACATTCGGCGCATTGGCAAATTTTCTGGTTTTCCTCGTAATCGGCATTTTTATGGCAATAAGTCCCCGCATCTATCTCAACGGTATGATCCAGCTCGTTCCACGAAACAGGCGTGCTCGTGCAAGAGAAGTAGTGCATGAAATAGGATCGGCACTTCAGTCCTGGCTTCTTGCAAAGATTATCGCAATGTTTGCGGTGGGTATATTGACAGCAATTGGACTCTCGTTAATCGGAATCGAACTTGCGCTGCTATTAGGCATTATTGCCGCGCTTCTTACATTTATTCCTAATATCGGTCCCATTCTCGCCTTGATTCCTGCTGCCTTGCTGGCGTTGGTACATGGCTCCGACAAACTTATATACGTGATTGCACTATATATGGGAGTACAAGTACTTGAGAGCTATGTACTTACGCCATTGCTACAGCAAGACATGGTTGATTTACCGCCAGCCCTTATCATTAGCATGCAAATATTGCTCGGCGTTTTGGCCGGCGGCCTTGGCATTATTCTAGCCACCCCTATGACAGCAGCAAGCATGGTCCTGATAAGGATGGTTTATATAGAAGATATTCTTGGGGACCGCCAATCTGAAGCGGGGCCCTGAACTCGAACGCGGTTCTATGGGAGCGAGCACTAGGAGAAGCCTTACATTCTCAAAGACGTAGGAATATGGGCTGATTAACATGTCAACTAAATCGGGCAATACCTCAACACAATCGGCAAGAAACGGAAGGTCATAATCACGAGGTTCCCAATCTCATATCTTATCGCTGATTATAAATATAGTAGAGTGATTGCGGACTTCAGTTCAATTCCCGATATACCACCAATACCGAATGATGTGGCGACAGAATCCGAAAACCGTAGGGCATCACGCGCTTGTCGCTGGCTGCAACGCAATGATTGCCATACCGACCAGGGCGATTGCTGCGCCCGCCAGATCCCAACGAGTCAGCGCGATACCATCGACGAAGTGTAGCCATAGGAGCGCCACGGCGATGTACATGCCTCCATAGGCAGCATAGGTACGCCCGGCTGCAGCCGGGTGTAGCGTGAGCAGCCAAGCAAACAGTGCCAGCGATAGAGCCGCCGGAAAGAGCAGCCATATGGTACGCCCCTGCTTCAAGACCAGCCACGGAAGATAACAACCAACGATTTCGGCCACAGCCGTAATCGCGAACAGGCCGGCGACTTTAAGCAATTCCATCAACGATCTCCTTCAGAATATCCACGCCCTCAATCAACTCCCTGAACAACTCTTTGACCTTAACTTTGGCATCAGCCAATGCCACGTGGCCCTGCTTCGTGATCTCATCCACCCTTCGATCACGACGACCGGGATGCTCATGACGTGTAGAGAAGCAGCCCTTCTTTTCCAAGCCATGCAGCATCGGATACAAAGTACCCGTACTGAGCTTGTAACCGTGGTATCGCAACTCCTTGATGATGCCGAGACCGAAGATAGGTTTTTCGGCTACGTGGTGCAGGATGTGCAAACGGATCAGCCCGCCGTAAAAGTCTTTATCGGTCATTTTCCGAACCTCATACAACTGTGCTCAACAACCAGCCCGCAACACCACTGACGACGACAACCAGCCAGGGCGGCAGCTTCCAAAACATCAGGGCAACCAGCGCCACCAGTGCCAAGCCAAAGTCTTGCGGTGCATAAATCGCGCTCGTCCACACCGGTTGATAGAGGGCAGCCAGCAGCAGGCCAACCACAGCCGCATTGATGCCAGACAATGCCGCCTGCGTGTGGATGCTGCGGCGCAGGTGCTCCCAGAACGGCAAGGTTCCCACGACCAGCAGGAAGGATGGCGCGAAGATCGCCAGCAGGCAGATTAACCCACCCAACCAGCCGGAGGGTGCCTCATTCATCGAAGCACCAAGAAATGCCGCAAAGGTAAACAGAGGGCCAGGGACTGCCTGCGCGGCACCGTAGCCCGCCAGGAACGCGTCATTGCTGACCCAGCCCGAAGGTACGACCTCGGCTTGCAGCAGCGGCAGTACAACATGTCCACCCCCAAAGACCAGTGACCCGGCACGGTAGAAGGCATCCACCATCGACAGCGCCTGATTCGGGAACAAGGCAGCCAACAATGGCAACCCCAACAGCAGGGCAAAGAACAGCGTCAGCCAGAGCAAGCCAACGCGACGCCGGATGGCAATCGGCAGAGGGTCGTGCGCTGCCCTCTGCTGAGGACTAAACAGCAAAAGACTAATGAGCGCTGCAATAGCGATGACCCCCACCTGCCCCCAAGCGGACGGCACCAGAAGAATAAAGCACGTCGCCGCCGCCATGATGGTGATGCGCGGTACGTCTGGACAGAGATTGCGAGCCATCCCCCATACAGCTTGCGCGACCACCGCCACAGCCACCACTTTCAGGCCGTGCAGCATGCCAGACGGTATCGCATTCCCGTAGCTGGCCATGCCCAGTGCAAACAGAATCAAGACAATCGCTGACGGCAGCGTGAAGCCCGCCCATGCGGCCAGCGCACCGGCATAGCCGGATCGAGACAGCCCGAGCGCGATCCCGACCTGACTGCTGGCAGGTCCCGGCAGGAATTGGCAGAGAGCGACCAAATCCGCATAGCTGCGCTCGGTCAGCCACTGCCGCCGCGTCACAAACTCATCACGGAAGTAGCCCAAGTGGGCAATCGGGCCACCAAAGGAGGTCAAGCCCAGTTGAAGAAAAATCAGAAAGACAGCCCAAGGGCTGCGGTCAGTCTTGGTGGTATCGGTCATGCTCGCATCTTGATTTGTGGCAGCGTTGGGTCATAATAATTGAAATATGGTTACGAAACCAGATAATGGGGACGCTCATCATAAAACTCGTTCTGATCGGAGTTGCGGCCCTGCTAACATCCGGGCTAAGTTAGACACAGGAGGATAAGCAACACCTCCGACTGGTGTCTTGTCTCTACTCAGCACCATGCACCCTCCTCACGGTACGCAGCCAGGAAGCAGGATTTCCACGAGGCGGGCGATAATCAAAGCGCTCCGAGATAGGCTCAGCTGCTAATTCCATCTCTATTTCATAGGTGCAGCAATAGAAGCGACTTATGAGAGGAAGTATGGTGATGGCACGAGTAGCAAGTGGTAAAGAGGTGTTGGAACAAGCAAAGGGCTTACCGGTTAATGCAAAAACAATAGAAGAATCAAGACAGGCGCAGGCTGTAGTGCTACCTTTGGAGTTTGGCTTATCAATGGAGCAGACAGCTACCGCAATAGGTACTTCAATAGGCTGGGCGTGCCAGTTTCGAAGGCGCCTTATCCGCAATGGCGGCATGCGTGACACAACCAAGCTCACCCGTGGTGGACGACGGCGCCAGAATCTTTCCCGTGAAGAAGAAGTTGCTTTTTTAGCGCCTTTTATAGAAAAAGCATCGGCAGGAGGTATTTTGATTGTGAGCGAAATCAAGCAGGCATTGGACACCCGCTTAAAGCGCAAGACGTCGCTCGCCGCCACCTACAGCCTGCTGCACCGCCATGGCTGGCGCAAGTTGGCTCCTGACAAGCGTCATCCCAAAGCAGACGTGCTCGCTCAAGACGAGTGAAAAAAAAACTTCAAGATACCCTCACAGGAATTGACCAGGAGTGGCAAGCAGAAGGACAGCTGCGCCTGATATTTCAGGATGAAGCCTGCTTTGGGCGTGTTTCTGATACACGCCGAGGTTGATGTCCCAAGCCTATACGACCGCTATGTCAAGCAATCATCACTCAGGAATAGGTCTATGCTTATGCCGCTGTCTCTGTGGCTGATGGTGAACTGGATACGCTTATCCTGCCTCAGGTTAATAGCGATTGCAGGCAGCTATTTCTGGATGAGGTAGCGTCGCGTGTCATCGCAATGACAGAATGGTTCTAGCGCTCGATGAGGCAGGATGGCATCGTAGTCACGCCCTTAAGCGCCACATAATCTGCGCTTATTGAGGCTGCCACCCTACTTACCAGAGCTCAATCCTATGGAGAATATTTGGGGTAAGCTACGGGAGAAATCATTCCATAACCGTGTATTCGACAGCTTGGATACACTTGAAAATCACCTGGAAGCAGCAATGCGCGACCTGGAAAAAAATCGTGAGTGTGTCCATTCCATCGTTGCATGGCCTTGGATTATAAATTCACTTATGAAATAGAAATGGAATAACATCAGATATGCCTGTTTCCTTACATAATTGTGGAACAGATACTGCATTGGGTGGCATCATCTTCTTGATGACTAATTCCTTAAATTCTTTTGAATAACTCTTTTGCTTCATGTCCTTTCGCTTCGCCCTTCAGGTTTTTAGGTTTCAGCTGCGGCGAAAGGCATCCTGACACATAGGGGATGGAGCGCACTCACACCGATGTGTATCGGAAACACGTCCAAAGCAGGCTTCATCCTGAAATATCAGGCGTAGCGGTTGGTGATTACCTCACGTAGCGATCATTTCATCTAATGGCTCTTTAATTTTTTCTCCAATCTTCACGCAACGCAGCATTTCCCTGAGGATGAGTGCTATCTGGTGCGAGTTTACACCAACCATGGCGTACCAGCATTCGATAAATTGTTGATAGAACTACGCGCTTACCTAGCCGCTCCTTAATTTTCTCTTTAAGCGGAGGAGCAACTACCGCGCGGCCTTGCGCCGATCCCACCAAAACCTCATCCAGAATTTGCGCTTCCTGCTCAAGCATGGCAATAGCACGGTTCTGATGATCTCGTTTCGTTCGAGGCACCTTCTCTTCGCCACGAGTGATTCTACCGTAACGCGTGCGCTGGCCACACGCTCACCTGACGGAAAGACCAATGTTCTTCGCCGATACCAATTGATCTGCTCTACTAGATTTTATTGCCATGATTTTTTCTCTTAATTCATGGCTATATTATTTCATTTCTTCATTTTTTAATGCAAATTAAAATTATACCATTTAACAGCATTATTATCTTTATATATCAATTAGTTATTTTTGCTCCGTCAACCCCTAAACTTTAGCTATTGCTGCAAGGAATAAATATATTCCTTTGGTAAGAAAAAAATCATTGAATTTAGAACGCGAAAATATGTCTACCAAAATCAGACAAAGCGCTTGGGCTTTTATTTTTCCAAAAAGGCGGAAAATAAATCTGCCGAAATGTTCCAACTAATTTTATTGAAAATAAAAAACAATTATTAAGAGGAAAAGCAATGACAGCAGATAAGAACGGTCAAGGCAACGGCGATTTTAAACTACGGGATCTGGAACAAAACCGCGAAGATGGCACCGAACAATTTTTAACGACAAATCAGGGCGTTCGCATCAACGACAACCAAAATTCATTAAAGGTGGGCGAGCGCGGCGCAACGCTTCTTGAAGATTTTATTCTCCGCGAAAAGATCACTCATTTTGACCACGAACGCATTCCCGAACGCATCGTTCACGCGCGCGGCGCAGGGGCACATGGGTATTTTCAGGTTTACGAATCAATGGCGAAATATACGAAGGCAAAATTCTTGCAAGACCCAAGCGTGAAAACACCAGTTTTTGTGCGTTTTTCAACTGTCGCTGGCTCGCGTGGCTCGACCGATCTGGCGCGTGATATTCGCGGCTTCGCTGTTAAATTTTATACCGAAGAGGGAAATTATGATTTAGTCGGTAATAACGCGCCGGTATTTTTTATTCAGGATGCCATGAAATTTCCCGACCTCGTGCATTCCGTGAAACCCGAACCACACAACGAAATTCCGCAAGCCGCCGCTGCGCACGATACTTTCTGGGATTTTATCAGCCTGATGCCCGAATCGATGCACGCTATCTTTTGGGCGATGTCGGATCGCGCGATTCCGCGCAGTTTCAGAATGATGGAAGGCTTCGGCGTCCATACATTTCGTTTTATCAATGAGGAAGGTAAATCCCATTTCGTCAAATTTCACTGGAAACCGCTTCTCGGTCTGCATTCAGTTCTCTGGGACGAAGCGACGCGTATTTCAGGCAAAGACCCCGATTTTCACCGCCGTGATCTCTGGGATGCAATCGAAGCAGGCGCTTACCCTGAATATGAATTCGGCGTACAGATCATCGCCGAAGGAGACGAACATAAATTCGAATTTGATCTGCTCGACCCGACAAAAATCATTCCCGAAGAGTTAGTTCCCGTGCAGCGGATCGGCAAAATGACTCTGAATCGTAATCCCGATAATTTTTTCGCGGAAACCGAACAAATCGCGTTCCATCCTGGCCATATCGTCCCGGGCATTGATTTTACAAATGACCCGTTGCTGCAAGGGCGCCTATTTTCTTATTTGGACACGCAACTGTCGCGTTTGGGCGGGCCAAATTTTCATGAAATTCCGATCAATCGTCCGATCGCGCCGATTCACAACAATCAGCGTGATGCGCAGATGCGCCAGATGATCAACAAAGGGCGTGTGTCGTATGATCCAAATTCTCTGGGCGGCGGCTGCCCGTTTCAGGCAATGATGACGGACGGGGGGTTTCATTCTTACGAAGAACGTATTGATGCCCAAAAAGTGCGCGCCCGCAGCGAAAGCTTCCGGGATCATTTCACGCAACCCGCGTTGTTTTATCACAGCCAGTCGGAAGCCGAAAAAAAACATATGGTTGACGCTTTTTCGTTCGAATTAGGAAAGGTCGAAATGGTCTCGATTCGGCAGAGAATGGTCAACATTTTGACGCAGATCGATATGGATTTAGCAAATAAGGTTGCTGCCAATCTCGGTCTGGCAACGCAGAGCCCCGAACAGCCAATTAACCATTCGTTCGGAGCGAACACCGATCCGAAAACGGTTCAGCCGACTGACAAGAGAAATTATCTCGATAAATCCGAAGCGCTGAGTATGGAGAATACTGTCAAAGACACCATAAAGACGCGTCGCGTTGCTTTTCTGGCAGCAGATGGTGTGGATGACGACGCGCTTGACGCGATGAAAAAATCATTAACTGAAGAAGGTGCAATGGTCAAGATCATCGCATCGCGGCACGGCTCGATCAAAACCGCTAGCGGCGCGGAAGTCGAAGTTGACGCAACATGGCTGACGACTAGCTCGGTTCTTTTTGACGCGGTTTACATTCCGGGCGGCAAGACGAGCGTTGACGCTTTAGCAGAAGAAATGGATGCGATTCATTTTGTCAACGAAGCCTTTAAGCACTGCAAGGCGATCGCTGGCGTCGGTGAAGGCGTCGAATTTATCAAAAGCCAGACGTATGCCGGGAAGAATGAAACGGATAAAGCCGTGATTTTCGGTGGTACAGCAAAGGAAACGGCCGAACCTTTTGTCGCAGCAATTGCCCAACACCGCAACTGGAAACGTGAAACGGCGCACAAAGTTCCGGCGTAAGTCGTGAACAATATGAAAAATTGAAGAATGAAGGTAACTACTCGCCCCCTAGGGCATGTTGACATTTCACATAGGTAGCCACAGATATCCACACGCTATGGCTACCCTACTCTCGTAATTCCGCTTCAGTTTTCGTATCGTGTTGCTATTGCCCGATATGCTTTAGCCGGGCAATAGCATTCTCCAGCCAATGCCGGTATTGATATGAACCCCAATCCATATCTGCACTACTCTTCAGCGAGTTGCGCTTTCCCGGTATCACAGCCTGAGCTCCCTTCTTCGTTATCTGTTCCCGTAACCATTCGCTGTCATAGCCCCTGTCTGCAACTATTGCTTTTGCGTCAGGCAACCTGGCAATCAAATCGGGTGCGGCAGAACAGTCATTGACTTCTCCACCGGTGATTTCAAACTCAACTGGCAAGCCATAACCATCGACCGCTAAATGGATCCTGGTGGTATT
>NZ_FORD01000107.1 GCF_900113925.1 Nitrosomonas sp. Nm34
ATATTAACGGTATCGAATCTTTCTGGAGTTTCGCAAAAAGACGTTTGGCAAAATTCAATGGCGTGCCTGAGCATACTTTTTATCTTCACTTGAAAGAAACCGAATTTCGTTTTAATCATCGACATGATAATCTCTATCTTCAAATTCTTAAATTATTACGTCTAAACCCGCTTTAACTTCCTAAGACCCTAAAAAATATACTCTTTCATCACCACATGAAATCGACCATTTCCATTCGGATGATATACACAAATTTTAATAACTATCTACAATGAAAGTAATCCATAAAAATCAGGGTGTTCATATGTGTGTTGATATGCAAAAGATATTTGCTGAGCCAACGGAATGGAGCACTCCATGGGCTTATAAAATTTTGCCTCAACTAATAGCCCTCACAGAGTTTGATCCATCCAAAACGATCTTCACTCGCTTTATCCCGATGAAAACGAGTATTGAAGGGGTTGGTATGTGGAGAAAATATTATGAGCGGTGGGAATGTATGACGCTAAAAAAAATCAATCCTGCCTTGATTGATCTTATATCGGAATTATCACAATTCGTTCCGCCCGCAGTTGTGATAGATAAACATGTGTATGGCCCATGGATGGAAACTACTCTACATCAATACCTGCAAAAACGGGGAATAAATACGCTTATTATTTCAGGAGGAGAAACAGATATTTGTGTAT
Organism: Nitrosomonas sp. Nm34; assembly: GCF_900113925.1. Taxonomy (GTDB): domain Bacteria; phylum Pseudomonadota; class Gammaproteobacteria; order Burkholderiales; family Nitrosomonadaceae; genus Nitrosomonas. The sequence continues at coordinate 690 of NZ_FORD01000107.1, forward strand.
TGGCTACGATTATGGGTGCAATAGATTTAGGTTATCGCATTATCCTGGCCAGAGATGCATTATGTAGCTCTCAAGATAGTTGCCATGATTCTATTATAAATATCTATGAAAATCGTTTCAGTATTCAGTTGGAAGTTTATACTACTGAGAAAATATTATCTCATTGGGAGAAATAATATATATCTATATTTAGCGATTTTACTGGGAGATAGAATTCTTTCATTATTCATTTCATATTAAATACAGCCCATTGTAAATACTCTGCTCACAATATCATCCTGCTTAAATTCTTTTTCAAGTTTAACTTGTAAATTCTCTTGAATTCAAGTTTTATCGTTTTGGAATAATGGAAAAATTTTAGTGCTAAGTTTATATTACGGTTGATTAGTAGAGTCTGCTTTGATTCATTACTCAATTACTGCAAATGTACCTGGGACTATCTGCGATGAAAAGCACTACCAAATTGAGGGTCAAGGTGGCGAATATTTCTTATTCGGATCGCTCGGTAAGGCGCTACATTCAGAGGTTAAAACCAACAATCAGCTTAAGACAGGACCGTTATTATGAGCTGGTGCTGGACATGATATCGGGCGCGTAATGTCAGATTGATGGTGGTGAATTGCACGGTGTGATGATTGGTGGCGTTGAAGCTACGGTTTAGCTGATCAGACGGTAGTAATCGGTGAAGTAGTCCGTGAATTGACCCTCAATCAACGTTTTCATCAATATGCTACAGCAACAGGGTTTCGTATTGGTGCTTGTAAAGGTTATGGCTCTGAAAGCAAGTTAAAGTTGAAGCAGGCGGCAAGTATGTTGAGCACAATGGTTTGGACGGTGAATCTTCTGCCAATTGGCATGAGTTGGAACGTTACAGGGCCAACTGGTTGGACAATATCGCCAACCAGGGATTGGCATGGTAGCATGCCGCAGCAACCGCGCTCCAATATCAGCGAGCAGAGCAAGCCAATATGTTACCTTACTTGGCACTTGGCTGTGTTCAGCTGTCACAAACTGAAGACATGACGCGCAAGAGTGACAAAACTGGCTTGATTGCCTGGCAAGACAACAAATATAGCATGCCAGTTAAGAATAATTCAGAATGTATAGGATTTGAAGAGCATCTCGAAAGGTAAAAGGCGAGTGGAGCAGAAATTGAGTCAGCGGTACGTCCAGAAAAGACCATCATACTGAAGGGAGATGCCGAAGGTAAGACCGTTCTTGAGGATAGCCAGTCAACTGGGAATCACCTGTATCGAAGAACAGAGTACGGATGCGGATGCGGCCTGGCTCAAAAAAGTAAGAAATCGCATTTTGACTACCCCAGCTACGTGGTGGTCAATGCGGAAGACGGCTACGTACACGGGATGCATACTGCCCCTGCCAACCAGAGCGAAATGACGTATTTCGAAATAACCATTGTTGGCGCGCAACGAGGCGAATCGAGTGTATGCGGATAAAGGTTCAGTAAGCCAACGCCAATTGGTAGTTTCTGAAAAAAGCACAAAATCAAGAGCGCGATCATACACCGGGCATACAAGAACAAACCACTCTCGATACGCCAGAAGCTGGTAAACAAATTGATCATAAAAACACGCTATATCGTCGAACAGTGTTTTGGCATGGCCAGACGTCTATTTGGAATGGAGGTGCAGCTATTTCGGCACAGTAAAAGTCAATGCCCAAGTCGTGCTGAAAAGCATCTGCATGAATCTGAAAAAAGCTATCAGTAAAAACTAAATTGAATAGGTGTGGTTAAGCATTGGAAAAGTAGCTAAATTTTAATAGCCAATTATGGCTCAATTCAGTTGGCCATTGAGACCACCCCTTCCAATCACATCATATGATCGGCTTCCATTCGATGCAATAGAGTCAGACGAGACAGTGATCACCAACGGTTATGATCTCACACATCACAATGAATATGATGCTAGGTAACGGCTGGAAAAGATAGTCGAATTATGGAAGCAGCCGTGATTACGCATGAGGTATATATGGAAATAGCCAACCGATAAGCTTTTATGGATGAGAAAGATGTGGCTGGATGACCAGATGAACAAAAATTAAACAAAATAATATCACTGTCACCGGCAGTTGGTGCGTCAACTACGCAATGAACCATTATGACAATTCACTGCGTAGAAAAAGTAAACAAATTATTTGCTAAAACATTGGCTATTCCAAGTGATTGCTAATATTATAAAGTTAAGTTTTAGCAGTTATTTTGGAGCGAGAACACCGGAAGCCCCAGTTTCTTTCGCTGCCCGCAGAACAGGATAGAATTGGGTAAAAACCAAGTCATCTTTGGCATTAGTTTTGTGACATTCTGCACATTCTTGTGTCGGCAGGTTTTTAGCAGCTGCAACCAGCGGGGTGCCTGGCACATAGAAAATGTAAAATCCCCAGTTACCTGGTTCATTAGCAAAATGCTTCGCATCTTTGACTGATGCTTCCAGCCCAATGTAGTCGCCCATAAAGTAACCATTACCGCTACCTGGTCCTTTACGATCCCCTACACTGACAAGTTCCTTGACAGTCATCGTCCCGTCTCTGAATTCTCCCGTTTTTTTCCAGTGCGCGTAGCTCTCCGGGTCAATATAAACGGTTCGAATTTCAGCAAATGGTGCTTTGCCTTCGTTCAGTTCGTTAGGTGTAACCTGAGTGCCTACCATTACCCATTCCCGATAATTCTGAGGTAAGAGCAATTCACCCTTATCGTTAAACTGCGCGGGTCCTGCTGCAAGCGCATGGCTACCCAAACCAGATGACATCATCATGGCTACAATGCTAGTTGTCAGTATTTTTTTAAAGCCCATTGCAATTTCCTTTGATTGATATAATGAAACTCTTCACAGTGCACGATTTTTAGCTAAATACTAAGAGCCGCGGCTCCTGTGGTACGGAGTTTATTACGTGACCATCTTTACGTCAATGACGAGGCCACTATTGAGTGATTTTTAATAACTCCTTGATAGATAAAACCTGTACAGGTTTTGCACCAGGTAAAAATTGACATGATCGGAAACAGAAAATTTTCTCTCGACACAGATTTAGACCGCATCTGATGGTCAGCAGGAGACTTAGGTGACGGTGAATCAGGTTTGGCCCAAATTTCTGAGAATTTCAGCCATAACAAGGGTGGATCAGATGGTCACTCCAGCTTTCAGGTTTCTTGTCGATAACACAATTTTTATAAATAATGGTCAGTCCGCGTAGGGCGGAATCGCTACTGCACCTAATGAAAATCATCCAGTGCAATACGCTCGTTTATTGCGTCCTACCGCTGTTGGATTTCTTGTTTACCGTCACTGAAAAGTGCACGCGGCCAAGCTGATGGAGGATGGTTTTGTTGGATCGTTTACGGTTCATGCCGCCAGGATACGGACAACGTAGGAGTTAAGGATAAGCTTTATTCACATTTAAAACAGACAGTTAATTTAAACCAGGTTAACATTTCATTGACAGATCAGCCAAATGTGAAACAGTAAAGATCTAATTATTGTGCATATTTACGTAAGAAGTGACAACTTGTCATGTATGTAGTCCAATGTAGTCCAGAAATCATGATTTATTTATCAGGCAGATTCAAGTTTAAAGTGCAACTTTTATAAGGTTGATAAGAGGCAAACTGCGATAGCATCTGAGCTTCTTGAACGATTAAGTAAAGGAGCACAGATGAAAGACTATCATCAGCTGACCTGTGAGCAACGCTGTCAAATGTATGGGTTACAGAAAGAAGGATTTAAATAAAGAGAGATAGAGCGAATGAAGTAGACGTTAACAAATCTACCATCTCACGAGAACTCGGGCTATTTAAGAAGTGCTGGGGTGGTAGTAGTTAAATTGGTAATGCTAGGGTCTGTTGACATTTCACATAGGTAGCCACAGATATCCACACGCTATGGCTACCATACTTTCATAATTTCGCTTCAGCTTGTCGTATCGTGTCGCTATTGCCCGG
>NZ_FORD01000065.1 GCF_900113925.1 Nitrosomonas sp. Nm34
CAAACTAAATTTTACCACTCAGGAGGCTTTTATTGCATACCAATCAATGTGTTACACTGTTTCATTACCAAAAATGAACCCCAAAACTTGAGTTAATAATAAAAACACTTTTACTGTGAGGAGATGCAAGTTAAAATCTTCGTCCATTCATATGGATATTCCAATTTCGAGCGTGCGCAGTGACACAAGCTTGACAATGCCTTGAATGGATGACGGTGTATTTTATTAGCTGACAATAAGTGCAATTAAACAATTATCGATTTATGCTCTCTAAGCTAAGGGTCAACGAGATTTTGATTAAATATCTAACTGAGTAGTGATAGAGCATAGTGTACGATGAAATGGAGAAACTAGACGATGATTTGTCTCTTAAATTTTTCAAAGCAAATTAAGTTATTTATATTTATTTTAGTCTTATTGTTTGCTTTTCCTTTAATGGCTGAACCAATTGGTAGTGTATCCACTCGATTCAAGTTTCTGGGAGCTAATGATAAAATTGTCGTTGAAGCATTTGATGATCCCGATATTGCAGGAGCTACCTGTTATCTCAGTCGGGCTAAAACAGGGGGGATTAAGGGTACAGTGGGAGTGGCTGAGGATACCGCTGATGCTTCCATAGCTTGCCGTCAGGTAGGCCCCATCGAACTACCCGAGGATGTGAGAAATGGAAAACAAGATGGTGAGGAAGTATTTAAGAAAAGTACTTCGTTGCTGTTTAAGACATTACAGGTGGTGCGTTTTTATGACCCTAAACGCAATGTGCTGATTTATCTTACCTATAGCGATAGAGTTATTGAGGGGTCACCTAAAAACAGTATCTCTACTATTCCCATTATGCCGTGGCGTTAACTTAATCACTTAGAAGCTTGTGCATAACTGGCTTTTTGGATAATTTAGTATTGTTAAGTAATCGATTTTATGAGCTACCTATACCCAGAGCCCAGAGAAAAAACTAAAAGTACAGTTATGAAGAGGTTTTACATTTAGCATCTATAAGGGTAGTTAGAGGAAGTGTGTAGGGTAAATCTATTCCTTTCATTGATAGCGCTTAAACTTCCGCTATAATGATGCATTTCCGATTTTTAGCTATTTAAAGATCACCTTTCATGCAATTATTTGCCTTTGGTATCAATCACAATACAGCACCATTAAATATACGTGAGCAAGTTACATTTAATGAAAATACAATGGAGCATGCTTTGCATGACCTGGTGGGAAACCATGCAGTTAAAGAAGCTGCCATTGTTTCGACATGTAACCGTACAGAAATTTACTGTAACACCGAGAAGCCCGATACGGCGATACATTGGCTCACACATTTTCATCATTTGCCTGAACGTGAATTAGATCCTTATCTTTATCGATTGCCACGAGAGCAGGCAGTCAAGCATGCTTTTCGGGTAGCCAGCGGGCTGGATTCCATGGTGCTGGGTGAACCGCAGATACTCGGCCAGATGAAGAATGCGATCAAGTCAGCACAGAACGCCGGTACGCTAGGATTATTGCTGCACAAGTTGTTCCAGCACACTTTTTTTGTGGCTAAGGAGGTACGCACATCTACTGAGATTGGGGCTTGTTCAGTATCCATGGCTGCTGCCGCTGCTCGCTTAGCAGAGCGGATCTTTGGTGATATCAGCGAACAGAATGTCCTGTTTATTGGTGCAGGTGAAATGATCGAGCTTTGCGCCAGCCACTTTATTGCCAAGCACCCCAAGCGGATTACAGTTGCCAATCGCACTGCCGAACGGGCCGAAGCATTAGCGCGACGCTTCAATGCACGAGCCATCCCACTTAGCGAATTACCTGAACAGCTGGCGTTGCACGATATTGTGGTTACCTGTACGGCCAGTCCCTTACCGATTCTGGGCAAGGGCATGTTGGAACGTGCCGTCAAGATCCGCAAACATCGCCCCATTTTTATTGTCGATTTGGCAGTCCCGCGAGATGTCGAGCTGGAAGTTGCAGAGCTGGATGATGTATTTCTTTATTATGTGGATGATTTGGCCGATATCGTCAAAGAGGGACTGGACTCTCGCCTCAGCGCAGTTGCCCAGGCTGAAACTATCATTGAAACCAATGTGATTGATTTTATGCGTTGGCTGGCCACACGCGAACTCGTTCCGACCATCAGAGCATTGCGGGATCAGGCAGAGCGCTTTCGCAGGCATGAGCTTACACGCGCGCAGAAGCTGCTGGCAAAAGGAGAAAATCCGGAAAAGATACTCGAATCGCTCAGTAATGGATTGACCAACAAATTCTTACACTTTCCTTCCAGTATGCTGAATCATGCAGCCGATGATGAGCGGGATAAGCTGGTCGAACTGATCAATCGGTTATATCAATTACATTACCCACAATGAATAAAAGTATTGCAGACCGGCTCACTCGCCTGAGTGTGCGGCTGGAGGAATTGAACCAGCTATTGAGCAGCGAGAAAATTACAGCCGATCTGGATAAATATCGCAAGCTGACGCGTGAACGGGCGGAGATTGTTCCAGTGGTTGAGCTTTATCAGGCTCATAAGAAAACTGAGCTGGATATTCAAACCGCCAGAGAGATGATCCCCGATCCCCACATGCGGGATTTTGCTGAAGCTGAAATTGTCGCTGGGAAAGAGAAACTCCAGAAAATCGAAGCTGAGTTGCTTAAGCAGTTATTGCCAAAAGATCCCAATGATGAGCGTAATATTTTTCTTGAAATTCGTGCGGGCACGGGTGGAGATGAATCTGCATTGTTTGCAGGTAATCTGTTTCGTATGTATGCACGCTATGCTGAGCGTCAGCGCTGGCAGGTCGAGATCATCTCACAAAGCCCTTCTGATGTAGGTGGCTACAAGGAAATCATCGCCAGGATTATCGGTTATGGGGCTTATTCTCGGCTCAAGTTTGAATCAGGTGCCCATCGCGTGCAGCGCGTGCCAGCAACAGAAACTCAAGGAAGAGTACATACCTCTACCTGTACCGTTGCGGTTATCCCAGAAGTTGATGAAATTACCGGTGTTGAATTGAATCCGGCTGAGTTAAGAATTGATACCTTCCGGGCATCCGGTGCAGGCGGTCAGCATATCAATAAAACGGATTCAGCCGTCCGTATTACCCATTTGCCCACAGGGATCGTCGTCGAATGTCAGGAAGGGCGTTCTCAGCATAAAAACAAGGCACAAGCAATGAGTGTGCTGGCTGCCCGCATTCTCGATAAGCAAATGCATGAGCAGCAGGCAGAGCAGGCGGCGACACGCAAATCCCTGGTGGGAAGCGGAGAGCGCTCCGAGCGGATTCGCACCTATAATTTTCCGCAAGGGCGAGTGACAGATCATCGTATCAATCTTACGCTTTATAAGATGGACCAAATCATGGATGGCGATCTTGATGAGCTGTGTTCAGCATTGATGGCTGAACACCAAGCAGAGCAGTTGGCATCTCTGATGGAAAAATGACGGCTCCAGGGAAGTACTTACTTTAAAATAGCTGCGCAAATATGCAGGTCACGATAGCACAGGCACTACAAGATGCCCATCGTCTTGTAGATCATATAGAGGCACGCCTATTGCTTCAATATGCGTTAAATGTAGATGCCGCCTTTCTGGCTGCTCACTCAGATACTATATTGAATCGCGAGCAATTAAATACTTTCCAATTGCTGGTAACGAGGAGAGCTGCGGGTGTGCCCGTTGCTTATCTGGTCGGTGAACGTGAATTCTATGATTTGACTTTTAAGGTTACACCTGCTGTTTTAATTCCTCGACCGGAAACAGAATTACTGGTAGAACTGGCTTTATCACGTATTCCAGTTAATCAAAGTTGTAAAGTGCTTGATTTAGGCACAGGAAGTGGCGCAATTGCACTCACCATTGGCAAACATCGGCCATTGGCTCATGTTACGGCAGTCGATCTCTTACCTGATGCACTGTCAATTGCTCGGTTGAATGCAGAAAGGCTGGGCATCCATAATGTGCAGATACATGCAGGAAACTGGTTTGATCAATTGGATCATGATGAATTTAATCTGATCATCTCGAATCCACCTTATGTGGCCCAGGGAGATCCTCATCTGGATCAAGGTGATCTACGTTTTGAGCCTCGTATTGCGCTGATGGCGCTGAATGATGGCTTGGCATGTATTCGTCACATCATCGCCAATGCACCGAATTTTTTGGCTGCAAGGGGTGAACTGTTACTAGAGCATGGTTATGACCAAGCTGCTATTTGCCGGCAATTGCTGGCAGAATCCAGTTTTATTAATATATTCTCCTGTCCAGATCTGGCAGGGATACTACGCGTGAGTGGCGGGCAACGTGATGATCGCGCTCTGGCGACAAAAGCTCACTGCTAGAATATGATTAATGCGGTATGCTTGCTGAAGGGTGAGATACCGCAATAATGTCTGATGAAAAATAGAACCATAATTTCACCTGGCTATCTAATAACAAAATTAGCTTTCGAAATAATTATTTAAGGAGGATATCGAGACGTGAATGCTAATGAGGTGATTGAACAGCAAATTACTACTCATCCCGTAGTGCTTTATATGAAAGGTACACCTGATCACCCCCAATGTGGGTTTTCTGCCAATGCAGTTAAGATACTCAATGCATGTGGCGTGAATGATTTATTCTCGGTTGATGTACTCGCTGATCCGGAAATTCGCCAGGGAATTAAAGAGTATTCTAACTGGCCGACTATTCCGCAGCTTTATATAAACGGTGAGTTTGTCGGCGGTTCAGATATCATGAGCGAGATGTACCAAAATGGAGAGTTAAAAAAATTACTTGAGAAGTAATCAGTTAGATGAGCTAATGACGAGTTAGTCCCCAGCCTCTGGGGACTAACGGATTGCAGTGGCAATGACCCAGTAACGTGCAAATTTTCCTGCCGCAATAAATATCACAGCCCAAAGCCAGTGGATACGTAACCAGCCTGCAGCGACACACAATATATCACCGATCAAGGGTAACCAGGAAAAAAAGAGTATCGGCGCGCCATGCTGGCGCACCCATTCTAATCCACGCGTTTTGTTACCCATTTTGCTGCGCATCGCCTTTTCGTCTGGCAATAAACGGCCAATCGCATAAGAACTCATTCCACCGAGTGTATTGCCGATTGTGGCAACGCTCAAGGCTGAACTGTAAAGTTCAGGGTAAGCCATGAGCACGCCTGCTAATACCGCTTCTGAACCACCTGGCAGAAGAGTGGCCGCCAGAAAACTGCTGGTAAACAAGGCCAGCAGACTTGATTGTTCATCCATGTAAGGCTAAAGATTGAGTAATAACTTGTTTATACAGTTGAATCTGTTAAAAAGCAGAATAACGGTTTGACTGACTGATCCGGAGATTTTCCAGCCAGAGAGGGCAATTATAACTGCTGATGCCTAGCCACTGTACAAACTTTTTCAGTACCCGAATCAAGCGTAAGCCTCAGATTGGGTACGGCTCTTTCCATTGATGAGATACTAAGCAGTGGTTCCATTGTTCAATCCAACCTGGCTTTCTCGATTTCACTTTGCTGTACCATTGACACTGTCTGCGGCCACCTTCGTGTCATGTCTGATTTGGAATTGGAATGAGCTGATTACGCAGGATATGCGCCGCATTGACCATTTTCTTCAATGCAACATGAGTCTCAGTCCAATCCCGGGTTTTCAGGCCGCAATCGGGATTGACCCATAATTGATGGGGTGGGATATGTCGGAGCGCTTTTTTCAGTAATGCCAGCATTTCACCTGTATCCGGGATGCGTGGAGAGTGAATGTCATATACTCCTGGGCCGATCTCATTGGGGTAAGCAAATTGCACAAATGCATCCAGCAATTCCATATGGGAACGAGAGGTCTCAATGGTCATGACATCTGCGTCCATTTCGGCAATCGCAGGTAAGATATCGTTAAATTCTGAATAGCACATATGGGTATGAATTTGTGTTTGGTCCTTAACGCCTGAACTTGCCACACGAAATGCCTGGACTGCCCACTTCAGGTAGCCAGCCCAAGCTGATTTTTTCAGTGGAAGTCCCTCACGAAAAGCAGGCTCATCAATTTGAATGATACCAATGCCGGTTTGCTCTAAATCTTTTACTTCATCCCGGATGGCAAGAGCAAGTTGCAGCGCTGTTTCAGAATAAGGCTGGTCGTCGCGTACAAAAGACCACATCAGCATGGTCACCGGACCCGTCAGCATTCCCTTGACCGGTTTGCTGGTCAGGCTCTGGGCATAGCTGATCCAATTAGCTGTCATGGCTTCCGGGCGGTAAATATCGCCATAGAGAATAGGCGGTTTAACACAGCGCGAACCATAGCTTTGCACCCAGCCATTTTCGGTAAACGCATAACCCCATAGCTGCTCTGCAAAATATTCAACCATATCGTTGCGCTCAGCTTCGCCATGCACGAGCACATCAAGCCCTATTTCTTCCTGTTGCCGGATGACATGCTGGATTTCAGCACGCATGGCCTCCAGATAGTCCAAATGGCTGAGCTTTCCTTTTCTGAAAGCAGCTCTAGCTTTGCGAATCTCGGTTGTTTGGGGGAATGAGCCGATGGTAGTAGTCGGCAGTAACGGCAACTGAAAATAGTGTTGTTGCAAAGATTGTCGTTGCGCAAAGGGAAGATGACGCTGACACTCGCGCTGTGTTAATTTTTTTACGCGCTCTTGTACCAGCGGATGATGTATCCGTTTGGATTGCTGTCTTGCCTGTCTCACTTCAACGGACTCTTGCAGAAAGGTTTGGATGGATGCTTTTCCCTGGTTTAGTCCCTGTCCCAGAATAACAATTTCGTTGAGTTTCTGTACCGAGAAAGCCAGCCAGCCTTTAATTTCACCTTCCAGCCGGGCCTCCAGCTGGAGATCGACCGGGCAGTGCAATAACGAGCAGCTCGGTGCAATCCATAATCGTTCCCCCAGTAAAGATTGTGCTTTTGATAGAGTTGCGAATACCTGGGAGAGATCGGCGCGCCACACGTTGCGCCCATCAATGATACCCAGCGAAAGTACCTTGTTAGCCGGGTAATCAGGAAGAAAGGCATCGAGTTGATGTGGTGCGCGACATACATCAATATGCAGACCTTCGACAGGTAAAGCTTTGAGTGTGGCCGTATGTTTATCAATAGCATCAAAATAGGTCGTCAGCAACAATTGGCAGCCGCTTCCGTGTAAGGTGGTATAGACTTCACTCAGCTTTTCCAACCAGATGGCTTCCAGCTCAAATGCCAGGCAGGGTTCGTCCATCTGTACCCACTGGACGCCTAATGCTGCTATTCGAGATAGAATATTGCGATAAGCAGGCAATAAACGGGGCAATAACTCCAGACGATTAAAACCCACTTCTGTTTCCTTACCCATAAATAAATACGTCAGCGGCCCGATCAATACCACCTTGGGAGAAATACCCAATGTCTGGGCTTCCTTGATCTCATCAAACAATTGCTCCGAGGTGATCTGAAAATGGGTTTGTCTGTTAAATTCTGGAACGATATAGTGATAGTTGGTATTGAACCACTTGGTCATTTCCATTGCCGATTGATCGGACGTCCCTCGTGCCATGGCAAAATACAGGTCGACCATGGTGTCATGCTGACTTGAATTGAAACGCTCAGGTATTGCACCCAGTAATATGGACATATTGAGCATGTGGTCATACAAGGCAAAATCGCCAACTGGTATCAGGTTTAGACCTGCTTCCTTTTGCAGCAGCCAATTTTTTTTGCGAATGGCTTTGGCCTGATCTTTTAATTGCTGCACGTCAATTTCCCTGCGCCAGTATGCTTCAAGCGCTTGCTTTAATTCCCTGCGTGCGCCTATGCGTGGAAATCCTAAATTGTGTGTTAAAGCCATAATTACTCTTCTCTTAGGGTATTAAAAAAACAATCATTGTGTGACAGATTAAACTGTGAATCAAATGAAAAAATGTATTAGAATTATGAATTAAATTCATGTTTGCTTAAGTTGATATGCTCGAATTACGTCATCTTCGAACCTTGACTGCACTCCAGGAAACCGGCAGTTTATCGCTCGCCGCCAAGCGCGTGCATCTTACGCAATCGGCACTTTCCCATCAGATCAAGGCATTACAGGATTATTATCAGATATCGCTGATTCAACGACAGGGACACACTATCCAATTGAGCGATGCAGGAGAGCGTCTTGTTCTGTTAGCTGAAAAAGTGATCAAGGAAGTGCAGGCAGCTGAGCGTGATCTCGCCAGAATGGCCCAGCGAACAAGCGGAAATTTACGTATAGCGCTGGAATGCCATACCTGTTTTGACTGGTTGATGCCAATCATGGATACTTTCCGCAAGCATTGGCCGGAAGTGGAACTGGATCTGGTTTCCGGATTTCATGCTGATCCTATCAAACTGCTGAAGCGCGAGGAAGCGGATATTGTGATTGGTTCAGAAAACAAACCGCAGCGAGGCATTGTTCACTATCCCTTGTTTCGTTTTGAAATTCTGGCGGTGCTTGCGCCCGGTCATGAGCTGACTAAAAAAAGAGTGCTGATGGCGGCCGATTTTGCCGATACCACGCTGATCACTTATCCCGTTCCAGAAGAGCGTATTGACCTGATAAGCAAGGTATTGTTGCCTGCAGGCATATCCTGCCAGCGGCGCACAGCGGAGCTGACCGTGGCTATTTTGCAATTAGTGGCAAGTCGCCGAGGGATCGCTGCTTTGCCCAATTGGGGCATCAAAAATTATGTCGATCACGATTACGTCATCGCGCGGCGCATTGGCGCCAATGGGCTATGGAGCGATTTATTCATATCGGCACGTGAAGCGGATGCTTCTCTTACCTACTTGCAGGATTTTGTGACTACCAGCCGGGATCAATGTTTTGCTACGCTAGAGGAAGTCATTCCGTTGGAATGAAGATGGGAAAAAAGAATGCTCATGATGTCGGGTAGATAGATCACTATCCACCCGGGTAGGCTCAATTAGTGCAGTGTCACAGCCGACTTTTGCTCGCAGATCAGATTCGCGCAATAGGTTTCATGAATACCATCCAGGAACTTCCAGAGGGCGTCGCAGGCTCGCTGAGTCGCCGCGAGCACTTCAGCCTGTTTTTCCGGCGTATCAGCAAAGCGTTCAATGATGGCCCATTCGGCTTGTGAATGGTAGATATCCGCTTGCTGATGAACCGAGAAGAATGCATAGTCTTTCGGATTGTTCATGCCGTAGAATTTGGCCAGCCCATCAATTTTCACTGCGGCGATATCAGGGACTTGTGACTCAAATGCATGCAGTGCAGCCAAGCCTGCATAAAAAGGCTGATTCAAGCAAATATCACGGAAAGTCGAAACCAGATTTTCTGTTTCAGGCAGAGCAGGGGCATTGGCCAAGCTTTTATCATCTGCACCCAGGGCAAAGGCAAAGGCTTTCCATAAAGCAGGGTGGTTACCGTCACCATGTTCTTCATCAATCAAATTTTTGAGTATTTCCTGACGCACACTGATATCACCGCTATTCGTTTCAGCATGAATATGAGGGGTGTTGAAATGAACCGCACTTAAATAGGTCGGTTCAGCCAGGACATTATAAAAATATTGTTCCGCATAATGGCGCAACTGATCTTTGGTCAATTTGCCTTCGGTCCAAGCCATATAAAAAGGATGTTTTAATAAGTGCTTGCTGCTGATAATGGCATTAACTTTGTGTTTAAAAAGTGTATTGGTTGTCATGGTCATTCCTTTTATTGTAATCAGTGAGTTTGTGAAATAACTGACGATACGGTGTAAATAGTCAGTTAACTTACCATCTCAAAAAGTGGTTGAAGAAGTATCAGTTGCAATCATCGCTAAATAAGCTGGCTAAGTCAATCCGAACAACATGACTTATGCTGAACGATGCTTTTCCAATGCACTGAGTATCCCGCGCAATATGTTGACTTCTTCTTTTTCCAGTTGCGTGCGCGCGAACATACGACGCAGCCGTTGCATGAGCCGTTTGGGCTGCCTAGGGTCGAGAAATCCGCTCTCGATCATGGCTTGTTCCAAGTGGTGATAAAATAACTCAACCTCGTGGAAGTTAGCGAGCTGATAAGCTGACTGCTGAGGAGCTATCAGCATTGTTTCGGTCAACGCCATACGCAGTTCATACGCCATGATCTGCACGGCAGAAGCCAGATTGAGCGAAGAATAATCAGGATTGGCCGGAATATGTACGGTAAGCTGACACTTACTGATTTCGGCTGTGGTCAGACCAGAGCTTTCTCTACCAAAAACCAGCGCTACTGGAGCGTTGGATGCATGCTCAAGTAACACCTTTGCGGCCTGTCTGGCATCAAGAATTCGGTTGGAGAGATCGCGCGTGCGGGCTGTCATTGCTATGGCAAGCACAGTATCATGCAGTGCTTCTTCCAGGCTGCTCACCACGCTGGCTTGCTCAAGGATATCCCGCGCGTTGCTGGCACGCACGTTTGCCTCATTATTCGGAAAAGATTTAGGATTGACCAGGCAGAGCGTGCTTAGCCCCATTGTTTTCATGGCTCTTGCGGTTGCGCCAATATTGCCGGGATGAGTGGTATGGCTTAATACGATATGGACATTGGCGAGCGGACAGCAGCGATTCATATTAAAATTAACCTTTTCTTAATTCTTTTTATTTCTTGGTCTTATAAAATGCATCCAATGCTAACCATCGCGGTAAAAGCCGCGCGCCGTGCAGGCAGTATTATCAATCAGGCTTCACGGAACCTCGATATTCTGACAGTTTCACGCAAATCGCACAGTGATTTTGTCAGTGAAGTAGATGGTGCGGCTGAAGAAGCCATCATTAAAGTATTGATGGATGCTTATCCTACCCATTCAATTCTAGCAGAAGAAAGCGGTAATCGCGGAGACGCCAAAAAATCAGAATATCAATGGATTATTGATCCGCTGGATGGCACGACTAATTTTCTGCATGGTTTTCCCAAATATGCGGTATCGATTGCATTACTACATCGAGGAGTGTTATCCCAAGCAGTCGTGTACGACCCCGTCAGCAATGAATTATTTACCGCCAGCCGTGGGCGTGGCGCTTATCTTAACGATCAACGCATCCGCGTCAGTAAGCGCGGCCTGCTGGCTGATTCACTGATCGGTACGGGTATTCCGTTCCGGGATCTGTCCTTTCTGGAGGCTTACCTCGCTATGTTCAAGGATATTATCCCCAAAACGGCTGGCATCCGTCGTCCTGGTTCCGCTGCGCTTGATCTGGCCTATGTCGCCGCCGGGCGTTATGACGGTTTCTGGGAAATCGGCTTGTCTCCCTGGGATATTGCCGCAGGGTGTTTGCTTATTCTGGAAGCAGGCGGCCTGGTCAGTGATCTGGAAGGCAATGAAAATTACCTGAAAAGCGGGCAAATTGTTGCAGGCAATCCCAAGATTTTCGTGCAGTTGCTGCAAATTATCGCACCGCACTTAACACCTCAACTGATTGCGGCTAACAAGTAAGCAGCATTATCGAGCGAAAAAGGAGCAAGGGAGTTGATCATGCATAAAAAACAACTCTCTGAACGCGATATCTGCACCCAATTCATCACGCCTGCCTTGCAACAGGCAGGGTGGGATATTGCGAGTCAGGTACGGGAAGAATTTCTGCTGACTAAAGGACGTATCATTGTACGTGGTCGCTTGCACACGCGCGCAGCACAAGCGGGCTGATTATGTGTTGTTCTACAAACCCAATATTCCGATTGCCGTGATCGAGGCCAAGGACAACAATCACGCCATCGGCGCTGGCATGCAACAGGGACTCAATTATGCCGAGCTGCTGCAAGTGCCTTTTGTCTTCAGTTCGAACGGCGATGGCTTTTTGTTTCATAACAAAATTGCGGCCGATGGCTAGTCGAGCGCGAACTGGGTTTACATGAATTTCCCTCGGCCGACATGCTGTGGCAGGAGTGGCTGACGCATAAGGGCATTCATATCTATGGGCAGCAGCATGCTCTGATCACGCAGGGTTACTACAGTGACAGCAGCAATAAAACCCCGCGTTACTACCACTTGCTTGCCATCAACCGCACCACTAAGGCGATTGCGCGGGGCAAGCAGCGCATTCTGCTGGTCATGGCAACCGGCACCGGTAAAACTTTCACCGCCTCTCAGATCATCTGGCGTTTGTGGAAAGCCAAGGCCAGGAAGGGCATTTTGTTTCTGGCAGATCTACTCTGGTCGGTCACTATGGCCCATGATTTCAAGCCGTTTGGTGCGGCCATATCAAAATCCAGAAACGGCAGGTGAATAAATCCTAAGAAATCTACCTCTCCCTCTACCAGGCCGTAACAAGGAAAACATCACTGAGCTGCGCAAAGCCATTTTGCAACTTGTAGTCATGGGCAAGCTCGTGCTGCAAGACTCGAATGACCCTCCTGCCCAGGGCAATCGCGCTTAAATTATCCCAATAACCCGGAGTAAATACTCATTATCCCATCCGGTTTTTCAACGCTTGGTCTTGATGCCCACCCTGGATGTTTTTTCGGCCTTGATCAGATTCAGGGCGATATGCCGGATAACAGCCAGATTCGCAGCACTATGCCCCTTGCGAGTCCGATTGCTGTCTTCATCAAAGGCGATATCAAGCACCCAGTGCAAATTGTTCTCTATAGCCCAATGCGCCCGCACCACACGCTCTAATCGCTCCAGATCATCCGTATCAAGGCTACTGATGAAATAGCGTGT